>DFTH01000005.1:28536-163351 GCA_002379425.1 Prevotella sp. UBA4217
ATTTTGCTATCTTCTTGGACGATTCTTTTAGTCCGTACCGTTAATATTATGTAACTTTGCGGCAACTTTCGAAAATTATAACTAAATAACATGTATAACATTAACAAACCTAAAAAACAAATTGGTATGAAGAAACATTTCTTATGTTTGCTTCTGCTGGCATCAGGCGGCATGACCGCACTGGCTGCAGAAGGCGTATCGAGCGACGTCGCTGAGGTCACTCAGCAGGGCGTCACGGTGAAGGGTGTTGTCACAGACGCCAAGGGCGAGCCGATCATCGGCGCCACGGTGACTGAGAAGGGCACCAAGAACGCAACGGTTACCGACTTCGACGGTAACTACTCTCTGAATGTTGCCAACCGCAACGCAACGCTTGTCGTGAGTTACATCGGCTTCGTAGCCCAGGAGGTGAAGGCCGGTAGCAACGTGACCCTCCAGGAAGACAATGCCCTCTTGAACGAGGTGGTCGTCATCGGTTACGGCACCCAGCGCAAGGGCGATGTCACCTCGGCTATCACCAGCGTGAAGGCTGAGGATTTCGCTCAGGGTAATATCCACGATGCCGGTGACCTGATTAAAGGTAAGGTGGCTGGTCTGACCATCAGCAATGGCTCTGGTGACCCGAGTGCCGCTTCCTCTATCCGTCTGCGTGGTATCATCTCTCTCCAGGGTGCCAACACACCGCTCGTGCTGATTGACGGTCTGGAAGGCAGCCTCACCAGTGTGGCTCCTGAGAATATCGAGAGTATCGACGTGCTGAAGGATGCTTCTGCTGCCGCTATCTATGGTACGCGTGGTGCCGCAGGTGTGATCCTGATCACGACCAAGGCCGGCAAGCGCGAGAGCCGTACCACCGCCAACTATAGCGGTTATGTCTCTCTGGCCACGTTTGGCAAGAAACTCGACATGATGGAAGGTGAGGATATCCGTGCCGGTAAGACCAACTATACCGACCGTGGTTACGATACAGACTGGCTCGATGCCGTCAGCCGCACTGCCCTTACCCACAACCATAACGTGAGTATCAATGGTGGTAACAAGAGCACCAGTTATACAGCCGACTTCACCTATCGCGACCAGAAGGGTGTATTCATCGAGACCTACGCCAAGGAGATGCACTTCAATGCCGGTGTCTCCCACTGGATGTTCAACGACATGCTGAAACTACAGTTCAACATCCTGAAGCGCTGGCATCAGAACGGTCCTGTGGATGCCGCAGGTCAGATGGTGTATCGCCAGGCTCTGATGCGTAACCCCACCGAGCCTATCTACGGCGAGGACGGCGACTACTACGAGAACTTCGGTATCAACTACTACTATAACCCCGTGGGTATCCTGAAGGAGCAGACTGGTGAGTACAAGACAGAGACGACCCGTCTGACTGGTAACATCACCGTAGAGCCCATCAAGGGATGGCAGACCAACCTGAAACTCTCTACCGAGCGCTACAATGCACACGACGAGGGTTATCAGACTTCTAATTATTATGGCCAGAAGAACAGTTATACCACTGGTTACGCCTATCACAGTTATGGCTATTATAAGAGCGACGACCTGGAACTGACCTCTACCTATAAGCACCAGTGGGGCGACCACCGCTTCGAGGCACTCGTGGGTTACAGTTACCAATACAACGTGGACGAGAGTTTCTACGCCAACAACACCAACTTCCTGAACGATTTCTTCGAGTACAACAATATGGGTGTCGGTCAGTACCTGAAAGACGGTAAGGCCGGTATGGGCTCTGGCAAGGGCGACGACAAACTGATTGGCTTCTTCGGACGTATCAGTTATGGCTTCAGCGACAAGTACAACGTGCTGCTCTCTATGCGCCGTGAGGGTTCCTCCAAGTTTGGTGAAAATAATAAGTGGGGCTCCTTCCCTTCTGTCTCTCTCGGATGGACCATCTCTAATGAGAAGTTCATGGAGGGCACGCGCTCTTGGCTCGACAACCTGAAGTTGCGCGCTGGTTACGGTGTGACGGGTGTCATCCCTGGCAGCCGCTACCTCTCACTGACCACCTGGGCATTAGGTACACCTTATTACTATGACAACGGCACCTGGAAGCAGGGTTTGAAGGTCGATCAGAACCCGAACCCCGACTTGAAGTGGGAGAAGAGCACCGAGTTCAACTTCGGTATCGACTTCGCCGTGCTTGGCGACCGCATCTGGGGTAGCATCGACCTCTATCGCAAGAAGACGGTGGATATGCTCTGGGAATATGATGTACCTGTTCCGCCAAACCTCTATCCTCGTACAATGGCCAATGTCGGTGAGATGCGCAACCAGGGTATCGAGGTGGCCATCAATGCCATCCCTGTCCGCACGAACGACTTTGAGTGGAAAACCACAGCCACCTTCGCCCACAATGCTACCAAGTTGTTAAGCCTCTCCAATGACCTCTATGAGACCGCCAATGAACACGATATTGCTTGGTTGGGTGAGCCAATCTCGCTCTCTACCCAGCGTATGGAGGTGGGCAAGCCCCTCGGACAGTGGTTTGGTCTGAAGTCGGTAGGTGTCAGCGAAAACGGTCTTTGGATGATTGAGAATCCACAGACTGGCGAGATTGTCGAATTCAACGACAATATGCTGACCGACAAGGAGACATGGTATCAGTATCTTGGCAATGCCATTCCTAAGGTGAACGTGGGTTGGAGCAACAGCCTCCGCTACAAGGACTTCGACCTGAACATGCAGTTCACTGGTCAGTTTGGCTTCAAGATTCTGAACGAGGCTCGCGCTTACTATCAGAACAACGCCGTGACCTACAACCGCTTGAAGGATGCCGCCGAGGCTCCATACGGTGACGGCAACGTGCTGAAGCCCGCACAGAAGCAGACCTTCGTGAGTTACTACCTGAGCAACGGTAACTTCTTCAAACTCTCTAACATCACTTTAGGCTATAACGTGCCACTGAAGGAGAACAAGTACCTCAAGGCAGCACGCGTCTATCTGTCTGCCGACAACGTGTTCACCATCACTGCCTACAACGGACTGGATCCAGAACTCTCTAACGGCGATCCCCAGTACTCTGGTATCGACAGCCGCGACAAGTATCCGACCATCCGCACCTATACTTTTGGCTTGAACGTTACGTTCTAAGAAGTTTATAGTTCATAATTCATAGTTCAAAGTTAAAACAGAATTGACAATGAAAGCAATATATAACAAAATCATCGTTTCCGCTATGGTAGGAGCCGCTGGCCTGACCATCGGTGGATGTACCGATCTGGACGAGACGATATACGACCGTCTGGCCTCCGAGAAGTATGAGTTTACGGATGCCGACCTCGAAGCCACCATTGCCCCCGTCTATGGCAGTCTGCGCGACGTGTATTGGGGATGGTTCGGCATGGCCGACATCATGGATGAGAGTTCCGACGTTTGGGGCATCCCTAACCGTATCGGTATTGGCTGGGGCGACCTCTACATCTCCATGCACAAGCACGAGTTCAACTCTGGTATCGGCCACTTCGAGGTGAACTGGGACAACAACTACAGTGGTGTGAACGCCTGCAACCAGATCCTGGCCAACGAGCAGGTGGCAGGCAGTGAACTCATCAAGGCTCAGGTACGCGCCTATCGCGCCATGTACTACTACAACCTTTTCGACCTGTTCCGTAACATACCTCTCGATACCACCTTCGTGCATCCCGATGGCTGGACGCCTGAACAGGCGGCACCTGAAGTGACCTATAAGTGGATTGAGAAGGAGTTGAAGGACGTGGCAGAGCAATGCGGTGAGGATGTGTCACTTGGCAAACTCAGCAAGTATGCCGCCTATATGCAACTGGCCAAACTCTATCTGAACCACGATGCCTGGTTCCCCGAGGCCAAGGATCCCTCGTACTATCAGAAGTGTATCGATGCCCTCGACGTGATCATCAACTCGGGCAAGTTCGCACTGGCTCCTAATTATAGCGACAACTTCATGGAGGATATCTCTACCTCACCAGAGATCATCTTCGGCATCGTGTTCGAGAACAAGTATGCCGGTGGTAACTTCATGGCCAACCTCTGGATCCACAATGCAGGCCGCGCCCGCTGGAACTTCTCAGGTTGGGCTACTGGCGGTGGCATCGTGTTCCCCCAGTTCCTCGATATCTATGAGGAGGGCGACTCTCGTCTGGAGAATACCTGGACTGGCGGCCCACAATATGCCCTTGATGGCAGCCCCATTCTCCTGGATGGTGAACCCCTCGACTATACCCGCGAACTGCACAGCATCGACAACCCAGGCTGCTACCCGATGGAGAGTTGGCGACTGGTGAAATACGAGATTGTATCGGGTGACTTCGGTTCAAGTTACGACGACGTGCCCTACTACCGCTATGCCGATGCCCTGCTGATGAAGGCTGAGTGCCTGCTCCGCCTCGGCGGCTACAACGGTGAGACCGAAGACGATGCTGCCGAACTGGTCACTCAGGTGCGTACCCGCAACTTCAAGGCAGATCCTTCCAAGGCCCGTGTCACGGCAGCCCAGTTGAAAGGTGGCAGTAAGTACAACTACGGACACCGCGAGAATACTGGCGAACTCGGTGGCGAAGACAACTGGGTGGAGAACTATCAGGGGGGTGACGACATCGAACTGGGCGGACTGCTCGACGAGTTAGGACGTGAGTTCGTCTGCGAGGCACACCGTCGCGACGACATTATCCGCTTCATGATCAAGGGTACGAACATGAACGTGTATTGCGGCAAGTCGTGGTTCTGCAAGGATCCTGAGCCAGACCGTCACACAGATTTGTTCCCCATTCCGAAGACTGCTCTCGACGGCAACCCCAAACTGAAGCAGAATCCTGGCTATACAGCAGCGAACTAAGACAACGAATTAAACGAATTAAACGAATTCAAGAATATGAAAAAGAACATATTATATATCGCAATGGCTTGCTTTGCCCTGGGCTTCACCGCCTGTAGCGATGATCCCGAGGACGCAGTCAGCAAGCACGTCTATGGTCCCGACGAGGCACCTTACCTGCGTGCCGATGCCAATGCCACCATCGCCTATACTGCAGAATTCAGAGAGGGACACATTACGCCCCAAGTAATCTATCTGAAGGACTATGCCGAGCAGATCCAGACCAAGATGAAGATGACGGTCGATGACATGATTGCCGGAGTTCAATCAGGTAAGGTGGTATTCTATAACATCAATACCGCCCGCGGTATCTGGAACAAGACTGCTCCGACCAAGGGCAGCAACGGTTGGTGGTACACTGATGGTGGTCTTATAACTGATGCATCAAATGGTGCAGGGAGCATTGAATTGGACATAGCCCAAAAGGCTCTCATCGTGAGCGTTCCTGATAATACATCTGCTGGTCTTAACTTTGTTTCTAATGTGGGCTTTGCAATTGACAATGGAAAAGACTATGATGATTATGTCAGGTTCAATCTGGAGGTTAAAGTCACAAATCCAGGCCTGGTTCTTGTCAACGCCACTATTCCTGCCGGAGATTATAGTGCCTATACGATTAATTTCAATGACTACGCCTCAACGATTGAAACATGCACAGGAATGTCAATCTCTGATTTCATCAAGGCTTGTAAGGATATGGATGGACCTGTGGCCATGTACTTGGTTGACCAAACGACTGGTGAATGGAACATGACAGGTGAGTACAATGTTGGAGGTAGCGGTATAGGCTATTGGATGAATCTGAACGGTGTTATTACAGACTGGGGCGTTGAGGGATTTGCCATCTTTATTGAAACACAAGTTGATGGCGATACGTGCAACATTGGTCGAGCACCAAATATTGATTCTGGCACGGAAACGACACTTGATTTCGTGTATGCTCTGAAGGAGGATTTATCGAAGTTCTTGGAGTTTAGAGTAAAGGTAACTTTTGAGTAAAAATAATAAGGTGCCAGTCATATGGCTGGCGCCTATATTACCGCAAATTAAAATCTTATGAAGTATTTTTATAGATTGATGAGCAAGAGCGCCCTCGTTGCGCTCTTCGCTCTCGGACTGTCCGCATGTTCGAGTGATGACGATGTCATCGTGGGCAACATCTCTATTGCGGAAAGTGAACTGAACAAGACCGTAGAATGGGACGAGGTGGAAAGCAGCATCACGTTCACGGCCAACAGTGACTGGACGGCCTCGGTGAGCGACGTGACCACCCGTGCCGCCAATACTAAGATCGAATGGCTGACCCTGACCGTGAACACGGGAAAGGCCGGTGAAGTGAAGATGCCGTTCTACATCAAGAAGAACGACTCGGAGTTCTACCGTGATGCTCAGATTGAGATCCGCTGCGGCGACAAGACCTCTGTGATCAATGTCCACCAGAACCAGAATCCCGATGCTGTCCACACGATGGACCGTTCGGAGGTGCAGAACTTCGACAAGTACATTTGTCCGGGCGCATGGAACGAGGGCTTTGAGCATGGTGTCGATTACATGCTGCGCGACGATGCCAAGTGGTCGTTCTGGCGCATGAAGCAGAGTGAGCACTTCTTCGTGTTCTGGGAGCCGGGCTTCGGCTACGATCCCAATGGCAGCGACGTGCCCGCCGCCCTCCGCGTGGATGTCGATGACCTGCTGCAGAAGGCTGAGCAGTTCTATACCACCAACGTGGAGAAACTGAAGATGGCTACCACAGGTCAGGGCAAGTCGTACCTCGACCAGTATAAGATGCAGATATATATCCTCTATCAGCAGGACTGGCTGGCCACTGGCTCTGGCTACGACAACGTGATCGGCGCCCTCTGGGTGAACCCCTCTACCTGTCAGCCTGTGGGCTCTACCATCGGTCATGAGATCGGCCACTCCTTCCAGTATCAGGTGAGTTGCGACAAACTGCTCAACGGTGAGGGCGAAGAGACGGACTACGGCATGAACTGCGGCTTCCGCTATGGCTTCGGCGAGAACGGTGCCGGCGGCTGTGCCTACTGGGAGCAGTGCGCACAGTGGCAGTCATTCCAGGACTATCCCGAGGAGTGCTTCACACAGGAGGCTCATCCTTCGGTATGGCTCCGCAACCACCACCGCCACTTCAACCACGAGTTCATGCGCTACGCCTCTTACTGGCTGCCATACTACCTGACACAGAAGCACGGCATCGAGGCCTACGGCCAGATCTGGCGCGAGTCGAAGTTCCCCGAGGATCCGCTTCAGACCTACGCCCGCCTGTTCTGCAGTAACGATATGGAGAAGTTCTATGATGAGTACTATGACTATGCTGCCCGTGCCGTGAACTACGACTTCGACGCCGTTCACCAGTACCTCGGCTACAACCCCGGTGCAGCCAACTATACCACCAGCATGCTGCCGAAGGACGGTGGCTTCCAGCCCACCTACGACAACTGTCCGGGTACGACGGGCTTCAACGCCATCGCCCTGAACGTGCCCGCCGCCGGTACGGTGGTGAAGGCTGACCTGAAGGCTGTGGCTCCTGGCAGCGAACTCGTGGCTGGTGACCCTGGTAAGGTGGTCAACGGTGACGGTGCCGCCATCGGCAACGTCACGACCTACAATCAGCAGTCGAACACCTCGTCTGCCTATCGCATCGGCTTCGTGGCCGTCTGTGGCGACAAGTCGGTCTATGGCGAGATGGCCAAGGGACAGGATGCCGTGGCAGAGATGAAGGTGCCCGCAGGTACCGATAAACTCTATCTCGTGGTGGTGGCCACCCCGACAGACTATCAGCGTCAGGGCTGGGACGATGACGAGACCAACGACCAGCAGTGGCCTTACAACGTGAAGTTTGAGAACACAGGCGTTGAGGGATTCGTGGATATCCCTGCCGGTGATCCTGAGAGTGTCACCCTGCCCACCGTAGAGATCACAGGTCTTGATGCCGCCAACGATACTTGGCTCGACCTGAGTTATAACCTCTTGGAGAACGGACAGATGGAAGCCATCGCCAAGGCCTTCAAGATGCAGCCCGCAGAGATCGTGGCTAACATCATCCCACGTGGCGAAGAGGCCGTGGCTCCCGCAGAGGGTAAGGTCGCCTTCGGTCTGACACAGCCCGACGGCAGCGTCTCCTACGACTACTCCGCCAACGGCATCGGCTTCTGGATGACCGCCCAGGGTGCACAGACATGGTGGGGCGAGAACCACGCCTTCTACTTCGAGTACGACAATGCCTACACGCTGAACATCGGCCACCTGCCACCAGACCCAGAGGCAGAGACCAATGCCGTGAATCCGGGCGACGTTCTCACCTGCAAGCCGACCCTAATCTATATCAAGGACGGGCAGACCTTCACAGCCATCATTCCGATGGAACTACACTTCTAACCCCGTTTTTTAGGTTAATTTGGTTAGTAGCCGGGGGGCGGACGCATCAGTGTCCGTCCCCTTTTTTCGGAAAAAGGAGGTACTTTTCTCCAGAAAAGAGCCACTTTACGAACGTGAGGAGCCTCTTTACGAACGTGAGGAGCCTCTTTACGAACGTGAGGAGCCTTCTCATTCTCGTCCCAGGCCTTGGGAATGCAGAAAACAGTCTTCCTATTCCAGAAAAGACTCTTTCGATGTCGCACCCGACCGTTCACCTGACAAATTCTCTACATGCGCGCACATACGCCCGCGCATATATATAGTTGCAATATCCACTTTTTAAGTGTCCTATATGTCCCACCTGTCCACCATGGGGTTATCCTTCCAGGACAGATGGTACACGTGGGACACTTGTTTTTGGCTTAAGACAACTACCACGCGCGCACGATGGACGATTGTTGCATCATTTTAGACGATTGTAACAGCCTGTCTGGGGGATATACCGTAACTTTGCAGCCGGAAATCAGATATGCATTATGAGAAAACTACTACTTTTCGGACTGGCTGCCCTGCTGATGGCGGGATGCTCCTCGGAGGGTGACCTGCCCGAGCCGAAGCCCGTGACACCCGTCACGCCAGAGCAACCTGAGGCGCAGACCGACACCGTGAAGCCAGATGAGCCGGAACCCGAGACGCCCGTCAGGGTCGTCCCGGCGAAATACACCGTGGCACGGATGGACATCACCGTGGATGGCGGCATGGCCATCACCAGCAAGGACAAGGCCGACTACCGAGGCTGCACCATCAGGATAGAGGCCGACACCGCCACATGGAACTACGAAGGACGGGGGCGCATCCGCGGGCGCGGCAACTCCACCTGGGAGTGGTACCCTAAGAAGCCCTACCGCCTGAAACTCGACGAGAAGGCAGAGATCCTCGGACTGGCTGCCGACAAGGACTGGGTGCTGCTGGCCAACTATCGCGACCCGACACACCTGATGAACACTCTCGTCTTCAAGATGGGCGAACGACTGGGCATCCCCTACCCCAACCACACGCGCTACGTGGAACTGACCGTCAACGGCGACTATAAAGGACTGTACCAGTTGACGGAACAGGTGGAACAGGGCAAGAACCGTGTCAATATCGACAAGGAGGAAGGACTGCTGCTGGCCCTCGACGTGGATGACGGGCCTGAAAACTCGCCAGGGGCAGCGGATAATTTCTGGTCGGAGACCTACGGCCTGCCCGTCTGTCTCAAATTCCCATCCTCCGGGGAGGAGGGGCAAGGGGTGGAGGCGAAGGACGCCGCCCGCGAAGAACTCGCCACCCTCGAGCGCACCATCGAGCATCACGACTACAATGCCCTGGCGGAGATCATGGACATCCCCGTGATGATCGACTACCTGCTCATCCAGGAGTTTATCTATAATGTGGAGGTGGCGGCTCCCCGCAGCATCTTCCTGCACCGCGACAAGGGCGGCAAGTGGACCTACGGACCGCTATGGGACTTCGATGCCGGCTTCGACTTCGACTGGGGACAGATGACCACAGGGCACTACTTCTTCAAGGACTACCGCGAGACCGTGCTCGGCACCGATCCCGCCCGCCATGTCAGCGACTACACCTATACCTCCAGTTTCTTTACTGATATGTGGAAAAACAAGCAGTTCGTCAGTGAGGTAAAGGCACGCTGGAAGGAGATAAAGCCCCGTATCATGGCGGAGATATGGCCCGAGGTGATGCGCTATGCCGAGGCCGCCGAGGAGGCCATGGCCCGCGATGCCAGCCGCTGGCCCATCGACAGACAGCCGAAGACGGAGATCAACCGCATGGAGAAATGGCTGAACTCGCGCGCGGTGTATATGGACAACATCGTGAGCGGATACCCTGCGGGGAGGTAAGAGTTGAGAGTTAAGAGTTGAGAGTTAAGAGTTAAGAATTAAGAATTATGATTAGACTGATTGGTAGTATGGTTCTGATGGCTTGCTGCTGTACGATGCAGGCACAGAACAAGAAGATCTATATCCCCGAGGACCTGCGGAAGATGGACCTGCAGGCCGACACCTCGCAGTGGAGCCTGAAGCGCTCGATAGAGACCGACGACCTGATCCTGATGTGGGAGCGGGGCTTCGGCAACGACACCAGCAATCCGCCCATGCTCGAAGGCAAGCCCATGAGTTTCAACCTGGAGAACCTGAAGAACCGCGTACAGGGATTCTACAATTTCTTCCGCGACACACTCGCCTTCTCGCTGCCAGGATCGAAATGCGACCAGTATAAGATGATGGTCATGGTGATGTACTCGCTCGACGGCACGGCCTACGGCGGTACCTACGACAACTTCATCGGTGCCCTGTGGGTGGCACCCAACCGCATACAGGACGAGAAGATGAACTGCATGGCACACGAACTGGGCCACTCCTTCCAACTCCAGATACCTGCCGACTCGGTGGGCGACGCCTGGGGCGGCAGCGGCTTCTTCGAGATGACCTCACAGTGGATGCTCTGGCAGGTGAACCCCGACTGGATCACTGACGAGAACTACCACTTTGAGGCCTTCAAGCAACTGACCCACAAGGCCTACCTGCACCTGGATAATATCTACCACTCACCCTTCGTCATCCAGTGGTGGAGCGACCTCCACGGACGGAAGTCGATTGCCGAACTCTACCGCCAGGGCAGGATCGGCGAGGACCCCGTGATGACCTACAAGCGGATGTACGGTCTCTCGCAGGACGCCTTCAACCGCGAGATGCTGCGCGGCTACCAGCACCTGGTGAACTTCGACTTCAAGCACGCCCGCAAGGAGACGCGCCAGTATGCCTGCACCTTTAATACGGAGGTGCAAGGCACGGGGGAACGCTCGATGAAGGTGGGCAGCGGATACCGTCCGAAGAACTTCCCCGAGGAGTATGGCTTCAACGCCATCCTGCTCGACAGTCTGGTGGATATCCAGAAGCCCGTCGAGGTGGCCGTCAGGGGCGTGAGCAACATGCACGCCCTCACCGCCGTCACTACCGATGGCGAGAGTATCTACAGCGACATCGATGCAGAGCATTTCGAGGTGCCAAAGGGTAAGACGCTGAAACACCTCTACCTGATCGTGATGGGTGCGCCAACGGAGCACTACCAGATACCGATGCCCACAGAGGAGAACCCCGAACCGCCAAAGGCCGAGTTGGAAGACTTCCCCTACGAGTTCTGGGTCAACAACTAATCTTCTAACGACTACGAATTACACGAATTTCACGAATAAATCCACATTATATTCGTATAATTCGTGAAATTCGTAGTCGAAAAGAAATCCGTCTAATCCGTTAAATCCGTTGTCGGAAAGAAAACTCATCCCTTATCCACGCGGTGTTTGTCGAACTTATGGAGGAAATAGTTGAAGGCCTCCAGTCCGGCAAGCACTAATATGGTGGCCGCTATGGCCAGGACATACATGCCACCGCCACAGGCCAGACCGATGGCAGCCACCACCCATACGCCAGCCGCCGTGGTCAGTCCGCGCACGGCATTCTCGCTCTTATGGAAGATGATCGTACCGGCACCGATGAAACCGATGCCGCTGACCACCTGTGCCGCCACGCGTGACACGTCGAGCCTGTGACCAGGCAGCGACACCACATCCTCGAAACCGTATGCCGAGACGATCATAAACAGGGCCGAACCGAGTGCCACGAGGAAGTGCGTGCGGAACCCCGCCTCCTTCGCCCGATACTCACGCTCCAGACCGATCACACCACCAAGAATGGCGGCCACAAATATCCTTAGCACAAACTCCCAACTCATATCCATCATCACCTCAATTCTTCAATTTTTCAATTCTTCAATTCTTCAATTCTTCAATTCTTCAATTCTTCAATATCGCTATATAGTTATTATACTGGCTGCAAAGATACATCAATTTGTTGGATTGGCAAAATAATAACGGGCAATAGCGTTAATTATCATTAATTATCAGGCCTCAGACTTGGCTTATTAAAGATGATTTGCTTATTTTGCAATTCATAAAACATAAAACATGAAATTAATAAGACAAGTCTTACTACTAACGATATCTATATGGTTCCTGACGCTGCCGTCGCAAGGCAAGGACGACTACCGCTACCGTAACATCACGATGAACGACGGTCTGACGGCTAACACCGTGCGAAACATCGTGCAGGATCCATACGGTTTCATCTGGTTTGGCACTGACAACGGGCTCTGCCGCTATGACGGCCGACAGATGCAGTCGTACCGCATCCCGGAGTTGGGCATGAACCAGTATATCTCCGCCCTGCTGACCAGCGAGGATGCCGTCTATGCGGGAACGGAGAAAGGCGTGTTCCGCCTGACACAAGCCAACCAGCAGTTCACCCGCCTGCCGATGGAGATCAACTCGGCGGTGACCAGTCTGGCACTGGACAAGGAGGGTGGCCTCTGGGTATCGACGATGGAGAACGGCGTGTGGCACTATGGTATCAAGACAGGCCAGGCCAAGGCATATCCGTTGAAGGCTGACTTCAACGGGGCGGCAGCGGTTTCTTCGAGATGACCTCGCAGTGGATGCTCTGGCAGGTGAACCCCGACTGGCTAACGGATGAGAACTATCACTTTGAGGCCTTTAAGAAACTTACCCACAAGGCTTATCTCCATCTCGACAATATCTATCACTCGCCCTTCGTCATCCAGTGGTGGAGCGACCTCCACGGACGGAAGTCGATTGCCGAACTCTACCGCCAGGGCAGGATAGGCGAGGACCCCGTGATGACCTACAAGCGGATGTACGGTCTTTCGCAGGACGAGTTCAACCGTGAGATGTTGCGCGGCTACCAGCACCTGGTGAACTTCGACTTCAAGCATGCCCGTAAGGAGACGCGCCAGTATGCCTGCACCTTTAATACAGAGGTACAAGGCACGGGGGAACGCTCGATGAAGGTGGGCAGCGGATACCGCCCGAAGCAGTTCCCCGAGGAATACGGCTTCAACGCCATCCTCCTCGACAGCCTGGTGGATATCCAAAAGCCCATCGAGATTGCCGTCAGGGGCGTGAGCAATATGCACCCCCTCACCGCCGTCACCACCGACGGCGAGAGCATCTACAGCGACATCGACGCCGAGCATTTCGAGGTGCCAAAGGGTAAGACGCTGAAACACCTCTACCTGATCGTGATGGGTGCGCCCACGGAACACTACCAGATACCCATGCCCACAGAGGAGAACCCCGAGCCCCCGAAGGTCGAGTTGGAAGACTTCCCCTATGAGTTCTGGGTGAAGAATGAATAAGCCGTTGGGAGATGCACCAGCGAGCTTGTGAGGCAGTAGATTCAACTATTAAATTAGTTTAAAAGTAATGGCGGATATTTGCAAGGTATCCGTCATTATTCTATCTTTGCAGTGATAAACTAATTTTTTCGTTGAAAACATGGTAAAGCTTACACCTAAAGAAGAAGAGATCATGGAGATCATCTGGCAACTTGGCAGTTGTACTCCTAAGGATGTGCTGGCCCGGTATGAAGACCCCAAGCCCCACATCAACACCATTGCCACGATGTTCCAGATGCTGGAAAAGAAAGGCTATCTGACGCACGAGGCAAAGGGGAGGGGCTATCTCTATCATCCAGTTGTCGCTCAGCAAGACTATGGGAAGTCGAAGTTCAGTTCGTTTGTAGACCGCTATTTTGAACATGACTATATGAAGGTCGTTTCGACACTGGTGAGTGAGGAGAAGGTCAGTCGCGATGAACTGCTTCAGTTTCTCAACAACTTGAAAAAGCAGCAGTGATGGCCTCATTCCTCATATATATAATAAAGTGGGCAGCCGTACTGACACTGCTCTACTCGCTCTACGGTCTGTTGCTACGGCGTGAGACCTTTCATGGCGTGAACCGCGCCGTATTGCTCGCCATCCTGATTGGCAGCATGGTGCTGCCTCTCTGCACCATTGAGACGGAACGGCAGACGGTGATTGCGCAGGGTGTGCGTAGCACGGAAACGATTATCTCTGAGTCGATCGCTACCAGCCGGACAGTTGTGGATCGCGGGCTGGGTCATGGGGACAGGTTGCTTGACCCAGACTTGGGTCATGAACCAGTCCCCGCGCTCCACGTGAAGGTTATCTGGGCACTGGAAGGCATCTATCTTATCGGACTGCTCTATTTCTGGTTTCGGTATGTCTTGGCAATAGTGGGTGTAGGCAGACTCATCATCGGCGGCATGCAGTTCGAGACGGCACTGCCGACCCCGAGGGGCGTAAAATACCTGAGCAACCCCAAGGTGAAAGTATCCTGCAGTTGGCTGCGATGGATCTTGGTGAACCCTGCCGACAAAGCCAACGATACCATCCTGGCCCATGAACTGGCCCATGTGCGGCTGCTCCACTCGCTCGACATGCTGTTGTCAGAGATGACCTCATGCATGCTTTGGTTCTTGCCGTTCGCCTGGATGCTGCGGCGTGACCTGAAAGATATCCACGAGTATCAGGCAGACCAATACGTCATCCATCATGGCTTCAATCGCGACAACTACGAGATGTTGCTGATAGACCGTGTGATAAAGGCCAACCCTCGGCCCGTTGTCAATGCTTTCAATCAGAGTCCGGTGAAGAGGCGGCTGGCAATGATGTACCGCAGGCAGTCGAGTCGCGTGGCAATGCTCAGGGTTATCTATATGTTGCCCCTTGTCGCCATCGCCCTCACCGCCTTTGCCAGACCGGCAGCCATCGGCTCCATGGAGCATCATCTGCTGAGAGCAGAGGCCGAAGCCTATAAGATTGTAGACAGGGCACCGGCGTTCATCCCCGAAGACGAGCCTGTCGTCATGACCAGCGTGCCTGCACCACCCTTCTCACTGAAGAAAGAGACTGAAGCCGGAGGGCAACGGCATCATCTCTACTCGATCGATGTGGGGACACGCGACTTGTGGGGAGATTATGTCGAGATGTGTCGCGGCTTCAATTTCCGGCGCGTGAATGGGGAGACCTATATGCAGGTGTTTGGCAGGATTGACAGTGATGAGGAGAAAATATGGCTTGGCGGGCCTGATACCTATATTGTCAATGAGACGACAGGCATCCGCTACAAGGCGCGACGCGCCCTGCTGCCTGCCGAACTGAACTGCGACATCGTGGTGAGGGGCTGCAAAGGGCAGGAGTTTATGTTCACCATCGTTTTCCCCGACCTGCCGAGCGGCTTCTGGGATGCCAGTATCTATGGCGTGCCCTACTGCCAACTGCGAGACGGAACCAGAATCATCAACGTCACACAATATTTCGACAATTAAGACATGAAGCATACACTCATAGGCATCTGCCTTTTGACAGGCCTGCTCACCGCCATCGGCTGTACTACTAAGGACGGGCAGACAGCCACAGAACGGGATGTCGTGTACGATGAAGACTGTCCCGCTATCTATGAGGCGCGACTTATCAAACCCTCCCACAACTACAAGAAACTCGACTGGGACAGTTATGCCGTGTATGGCGACGTACCCATCGTGAGCAGCATAAAGCATACGGGCAATCCCACAGACAAGATGACCATCTGGCGCACTAAGGAGGCCACCTTTCTGGCTATTGTAATGAGACTGGGCTGGGTGCGCTCCTTTTTTTCATATTCCGATAGCATATATCTGCGTGACTGCGACACAGGTGAGAAATACCCCATCATCGAGGTCGTCAACTTCCCCTTCAATCAGGATTTCTTCATCGAAGGTGTGCCTGGCGACCACATCTATATGCTCCTGAAGTTCCAGCCTCTGCCAGAATCCACACGTTATATTGATTACTATGAGCCATACGTCACTCAGGACTACGCGTTGGAATACAACAAACTGAGCATTGCGGCACTCGAGGCCAACCATCATATCATCACCCCCGTTAAACGGAAAATCGTATATTAAGGATATATTTCGACACGCAAGTTGGCTTTATACCAATTTGTTTTTTAGGTGGCCGTGCGGGTGCGGGAGCATCTGTACGGCCTTTGAAGACGCATCTTTATGCGGGAAACACTAATTATTGTTAATTATCAGGGCTCAGACTTGGCTTATTAAAGATGATTTGCTTATTTTGCAATTCATAAAACATAAAACATGAAATTAATAAGACAAGTCTTACTACTAACGATATCTATATGGTTCCTGACGCTGCCGTCACAAGGCAAGGACGACTACCGCTACCGTAACATCACGATGAACGACGGGCTGACGGCTAACACCGTGCGAAACATCGTGCAGGATCCATACGGTTTCATCTGGTTTGGCACTGACAACGGGCTCTGCCGCTATGACGGCCGACAGATGCAGTCGTACCGCATCCCGGAGTTAGGCATGAACCAGTATATCTCCGCCCTGCTGACCAGCGAGGATGCCGTCTATGCGGGAACGGAGAAAGGCGTGTTCCGCCTGACACAAGCCAACCAGCAGTTCACCCGCCTGCCGATGGAGATCAACTCGGCGGTGACCAGTCTGGCACTGGACAAGGAGGGTGGTCTCTGGGTATCGACGATGGAGAACGGCGTGTGGCACTATGGAATCAAGACAGGCCAGGCCAAGGCGTATCCGTTGAAGGCTGACTTCAACGGGGCGGCCCAGGTGATGATCGACAATGCCAACCAGATATGGACCCTCACCAACTGGGGCGGTCCGACGATACAGCGGCTGAACCGCCTGCACGACAGGTTTGAGCCTGTCAGCATCAGTTATGAAGGCAACTGTGGCGGTCTGCGGATGCTGCAGACCCGCGACGGCCGCATCTGGATAGGCACCTGGGAGAACGGACTGCTGCTGATGCATGGTGACGGCCGACTGGAACAGGTGCTCAACCCCACCCTGACGCGGGCAGGCTACCATATCCATACGCTCTACGAGCGCGACGACAACTGCCTCACCATCGGCTGCGACGACGGCATGATCTGCCTAAACCCCAAGACACGGGAGTGGAAGCGGTTCTTCGAGGACCTCCAGATACCACAGAACAGGCAGAGCGACCGCTTCGTCTATGCCATCACCAGTGACACGGAGGGCGGACTCTGGGTGGGCACGTTCTATGGCGGCGTACATTACATCTCCCCCGTAGGCAAGCGCTTCGAGGCCTTCTCCATCGACACAGGACTGCGCGGCAACGTCATCTCCCGCTTCTGTGAGGATAAGTACGGCCGCGTCTGGATTGCCAGTGACGACGGCGGTCTGATGTGCTTCAGTCCGAAGGAGCGCCGCTTCATCGACTATCCCCACCAGGACGTGCTGAGTCACCAGAACGCCCATGCCCTCAGTTTCTGCGGTGACGAACTGTGGGTGGGCACCTATACCAACGGCGTGCTGGTGCTGAACATCGAGACGGGCAGTCTGCGACAATATACGCAGACGCAGGATCCCCAGTCGCTCGACAACCCCAGTTGCTATGCCCTCTATACCGACATGCGCGGCTGGACATGGGTGGGCACGATGGACGGCCTGAACCTCTATAACCGCACCGAGGACAGTTTCGAGCATATCGCCAAGATGGAAGCGATGGTCATCGACATCGACGAGGACTGGAACGGCCGCCTGTGGGTATCCACCCAAGGCAACGGCCTGTGGCGCTATGGCATGAAGGACAGGCAACTCAGGCAGTACCAGCACGACGACAATGACAAGTACTCCCTGCCCAGCGACCAGGTGAACTGTACGCTGGTGGATGAGGGCGGACGGCTCTGGGTAGGTACGGTCGGCGGACTCTGCCGCTACGATACGAAACGGGACTGCTTCGACCGCATCCATCTTGAGGTGCCCAGTCATAACATCATGGACATCATCGAAGACAATGGGGCCCTGTGGCTCTCCACGGAACGGGGCATCGTCAGATACGAGCCCGGGGCAGACGACACGAAAGCGGAAGGCGAGGTACAGACCCGCCCCTCGACACAGCGCTTCACCCTGCACGACGGACTCGTCAGCGAACAGTTCCAGCCCAACTCCGGACTGAAGGCCACCGACGGGCGTATCTACTTCGGCAGTACCAGCGGCTTCAATACCTTCCTGCCATACGAGATCAAGGCCAACAGTGTGATGCCGCCTGTGTATATCACTGCACTTAGCATCATGAACCGGGAGGAGCGCACGGCAGAAGGCATCCCCCTCGACCTGTCGCAGACCAGGGAACTCATACTCGGCTATGACGATGCACGGATGCTGACCCTCTCGTTTGCCTCGCTGAGTTACTGCTCGCCCGAGAAGAACCAGTATGCCTATATGCTCGACGGCTTCGACCGTGACTGGAACTACGTGGGCAACCAGAACCGCGCCACCTACACGAACCTGCCTGCCGGTACCTATACCTTCCGCGTGAAGGCTACGAACAACGACGGCGTGTGGTCTCCCAAAGAGGCTACGCTGGAGATCGTGGTACATCCCCCGTTCTGGTGGAGTTGGTGGGCCCGTACCCTTTACCTCCTTCTGATCGGGGCAGCCATCTGGTACTATGTGCACTATCGCCTGAAACGCGCAGAACGGCAACATCAGCAGGAGATCGACCGGCTGAATGCTGCCAAGGAGAAAGAGGTGCGCGAGGCCCGCCTGAACTTCTTCACGATGATTGCCCACGAGATACGCACGCCCGTGTCGCTGATTATCGGACCGCTGGAAAAATTGAAGAATTTAAGAATTGAAGAACTAAAGTCAACCAAAGAACTTCAATCCTTCAATCTTTCAACTCTTCAATCCTCCTTAAGCGTGATCGACCGCAATGCCCACCGGCTGCTGGAACTGGTGAACCAACTGCTCGACTTCCGCAAGGTGGAGCAGCAGAGTCTCGTGATGCACTTCGCCCCGCAGAATATCTACGAACTGATACAGAATGTCAGCGTGCGCTTCGCCCCCACCTTCGAACAGGGCGGCAAACGGTTCACGGTGGAATATCCCGACGAGCACTTCACGGCCATCATCGACAAGGAGGCCATCACCAAGGTGGTGAGCAACCTGTTGACCAATGCCAACAAATACACGAAGGACGACGTGAGGCTGACGTGTGTCGTGGAGCCCGATGGCGAGCACTTCCGTGTCGTGGTCAGCGACAATGGCGTCGGCATCCGTGAGGAAGACCGCCAGCGCATCTTCGACGCCTTCTTCCAGGCCCAGGACAACAAGCCCGGTACGGGCATCGGCCTGAATATCGTGAAGAATATCGTCGATCTGCACCACGGCACCATCAGCGTGGAGTCGGAGGTGGGCAAAGGCTCGACCTTCACCGTCGTCCTGCCTTCCGTGCAGGCTGAGTCTGATGCTGAATCGAAACATGAGAACATACGGGGGAGCGAGGGTACGGAGGTACGGGGGTACGAGAATACCTCCAGCACAGAGTCTAATCTCGCACCTTCGCACCCCCGTACCCCCGCACCCTCGAAAATTTACTACGACTCGAAGGCCACCCTTCTCATCGTCGAGGACTCCGACGACATGCGCGACTTCCTGTCGGATAATTTCCGCGAACAGTACGAGGTCATCACGGCGGGCGATGGTCTTGAGGCGCTCCACCTGCTCGGCAAGCACGAGGTGAGCCTCATCATCAGCGACTGGATGATGCCCAGGATGGACGGCGCAGAGTTCTGTCGCCGTGTGCGCCGTGATCCGCTGACGAGCCATATCCCCTTCGTGATGCTCACCGCCAAGACCGACGATGACTCGAAGGTGGAGGGCATGGATGTCGGTGCCGACACTTATATCGAGAAGCCCTTCTCCGTACAGTACCTCGAGGCCTGTATCCGCAATACGCTCCTCATGCGCCGCCGGCTGATAGAGAAGTTCTCCACCCTGCCGCTGGAGCCCGTCACAGAGATTGCCCAGAACCCCACGGACAATGATTTCCTGCTGAGGATGAACAAACTGATTGAGGACAACTTCTCAAACTCTGACCTCAACGTGAACTTCCTGGCCGAACAACTGAACATCAGCCGCAGCGGACTCTTTGCCAAGATCAAGACGCTGGCCGACGTCACGCCCAACGAGATGATCCAGATCGTGAGACTAAAAAAGGCTGCCCAACTCTTGAAAGAGGGGCAGCATCAGATTAGCGAGATATGCTATATGGTGGGGTTCTCCAACCCATCGTACTTCTCGAAGTGCTTCCAGAAACAGTTTGGCATCAAGCCCACCGACTTCGCCAGCACACAGTCTTAGAAGTTCATCGGCTGGCCGTCGAGGAAGAAGTCCTTCAGTTCGTACTTATCAGAGGTCTTCACGTCGAACATGGTCTGGGCCTCCACCTGGATGTTACGCATGATGATGTCGTTACAACGGGAGAGAGGCATGTCGTCGCGCTTCTCGGGCTTGAAGAACTGCGTCCAGGGATGTACGAAGAGGAAGCGGTTGCAGCGCCCTGTGATATTCTCCACCGTCACATACTCATAGTGCTGCGGTGTGTCAGGACGCATCTTCAGCCAGAGCACGCGGTCAGCACGCTCCGTATAGCAGTTGCGCAGGATGACATTACGGTCGTGGAGCGACTCGGAGCCTAAGGTCAGGCAACCATACACGCGGCCATAGCGGCAGTTCTGGATCAGGATGCGCTCGCAATTGCCATTGGTCTCATCCTTGTCAGCCCAGGTACCCTTACCACCTTTCAGCACCACGGCATCGTCGTTGACGTGCATGAAACAGCCATTGACAAGCACATCGGTACAGGCATCGATATCGATGGCATCCGAAGAGGGAGCCCCGCGCGTGGGATCAGGTGCCCAGATATTCTCCGTCGGTGCGAAGATATAGCAGTCGAGGTAGCGCACATGGTCGCTCTTATAGACATGGTTCGTCCAGAAAGGAGAGTTGACAAGACGGACATCCTGGATGGTGACATTCCTGGAGTTGGACACGTAGGTGAGGCGTGGGCGCTGGGCATCCTTATTGGTGCACTGCGGATTCCACTTCCTGCGAATCCAGAACTCCTGCCAATAACGGAGTCCGTTGCCGTCGATGGTGCCATGACCAGTGATGGTGAAGCCATCCAGGCCGTCGGCATTAACAAGAGCACTGAAATACTGGCAGGTCTCACCCTCGATACGGGTGGTGAGAATGGGGAAGTCGGCAATATGGGCCGACCCCTTCAGTTTACCTACCACGTGCAGGTGCGTGCCCTGCCTGAAGAAAAGGGCACCCGTGAGGAAGGTCCCTTCGGGGATGACGACGACACCGCCCCCCTCCCGGCCCACACGGTCGATGACCTGCTGGATGGCCTCGGTCTGCACGACCGTCGAATCGGTCTTCACGCCAAAGTCAGTAATCACATACTGGCGGCCCAGTGCAGAGACATCCACCTTCGTGGTGTCCTGGAACCAGGCATCCATCACCGTACCGTCGGGCCATACCTCCGTCACGGCCTTCTTCCGTGAACGTGCCGCACCCGTCATGACGAGCAGCGACATCAATAGTAGCATCAACTTTCTCATTTTCCTATCAGTCTAAGTGAAACACTTCCTGCAAGGGGATCGTCACAGGCGAATGGTCAGGGTTTACCTCCATGATATCGGCCATCATATCCCACCACTTCTGCGTGATGGGATCCACATAATCCGTGTCCTGCGAACTGTTCTCGCCCGCACACTCCTGGTAGCCGAAAAGGATATTGGTGTCCTTGTCCCAATAGATACTGTAGTTACCCACACCGCTGTCCTTGATCATCCTGACCAGTTCGGGCCATATCGCGGCATGGCGCCGCTCATACTCCTGTTCGCAGCCAGGCTTCAGATACATCTTAAATGCAAATCGTCTCATATATGCTATAGTAGTTTGTTTCTGGTGTGCAAAGGTAGGAATAATTCGCGTAAAAGAACCCTATTTTTTGATTTTCATACCTTAATCTTTGATACATGCCGCCATACGATTTGGAAGAATCAAGGATTTTTTGTAAGTTTGCACCAGTTTTCATAAATAAAGACAACAAGACGATGAGGAAACTGCTTCTTGCCATATCTGCCGTGCTGGTGTCAGTTGGCACCCCAGCCCAGCGCTACACGGAAAGTCTCAACTTCGGCTGGGAGTTCAGCCAGAACAATACGGACGGATGGAAGCAGATCGACGTCCCCCACGATTTCCAGATAGAACAGCCATGGGTAGCCCCGGCACCTGACGAGCGGCCCGACAACTCCGACGCTGCCGCCAATATCAGGAGCCGGCTCTCCAGCCGCGGCTTCAAGGAGATGGGCAAGGGCTACTACCGCCTGCACTATACCCCCGCCAAGACACTGGAAGGCCGGCGCGTGCTTCTCGACTTTGAAGGGATCATCTATACTGGCGACGTGTATCTGAACCATCGGCATGTCGGCGGTACGGACTATGGCTATCTCGGCTTCGAGATTGACGTCACCGACGAACTGCAATACGGCAAGGACAATCTCATAGAGGTCGTAGCCGACACCCGCGAACCAGGCAACTCCCGTTGGTTTACGGGCGGTGGGCTCTATCGCAACGTCAGGCTCGTCGCCACCCCGAAGGACATGTTCTTCGCCCGCCATCCGCTCTACATCACCACGCGGGACAACCAGTACGTCAGCATCTCTGCGGAGTTCACAAACCACACCAAGGATACTAACACCCGTATCGCCTTACAGATTCTCGATCCCGACGGACAGACGGTCTATAGTGACACAGCCATGGTGCCTCGCCACAAGATGACACGCCATCAGGAAGTAGTGATCGCTCCCGACGTGGAAATCAGTCAACCCAAGGTGTGGGATACCGACACTCCTTATTTATATTCCGTGAAGGCCCAACTGCTCTGTGCGGACGGTAGTGTGGCCGACGAGGCCAGCGACGAGTTTGGCATCCGCACCGTAGCGATTGGGCCGGACTTCGGACTGAAACTCAACGGCAGGAAGGTGCTGCTCAAGGGCTATGCCAACCACCACACGCTGGGAGCCCTCGGTGCCGCCGCCTATCCCAAGGCCATCGAGAAGCGCATCCGACTGATGAAAGATTTCGGCATCAACCATATCCGCACCTCGCACAACCCCTATAGCCGCGACTTTATCCGGCTCTGCGACAGGCTGGGCATCCTCGTCGTTGATGAACTCTACGACAAATGGACAAGGCAGCACACAGGGGGCAGGATCCCCTTTGAACAGCATTGGCAGACAGAAGTGCCTGAATGGGTGAAGCGCGACCGCAACTCACCATCCGTCGTCCTCTGGAGCCTCGGCAACGAACTGCAACAGGATGCCAGCATGCCATTCAACGACTTCGGCGTGACCATGTATAAACTCTAGAAGACCCTGCTCCAGCGCTACGACTCCACCCGTCTCGTCACCGTCGCCATGCATCCCCGCTACCGCAACTGGCAGACCGACTCACTGCCCTGCGACCTGGCACTGCAGACAGACATCCAGGCCTATAACTACCGCTATATGTACTTCCCCGGCGACAGCCGCCGCTTCCCGTGGATGACGTTCTACCAGAGTGAGGCCTCGACACAGGCGATGGGCCCGAACTTCTTCGAGATGAATCTCGACAAGGTGATCGGTCTGGCCTACTGGGGAGCCATCGACTATCTGGGCGAGAGCATGGGATGGCCCGCCAAGGGCTGGGCACAAGGAGTGTTTGACATCTCCCTGGAGCCTAAGCCCAAAGCCTATCTGATGCGGTCGCTATTCAAACCAGAGGAGCCCATCGTCCATCTGGCCGTCCTTGAGAGCGAACATGCAGAGATGTGGAACGGCGTAACGATGGGCAATGACCGCCTGACGGAGTCGTGGAACCGTCCTGAGGGGGCGAAAGCCAGCATCATGGTCTATACCAATGCCGAAGAGGTAGAACTTCGGCTCAACGGCAAGTCACTCGGACGAAAGGAGAATCCCAAGGATCCCAAGCGGCGCAACCAGATCCATTGGGGCGAGATCGACTACCAGGCCGGGATACTGGAAGGTATTGCCTATCAGAACGGCAAGGCTGTGGCACGCCACCAGTTGGAGACCACAGGCAAGGCCGTCAGACTGCTCGTCGAACCAGACAACAGCCACTGGCAGGCTGACGGGCAGGACCTTCAGCATCTCCGCGTGACGGCCGTTGACAACAAGGGGCGCAGGGTACTGACCGCCAACGATGACCTGACATTCGCCCTGGAGGGTGATGCCCGTATCGTGGCCGTCACCAATGGCGACATCAACAGCGAGGAACTGAACGTCACCAACCATCGCCGCTTGTGGCAGGGCTCCGCCATGGTCATCCTCCGGGCGGGCAGACATCCCTCCAAGGTCACCCTGAAGACCAGTAGCGAGAACTACAAGACTGTCGTAACAAAACTTGAGAGTAACTCATATTAAAACAATTTGAAAAAATGAAAAGACTACTTTCCCTCTGCATCGTATGCTGCACAATCATCGCAGCACAGGCACAGAACGACGTGCTCAAGGCAGCACAGACCACGAACAACTACTTCATGGCCAAGTATGCTGATCCCACCCTGCCGACGAACGTCAACAAGATCCGTCCCTCGTCACTGTGGACAAGGGCCGTGTACTACGAAGGTCTGATGGCACTCAACTCCATCGACCCACAGGACCGCTATCTCGACTATGTCCATCGCTGGGCCGACTTCCACCAGTGGACGCCCCGCAACGGCGTGACCACGACCGATGCCGACGACCAGTGCTGTGAACAGACCTATATCGAATACAACCTGTTGACAGGCAAGGGTTCCCTTGAGCCGACAAAGGAGAACCTCGCCAAGCAGATGGCCAGCGGCCGTGTGGATTACTGGACATGGATTGACGCCATCCAGATGGCCCTGCCCGTCTATGTGAAGATGTATGCCATCACCAAGGACAAGCAGTATCTCGACTATGGCATGAATGCCTATAGATGGACCCGTAACACCTGTGGCGGCGGACTCTTCAATATCCAGGAAGGACTCTGGTGGCGCGACAAGGACTACGTGCCTCCCTATAAGGAGAAAGACGGTCAGAACTGCTACTGGAGCCGTGGCAATGGTTGGGTGTATGCTGCCCTCGTGCGCTCCATGGAGGTGCTGTCGCCAAGAGACAAAGCATATAAGGAGTTGAAGAAAGACTTCCTGCTGATGAGCGAGGGGCTGCTGAGATGCCAGCATGAGGACGGTTTCTGGCACGTCAGCCTCGCCAGCGACGTCGATTATCCCGACCCGGAGATGACAGGTACGGCCCTCTTCCTCTACGGCATGAGTTGGGGCATCAGGAATGGGCTCCTGAAAGCCAAGGACTACCGTCCTGCCTGTGATAAGGCATGGGAGGCGCTGAAGAGTTGCCTGCACAATGATGGCTTCCTCGGCTGGAACCAGGGTACAGGCAAGGATCCCTCAGCAGGACAGCCTGTCACGTTCACCTCCGTCCCTGACTTTGAAGACTACGGTACTGGGTGCTACCTGCTTGGTACTACGGAATACTACAAACTGCTGAAAGCCTCGAGATAGGGACTCTCTCACAGACTGGGTCCGCCGCTGGCAGGAGATTCCTCCCGACGGACCCAGAAGTCCCAGTGATTGCTGGCTATGCCAGAAACAGTCACATAAAGGGAGTATTTCCCTGAGTCTGGAATACTGTCAAGTGGGAAAGACACGGTACCAATGTCTGTATTTTTCCCAAATGGCAGGTCTCCCACGGAGAGTTGTCCGCTGGCCAGCACCTTCAGGCTGTCATTACAGATGAAGTAGGCGACACGGGCAGCATGGAGTTCACCATAATAGGCATTGACAGCATCCAAGGGCACGGTCAGCGTGTCGGCCGTGGTATAGTCGGACTTGGGGAATCTGGCCATAAGGACGACAGGGGAACAGGATTCCTTCCACTCCCGCTCTGGGATATTGCTCTTCTCCCAATCCGATGCCGACACCTGGAAGCCCGTATGGTCACCCGCCTGTAAGACGTGCTCGATCTCCTTCTTGTAGTCTGACTGGAGATCCTTGACATTAAAGGGACTCCCGTCGTCCCATATCCACCCCTCGCTGGAAGGTGAGCAGAAGATGCGCGACGGATCGTATTCCTTTAACTTCTCCAGTCTTTCAGAGGCCTCCTCAACACTATCCTCCACGGCCATCAACAGGAACGAGGGGTGATGCCCGTAAGCATCGATGATACGCTGTGCCTGAATCGTGCTGGCGGCACCAGGCTGGAGATAGATGCCCAGCCTGTCGGCCACGGAGAAGGCAGCATCGGGCGGACAAGAGGAGCGGAAGCGCACGAGGTTGAACCCTCCCTGCTTATATCTCTGCAGCACATCGCGCCAAGCCTGTTCATCGGAAAGTTGCTGGTTGGTGGTGCAGGAGGCACCATCCAGCACTACACCTCGTAGGAAGAGCGGCCGGCGGTTGATCATCAACAGGTTGCCATCCATCGACAGTTCGCGCATGCCCACGGTAGTCTCATAGTAATCCTCGCCCACCGTAATGGCAATACGATAGAGAGTGGGATGGAACTCATCCCAAAGGGAGACCTCCTTACCCATCGGCATATCTACCACAGCATGATGTCCTGACAGCATGAAGAAAGCGCGGTATATGGTAGCCGTGTCCTGTCCTTCGCGCTGTACGAGCACCTCGGCAAAAGGATTATCATACCTGAGATCAGAACCTTCGATGGTAAGGTCCATGTGTATGATCCCGTCAAAGGGATAGGGGCGGAAGTGCAACTGGCGTATATACAGGTCGCGCGACTGCGCCCGTAGTTCCATACGCCCGAGCATGCCGTTTTGCCGATCCAGTCGCTGGTCCGCACATATCTCAATGGCATTCCGCTGGCCGGCGATGATAACATCGGAGACATCAAACTGTAGGGGAGCATCCATCAGTGTGACCCGCTCCACCAGCGTTCCGTTGACGAATACCGACATCCCCGCCTGCGGGCATTCCAAGAAGAGGCTAACACGCTGTCTTTTCCAGTCCTGAGGCACATAGACACCTCGTTTCAGCCACACCTTATCGTTTGACTCCACGACACCAGGCAGCATCACGAAGTCTTTATAAACGGCCGAGTCACCAGTGGCCAGTTCCCAAGACCCTTGCAACTGGATCGTTTGTTGGGCAAGGGCGGTCAGACACTCCAGAAAGGTTAAGAGAAATATGGTTTTTAATCTATTCATCATGATGGAATTATAATTGTTTTCTGTAACAGCGATGGCGGCGGTGTATCGTAGCCTCCAGATACTGCCACTGTGAGAGTACGCCCTCGTTGGTCTCCATCTGCGGACCCGTCTCTGCCCACTCGAAGCCATAGGCCTGGAACTGTCGGATCAGGTCGTCGAAGATCAAGGCATTGGCTCCCTTCGCACGGTATTCAGGCAGAACCCCTATCAGCAGCAGATCGACAACAGGTGTCTTGTGCCACTTGAGGATTTTCAGCAGATGCCACCAGCCGAAGGGGAGCAGCCTACCGTCGCGCGTCTTTCGCAGCGCCTCCGAAAACGAGGGGAACGTGATGCCGAAGCCCACCATCTTGTCACCATCCATCACTGCCGTCACAAGGTTCAGGTCGGCTATCTTGATATAGTCATTCACTAACTTATCTATCTGGCGGTCTGAGAGTTGACTGAACCCATAGAGATTCTGATAGGTAGCATTCAGCAAATCGAACACCTTCCTGCCATATCCCTCCTCTATCAGTTCGTGGCGGGTGAACTTATGCACCCTGAGACCATAGCGGCGGCGAACCATCTCCGTAATCTTCGAGAACTTCTCAGGCACTTTCTCAGGCACCTTCACCTTACACTCCACATAGTCGTTATCCTTCTTGAAGCCACTGATACGCTCCAGATGCTGCGGGTAATAGGGGTAGTTATAATTGACGTACATCGTTGAGAGTTGGTCGAAGCCTTCCACCAGCATACCCTCCCGGTCGGTATCGATAAAGCCCAGGGGACCGGCTATCTCCGTCATACCCTTCTCACGGCCCCAGTCCTCGACAGCCTTCAGCAAGGCCGTGGAGACCTCCAGGTCGTCGATGAAGTCAAACCAGCCGAAGCGCACCTGGTGGCAGTTCCAGCGCTCGTTGGCACGGTAATTGATGATGGCAGCCACACGCCCCACGATCTTCCCTTCCCGATATGCCAGGAAATAGGCTGACTCGCAACACTCAAATGAAGGGTTCTTATCAGACTGTAGCGTGGCCATCTCATCGAAATAGAGAAATGGAACGGCACAGTCGTTCCCTCGGTACAGGTCATAATAGAACTGCACGAACTTCTTCAGGTCTCCCTTCGTCTTAACTTCCTTTATGTCTATCATTTACTTACAGACTCTTTCCTTTGCTTGCATCCAAGCCTCCATTACTGACTGCAAAGATAGTGCTTTTTTGTAAATCCACAAAGTTTTTCCTAATTTTATTTGATAGTGTGGAATCTTTTGCCTACCTTTGCAGGTGTATATCGAAAAGGACATGAAAGAAACCTATATTATCGGAGAAATAGGCCAGAACCATAATGGGTCGGTGGATCTGGCGAAGTTGATTGTAGAACTTGTGGCGCGACCCATCAAAGAAGACATGTTCGGCCTCCAACTGAAGCCCATGAATGCCGTGAAAATGACCAAGCGCGACTTGAGCGAGGAACTGGCTGACTCACAGATGAACAAACCCTACGACTCGCCCAACTCTTTTGGCAGGACATACGGTGAGCACCGTGCCTTCCTGGAACTATCGGACGAAGAGCATTTTGAAGTATATAAATACGCCAAGTCGCTGGGACTGGACTTCATCGAGACCCTCTGCGCCATCAACTGCCTGTCAATGCTGAAGTTGTTTACGCCCGACAGGTTGAAGGTGGCCAGCCGCGACCTGACCAACCTGCCGCTGCTGGCAGCCTTGGCAGAGACAAAGATTCCCATCATCCTCTCTACGGGCATGGCCGGGAAGAAAGAACTCGACGAGGCCCTGGAGGTGATTACGAGATACCATTCCGACATCTCCATCCTGCACTGCGTATCGCAATACCCCACCCGTCCGGAGAATGTCAACCTGAACACCATCACGTATCTGAAGAAGCACTATGGCCAGTATAAGATCGGCTTCTCCGACCATACCATCGGCATCTCTGCCCCTGTGGTGGCCGTCGGCATGGGAGCGGAAATCATCGAGAAGCACATCACCATCGACAGGCGCATGAAAGGGACCGACCAGGCTGGTTCACTGGGTCCCGACGGTGTGAACCGTATGGTGCGCGACATCAGGTATATCGAGATGAGCATGGGCGTGGAGGACATCCATATCGACAAGAGCGTGGAGTCATCGAGAATAAAACTGGAGCGCTCGATAGCCAGCAGGCATGAGATCAAGGCGGGTGACACCATCACCCTCGACGATATCCACATGCTCAGTCCTGGCGACGGTTTCAAGTGGGACGAGAGGGAGAAGGTGGTCGGCAAGGTGGCCAGAAAGGACATCAAGGCCAATGAGATCATCTATAAAGACGATATCCAATGAATACAATCAGACTGATCCTGACAGACATCGACGGCGTGTGGACGGACGGTGGGATGTACTACGACCAGACGGGCAACGAATGGAAGAAGTTTCACACATACGACAGTGCCGGCGTGCTCTTCGCACACCAGTTGGGGATTCCCGTGGGCATCATCACAGGCGAGGAGACGGAGATCGTCAGGCGAAGGGCAGAGAAACTGAAGGTGGATTTCCTGTACCAAGGTGTCAGGAACAAGGTGGAGGTGGCCAACGAAATCTGCCGGCAATTAGGCATCACGCTCCAGGAGGTGGCTTATATCGGTGACGACCTGGGCGACATCGAACTGCTCAAGGCCGTGGGCTTTGCCGGTGTCCCGGCCAGTGCTCCCGCCTATATCCGGAAACTCGCCAACGTCAGACTCAGCAAGAACGGTGGAGAGGGCGTTTTCCGCGAGTTCGTCGAAGAATTGTTTAACATCATAGATTATCCCATAAAATGAAACGCTGTCTTTGTATTATTCCTGCCCGTGGCGGGAGTAAGAGAATACCACATAAGAACATTGCAGACTTTAAGGGTGAGCCCATCATCGCCTACTCCATCAGAGCCGTGCAGGAGAGCGGCATTGCCGACGAGATCATGGTCTCCACCGACGACCAGGCCATTGCAGACGTGGCACTGAGATACGGAGCGAAGGTCCCCTTCTTCAGAGATGCCTCTACCTCCAACGACCAGGCCGGTGTGGCTGCCGTACTGGTGGAGGTGGTCAACGAATACAAGAAACTCGGCATGGAGTTTGAGTACGTGCTCAGCGTATATGCCACCCAACCCCTGCTGAAGCCTGAGAATCTGGTAAAGGCCTTCCAACAGTTGGAGGCGACGGAGGGCGCAGAGTCCATCTGCACCGTGGAGGTATATTCCTATCCGCCCCAGAGGGCTACCATCATTGATGAGAACGGGGAACTGCAGCAACTGCATCCCGAGAACTATTACGCTCGCTCGCAAGACCTGCAGAAGATCTACCACGACTGCAACCAGTTCTTCCTGTTCAAGACCTACGCCCTGTTGCGCGACCAGAAACTCTACACCCAGCACACACTGCCGTTTGTCCTGAAGGAGTCGGAGTCGCAGGACATCGACACACCCGAGGACTGGAAACTAATGGAAATGAAATACGACCTGCTACACGGTCATCACGAATAACATGAAAGTACTATTTACCGCCACGGGATCGATTGGTTCCCGTCATATCACGAATTTCTCTGCACTGTGTGCCAGCAGGGGCATCCCTCTGGAGATCGACGCCGTCAGGTACAGTGACAGAGTACTCCCGCCTGCCATCGCAGAGAAGATCAGGCACGAAGTGAGAAGCGACAGCAACTTGGACAGCCATTACGACATCCTGTTTGTCACCGACGAGACGAAGACGCACTATGACAACATCGTGAAGTACAGAGGACTCTGCGACAGCATGTTCATCGAGAAGCCCATCTTCGACACCCTCGACTACCCCATTGAGGCCATCCGCCCCAAGAGAGAGGAGGACGTCTATTACGTGGCAGCACCGATCCGCTTTACGAACTACGTCAAGAAACTGAAGACCTGTGTCGATAGCCACAAGGTATATTCGGCCAGGATTATCTTCTCCAGTTACATGCCCAGTTGGCAGCCCGGCAGGGACTACCGGAAGAGTTTCCGCTGCTTCAACGACAGGGGCGGCGGCGTCGATGTCGATCTGCTCCATGAGATCGACTACATGATATATCTCTTCGGCAAGCCCCAGAAGGTGCACCGCGTGGCAGGGAAGTTCTCCCACCTGGAGATGGATGCCTGCGACCTGGCCACCTATATCTTCGAATATGGCGACAAGGTGGTGGAGATGCACCTCGACTACTTCGGCAGGGTGAGGAACCGCCAGACGGAACTCTATGCCGAGGACGACGTGATCGTGGTGGATTTCAACAAGCAGAGTTGTGAGCACAAGGTAAAGGAGGATGTGGAGCACTACGGAGCCGACGACCATTTCTATCAGGACGAGATGGCCTACTTCCTCGACCTCTATCTGTCGAAGGGGAAGATGCAGAACATCAACAGTCCCGAGATGGCTTACGAGACATTGAAGATAACAAAAGGTTTAATATAAATACACGATTATGGATTACAAGAACATGTTCTCCCTCGAAGGACGGAAGGCCGTCATCACAGGCGGCTGCGGCTATCTGGGCCGTGAGATCGTCAAGGGAATGGTAGATTACGGGGCCGATGTCTATGTCATCGACTATAAGATCAGCGAGATCGAGGAGATCAGCGATAAGAACAGGATCCACTATATAGAGTGTGACCTGGGCGACACCGAAGCCATCAAGGCAGCACTGAAACAGGCCGCAGGTGAGACGGGCATCATCGACAACCTGATTACCATGGCCGCTAACCTGGGGGCTGGTGTGATGACCGACGTGGAGACGATGGACGACGCCTACTGGCAGAAAGGTATCGACGGTACGATCGGCTACACCTTCCGCACCATCCGCGAGATCATCCCCTATATGAAGAAGAGCCAGAGCGGCAGCATCGTGAACATCGGTTCCCTGTATGCCGTGGGCGCACCTGATCCCCGTACCTATTTCGACACACCATTCAACAGCACGCCCAACTACGGTGCCGGCAAGGCTGCCACGGTAGAGTTGACCAAGTACTGCGCCGCCTATCTGGCCAAGTACAATATCCGCGCCAACAGCGTGAGCCCGGGCTCCTTCCCCCATGAGAACGTGCAGGAGAACAAACTGTTTAAGGACCGACTGGCCTATAAGACGATGCTGGGCAGGATTGGCTACCCCGACGACCTGGTGGGTGCCATGATCTTCCTCTCATCAGAGGCCTCGAAATATGTCACTGGCGTCAATATCATGATCGACGGCGGACAAACGGCTTGGTAAGATGGCAACAGACAACGGCAGAGTGATGTACGACCTGGCAGCGAGGATGTTTCCTCTCTGCCGCAGCATCACAGGCAACGGCTTCCGCGAGTCGCTGGAGATGATCCGTGAGGTGGTGCCTGATATCAAGGTCCATGAGGTACCCACGGGAACACCCGTCTTCGACTGGACGGTTCCCAAGGAGTGGAACATCCGCGGCGGGGGTATCTACAGGCTGAACGGTGACAAGGTCATCGACTTCAGGGACTCTAACCTGCATATCATCGGCTATTCCCTGCCCATCGACGAGGTGGTGAGCCGTGAGGAACTGCTGGAGCACGTCTATACGCAGCCCGACCAGCCCGACTGGATTCCATACGTCACCTCCTACTACAAGGAGCGCTGGGGGTTCTGCATGAGTGAGAACCAGAAGCAGACACTGACGGACGATGAGTACCACGTGGTGATCGACAGCACACTCGAAGACGGCAGTCTGACCTACGGGGAACTGATCATCCCGGGAGAGACGGCCGACGAGATACTCATCACGACCTATCTCTGCCATCCGTCGATGGCCAACGACGAGTTGTCGGGCCCAGTGGTGGTAGCCGAACTGATGAAGTATGTCATGCAGATGGAAAGGCGCCGCTACACCTACCGCTTCGTGATCAACCCCGAGACTATCGGTGCCATTACCTATATCAGCAGGAATCTGGCGGCCCTCCGACAGCACGTGAAGGCCGGTTTCGTGCTGAGTTGCGTGGGCGACGACAGGACCTACTCCTATATCGCCACGAAATATGGCGACACACTGGCCGACCGCGTCATGCAGAATGTGCTCCACTACCACTACCCCGGCTATAAGAAGTATTCCTTCCTGGACAGGGGGTCGGATGAACGCCAATATGGGGCCGCTGGCGTGAACCTGCCCGTCTGCGGACTCTGCCGCAGCAAATACACCCAGTATCCAGAGTATCACACCTCGGCCGACAACATGGACCTGATCTCCCCAGAGGGACTCCAGGGGGCATACGACGTGATGGTGAAAGTAATCAGGGCCCTGGAGCACAACGACCACTATACGATGACCGTCTGCTGTGAGCCCCAACTGGGCAAGCGGGGCCTCTACCCCACCATCAGTTACAAAGGATCCCACGACGATGTCAATGTGATCAGGGACTTCACGGCATACGCCGACGGGCGCTACGACCTGATAGGTATCAGCGACCTCATCGGCGCCCCCACCGACGCGCTCATCGCATTAAAGGAGAAACTCCTGCAGCACAGTCTGATCAAAGTAGTATAAAGGATAAAGGCCCGGGACTTCTCTATCATCTCACCCAGTTGCTCATTGGCGGGTTCTTGCTCTGCCAGACTGAGAAACTGGCGATAGTACGACAGGGCCTCGAAGGTGTTATACCGCTGCATGCAACTGTCACCCCGTTGCAACAGCACCTGCAGGGAGTCAGCGCCCTCGCCCCGAGCGGAGATTACCGTCAGCAGGGCGAGGATGATTAAAGTCGTTAACTTACGCATAAAATGGGGACTATTCCTTTTTTTCAGTGTCAGCGTCATCAAGATGGAAACTCAAAGGAACGGTGTACTTCACTGCGACGGGCTTACCGTTCTGACGTCCAGGCGTCCAGTTGGGCATGGCATTGATTACGCGGAGGGCCTCAGCATCGAGCAGTGGATCGACGGACTTCACGACCTTGGCGTTTCTGATGGAACCATCCTTACCGACGACGAACGTCAGGATGACGCGCCCCTCGAGATTCTGCTTTTCTGCCTCCTCCGGATAGCGGACGTTTTCACTGAGGAACTTGAAAAGCGCCCCAGGCCCGCCAGGATACTGCGGCATCTGCTCCACCACGTCGAAGACTTTCTCCTGGGCATCGACAGCCATGCCGTTGGGCATTTCGACAGACTCTGGTTTCTGGATGTCAGAAGTCAGATCCCGATCCACCTCGCCTTCCATCGTAACGATGTCGTCTTGCTCCACGACCTTGATCTCCTGGCCATTCACCTTGATGGTGCCGGCCTTCTTGCCTTTCTTCACGGGCTGCTGCTTCTGGGGCTCGTCATAGACATAGTGAGTGACGGTCCTGGCGTTGAGGGCGAGGGCGATACCCACGATGGGGATGAGGGCGAGCAGTTTCAGCAGTCTGCTGCGGTCTGATTTCTTATGTAACATCATAGTGATTCTGTTTTTGAGGGTACTGTGACTGATGCCGTTGGCAAGGGAGTACCCGCCGATGCCCGCGGCCTTGGTGATCAATAGGTATTGGTATTGACGCGCATTGATCCCCTGAGAGAGTACTTCACCGTCGGCCTCGTACTCATGGATGGCGCGCAGGTCCTGGCGCAGCATCCACATCGCAGGGTTGAACCACTGGAGGGCGGTGAGGGTGTCAACGAGGAGCAGGTCCCAGGAGTGATGGAGCCTGATATGTCCCCGTTCATGAGTGAGAATAGCCGGATCGCAGGCTTCATAGTCGCTGCGATTCATCACGATATAGTGCATCCAACTGAAGGGCGACAGGTCTGGGTTGCTAACCACGCAGATGGTCGTGCCGTCCTGCTGCGGATGTCGCTCACTGCTACGTATCAGTTTGAGTATTCTGAATAGCGACCAGAGGGTATGGGCGAGGGTCAGCACCACACCTGTCACGAACAGGATGGGCATCACCTTCTGCCAGAGCGGCACCTGTGTCGCTTCTGCTTCTGCCATCAGGGCGCCCACCTCGATGTTCGCCCGAGGCTTAGCCGTCGCAACTGTCTCGTGCAGCGTAATCACACAGAGCGGCAGCACGAACGAGGCCACAGCCGTCGTGAGCAGCACGAGGCGGTTCACGCGGTGGAACGTCTCACGGGCCAGCATCAGGCGGTAGAACATATAGAACACCACCATCAGTGCAGCCACCTTCAGGTCGTATATCAGAAACTCAGTCATTGCCTTTTTCGATCTCTTCTATTAGTTCCTTGAGTTCTTCTACGGAAATCTTCTCTTCCTTGACAAAGGATGAGACAGCCGAGAGGTACGAGTTGTTGAAGTAGTTCTGGATGACACCTGCAATTGACTTGCGCCCATACTCGGCCTCCGTGACGAGGGGATAATACTGATAGGTATTGCCAAACTGCTTATGATCCAGGAATCCTTCTTTCTCCAGGATACGTACCATCGTGGAGAGCGTATTGAAGTGGGGCTTCGGCTCGTCGTAGTAGTCGAGCAGTTCCTTGACGAACATCGGCCCGTGCTGCCAATACAGGTCCATGATTTCCTTCTCTTTATTTGTCAGTCTTTTCATTGTCGTTTTGCTTTAAGTTTCGTAATCAATCTCGCGTCAATATATCAATACCGAGTGCAAAGTAACTAAAATTTTTCGTTATATACAACTAAATTGTTTAGTTATTAAGAGAAATTAACTCGTTTGCCATTGATTTAATGTCTATTAAGAGATATAACGTCATAAAAAAGAGAAATCAAAATGAATTATCCTTTCAGCAGACACATAAACAACTGATAATCAACGTCTTGCGCTGAAAGATGCTTTTCAGGTGCCTCTTTTCACTCAAAGAGTGGCACTTTAGCAAGATGAAGTGCCTCCTCCCGCTCGTAAAGAGGCACTTTACGAGCGTAAAGTGCCTCTTATTTCCCGTCCCAGGCCTTGGGAAAAAGCCCCAAAAACATACGGCACAAACTTATAGATTCGTTCTTTCTTTCACCTGTGGCTGACCACTCTGGATGGGCCTGTCTTTACCCTTCAGCGTAACGCGAAGGATATCAGCGTGTTACGCCCTGGCTGAAAGGAGTTTGTAATTTAAGATGTTCGACAAACAAGGCCAGTACACTGAGGCCCATGCCGCCCCTCTCAGCCAACTCCACGTGGGATGGCACCACTTTTTGCCTAATTATATATAAAAGGTGATGCGAAGATGAATAACTTTTGCTTTATTTTCATAACTTTGCGGCATTAAATCGCGCGAGAGGATATGGACATCGCATTTCTGTCAGACAAATATATGACCCCAAAGGAACTTTATACCGAGCGCATCACGACGCTGACGGAGGAAATCCGACAATTGAACAAGTACAACCGGCTGGTGGTGGTGCTGGAGTTGTCGGCCATCGCCTTGGCTATTGGCTGCGTGGTGGCTTATACGATCTGGAGCAACGTTATTGCGCTGGTGGTGGCGGCGATGTTTATAGCCGCCTACGTGGCGATACGCAGGCGAGACAGCAGGAACAGCCGAATGGCGGAAGAGAAGGAGAGCCTGCGCAGCGTCTATCAGAAAGAACTGAACTATCTCGACGGCGATTTCTCCGGCTTTGCATCAGGAGAACAATATCTGAACCCACGCCATGCGTTCACGTTCGACCTCGACATCTTCGGGCCACAGTCGCTCTTCCACCGCATCAACCGCACCGTATCGACCGGTGGCAGCGATTTCCTGGCGAGGGAGTTGGCCGAGACGCGAGTAAGGGCCATCGACGAGATAGAAGCGCGACGTGAGGCCATCAGCGAACTGTCGGGGAGGGAGCCGCTGCGAGCAGCATTCATGGCGCAGGGCAGAGGGCAGCAGATTGATACGGCCGACATCCTGAAAGCCCTGCACGCGGTACAGCAGATGCAGATGCCTCGTCTTGCCGCCCATCGGCTCACCCTTCTTGCAGCCGTGGGAAGCATCCTCGTCTTCTACGGACTGCTGGCCGGAGCCGTCTTTGGCCCGTTGTCTGGTACATTCCCCATGCTCTGGGTACTGCTGCAGATTCTGGCAGTCTATCTGCTCTTCGGCCGTACGCTGAAGCGCATCAATCAGACCATCAACATCATCCTGCCGCGACTGAGCACCTATGTCAACATGATCATGCTGATAGTGACCGCCGACCTGAAGAGCCGCGAGGGGCGCGACATCATCAGCCAGTTGTCGGCCGACCAACAGGATGCCCTCAAGTCGTTCCGCCTGCTAAAAGGCATCATCAACGCCCTCGACCAGCGCAACGAGATTTGGGTGTCCATCTCCAACGCCCTCTACCTGGCCGACTACTTCATCGTGCGCCGCTTCCTGCTTTGGCAAGACCGCTACATGGGGCACATCGATGAGTGGATAGCCGCTGTGAGCCACTTCGATGCATTGGTGTCGATGGCCACATTCCGCTACAACGAGCCGACGGCCACGGATGCCGAACTGGTGAGTGCCGACGAGGTGGTCTATGAGGCGCGCGGACTCTATCATCCGTTCCTCGGCGTGAAGGCCGTGCGCAACGACTTCACGATTGCTGACCGCCACTACTACATCATCACCGGCGCGAACATGGCGGGCAAGAGCACCTTCCTCCGCTCCATTGGCATCAACTACGTGCTGGCCTCCTGTGGCATGCCCGTCTTTGCCGACAGCCTGCGCGTCTCGCTCTTCTCGCTGTTCAGCAGCATGCGCACCACCGACGACCTCGCCCACGGCATCAGTTACTTCAATGCCGAACTGCTCCGGCTGCAACAACTCATCGAGACCTGCCGGCAGAACCGCCACACGCTCATCATCCTCGACGAAATCCTGAAGGGCACCAACTCGCTCGACAAACTCAACGGCTCGCGCCTGTTCCTGCAGTCTGTCTCCGCGCTCCCCATCACGGGCATCATCGCCACCCACGACCTCGAGTTGTCGAAGATGGAGGAGGAACACCCCGCCCGCTTCCACAACTACTGCTTTGAAATAACGAACGAGAGAGAGAAGAGCGATGCTTGCATCTGCTCTTCCGAGCGAGGAGGAATTCGACGAAGTCAAATACGGCTTTCCGACGAAATCTCCTACACCTATCGCCTCTCCGAAGGCGTGGCCCGCAATCAGAATGCCACGTATCTGCTGAAGAACATTTTGAAGTCAGCATTAAGATGAAGATACATACTTATTGCGAATAATATATCAATTCGGGTATAAAATTGGATGAAATATTCAAAATTATACCCGAACTGATGTAATAAAGCGGCTATGACTACCTAACGGTCATGTCTTTTTTACCTTCAGATAACTTTTCAGCGCTTTCACATAATCCTCAAAGGCTTTCAGCCCTACAGGCGTGATGCGGCAGAGCGTGCAGGGCTTCTTGCCCTTGAAGGTCTTCTCCACCTCTATATAACCTGCTGCCGAGAGTTTGTCTATCTGCACGCTCAGGTTGCCCGCCGTGGCGCCCGTCTGCTCCTTGATGTAGGGGAACTCGGCTTCCTCGGCACTGATGAGCAGCGACATCACGGCCAGTCGCAACTCGGCATGCAGCAGGGGGTCTAATGGTTTGAACATGGGCTACGAGTTTTTTAGTTTCATGCCTGGGAGCGTCAAGCCGATGAAAGCCAAGATAGTGACGATGATGGCAGGGATGATGCCGTGGGCAACGCCAACATAGTGAGCATTGGTATAATAAACCAACCATCCGGTCAGTGTCTGTGTGACGTAGAACGACTCCCAGATGAAGCCGCCGATTCCGCCCACAATGCCGCACCACACCATCCAACGACTCTTCAATATGTAACCGTTGACGGTAATGGTCATGCCCATAAGCAGGAGCACGACACGAAGGGGATGAATCACCAGACGTGAATAGACTTCTGGCTGCTCGAAGTGTGCCATCAGCATGTTATACAAAATGCCGAACACGAAGTATGCGAATACGAAGATACCGAACGTCTGCCAAGTCTTGTCGACCATCGAACCGACCAGACTGGCGGGAACTTTCGGTTTGCCTCTCTTTGCGTAACGGTCAGCAGCAAAGATAATGACAGGCAGAAGGATGTACATCAGATACCAAGCCGTGTTGGACGTAAAATAGATAATGATGCCTATAAGAATGGCCATCCCCATTGTGCATAGGCCTGCCACGTAGAGTGACAGTCCTGTGTCCTTAGCCACCACCTGGCGGCTACGCTCTATCTGCTCCGTGATAATCTCCAGACTGCGCTCGGCAGTCATGTTATTCTTTTCTTCCATTGTTGTTCCATTTTTAAGTGATGTTCTACTTTTGTTTACTACTCTCTGGCCTCGTCCGTGCTCCTGCAGAAAGCACGGCTTCGGCCAATCGTGTCCGGTTCACGCTGCAAAGATAGATAAGTTTATAATATAAACCAAATTATTTCGTAAATATTTTGCTCCCATTGCTGATTTTTAACATTTCGCATAGAACAAGGGCAAATACGAATGCGGCATGCCATTTCACCTAAATATATTTAAAAGATGTAGGTGAAGCGAACAATTCTCAATAAAAAGTCGTATATTTGCAACTATTATACTAATTGACAGCAATTATGACAGAGATTCACAAACAATACAGGCTAACCTCCACGGAAGAGCCGACAGACGAGATGCTGCAGGCACTGATGGAGGACGTGGCAACAGAAGCCCGCAAGTCAATGGCTAACGCTGAGGCAGAGAAGAAACGGAGACTACAGGCCGTGGCTGATGAAATTTCTGCATGGAGGGCTGCGCAGTGAGTGATAAGAAGCCAACCCTTTGCATTGTCGCAGGACCTAACGGCTCTGGCAAGACTACTACAACCGTCCAACTGCTCAATGATGAGTGGACGGCTGATAGTTTGTATATCAATCCTGACAATATCGCACAAGAGACTTTTGGCGACTGGAACTCTCCTGCCGCTGTACTGAAAGCAGCAGAGATGGCCACACAACAGCGTTACGAATGCCTGCAGCAGGGACGGGATTTCGTGTTCGGGACGGTTTTCAAGAAATATACTGACGACATTCCCGAATGGGCGCAGACTATTTGCCAATGGAGCAGGTAGCGATTTATACTTCTACCGAAATAGGAATCTTGTAATAAAGCAGTGCCAGCCTCACGGCCGGCACTGCTTCTGGCGAGAGAGCGTATTTTTAGAAACTGTGTTATTCTGCGGATAGTTCGTCAATCTCGCGGATGGAACGGTTCACGCGGTGCATCTCCCAGAAATAGCCGCAGAAAACAATGAGAGTGCCGATGCAGAATCCTATGCCCGCCCTGATGCCGATGGCTGCAACTCTTTCTGTCGGATTATCTGCGAAGACTCCTAACTGCCAGCATAAGGCGAATGCCCAGAGTGCAAGCAGCGGTAAGGATATGAGCATCTGCAGGCGCTCCCCCTTTTTGAACTTCAGCAGCCCGCGGCGAACGGTCAGCAGGTCGTTGCCTTCGGTGAATAGTTGCTGTATTCGTCGATGGCAAATGATGTTATAAGCAAGTTCGATGATAACACCTAAGAGCACGATGAGTCCGAGATACCAAGAAATGCCCATCTTGGAGAACATCCAAAAGACGAGAGGCATCATGAGCAATACGGCAATATCTGCAATGATGCTGGTCTTGGTGAAGATGCTGATGCGGGCGTTCATCGAGCGGCGCATGAGTCGGTCGCTGATGATTTCCTGCTGGTCCAGTCGCTGTTTGAACAGGGCGAGTTGCTCGCGGAGTTCATCTACTTCGTTCTGAGGAATGTTGTTATTGTTTGTCTGAGTTTCCATAATCGTATGCTTTTTTATGATTAATAATTAGGTGTAGTTCCGGAACCTACGTTTCTCGAGTCTATTTCATTCTCTTCAGTTGTTCCCTGATGCGCACCAGGCGTACGCTGACGTTCTTGGCCGAGATGCCCACGATGGCGCCAATCTCGTCGTAACTCATGTTCTCCAGCCACAGCAGTACGATGGCGCGGTCAATAGGCGGCAACTGGTTGATGCGATGGCGCAGTATCTCCATCTGGCGCGAGTTCTGGTTGTCCTCCTCGTAGGGGTTGATATCCATCGTCAGCGGGATGGTCGGATGGCGGCGACGCTTACGCTCCAGGCTGACGCAGACATTCAGGCAGATGCGGTATATCCATGTCCGCACGTCGCTGCGATGCTCGAAGTTCGGCCAACTTCGCCACAGGTTGATGAGGCATTCCTGATAGAGGTCGGCCACCTCGTCCTGATCCTTGCTGAACATATAGCAGACGGTGTAGATGGTTGCCTTGTGCGTCCGCACCTGCTGCTCAAAATTTTCTTCGTTCTGGTTCATTGTCTCAATGTAATTTGTTCGACATTTGTCCTTTAGTCGCTGCAAAGGTACGATTTGCTACACGAAAAAGCGAAAAAAGTTCATCATTCAAGGCATTATACAATACATTATTTCTTACCAAAAAAGATAAAAAGGAGGGGCAAGGATGAATATCTTTCGGATTATTTTCGTAACTTTGCGGCGTTAAATCATATATGAGTATATGGACATCGCTTTTCTGTTAGACAAATATTTCAAGGGAACAAACAACGTCTCAATTGACGTGTTTGATGCACAGACGCTGAATGCTGTGTATAGAAATGTCGTCAGTGCCATGACTTCTCATTTCGAGATAGAGGTCAGCGTACTGCAGGCATTAAGTTATTGTCTGTATGAGATGATGGATAATGTCCATATACATTCAGGAAAACCTCTGGGTACTGCCATCACATATTTCGACAAATCCAGTAAAATCTTGCGCATCCTCATTGCCGACGACGGAATGGGTATCCAGGCATCACTGGCTGAGAACAAAAAATACAGTGACATTACAGAGGCTGAGGCTCTCAGGCTATGCCTGCAAGACTCAATAACCGACGGCAGGGGTATGGGATTTGGCCTGTACACTACGGCCAAACTTATCGAAAAGATCGGGAAAATGTTTATCCTGCATTCAGGAAGTCACAAGCTGATGATGAAAGACGGAGAGACCACCTGTGTGGAGAATGGCTTTTGGCAAGGAACACTCATCTATATGGAGATTGGTACGGCCAAGGAAATAGACCCTAACCAAGTGGTTGACCACAGAGTGGATGCGGCAGAAGAATATAACGAGGCATTTGTAGAAACAGAAGAATTGGAATCGCTATGGTAGAGTTTAAGTTTATAGAATACGGAACAGATTTCGGTACCCGCGACATGGGCATGAAACTCCGCGAGAAACTGTTACCACTCATCAAGGAGAATGACAAGGTTGTTCTTGATTTCACTGGTGTGAATGTTGTTTCCAACAGTTTTGCTGATGAGTGCATTGCCAAACTGCTTTTGGATATGCCGCTAAGCGAACTCAAGCAGCACACCACCTTCCGTGGGCTCAATCCTATGGCTGAGCGTAGCGTGCTCGTGGCCCTCCAGCGAAGATACAAGGTGCTGAAAACAAACTAAAGAGTTGACAGACCTACTGTGAGCGTGTCCATGAGACTGAAAGCAAGTATGATGCACATACGATTCCTGTTCGTATTGATGATGCTCATGGCACCGTCATTTGCTAAGGCTCAGACTTCGTTTGACCCAGAAGAAGGTTGCCTGAATGTCGTTGATATTTCCTATTCGCAAGGCATAGGCGAATATGGCGACGGGGGCATCGCTGCAAACTACCTGCACGAAAAGTTCAACAATGATCGCTTCAGTATCGGAGCCGGTATTGGATACAGTTATCATCAGAAGTATAAGTTTTCGGCTCTTCCCATTTACATCAGTACACATTATTTCTTTTTAGACCGCAGGTTCTCTCCGTTTGTTAATCTGCGCGCTGGAGGATTCATCCTACTTAATAAAAAGAATGTAGGAACAAATGAGAAATACTCTCTGTCAAAAGACAAGCAGGGCTTCAGCCTGTTTGTCTCGCCAAGCGTCGGCGTGAAGATGCACATTACACCAAACATCGGCATTATGGCTTCGATAAGCGACGAAGCCTACCTTGTGAAAGCATTTGATACCCAAAGGAACGATTATAAAAGCAAACTGATTCATGATTTGGGAATCAGTATTGGAGTGTGCTTTCAGATTAACGGATGGTAGGATGCTGTTGGGGATGCCATGATCTGAAAAAAGTTTGTTTTCGGGTTAGCATTCTGAGCGGCTGACGGGTATTACTCTAAAAAAGACGTGATGGAAAAAGATATCCAACGGCTGTTCAAACAGCACTACACCAAAATGCTGAGGGTGGCACGCACGATCCTCTACGACGAGCAGGAGAGCAAGGATGTGGTCAGCGACATCTTTGAGGGACTGCTCCGCGGGCGGACGGTGCTGATGCCAGACACCGAAGAACGCTACCTGCTGACAAGCGTTCGCAACCAGTGTCTGAAGCGCATCCACCACCAGGATGCGAGACACCGCATGGAGACTGCCACTGCAGGTCAGGCATCCGACACAGAGCATGATGACGAGCGCATAGCAGACATCGTCGAGTTTGTCGTCAGTCATCTGACAGAACAAGAGCAGCGCATCTTCCACCTCCGTTTCTCCGAAGGGTATAGTTACGATGAGATTGCTTCTGCAGAAGGCATCAGCCGCGTGGCCGTATGGAAACATCTTTCACACGCCTTAAAAGAAATCAGAAACCGTTTTAATCCGAAAGGCTTATGAAGACAAATGACCACAACAAGCATCTTTACCGCTCGATGCAGGAAGAGCCCGACAAGTATTCCGACCAGGAGATAGAGGCGATGATGGACGATCTTGACCAAGTGCCCGACGTGGATGAAGCATGGCAGCAGTTCGCCCGGCAGCATATCCCCTCAGTGCACCCCATGCATACTTGGCGAAAAGTCGCTGCTATACTCATTGGCGTATTAACTCTATCTGGCATTGCTTTTGCTGCAGTTCACATCATGCACCAATCACAGCAGGAGGAAGTGAATCACGGGGACAGGTTGCGTGATTCAGCCGTCTTGCCGACGAATCATGAACCTGTCCCCGTGATTCACGCCAAGGCCGGACCCGTAGTCTTTGACAATGTCACCCTCGACAGCATCGCCAAAGATATTGCGGTGTATCATCACCTTGATATAGACTTGCAGAACGAGCAGGCTAACCAACTTCGTTTCTATTTCGTGTGGAATCAGGACGAGAGTCTGCAGGAAGTCATCGAGAAGTTGAATATGTTCGACCAGGTCCATCTGGCTGTTGAGGACCGTAAACTGATTGTCAGATGATGAAGCGCCTCTTTATTTCTCTTATCGCCCTGTGCCTCTGCGCCAGCATATATGGGCAGAAGATTACACGCACCTACGACAACGTCACCATGTCTGAGGCACTGCGCGACCTCAACGAGCAGTCGCGTGACTATACCATCAGTTTCATGTACAATGAGTTGGAGGACTTCCGCGTGACCACCAGCATCAGGCACCAATCCGTGCCCGATGCTCTCCGCCAGATCATAGGCTTCTATCCCATACGGGTAGCGGAGTTGGGAAAGGGCGCTCTGTTTGTGGAGTGCATTCAAAAGTCAAGTGCCCGATACAAGGGCAACATCACTGACGAAAAGGGTCAGCCCATTGCCTACGCCAATGTTTACCTGCTTCATCCATCAGACTCTACGGTCATCGGTGGTGGCGTGAGCAATGAGGCGGGCCTCTTCGTCATCCCCTGCGATGCGAAGCCCGTTGTGGCCCGCATTTCATTCGTTGGCTATAAGACTATCACAAGGCAATTCAACAGCAGCGAACTCGGCACCATACGGATGCAGCCAGACAGTTACAGGCTGAACGGTGTAGAGGTGAAAGGCTCCCGCCCTTTGGTGAGAATCGAGGATGATGCCTTTGTGACCACTGTTGAGGGCAGTTACCTCTCGAAGATGGGTACGGCTGGCGATGTGCTGACGCATATACCAGGCGTGCTGCACAACGGTAGCAACATCGAAGTCTTAGGCCGGGGTACACCGCTCGTCTATATCAATGGCCGACAGATGCGTGACCTGGGTGAACTCGATCAACTGAGCAGCGAGCAAATCAAGGACGTGGAGGTTGTCATGACGCCAGGTGCAAAATACGATGCCTCGGTGCGTTCCGTCATCCGCATCAAGACCATCCGTCCTCTTGGCGAAGGCTTCAGTTTCGACAACAAGACGCTGATAGGCGTCAATCATTACCTCTTCGGTCAAGAAGAGATCAACGTCAACTATCGCGTCGGTGGCCTCGACCTCTTCGCTACGGCAGACATCGAAGACTTCCGGATGAAGGTGGAGAACACAAGCCGCCAGGACACCTATCTCCAACATCCCTATCCGCAGAAGCCCGTCACGCACTTCATGCAGCAGAGCATCACCAATTACAGGCCCCATACCAATATCTACTATGGGAAGTTGGGGTTCAACTATCTGTTCGACGATCATCACGCCATCGGCATGACCTACACTGCCGCCTCAAGACCATCCCGACAGGGAAGCGACTTTGTGACTGATGCCTTCAAGGACGAGACAGCAGATGATCATCTGACAGGTGACGGCCAGGAGAAGATTAAAAGAACCGAACATAAGGTCAATGCCTACTATTCGGGCACCGTGGGCAAATGGTCGATAGATGCCAATGCCGACATAGTGGTTCAGAACGAGTCCACCGATGCCTTTACCACAGAGGTAGCCAAGGCGAGCGAAAGCCGTAACGTGACGACATGCAGCGAGGCCAAGAACCATCTCTATGCTGCCAAACTCGTAGCAGGCTATCCTGTATGGAAAGGGAAACTCGAATTTGGCGCAGAGGGCAGTTCTGTCCGCCGTACCGATGATTTTCTCAACCCAGAGGGAATCATTGCCAGCAGCAGTACGGAGACCAAGGAGACTAATGGGGCCCTGTTCGCTGAACTGACGCAACAATTCGGTAAGTTGACGGCAAAACTCGGCTTGCGCTATGAGCACGTTGACAGCCGATATGATGGGACGGTTAACAGTGATACGACCCGCACTTATAACGATCTTTTTCCCTCGGCCATGCTGTCCTACCCTATAGGCAAAGTGCAGGCACGGCTCAGTTATGCCCGGAATATCAACCGCCCGGCCTTCAGCCAACTGGCGAGCAATCTGACCTATATCAACCGATACCTCTACGAGAGTGGCAATCCCTACTTGCGCCCGACCTATCGTGACAACCTCTCGCTGGCCTTAAACTGGAAGTGGATGATGGCGATGATAGACTACGCCCATGTGCACGACTATATCATCAGTTCCTACTCCAGTTACTACAGCGACCGGCCAATCGCCCTACTACAGAAGAACAATACCAGCGGTTTCAATAGTCTGCAGGCTATGCTCCATTTTGCACCGACGTTTGGCCGTTATCATCCCCAACTCATGCTCGCCATGATGTGGCAGGACTTGGAGGTGAGATACCTGGGTGAGACCAAAAAGATGAACGAGCCGATGCGCATCATCCGCTTCAACAATGCCGTCAACCTGCCCTTGGATGTCTGGCTGAATGCAGACCTGTCGTGGCGCTCGGCCGGTGATTCGGAGAACATCCACCTCGGCCAGTCATGGCAATTCGACCTGAGTCTTTACAAGGCATTCTTCCACGACCGCCTCAGTGTGAAACTGGCCCTCAATGACGTCTTTGCCTCCATGCGGCAGAAGATCACCATCTTCAGCGACGTCCACCAGTTCTACCTGGACAAGCGGACAGACAACCGCAGTCTGAAACTCACTATCCGCTATAATTTCAATCCTGCCCGCTCGAAGTATAAGGGCACAGGCGCAGGTAATGCCGAGAAGAACAGATTATGATATGCAACATTTAGATTTTTCTTTATACCAGAAGGTCAACGACTCTTTCCGCCGGAGGTTCATCTACCATGCGGGCATTGACTGTGGCTTCTTTGTGGAAATGAACTATATGATTGATGCCATGCTCTACTGTCTGGGCAAAGGATATCGGTTTCAACTCTATTCCGACGATGCGAACTTCGGAACAGGTAAGGGCTGGGCGGAGTATTTCGAGCCTTTCTGTGAGGAAGTTCATGAGCCGTTTCATCACAAGTACAATCTGCACCGCCCTCCGCAGTGGCATCGTGTCATCCATCATGTCATCAAAACGAGATCACTGTCGTTTATCTTCTGGAAACTGAAATTCATGTGGAAGTCGCTCATGGGCCACTGGCTGGCTTACCGGTCCTATGGTGAATATGTGCATCTGAGCCAGGATGTGGCTTCAGATCACGATATACACTATCATATCCCTGCCCTTAGACTCGACTGTTCCTATTATGAGGCATACACCATGCTGGCTAAAATGATCTGGCGACCCCAGCCGGATGTGAAACGACAGATAGCAGAGACCATTGGCAGTCTTTCACTTCCCTGTGTTTATTCTGGTGTTCAGATTCGGGGTGGTGACAAGGCAAAGGAAGCACGACTGATCAGTGGTAAGCAAATAATAGAAGCTCTGCATCCTGTCGATGGTGAGTATATTTTCGCTCTTGCGGACAACTACCTCCAGTTGGAAATCGTCAGAAGCGAGTTCCCCCATTTGCATATAGTCTCTCTCTGCCAGCCAACTGACCAAGGATACAATCACAAGGCATTCTGTACGGCAGCCCCACAGGAAAAGAGGGCGGCCATCGTCCGGCTCATCGTCTCTGCCGATCTGCTGCTACATGCCAAGAAGTTTGTGGGCAGCATCACGACAGGCCCAAGTGTGTTCATCCTGAAGCAACGCCACGCAGAGCCAACCGTCAGTGCCGTCGATTGTGCGAAAGAAGCATTAACATCTGTCTTGACGCTGCCCATTGATCAACGTGCAGCCCTATCATTTGGGTGTATCAACGTAAACAAGGTTCTACTTAAAAGCCAGGCCAGCGGCAGCGTGAGCAGGGTTGTGAACAGTGCCGTGGGCCAGTAGCCCAGATGATGGGGCGTCAGGTAGCACATTACGAAATGATTATGGATGAGATAGATTTCCAGGCTAAGTCCGCCGAGGAATATGCAGATGCGACTGCACCAGGCTGGCGCGATGCGGAAGAAGTCACAGAGCAGAAGAAGAAGTGATACCGTCAGTGGTATATAGACCATGCGTTCGACAAAGAGGGGGAATCGCCCGTGGCGCATCTGCTCCAGCCAGATACACGCAGAAGCCGTCATCAGCAACGTTAGCCATACCAGCCAGCGGCCCGCCGGCTCTATACGATGGTCCTGGCGCACCAGTTCGCCGCAGTTGATGCCAAGGAAGAAGATGGGCACGCGGCTCCAGAATATCTCGATGTGCCCCACAGCCTGATGGACAGGAGTCACCCACTGCACGACGACACACCAGCAGACCATCAGCACGGGTAGCCAGCGGAATACGGGATGCCGCGCTATGAGTTTCATGTAGAGCGGTGCCCAGAGGTAGAGCATCATGATGGCAGGCACGTACCAGAACGTCAGTTCGTCGTGCAGCCAGAAGCCCCAGTTGACGGTAATATCAAAGAGCAGGTCGAGGTAGTCGCCCGTCTCAAAGTCGAAGCGCTGCAGATAGTAAGCCGACGAGACGACAAGCCATGCAGGGAAGAGGCGGAGCAGCCGCCGACGGTAGAAATGCCTCACCGAGGGCTGCTTCACCCAGGCATACCACAGACCGATGCCACTCAGGAAAAGAAACATATCGACACCGATGTTGCCACATCGCCTCAGGCCGAAAAAGGCATCGGTGCGTGCCAAAGGCACATGGAAAAGGATGATAAAGACGATGGCTGCCCCCATCAGTTGTCCTCGGTAGCGGCTCAAGTCTGCCAGTTGTATTTCTTTCAGTTTCATGATTCAATGCTTTCGGATGCAAAGGTAGCAAGGAGTATTCAATTATGCAAATTTGCATTGCTTTTTTTCCGCCATTTGACTTAAACGCCCTGCGTTGTTCAATTGAATGAGCACCCCTTGTCGGGGGCTTTTGTTGTCTATCTTTCACTCTTCTTAATCCTTGCCCTCATGCTTCTCACTGACACACGCTTCACGTTGAGGGCGGCGGCAATGGCCTCGTCATCGTAGCGGAGGTCATCCTGCATGATGAGGAAGATGTACTGCGCGGTGGAAAGTGCGCTGTACTTCCGTTCCCACTCCTGCCAGCGCTTCGGGCGCAGTTGGGCAAAGTAATCTACCAGGCATTGCTGCTCCTTGGCGGTGGCCTCAGCGATACACTGGTGCTGCTGCAACTGGCTGAACATCTGTGTCCCAATCAGTAATGTGCCCGATATGCGCTCCATGCGATTCTCCAGTTCCTCCTTCAGCCGTGCCATCTCTTGTCCGTTTTCTTGGCCGCTCTTTTCCTGCAACTCTATCTTCGTCCGGAGTTCTGATATACGCTTGGCATCCTCATCCAGCCTGAAACTTAGGCGGCGCACCTTCCTGCGATGCCACCACATACCAATTACGATGCCCAGCGCAACCATCGCAATCAAGGCAATTATCAGTCCTTGCATCCATGACGTTCGGCGGTAGAAATCCTTCGTCTGCTGCACTTCGTCAAACTTCTGCTGCCAATCTGCCATCTGCATGATCTGATTCACATATCTCATGGAGTCATTATATGCCTTCACTTTTCTTCCGGCCTCTAATGCCTGTTCCTGTCTGCCTGTCAGTTCATAGAGTTCGGAGAGAAGTTCCAAGCCTTTCATGCGGGTCTTCTGGTCATTACCAGCCATATCCACCTCTGCTTCCGCCAGTATGATGGCCTTCTCATATTGCCTTTGTGCTTTTCGTATGCGGGCCAATGTCAGGTTGCCTAAATTGCTGTGAGTTTCCATCCATCCTCCATCGCTTGACGGGAAATATACATTGACATAGCCGCCATTTTCTTCCCACTTCTTAATGTATTCCTCTGCCTTCGCAGTTTCCCCCTTCTCCTCATATATCAATGCCATGATGCTGTAGATATTGGCCAGCAAGTCTTGGCTTGCATATTTCTTCAGTTGAAGGCATTTCGTCATGTAGGTGTATGCACTGTCCTTCTGATCCATGTCGGCATAGGCAGTAGCACAATTAAAGAGCCCTCTTAGTATCTTCATACTATCCTTGAGTTCGATACTACTGTCGAGCCACTTATGCGCGTATTTTAAGGCTTGCGGTTGATTATCGATGATGATGTTCACATAATGCAGGCTGTTATAGACGAGGTTTTTCAATTCCTCATCGTCAGCATCCTCCGATATCATCTCCGCCACCTTGAAGTCTTTGACGGCACCAGGCATATTGCCGAGTTTCGACATTCTGATGGCACCACGATAATAATAGGCGTGGCCACGGTGCCATTCGTCACCGTGCTGGTTGTAATATGCTATGCTGGCGGATATGAGCGAGTCGTTGTCAATCATTCCATAAACCATATACATACCATGCGTCTTGGAGATCAGTATTGTCTTCAATAGTCCGTATTCAGCCTTGTCTTGCTCCGACAGGGAGTTTGTATGCACCTTCGCCAAAACGACTTTGGCCGATTCAGGATTTACTTCTATCAGACCCCAGACCTGCCTTAGTAGAGGATGTTGCTGTTCAGTGCATCCAAACACGACAGCCATGACTGCCAGTATGATGAATAGTTTCTTCATATCGATTGCAATTTGCCTGCAAAATTACGGCTATTTCATCATACTAGCAAGTCTTTTTCCGAGTTTTCACCACCTCTGCCCGTTCCTCTCAGCCACTTTTTTCTCTGTCCGTTTTTACTTATATATCTTATTACCAATCAATTAACTTCAAAAAACATGCAACACCCCCGATGGCGATTTCCCTTTTAAAACCTTGCGCAGTTCACATATTCATACTAACTTTGCCATCGGATTAAATCAAACAAATCATCAAAAATAAAACGAATATGAAGAAGACTATTATTACAACGATGCTCGCCCTCGTCGCATTGATGGGGCTGGCACAGACAAAGACAGCAACTATCACTGGTTATTCACCCGCTCTGAAAGACGGCACGTTGGTGCTGGCTGGTACAGGAACTATTGGAAACGTCGTTGATACTGTCCAAGCCGGACGGTTCGCTTTCACTCTACCCGTAGAGGAACTCACCGAAGGTTTTCTCGGTTTTATAGGCGATGGTTGTCCCAATTTCAATTTAACTCTCTTCCTGTGTCCCGGTGTGACTGTGAAATTGACGGGCAATGACTGCTTCTACCCTTTATGGAAAATTGAGAGTCCCTTGCCGGAACAGCAGACTCAGAGCCGTATAACAGAGCATTGCCGCGACGTGGTAACGGAATTAATGCAGATGGACTTGGCTCATGCGCCTTGGGCGGATAGAGAAGTCGTCGAAATGAAGTATATGAAGCAACAAATGGATATTCTGCCCTCACTGCCTGTTGATGCAGCGACCATTCGTGCGCTATGGGGCATATCTATGACGGCTAAGAATACCAAAGACTTCCCGTACATGGAGCAGTTGAAGAAACTGGAAAAGACCATCGCTGCTCGTGCACCAAAAGGATTTGAGGAGCAACTGACAGAGATACACAACTTTGTCTATCCCCCACGCGTCTTGCAAATAGGAGAAGAAGCTGTCGATGCGGAACTCCTTGATATGCAGGGACAGAAGCACCATCTATTTGAAGCCTTTGCTGATGGCAAATACGTATTGCTCGATTTCTGGGCCATCGGTTGTGGTCCTTGCATGATGTCAGAGCCAGAGATGAGAGAAGTTTACGAGAAAATGAAGGACAAATTGGAAATCGTCGCTATCAATCAGAACAAACTCTCTGAGTGGCAGAAGCATGAATTCAGTAAGCGCATCGTTGGGAAGAATTGGAACAATGCCATGAAGGATATCAGTAGCAAATACTGTGATATGGGTGCCATCCCTTATTATGTAATGATTTCGCCTGATAAGCGCATCATTTGGAAGGCTGTGGGCTATCAACCTGGATATTTCTTGGGAATGGAAGATGCCTTCAACTGTGTCAAACAAGACAACTCTGCTAATCTTCAGTTCGTTATCCGGAAAGTTGATGCTAATGCCAGCAGCACCGCCATCAGTTTTCGCTATTACGCCCATAAGAGTTCTGGTTTCAGTATTGCCAATGGTTCCTACCTAACCGCTAACGGCAAGAAATACAAGTTGATAGCAGCCGATGGCATCACGCTCGACGAGAATCACTATACTCAGGTGAAAGCCTCCGAATCTACAGACGAGTTTTTAGGCAACACTTACTACTCTGACTTCACGCTTACCTTCGAACCGTTCGACATCATCCCCACCACCTTCGACTTCATAGAGGGCGACGTAGAGGGGGCATTTGTCATCCGTAATGTTTCTATAGAATGACAAATTATGAAGAGGCAAACTATCATTACCATCCTCCTCGCTCTCGTCGCCGTGGCGGGACTAGCCAAGACAAAGACAGCAGAAGTTAAAGCGGATTCTTTGCTTTTATTTGTGCAGGCTGGTGACAGTTGCATGCAGCAGTATAACACCTTTGAGGCGCTGAAGTATTATCAAGAGGCGTATGCCATTGCAAAAAAACGAAGTCAGCACATGGTTCAGATGAAACTCGCAAATTGCTATTATAAGCGTGGCAACTATCGTGAGACTGCTGATCTCCTGAAACTGGTGCCTGAGGACAGTCTCTCCCACGAAGCCTTCCGACAGTTATGCTTCAGTTATCAGAAGCAGGGCGACAACGACTCCTTTATCTACTGGGCAAGTCAGATGGTTTACATCTATCCTATGGATGGCGAGGTCGTCGCGAATCTCATACTCGCAAATATCAAAGCCCAACAACCGCAGGGTGGTATTATCCATGGACTGAGATACAGCCAGAGGGATTCCACAAACATCCTCGTGAACAGGGCACTGGCCGATGCATGGTTTGTAAATCGTGACTTCACAGCGGCTGCCAAGTTATACAATCGGCTGCTGGAGCAGGGGGACTCTACCTTCAACACCTTGTATTCCGCAGGTATGTGCTATTCCCAGATCGAAGACCTGGAACAAGCCTACCACTATCTAAAATTGGCTTTTCTGATGAGTGGCATGCAGCACTACGGCTGCGCCTACCGTCTTGGAGTAGTCTGCGTCGACACAAAGCGCTATCCTGAGGGGCTAGGCTATCTCGATCTGGCCAAACAGTTGATGCAACCCGATACCACTATTATGAAGGCCATTACGCTCTCGCAGGGCGAGGGTTATTACTTGACGGAACGATATCAAGAGGCCGTCACGGCGTGGAAAGAACATCTCGCCTATAACCCGACCTCCATCGCCACCTATTATAATATTGCCAATGCCTACGCTTATCTCCTCAAAGATAGTGAGCAGGCAGAATCATATTATCGCCAGTTCCTCGACCTCGCCCGTAAAGAGGAGAAGCCAACAGATAAACTCAAGGAAATGATTAAGCGTGCCGAGGATTGGTACAAATGAAAAAGTTTATACCGTCATGAATACATTCACTACGATTTGTCGCAGAATCAAGATTTGGTGGAAAACGCCTTGTTATTATAGCATTGCGAACGGAATGCCACCCATCTATGAGAGTGAAGAAGAACTTCAGGAGTTTCTTACAGATTTGAAGAAACAAACGGATAAAAAAATATGAATATGAACAAGAAAACAATCATTACGATAATGCTCGCCCTCGTCACAGTGGCGGGGGTGGCACAGGAGATAAGATTCCCCACGACTCTCCTGACTTCGGCGATGCGTCACCCAAATCATGGATTTGATTTACTATAATTTTCGCATTTTAGGGTGTCAGGGTGACAGAATGCCGATAAACACAGGGGATGCAACCTATTCCGGAGGGTGACAAGGGTGACAGGAGGGTGACAGGAAAACAAAACCCTTCGCGCCTTTGAATTCTCTCGAGAATTGAACAGGAAGTAGGCTACTTAGCATCGGTTAAAGGTAGGTTGTTCTCCAAATTCTCTCGAGAATTTAATGACAAGTCGGCTTCTGACTTTGCTTAACAGCCTTTCTGTCACCCTCCTGTCACCCTCCTGTCACCCTTGTCACCCTTGTCACCCTCCGGAATAGGTTGCATCCCCTGTGTTTATCGGTGTTTTGTCACCCTGACACCCTCAAACACGAAAATTCCTATATAAAATTTCTGCAGCGTCACCCCTGTCACTGTCTTCGGCAATCGGAAAACTCATTGATATACGGCCCTATTTATAACGCTTCGACGTACTCATAGAGTCTCTTGTAGAAGGGATGGCGGGTCATGGTGGAGGCATCGCCGAGGATGATGAGTTTCATGCGGGCACGGGTGATGGCAACGTTCATGCGGCGGAGGTCGCGCAGGAAGCCAATCTGTCCCTCGTCGTTGGCACGCACCAGCGAGATGAGGATGATGTCGCGCTCCTGCCCCTGGAAGCCATCGACGGTGTTCACACTGATCAGGTGGCGATAGGGCTTAAAAAACTCACGTTTCTTGAACAGGCGGCGCAAATACTGCACCTGGGCACGATAGGGCGAGATAATGCCCACGTCGAGCCGCTCGTCGAGGATGCGCTGCTTGCCGATCTTCTTAAAGTAACTCTCCAGGGTGAGCAGCGTCAGTTCGGCCTCAGCCTTGTTGATACGGCCAAAACTCTCGCCCACGAACTCCTCCTTGAACGACACCTGACTGTCCTCGGGCAGTTCAAAGGCCGACGTGTCAATCCACGTCATGGGGATATCAAGGTCGAGGATGGAGCGGTATTTCACCTCAGGCGCACTCTCCACCTGATTGCCATAGAACCAGTCGGAGGAGAAACGCATAATCTCCTCGTTCATGCGATACTGCATCTTCAGCAGCGTCACCACCTCGGGCTTGTTCTCCACGATGCGCTCCATGAGCGTTTTGCCCAGTCCGGCCTTCAGGGCAGCGAAACTCTTCACCGTGGGCGGCAACTGACAGTGGTCGCCCGCCAGGATCACCCGCGACACCTTGCGAATGGGAATCCAACAGGCAGCCTCCAAAGCCTGTGCCGCCTCGTCGATAAACAAAGTACCGAACTTCTGTCCTTCGAGCAGCCTACTGGCGGAGCCGACGAGCGTCGAGGCAATGACGCGCGCCTCTCCGAAGAGTTCCGCGTTGATGCGCACCTCGAGTTCTGTGGCGCGTTCTTTCAGCCGTTCCAGTTTCTGATGATACTTCTCGTCACCACGCTTCCGATGGCTGCGCAGGTCACGGATGGCCTTGCGGATGCTCCACAGCAGTTCATAGTCGGGGTGGGCCTCGAAGCGCCGCTCGTAAGTGAAGGAGAGCATCTTATCATTCACGCGGGTAGGATTGCCGATGCGCAGCACGTTGATGCCACGATCCACGAGTTTCTCGGAGATCCAATCGACCGCCATGTTACTCTGCGCACAGACCAGCACCTGACTCTCTCGGCGCAGTGTCTCGTAGATCGCCTCCACGAGTGTCGTGGTCTTGCCCGTTCCTGGCGGACCATGCACGATGGCCACGTCCTTGGCCTGCAGCACCTTGTTCACGGCATCCTCCTGCGTATAATTCAGATAGGGGAAATGGAGGGGTGCAAAGGTGAACGTCTCCGCCTTCTGCCGCGAATAGAACAGGTCGCGCAGATAGCCCAGTCTGCCCTTTCCCTTGATCACACGGTCGAGGGCATCGAACATCGTCTTGTAACTCGTCTCGTCGAAGAACAGTTGTACACCCACATTCTCTGCCGACTGCACGTCGATGAGTTGCCCATTATCAGGCACGGCTATCACCATCCTGTCACCATCGACATAACTGACGGTTCCCGTAAAGTTGAAATAATGGATCTTAGATGAACTAAGATTACCAGGATCCCTATTAATGCTTGTGAAGAAAGCCACGGGTCTGCCGAACTCGAAGTTGTGCTCTATCTCCTCGTCGCCCTGGCGGAACACCTCGACCACGAGTTGGTTCAGCGAGTTATAGTAACTCTTGCCCATCTTCAGCGGATACCAGGCATCACCGCGCTTCACCTTCCGCTGCAGGCCCATTTCCTCGGTCTGTTTGCGAAAAGTCTCTTTCTCAGCCGCGTACTCCATCTGGAGCAGCAGCCGCTGTTGTGTCAGTGCCTGTATCGGCGAGGTCATATTATATCGATCAGTATTCATCCGCAGTAGCCCAACTTGACATCACTTAATAGTCTTCAAGGATACGTTTCAGACGCTCCTTGCGGGCCTGCCTGGAATTCTTCTTCCACTTCTTAGGGATAAGGCGACCGATGAGTGCGAGCAGGTTGCCGCCAGAACTGGGATCAATCGCAGCGAGTTGAGCCTCAGTCTTCTGCATGCGCAACTGTTTCTTCAAGGCCTTGAAATCGTCACGATACTGGGCATGGCCGAACACCACCACTTCCTTCAAATTCAGAAGTTTGGAAATCAGGAACACCGTATCGCGTACCTCCTCTATATTAATGAGACGGCTCTCGTAGTTGACGTGTGAAAACGACAGACTGAGACAACTGTCTGGCACCAGAATCAAGCCCATGGAGTCTGTCTGAGCAGAAAGACCCTTACCGATTACATTAACCTCGCCGATGGGGATCATGGTCTCCACATCCACGACTTTCAATCGTTTCTGCGCTGTAGCCTGCACGCAACACAGCAACAATATGAGGGCCAGGGGTATCGGCGTAAACTTCATTGAAGTACAAAATTAGCATGCTTCAGGCAGTCAACCAAAAGTTTTTAGACTATTTAGCCATTATTTCGTTAAAATTGGCAATAAAGCACGAGGATATTTGGAAGTATCTGATGGAATCCGTATCTTTGCAGCCGAAATGAAACAGATACTACTGGTTAATGATGTCGTGGGATACAGTAAGGTGGGTATGGTGGCGATGCTGCCTATCCTCTCCTACCTCGGTATTCCTACCTACAGTCTGCCGACGGCCCTGGTGTCGAACACGCTTGACTACGGGAAGTTTAACATCCAGGACACCACAGACTATATCCGTGGCACCCTGCCCGTATGGAAGGAACTCGGCTTCTCGTTTGATGCCGTCTGCACAGGTCTGATGTTCAGCGACGAGCAGGCGAAACTCGTGGCACGCTACTGTAAAGAACAGGGCGCACAGGGCACAACGATATTCGTGGATCCTATCCTCGGCGACGGCGGACGGCTCTACAACGGTATGACGGAGCGACAGGTGGAACTGATGCGCGAGATGGTCAGTGTGGCCGATCTCTGCTTCCCCAACTATACGGAAGCATGCTACCTGACTGGATCCCCTATAAAGATGGAAGGCATCACCTGGGAAGAGGCCGGCGACCTACTTGACAAACTGCGGTCGATAGGCACAAAGTCGGCGCTCATCACCAGTTGTAAGATCGACGGTCAGAACGCCGTAGCGGGCTACAATCATGAGAAGGACCAGTACTTCCACTTGGAGTACCACGAGATACCCGGCCTGTTTCATGGTACAGGCGACATCTTCTCCGCCGTGCTCATCGGCCATCTGCTGAATGGAGAGCCGCTGCGCACCAGCACCCGCACGGCCATGGACACCGTGTTCCGCATGATCGAACGCTACAAGGACACAGACGACAAGAATCGTGGTATTCCTGTAGAGAAATGCCTCGACTTGCTGTCGTGATATGACACCCTTACACACTCTTCTTACGACCATCAATCCACCAGAACGGTTTACCTATCCGTTCTACTACGAGCCTCACCCCCTGTGTCTGCTGGCAGCAGAAGAGGTGAAGGAGGAGATTTCCCGGATGCGGCTCACAGAAGGGAAGATGTTTGGCGTACTTGTGGTGAAATCTGAAAACGGCTTAGGCTTCCTCGCGGCCTACTCTGGTCTGCTGGAGGGACGGAACGACTGGCCGTACTTCGTCGCCCCCGTATTCGATGCCCAACAGCCTGACGGGCACTTCAAACAGACGGAACGGGAGATATCGGAACTGAACAGGGAGATCGACGGACTGGACCCGCAAGCCAACCCTGTCACTATCGAGAGGTTGAAGGCAAGGCGCAAACAGATGTCAGAGGACCTGCAACTATGGCTTTTCCACCAATACCAGTTCCTGAATGCCCGCGGAGAGACCAGAGACCTGGTAGCCGTATGGCAGAGTTACCACTGCTCACCCAAGATCCAAAAGAGATATCCACTGCCCCCTGGCGGCACGGGTGACTGTTGTGCGCCTAAGTTACTACAATATGCATACCTTCACGGACTGAAGCCCCTCTGCATGGCAGAGTTCTGGTGGGGACCCTCCCCCAAGACGGACATCCGTCATCACGGACAGTACTACCCCGCCTGCCGTGGCAAATGCAAGCCCGTGCTGACATGGATGCTGCAAGGTCTCGACGTGGAGCCCAACCCCGAAGAGGCCGGCTTCCCCCATCAGGTGCCAGAGATCGTCTATGAAGACGAGGCATTGGCCGTGCTGAACAAACCGGCGGGAATGCTGAGCGAACCAGGCAGGACAGAGAACTATTCCGTGGCGACATGGGCACAGGGGCGCTGGCCGGGATCCATGCTCGCCCATCGTCTGGACATGCTGACCTCTGGCATCATCCTTGTGGCTAAGACAAAGGAAGCCTACCTGAACCTGCAAGGACAGTTCACAAACCGCACCGTCAAGAAAAAATACCTGGCCATCGTGGAGGGCATGCCTCAGAAGGAACATGGCGTCATCACCCTGCCACTGCTCAACGACCCCATGAACCGTCCACGCCAGATAGTGGATCACGAGCATGGCAAGCAGGCCATCACCGAGTACCGGGTGTTGATAAATGAAGCATTAAGAACGAAGGATGAAAAATTGGCTGCCGCGCTCCTCGCACTCTGGCCGCATACGGGTCGCACCCACCAACTGCGGATGCACTGTGCCCACCCCGACGGTCTGGGTTGTCCTATCCTGGGCGACGAACTCTACGGCAGGAAGGCCGATCGTCTTTACCTCCAGGCGCAGGCCATCACCTTCGTCCACCCGACAACAGACAAGCGGATGCACTTTGAATTGCCATATCCGTTTGGCAATCTGATACCTTATAATAATAAATAAGGTTAAAACAAAAAGAAAGTTGAGAGTTGAGAGTTGGGAGTTGAGAGATTTTTTGTATCTTTGCGCTCGGAAATTTTAATTCACACTTAAATACTTTTGTAATATGATTATTGAAAACGTACATGCAAGAGAGATTCTGGATTCGCGTGGTAATCCTACAGTAGAGGTTGAGGTAACACTGGAGAGTGGCTTCGTTGGTCGCGCTTCTGTACCTTCTGGTGCATCAACAGGTGAGAACGAGGCACTGGAACTCCGTGATGGCGACAAGAGCCGCTATCTGGGCAAGGGTGTGCAGAAGGCTGTTGAGAATGTCAACAAGATCATCGCCCCCGCTATCATCGGCATGAGCACACTCGAGCAGCGCAAGATCGATGCTAAGATGCTCGAACTCGACGGTACACCTACCAAGAAGAACCTCGGTGCAAACGCTATCCTCGGTGTTTCTCTGGCTGTGGCTCACGCTGCCGCTGCTTACCTGCAGATTCCTCTGTATCGCTACCTTGGTGGTACGAACACCTATACACTCCCTGTTCCTATGATGAACATTGTGAACGGTGGTGCTCACTCTGACGCTCCTATCGCTTTCCAGGAGTTCATGATCCGTCCGGTCGGTGCTACTTCTGAGAAAGAGGGTATCCGCATGGGTGCTGAGGTGTTCCACAACCTCGCTAAGTTGCTGAAGGCTCGTGGCCTCTCTACCGCTGTAGGTGATGAGGGTGGCTATGCTCCTAACTTCAACGGTATCGAGGATGCACTCGACACCATCATCGAGGCTATCAAGGCTGCTGGCTACGAGCCGGGTAAGGACGTGAAGATCGCCATGGACTGCGCTGCCTCTGAGTTCGCAGTACAGGAGAACGGTGAGTGGTTCTATGACTATCGCCAGTTGAAGAACGGTAAGAAGAAGGATCCTAACGGCAAGAAACTCTCTGCTGCCGAGCAGATTGCTTACCTCGAGGAACTCATCACGAAGTATCCTATCGACTCTATCGAGGACGGTCTCGACGAGAACGACTGGGACAACTGGGTGAAGTTGACCGAGAAGATCGGTGACCGCTGCCAACTCGTTGGTGACGACCTGTTTGTGACCAACGTGAAGTTCCTGGAGAAGGGTATCAAGATGGGTGCTGCCAACTCTATCCTGATCAAGGTTAACCAGATCGGTTCACTGTCTGAGACTCTCGACGCTATCGAGATGGCTCACCGTCATGGCTACACCACCGTTACCTCACACCGTTCCGGTGAGACTGAGGACACCACGATTGCCGATATCGCCGTGGCTACCAACAGTGGTCAGATCAAGACTGGTTCACTCTCTCGTAGCGACCGTATGGCTAAGTACAACCAGTTGATCCGTATCGAGGAGCAACTCGGTGCACAGGCTAAGTACGGCTACACCAAACTGAAGTAATTCCAGATTTGGACGAACATAGAAGACTCCTGCTCAGCGTTTGAGCGGGAGTTTTTTTATAGATGGACACCAATGCCCAGCATCAGGTTGTTCGGATAATAAAAGTCATAGAGACTATAGCCGATATGGAGGTAGGCCTGTCTTAAGACATTGACCTTCAAGGCGAGTATCTCATAGAAGCCTTCCATATCGTGCGTACTGGCATTGACGAGGTTATGGCCAATACCAAAGTTGATGGTGAAATAGGGCATCACGAACTCCGTACGTGCAGACAGTCCCAGAGCCACCTTCCTATACCACGGTGCGGGATAGATATCCGCTTCAGAGCCACTCCAATAAGTCTTTGACAGTGCCTGGGAATTAATCTCCTGGTTCGCACTGCCATCATACGAGCCGTCGAGCGAAGCACCCACATTCAGCCAGTGGTTGACGTGGTAGAGCGGGTTGAGCGTGAATCCTATCACGCCGTAGGTACCCGGTAGTGCATAAGCCCCGACCTCGGTATCCACCCCCTTCTTCTTCCACGCGCCATAGAGGGTCAGGTCCCAGAGCCAGTGCCTGTCAACGGGCGGCAGAGGCCTGGTCTTCGGCTGCATCCTGCTACGATTGATATAATAGGCCACGCTGGCCTTGGCAGCCACCACGTTCAGACCAGCATTAGGGATGGAGGTATTGCCATTACTGTAATGGGTCAAAGATGCACCGATGTTCACGTCCCAGTTTTTCGACAACATCCAGCGCAGATAGATATCCACGTCGATATAGGCTGTCATCTTCGAGCCGATGACCCGGTTCTCTGGGTTCGTTTCCCAGTCGTGCGCCTTCCAGCCGTATGTCAGACCGAAGTCCCACTCGTAGTTAAGCGACAGCCTACTGGCCAGGGTCTTGATGGTTGCTCCCTGGAAGATATAGGCTGAGACGGGGTTCCCCAATTGGGGGTTGAAGTCATGGATAGCCAGACCTACACCCTGATAGACGCCCTTATATATCAAAGCCTGTTCGGAGTTCTCCGGCGGTGCAAAGGCATATTTCAGTTTGGCGAGGAAAGAATGGTTCATCGTACGCACCTCTGGATTAAAGCCCCTCAGGAAGTCATTCGTATGGATGATACGTCCTGGTATCGCCTCCACCTCAATGCGATGCACCACACTACTGTCGCGCGAAGGATCCTCCGACCCAGTCATAGCAATAGCAGCGACGGGAAGAACCATCGCTGCCATGCCTGTCAGCATCGTACGAAGGGCATCAGCCTTCCATGCCATGCGTTAATGTCATTATTCCTCTCCGTCTGGAGCCTGTCCGATCAGGTCCATAAACTCGTCGAGTTTCGGCGTGATGATAATCTGGGTCCGGCGGTTGCGCTGCTTGCCCAACTCAGTATCATTGGAAGCGATGGGGTTATACTCACCGCGGCCACCGGCTGTCAGGCGCTTTGGATCCACGCCATAGTCGTTCTGCAGAGCCTGTACCACTGAGGAGGCACGGAGTGTCGAGAGGTCCCAGTTGTTACGGATGTTGGTCTTCTTGATGGGCACATTGTCGGTATTACCCTCAATGAGCACGTCGTAGTCCTTATAGTCCTTGATGATCTTGGCAATCTTCGACAGGGTCTCAGCGGCACGGCTGTTGATCTCGTAGGAGCCGCTCTTATAGAGCATATTGTCAGCCAGGGAGATATAGACCACACCCTTCAGCACCTGCACATCCACCTCCTTGAGTTCCTCCTTGGAAAGAGAGCGCGTCAGATTGTTCGTCAGCACCATATTCAGGGAGTCGCTCTTCGACTTCACTTCCACCAGATGACGGATATACTGGTTCGACTCATTGATCTGATCGACCAGTTTCTCGATGGAAATATTGTTTTGATTGGCATTCGTCAGGCTCTTGTCGAGTGACTCCTGCAACTTAGCATACTTCGCTTCTGCTGCTCTAAGAGCCTGCTGCAACCCCTTCTGCTGCTCCTCCAGCGCCGTAATACGGGCATTCTTGCCTGCCAGGTCCTCACGGGCATCCTGAAGTTTTTCAGTCAGAGATTTGTTCTCACTCTGGCAGTTGGCCAGGTCTTTCTTACTGGCACAACTCGTCATCATCAGAGTTACGGCCAAGGCAAAAAACAAAACATTCTTCTTCATATCCATATCGATTTTATGTGTAACGAATGCAAAATTAGTGAACTAACCGAAAAAACAATGAAAAACTGCTTGTTATTAGAATTATTTTAATTAAATTTGCAGACAAAAACCAAAATAGCAATGAAAAATATCAGATTCTTACTCATCGCTGCACTGAGTATGATCGTTTTAAACACACATGCTCAGATGCTTTCCAAAGGTGTCTCTAAGGAACTTGCAGACCATAGAAAAGCAAACATCAGCAACATTGCCTACGATCTTACTTTCAACATCCCTTCTGACCTCAACAAAAGAGTGACAGGTAAGGCTTACATCCATTTTGAACTAAAGAACGTTGAAGATGTCATCCTGGATTTCCAGGGTGAGTTCAATGGTACCTGCTATACCTACACCGGCAAGAAGAATAAGAGGCGTGCCACGAATGCCATTTACCAGAATGAGCATATCATCATTCCCGCCAAGGCTCTCCAGCCGGGTAAGAACAAGGTCGAGTTGGACTTCGGGGCTCTCGACAAAGCCCTGAATCGCCATGAAAACTATATGTACACCATCTTTGTGCCAGACTTGGCCCGATCAGTCTTCCCCTGCTTCGATCAGCCTGACCTTCGGGCCGTCTTCCTCACTGGTCTGGCAGCCCCCACTGGCTGGAAGGCCATGGCCAGCGACAATAGTTGCCAGTTACCCACCTACCTTTACTCCTTCGTGGCTGGCAATTTCCAGGAGAAGATAGCGACTCGCGACGGACGGCCGATGCGCGCGCTCTACCTGGAGACAGACCCTGCCAAGGTCGCTCAACTCGACAAGATATTCGACGAGGCCGCCCAGGCACTGAAATGGATGGAGGGCTATACCGGGATCGCATGCCCATTCAATGAATATGGCCTGGTCATCCTGCCCAACTATCAGTTTGGCGGCATGGAGCACCCGGGTGCCATCCAACTGAGCGACCGGCATATCTTCCTTGAGAAGAGCGCCACTCAGGAAGATGAACTCGCCCGCACGGAACTGATTGCCCACGAGACGGCCCATCTCTGGTTTGGCGACCTGGTATCGCTGAAATGGTTTGAAGATGTATGGACGAAGGAAGTCTTTGCCAACTTTATGGCCTCGAAGATTACCCGTCGCCACTATCGAGGTATCGACCACGACCTCAACTTCCTGAAGACCTACCAGACCCACGCCATTGCCAGCGACCGTACGGATGGTACTCATCCCATAGCCCAACAGTTGTCGAACCTGAATCACGCCAGTCTCCTTTACGACGATATCATCTACCACAAGGCACCAGTGATGATGCGCATGCTGGAACGGATAATGGGAGCCACGGCCATGCAGAACGGACTCAACCAGTTCCTTGTGCAGCATCAGTTCGACAATGCCAGTTGGGACGAACTCATCAACACGCTTGACCAGGCTGCTCCTAAGGCCGGCGTCAAGAAGTTCAGCGATATCTGGGTGAAACAGAAGGGCATGCCCACAATCCATACCAGTTACAAGAACGGGAACCTTATCGTCACCCAGTCGGATCCTTTCAACCGTGGTGTCTTCTGGCCGCAGAAGTTCCAGATTAAGATTATCTACGACCTGGGAAAGAGCCGTACGGAGGTCATTGACATGAAAGAACCGTCGGTGACCGTCAAGTTGGGCAGGCGTCCCGATTTCATCATCCCCAATGCCGACGGGATGGGCTACGGACTTTTCACGCTCGACGATGAGTATGTCCGCCTGATGCCAAAGCGACTCATTACCACCCGCGATGACCTGAACCGCTATGCATTGCTGCAGGTCATCCACGACAATTACCTGCTGGGTAAGATCTCACCTTCATATTTCGGCGAGATTTTCCGGATGATGTGCAAAGAGAAGAATCCGCAGGTCCTCTCATCTGCCGTTGACCACATGTTCAAGATTCTCGATGATGTGAGAGAAGACCAGCGTGCAGCACTTGAACTCTGCGTGATGGACCTCCTTAAAGAGAACAGCGCGAAGGAGTGCCACCAGAGTATCATCCGAAAGATGAGCCGCTGCGCATCTTCACCAGAGGTGCTCGACCAGATCGAGACTATCTGGCGAAATCACAGCAACCCGGTTCTCGACGATCATGACTATATGGAGATGGCCTATCGCCTGGCCATCATGCACCCGCAGCAGTGGCAGGAGTTCATCAGCAAACAGCGTTCACTGCTCAAGAACGAACTGCTCAGGCAGGAGTTCGACTATGTCAGTCGCGCCTGCAACCCCGACGCAAACCAGCGCCTCCTGCTCTTCAACGAACTGCTTCGTCCAGAAAACCGCAAGCAGGAGCCCTGGGCCATCGCTGCGCTGCGCCTGCTCAACTCCGACGTGTTCGAGCCCCAGAGCAACGCCTATATCGAGGCTAGCCTGAAGTCACTGGAGTATATCCTGCAGACAAGTGACATCTTCTTCCCGAGCAAGTGGATGAAGGCTCTAATAGGTGGTCACAAGAGCAAGGAGGCCGCACAGATCATTGATAACTTCATGAAAGCCCATCCTGACTACCCGCAGAATCTGAAGAACAAGGTATTGGAGGCCTCGTGGATCCTGATGAAGCAGGTGCCGTACGTGGAACCTGCCAAGCCGAAGGCTACGGCGGTCAATCCTAAGACTTCAGCAACCCAGTCGAAGGCCAAGGCCAAGGCTACCAGCAAGACAAACAAAAAGACAACCAAAAAAAGATAAGATATGATACGATTCTTCAAGACCCCACAAACGACAGTGATTGCCACTGAGATAGACCACACACTGAGTGAACAGGAAATCAAGGAACTAAACTGGCTCTACGGTGGGGCCACGCTGCTCGATGACGACCAACTCGACGGCTTTTTCGTCGGTCCACGCCGTGAGATGGTGACGCCATGGTCCACCAACGCAGTAGAAATCACCCAGAACATGGGCCTTCAGGGCATCAGCCGCATCGAGGAGTATTTCCCCGTCGCTTCCAAGGATGCTGAGTATGACGAGATGCTGCAACGCATGTACGACGGCATCAATCAGGACATCTTCACGATTAACATCAAGCCCGAGCCCATCAAGCATGTGGAGAACCTCGAGGAATACAACGAACAGGAAGGTCTGGCTCTCTCTCCTGAGGAGATAGAATACCTGCATGGACTGGAAAAACAGAACGGCCGTCCACTCACCGACTCTGAGATCTTCGGTTTCGCCCAGATTAACTCCGAGCACTGCCGCCATAAGATCTTCGGCGGTACGTTTATTATCGACGGCAAGGAGATGGAATCAAGTCTCTTCGCCATGATTAAGAAGACCACGCAGGAGAATCCCAACAAGATCCTCTCGGCCTATAAGGATAACGTGGCCTTTGCACAGGGCCCGGTGATTGAGCAGTTTGCCCCGAAGGACCAGAGCACGAGCGACTGGTTCCAGGTGAAGGACATCGAGAGCGTCATCTCCCTGAAGGCTGAGACCCACAACTTCCCCACCACCGTGGAGCCCTTCAACGGTGCCGCTACGGGTACGGGCGGTGAGATCCGCGACCGTATGGGTGGTGGCGTAGGCTCCTGGCCCATTGCCGGAACAGCGGTCTATATGACAGCCTATCCTCGTCTGACAGACGATGAGGGGGCTGCCCGCGATTGGGAGGATATCCTGCCGGTGCGTGAGTGGCTGTACCAGACACCGCAGCAGATTCTGACAAAGGCCTCTAACGGTGCCTCAGACTTCGGCAACAAGTTCGGCCAGCCGCTGATCTGCGGTTCTGTGCTGACCTTCGAGCATCAGGAGGGTAAGGAGAAATATGCCTACGACAAGGTCATCATGCTCGCCGGTGGCGTGGGCTATGGCACCAAGCGCGACTGTCTGAAGAAAGAGCCCCAGAAGGGCAACAAGGTGGTCGTGGTCGGTGGTGACAACTACCGCATCGGACTGGGTGGCGGCTCCGTATCATCCGTGGATACCGGCCGCTATAGCAATGGCATCGAACTGAATGCCGTGCAGCGTGCCAACCCAGAGATGCAGAAGCGAGCCTACAACCTCGTGCGTGCTCTCTGCGAAGAGGATGTCAATCCCGTTGTTTCCATCCACGACCACGGATCGGCCGGACACCTGAACTGTCTGTCGGAACTCGTCGAGGAGTGTGGCGGTGAGATCGACATGACCAAACTGCCCATCGGCGACAAGACACTCTCAAGTAAGGAGATCATCGCCAACGAGAGTCAGGAGCGCATGGGTCTGCTCATCGACGAGAAGCATATCGAGCATGTCCGCAGGATTGCCGAGCGTGAGCGCGCCCCGCTATACGTCGTCGGCGAGACCACTGGCGATGCCCACTTCTCCTTCAAGCAGGGCGACGGCGTGAAGCCCTTCGACCTCGACGTGGCACAGATGTTCGGCCACTCGCCCAAGACCATCATGCGCGACAATACCGTGGAGCGCCACTACCAGAACGTAGAATATCCCCTAGAAAACCTAGATAACCTAGGCATCCTAGAATACCTAGAGCGCGTCCTCCAGTTGGAGGCCGTGGCCTGTAAGGACTGGCTGACAAATAAGGTCGATCGCTCGGTGACAGGTAAGATTGCCCGTCAGCAGTGTCAGGGTGAGATCCAGTTGCCGCTCAGCGACTGCGGTGTCGTAGCCCTCGACTATCGCGGAGAGAAAGGTATTGCCACCGCCCTCGGTCATGCGCCGCAGGCCGGACTGGCCGACCCCGCTGCCGGTTCTGTACTCTCTGTCGCAGAGGCACTGACGAACATCGTCTGGGCTCCGCTGGCTGAAGGCATGGACAGCATCTCCCTCTCAGCCAACTGGATGTGGCCGTGCCGCTCCCAGGAGGGTGAGGATGCCCGCCTGTATGCCGGAGTGAAGGCCCTCTCCGACTTCTGCTGCGACCTGCACATCAACGTGCCGACGGGTAAGGACTCGCTCTCACTCTCCCAGCAGTATCCCAACGGTGAGAAGATCATCTCTCCGGGAACGGTCATCGTATCGGCTGGCGGTGAGGTATCAGATATCAAGAAAGTCGTATCCCCCGTATTGGTGAACGACAAGAACGCCTCCATCTATCATATCGACTTCTCGTTCGACGAGCAGCGCCTCGGCGGCTCGGCCTTCGCCCAGAGTCTGGGCAAGGTAGGCGACGACGTGCCCACCGTGAAGAATGCCGAATACTTCTGTGATGCCTTCAACGCTATCCAGGAGTTGATCAAGAAGGGCTGGATCATGGCCGGTCACGACATCTCTGCCGGTGGTCTGATTACCACCCTGCTGGAGATGTGCTTCGCCAACACGAAGGGCGGTATGCACATCAACCTGCACGACATCTGCAAGGACGGTGATATCGTAAAGGCTCTCTTCGCCGAGAACCCAGGCGTGGTTATCGAGGTAGCAGATGAGCATAAGCAGGAGTTCAAGGACTTCATGGAGGATATGGGTGTCGGCTATGCCAAGATCGGCTACCCCGTCGAAGACACCCGCGAGATCAAACTAGTCTATCCTAGTATCCCTAGCAATCCTAGTCAGACCAGCGAACTCACCTTCGACATCGACGCCCTCCGCGACGTATGGTATAAGACCTCCTACCTGCTCGACCGCAAACAGAGTTTCAACGGCAAGGCCAAGGAGCGCTTCGAGAACTACAAGAAGCAGCCACTGGAGATGAAGTTCCCCAAGGGCTTCACCGGCAAACTCGCCCAATACGGTCTGAATCCCGACCGCCGGGAGAAGAGCGGCGTCAAGGCTGCAATCATCCGTGAGAAGGGAACGAACGGTGAGCGCGAGATGGCCTACATGCTCTACCTGGCCGGCTTTGACGTGAAGGACGTGATGATGACCGACCTCATCACAGGTCGCGAGACCCTCGAAGAGGTGAACCTCATCGTCTTCTGCGGCGGATTCTCCAACAGCGACGTGCTCGGCTCTGCCAAGGGATGGGCCGGTGCCTTCCTCTTCAACCCGAAGGCCAAGGAGGCGCTGGATCAATTCTATGCCCGTAAGGATACCCTCTCGCTCGGTATCTGTAACGGCTGTCAGTTGATGGTGGAACTGGGACTCACTGGCGCCAAGGGCGCACAGATGCTGCACAACGACTCGCATAAGTTCGAGAGTGGCTTCCTCTCTCTCGACATCCCTCAGAACAATAGTGTGATGTTCGGCAGCCTAAGCGGTTCAAAACTCGGCATCTGGGTGGCTCACGGAGAGGGCAAATTCTCACTACCCGAGCCAGAGAGCAGTTACAACGTGATTGCCAAGTACAACTATGCCGGCTATCCCGCCAACCCCAACGGCTCTGACTACAACGTGGCCGGCATCTGCTCGGCCGACGGCCGCCATCTCTGCATGATGCCACACCTGGAGCGCGCCTTCTTCCCCTGGCAGAACGCCTGGTATCCCGCCGACCGTCGTCAGGACGAGGTGACGCCTTGGATCGAGGCCTTCGTCAATGCCCGTCGTTGGATTGAGAAATGCACAAAGCACAATGCATAATGCACAATTTAAGCGTAGCCAATTGTGAATTTTGAACTATTCAAGACCTTCTTTCGGATTGGCATATTCACCCTCGGCGGTGGATATGCCATGATTCCCTTGATAGAGGAAGAGGTGGTCAATAAGCACAAGTGGGTGGAGAAGGAAGAGATGCTCGACCTGATCGCCATCGCCCAGAGTTGTCCGGGCGTGTTTGCCATCAACATCGCCATCTTCACCGGCTATAAGTTGCAGAAGACACACGGTGCCATCGCCTCGGCCATCGGCACGGCCCTGCCCTCCTTCCTCATCATCCTCGCCATCGCCATCTTCTTCAAGCAGTTTGAGGATAATAAGGTGGTGGCGGCCATGTTCCGCGGCATCCGTCCAGCCGTGGTGGCACTGATTGCCGTGCCTACCTTCCGCCTGGGACAGAGTGCCAAGTTGAATCGCTACACCATCTGGATCCCCGTCGCCTGTGCCCTGGCCATCTGGGCACTCGGCGTCTCACCTATCTATGTTATAATCATAGCCGGGATCGGGGGGTATTTGTATGGGAAGGTAAGGAGTAAGGAGGCAGTAGTTAAGTAGGCAGTAGTTAAGTAGGCAGTAGTTAAGGTAATGATATTCCTCAGTTTATTCATCACGTTCTTCGAGATCGGGCTCTTCGGGTTCGGTGGCGGCTACGGCATGCTGTCGCTGATCCAGCATGAGACGGTGGAGACCCACCACTGGCTCTCCACGGCCGAGTTTACGGATATCGTGGCGATCTCACAGATGACCCCTGGCCCCATTGGCATCAACTCGGCTACCTACTGCGGCTATACCGCCATCCACAATGCCGGCTATGGCAACCTGCTGGCCATCCTCGGCTCCGCCACGGCGACATTCGCCCTGGTGCTGCCCTCGCTGATCCTGATGATCCTCATCAGCAAGATGTTTATGAAGTATATGAATACCCCACTGGTACAGTCGGTCTTCACGGGGCTCCGCCCCGCTGTCGTCGGACTGCTTGCGGCTGCCACCCTGCTCCTCTGCAATGCAGAGAACTTCTCCACCCCGACGGAGAACCCCTGGCAGTTCTTTATCAGTATAGCCCTCTTTCTCGCCACCGCCTTTGGCACTGGCTACCTGAAGATCAATCCTATACGGATGATCTGCTATGCCGCCTTCGCCGGCCTACTGCTGCTTTATTAAAGCAAACTAAATATGTCTTTGCCTATCTGTACCAGACGGTTGACGGGCAGACCTGGCATATCCAGAAGATCCTTAATCGACTCTATCGCCATCCAAAAGAGGAAATAACCGAACAATCCGTACTTAGAGCCATCAATACTATCATAGCCGAACAGGAAATCAATTATCAGAGCAATTACCACTTATTGACGGAAAATCAGGCAAGGCTTCTGAGGGCCATAGCCATCCAGGGAACCGTCACCGCTCCTACATCCTCAGAGTTCATCCTTCGTCATCGTTTGTCTGCCCCCAGCAGTATCAAGCAGGCTATCAGTTCGCTGTTAGAAAAGGAATTCCTGTACCACGATCCTCAAAGGGGCTACATGGTTTACGACCGATTTTTCGGCATGTGGCTCAAACAACTGGCATAATCGCGCGCGGGCGCGAGAGTTGTCTTATCCACTTTTTATGTGTCCCACGTGTTTTTGGCTTAAGACAACTACTACTCCTCCCAACGGAACACGGCACCGTTGCGGCGGGCCGGGTCAGCCCCAGGGAAGTCCATCGAATAGGGACTGCCCGTGGTGGGACTCTTGCCGATATACTTATGCGTGCGCAGGGACATGAGCATGAACTCGTGGTTCAGGTAGTCTTGCCAGAGGAACACCTCGGCCTTCGACGCGTCGGTAGTAAACCTGACATCACCAGCGATGCCAAAGCCTGCTACGAAAAGATAGCGTCCGTCCTCACACTGAAGTGACACCTTGCCCTGTCCTTTGTCGATCAGGCGGAAGCGCGTCAGGTCGCCCGAAGCCTCCGCATTCTGATCCGACGAGGGTGCTGGCCGGAAGTCATCGGTGTCGTGCAGCAGGCCGTGCTTCAGGGCGATGGCCGGCTTACCGGTAGCGAGGTTGATGATGCGGAAGGTCTTGCCGTAGGGGATATTCTTGCTACGGTCGGCCATCGGCTCCTCGACGGTGAAATTGTCAAACTCGGCATAGCCGCCGTTCTTGCCGTTCTTGTTGAAGGCAAAGAGGGCATGACGTGAACCCTGGAAGGAGATGAGTTGGTAGGAGAGTTTCATCTCGTCGCCCACCTGCTGATAGGTCTTGCCGTCGAGCGAGAACTCATAGTAGGCACGGTCGTTGTCGTAGTCGCCCACCATGCGTAGCCACAGTTTCCCGTCGGCTATAGCGACGGGTGCGTCGATGGTATCGTTATCCGCCTGCTCGAAGCAGCGCAGCGTCAACTGCCTGCCGTCCTTCACGACACCGATCCAGGAGCAGGGCACATTGATGTTACCCAGTCCGGCCACGTCGCCGTCCTTCATGCCCTTGGTATAGAGTTCGACGGTGGCGATGCTCTGCGGACCGATGACGCGCTGGGTGAGCGTGTTGCGGGCCCACATCAGTTGTTCGGCAGGCATGGTCTGCAGGCGCAGGCGTCCGTTCTTCAGGCTCCACTGGCTGTCGTCGGGGTTGTGGTTCCACTGCCAGACACGGCCGAGGGCCTTGCCGTCGAAGTTCTCGGAGCGATGGTAGGGGGCACTAGGATGACTAGGGGAACTAGGAATACTAGGCTTAAACCACGTGCGGGGTGCACGGCCGAGGTTACCCTCGAGTCCGAGCATGGGCCAGCCGTCTTTCCAGGTGATGGGAGCGAGGGTGACAGTGCGGCCGATGGAGTGGAAGTCCATCATCAGCAGTGCCCACCACTGACCGCTCTGGTCCTCCACGATGCCTCCCTGGTGGATGTTCGTACAGGCGGTGGCGTCCTTATCGACCTCGGGGATGCCGAACTTCGTGCCGTCGTGTCCGATACGGTACTGCTCACCCTCGGGCACCTGTGTCAGCGAGGCGGCGTGGTAGCCGAAGGTCTCGTCGGCAGTGATGGTGATGGTCTCGTAGGGTCCCCAGATACTCTTCGAGCGCGAACAGAGGGTGCGCCCGTTGGGACGGTAGTCGGTGGAGATGAGATAGTACATCCCGTTGATCTTATAGATATGATGGCCCTCGCCCACGGCGTTGCCCTCGGGGATGATGGTACGCTCCGTCTCCTCGATGGGTCCGCTCATATCGGGCTTCAGTTCCGTACACTTCACTTCACCATAGCCGTGGATGGCATAGATCTTGCCATCGTCGTCGAAGAGCACGGAGAGGTCGTAGATGCGTCCCTGCATGTTATGGTGCTTCCACGGGCCACGGATGTCCTTCGAGGTATAGCACTGCAGGCCCTTGCCGTTGATGTTGGTGAACACATAGAACTGACCATTGGCATAGCGGATGGCTGGTGCCCACACGCCCTGACCGTAGATCTCCTTGTGATTCTTCAGCGAGAAGGCATCGTCAGGGAAGTCAAAGCGGTCGAAGCAGTAGGAGATGTTCTCCCAGTTCACGAGGTCCTTGGAGTGGAGGATCACCAGTCCGGGCACGGTGTGCATCGTGGTGCCAGCGAGGTAATAGTCGTCGCCCACGCGGAGGATGTCGGGATCAGAGAACTCATCATAGAAAAGCGGGTTGGTAAAGGTACCGTTGCCGTTATCGGCCGTCCAGGACTGGGCAGAGGTCGTCAGACTTGCCAGGACGAAGAGGGACAGTAGTAGTTGTTTCATTCTTTAATTATTATAGTAGTTTCCAATATGGTTGCAAAGATACACAATTTCCTTTAAAAATTTTGCCGGATTCAGAAATAATCTGTATATTTGCACTCTAATATAACTAAATTCTACATTTGTGATGAAAAAATATCTATTCCTGCTATTGTCAGCAGTACTCCCCATGGCTGCTGCAGCCTATTCGCTGACCCGCGTGAGCGTGCATGATCCCAGCATCGTGTGGGATCCCAACTCCCAGACCTATTATATCTTTGGCTCGCACCGCGCCTCAGCCAAGTCGGCAGACCTCATGAACTGGACGGCCTTCACCGCTCCCTGGCAAACGGCCACAAGCAATAACGCCGATCCTAACGTGGCCTATACCTCACCTGAGGTGACGAAGGTGAAGAAGGGCGGCAAGGAATACGACTACAACTTTGACGCCGTCAAGTGGTCGGCACGCGGTGGTACACAAGGTGGTGCCAAGTACGACGTTTCGGGCAACCAGTGGGCACCCGACGTGATCTGGAACAAGGCGATGAACAAGTGGTGCATGTATATGAGCATCAATGGCGACAACTGGTATTCGAGCATCGTCCTGCTGACTGCCGACAACATCGAAGGCCCCTACCGCTATCAGGCACCCGTCGTCATCAGCGGCTTCCATACCGGCGATGCCTATAAGGACACCGACCTGGAGATCGTACTTGGTGAGCAGAGCACACTGCCCAGCCGCTATGTCCTGAAGGGAACGCTAATACCAGGCAACTGGGGCGAGCGCTACCCCAACTGTATCGACCCCTGTGTGTTCTACGACGAGGACGGCAAACTATGGATGTCGTACGGCTCGTGGAGCGGCGGTATCTGGATGCTGGAACTCGACGAGAATACCGGTCTGCGCGACTATGACGTGGAATATGAACTGACAGGTACAGGCAACAATATCACTGTCGATCCTTATTACGGCAAGAAAATCGCCGGTGGCAACTATGTCTCTGGCGAGGCCTCCTATATCGAGTATATCGGTGGCTACTACTTCCTCTTCATGACCTACGGCGGCCTGGCAGCAGGTGGTGTGGCAGGCGACTATAACAACGGCGGCTACCAGATGCGCGTGTTCCGCTCCGAGAAGCCCGACGGTCCATACGTTGACACCAACGCGACAGATGCCGTCTTCAGCAATTACAGGCTGAACTTCGGTCCTGATGCCAACGACAACCGTGGCGTGAACATCTTCGGAGCCTATACCACCTGGGGCAATCAGGCCAAGGGCAATAATGGCGAGCGCTCTCAGGGTCACAACTCCATCATTGCCGCAGAGGACGGACGCACCTATCTGGTCTATCACACCCGTTTCCAGAACCGTGGCGAGGAGCATCAGGTACGTGTCCACCAGGTGTTCCAGAACGAGGACGGCTGGCTGGTGGCTGCCCCATTTGAATACACAGGCGAAGAGGTGAAGAGTGCCGATATCGCCACCACCCAGCAGATTGCTACACAGTATATAGCAGGCGACTACCAACTGCTGGTGCATCCCTATAAACTCAACCACACCAAGAAAGAGGCTGCCAAGCCCGTGGAGGTGAAACTGAATGCCGACGGCACCATCAGCGGTGAGCAGACAGGCACCTGGAGCATCCAGGAAGGCACGTCGTATATCACCATCAAACTGGGCAGTACGGAGTACAAAGGCGTGATGGTGGAGCAGACGATGGAGCCAAAGGATGACAAGGTAGCGGCATTCACCGCCCTGGCCAGCAACGGTGTCACCGTATGGGGCTACTGCACCAATCCTGCCACAGCCATCCAGAGCATCAAGGCTACCCAGATGGATCAGGATGCTATCTACGACCTGCAAGGCCGCCGCATCACGACGCCTCAGCGCAAGGGCATCTATATCCAGAACGGCAAGAAATTCGTCGTCAGATAACATTTCAGCGGTCTTTTTGCCAAAAATAATGCCCACATGGGTAAGATCCAACTCCTTGTCACTATCCTGTTGCTGACAGCAGGCAGCGGGATAGTGGAAGGTCATGCTACGAAGCAGGGCGACGCCCTCTACGAGCGGTTTGTGAACTACGGGCTGCGCTCGCAGACCGACAGTATCTATGCCGGGAAAGACAAGGCACTGGCCTACTTTGCCGACCACCATCAGTGGGAGTACTACTACTATGTGGCCAACCTCGCCATCCAGATGAAGGTGCTGCGCGAGGACCAGCCGATGGCAGGACTGCGCGAGTGCCGCGAACTCTACAATTTTGCCATCGGCCATCACCACGACTACGGCCGGGCCTCGGTGCTGGCACAGATGGGATGGCTCTACGGCTATATCGGCGACCATGCCGAGGCAGCCGCACAGTTGAAGGAGAGTCTCGGGGAACTGCGGCGCCACAAGCCGACGCTCGCCATCCTGGGCATCTACTATATCTACGCCTATATGCTGGAACTGACGCATGACTACGATGAGGAACTACGGGTCGTGGAAGAAGGCAAGCAACTGTGGACACGGCTGTCGGGCGACATCGACACAACCTCGCTGGCGTATCGTACCGTACACGACAACCTGCTGAACGTGGAGACCCTGATGGAGGTGCGACGCGGCAATCTCGACAAGGCCAGCATACTGGTGGCGCGGCTGGAGCACAAACTGGCCACGAACAACGAGATGACGCGCTACGAGGCCCTTCGGGCCATCGCCGAATACTACCTGGCACGGAAGGACTACGAGAAGGCACTGGCCGTGACCGACGAGATGCGGCAGATGAGCGGCACCCTGAACTCGGGCCTGCGCTGGGGACTGAACCTGCTGCGCACGGAGATCATCCGCAACCTGGGCCGGAGCGACGAGGCCTATGACACACTGCGGCAGATGATGGAGCGGCGCAACTCATCCTCTGTCAGTCAGTTGCGCCGGCAACTCAGCGAGATGGACTCCCAGTATCAACTCGACGCCATGCGCATACAGGAGCAGAAGAACCACTTCTGGTATGCCGTGAGCGTGTCGCTGCTGATTATCATCGGCCTGCTCGTCTTCGCCTATTTCCGCCAGCGAGCCGCCAGACTGCTGGCACGCAAGAACGAGGAACTGGCCGCTGCCCTGGAGCATGCCCAGGAGTCGGACCGCATGAAGACAGCCTTCGTGCAGCATATCAGCCACGAGATACGCACACCGCTCAACATCATCACCGGCTTTGCACAGGTGATCAGCAATCCCGACTACGAGGTGTCGGAAGAAGACCGCAACCGTATGCTTGCCGATATCGGGCATAACACGGAGGAAATCACCAACTTCGTGAATGAACTGCTGGAACTGTCGGAGAGTGAGAGCCAGAGCCAGTATGCGAAGGACGACGATGTGGATGTGGCGGCATTATGCCGCTCTGTTGTCGCCGACTACGAGCAGCAGAACGCAGGGCATCTGCAGATCTCCGTTGAGAGCAGTCTGCCCGAGGGGGTCACCATCCGCAGCAACGCCAATGCCCTCAGTAAGATCCTCGCCCGGCTAATGAGCAATGCCCTCAAGTTCACCGAGCAGGGCCGTGTGACCGTCAGACTGTATGAAGCCGGCGGGCTGCTGAAGATCGAGGTGGAGGATACGGGTATAGGAATACCGCCCGAACATCAGGAGAAGATATTCGAGCGGTTCTATAAGGTAGATACATTCAAGCAGGGTATCGGGCTTGGCCTGACAGTAGCCCGCCGCGCGACAGAGTTGCTTGGCGGCACGCTCACCCTCGACGGCAACTATACCGCAGGTGCCCGTTTCGTCGTCACCCTTACTGATCCTTCAGCACAGGCCAGCCGTCGGGCGTCCAACTGATGGGGCGCTGGATGAGGATGGAGGCACCCTCGTGGGCAATGCTATAGCCGTGGCAGATAAAGATGTCCTGCCCGTCCATCGTATAGGCCGCACAGTGTCCGGCAGCCTCGAAGGCTTTCTTGTCGCCCTCTAAGAACAGTTTCCCACCACCATAGCGCATGTCGATACCGGCAGGGTCGAGATACGGGCCATCCACCGTCTTCGAGCGTCCGACTGCCACGCGGTAGTTACTCTTAGAGCCCTGGCAGCAGTAGTCCCAGGAGACGAAGAGGTAGTACCAGCCGTCGTGCTTGAAGATAAACGGCGCCTCAATCGCATTTGGCCCGGCAAAGTCGGATGTCGGGTTCTTCGGAGGATTGGGATTGATGGGCAGGGCTGCCTTGGCTTCCTTGTTATTCAGGTTATAGCGGCGGGCAATCGTACGGGGCTTCTCGCCCTTGGCCACGTGCATCGTCGTGTCGAGACGGATCAGTTGGATACCGTCCCAGAACGATCCCCACACCATCCACGGCTGGTCGTTGTCATCGATGACGAAGTTCGGGTCGATGGCGTTCCAGTTGTCACGCCCTTCGCGGGAAGTCACGATGCTGCCCTCGTCCTCCCACACGGGGAAGTTGAGTGAGTGGTTCGAGAGCAGGCCGATGGTTGAGCCGTTCTTGCCGAAGGTGGAGCAACTATAGGCGAGCCACCACTTGCCGCGGTACTTGATCACGTCGGGTGCCCACACATGCAGTCGGAAGCCGGGCACGGAGTCCATCGTCCATTTAGGGATGACGCTCATCACGGGCTCAGCCTTCACCGTCCAGGTCTTGCGATCCTTCGACGTGATATGCTGGATGCCCAAGCCGGTGCAGAAGAGATGATAGGTACTATCCTCGTATGCCATCACCGGGTCGTGGACCATCGGTGTGTCCGTCTGGAAATCAGTATGTCGCAGGTGGTGCTGTGCTGCCGCTGGCATAGAGACAACGAGGGCTAGCAGCGACCACATAAGAGTTTTCGCTTTCATTGGATTGTCAATTAAAAAAAGTAAAAGAAAAGGGGGCGGGCTTCACGAAGTCCGCCCCCAGGTTGATTAACTAATCATGTGGAATATATACTATCGAAAATTATTCGAACACGAGATAACTGCTGTCAACAGTGAAACGGAAGTAGAGATCATCAGGATCAATAGTATTGATACCAATATAATCCTGAGTATAATCAACACCGTTTGTACCATGCATCAGCACCTTGACGTCTGCAGTGCCATCGCCATTGTTTACAATCTGGGCTGTACACTTAGCACCATTCATTGCATCACGCCAGACGGCCCATGCCTCATCGTCAGGCTGACCACCAGTTGCCGTACATGCGGCATAACCGTCACCCCAACCATAGTTGTCGGCACGAACGACTGCATACTCTTTAGCAACATCAGCACCATTGAGAACAATCACAAAGTTATTCCAGTTGCTAACACCAGAAGAGTAGTTGGTGAAGTTGACAGTACATACCTGATGAGCCCTTACCTTGACATTTGCTGTATGAGCCGACCACCAGGCAGCAGTGCAGTCAGGAGTTCCAAGTTCTGTGTCAAATACCAAATGGCAAGCATCCACAGTGAAGCGGAAGTACATATTATCCGGGTCAATAGTGTTGATACCATTGTACTCCTGAACATATTCTACACCATCAGTACCATGCATGACTGCCTTGATATCAGCCGTGCCATCACCATTATTCGTGATGTAAGCGGTCACCTTGGCACCATTCATTGCACTACGCCATGCAGCCCATGCATCATCATTAGGCTGACCACCGACTGGTTTACATGCGGCATAACCATCACCCCAACCGTAGTTGTCGGCACGAACGACTGCATACTCTTTAGCAACATCAGCACCATTGAGAACAATCACAAAGTTATTCCAGTTGTTCTCTCCAGTGGTATAATTGGTGAAGTTCACAACCTTAGTCTCCTTTGGTTCTACCTTAATATTGTCAGTATGAGCAGACCACCATGCAGAAGAGTTATCTTCGGCACCAAGGACAACCGGGTTAGGAACAACAACGGTCTGAGTAAATGCTGAGAGTTCATAAACCACGCTAAATGTCTTGATTGCAACAACAGGCTTAGCACAGTTCTCACCTCTGAAGGTCTTATTATACACTGCTACCAATGTCTTCTGGCCTACCTCATCCATATTTGGAATAGCCTCAAATACAAGGTTCTCTGCTGTAACAGTCTTAGATACACCATCCTCAAAAGCAACATAGCCCGTCACATTTGCCATTGCATCCTCAAGCGATGTGCCTACAAGTACTTCACTTGGTACACCTGACAGTTCTAATGACAACGGCTGATGTTCAGCATTCTCATCAAAGGCATCAATATTAGTTGTCCAGAAGTCAATATAAGAACCTTCAACACAAATGAAGCAACGAATATTCGTGTTAGTTGCATCGGCATTGAGGTTTGGAAGTTCGGCCGTCTGGGTATAGGTCTTCTTCACAGTACCATTGTCCATTGTAACAATCAGGCCACCTCCAGAACGGTCAACAGTTAAGTGAACCATGCCACCGAGTTTTCCAATGCCAGGGTCGGTATCTGTCTCAAAAGTAAGATTGCTCTGAACTAAACTACGATCGATGTGATCACCCCACTCGGAGTTGCCGCTTGGCTGGTTGTCATAACGGATGGCACCATACTCTTTATAAGTACGTCCACCACGCTCTGCATCACTACAGATAATCAGTGCAAAGTTCTTGTACGTATTCGAAGCATCAGGATTGATATGCAGGTCAAATGTTGCATCCCATATTTCACCTGCTGGAATGACATAGTATTTGGAGAAGTCTGCCCACCAACCAGATGAGAAATCTGTTTGGCCAAATGTGTACAAAGGTCCAACCTCTCCAGCCTTGGCTTCGGCAATTGAATCGACTTTCGCTGAGAGCCAGTCGGGGGAGCCCACTGTATAAAGGTCTGCTCCCTCACAACTCGTCATAAGCATGAGACCAAGGGCTGCAGAACAGAAGGCTGTTGCTAATTTATTGAGATATTTCATAATCTTTTCTATTTTCAATTTGTCAATTTTTCAATTCTCTCTTACTTACTCAGGTCAACTACAGGATGTATAGTCCAACCAATTGAAGAATAGTAGTCGGCATTGCTTGTACTATTATTAGCCGAGTTGCCTACCAGATTGGGATTTGCATTTAGGATGCCCTGATAGATAGGAATGAACTCATGACCCTGAATCCAAGTATCGTATGAACTCTTACTGCATCCATCATATTCAACAGGATCCTTCGGTGTGAAGTCAATGACACCATCATTATAATTTGCCTTCGTCCAGAAATTAACGGCTGCATGCTCTTTAATCTGCTGCAGACGGTCTGCACTGTAGAAGAATCCCCAACGAATAAGGTCGAAGCCACGGCCAAATTCACAACCAAACTCCTTCGGGCGCTCCACGTTGGCAATCTGCTCGAACAGTTTATCCTTAGAATCGAAATCGGCAAGTTTCAAATCATTGAGGTTAGCACGCCTGCGCACCTGGTTGATCCAGTCGATAGCCTGCTGTGTAGGACCATTAATCTCGTTCTCACACTCAGCAGCACGGAGCAGCACGTCGGAGTAACGCATCATGCGAAGATTGATACCACAGCGCAAACCAGTTACGACTGAAGAGTAGAGGCCAGTACGCATGTTTGTCCACTTAGCAATAGGCAGACCTCCATAGTTATTGTTTGTTACAACAAAATCGGCGGCAGTCATTGGAGCACCATAGCAGACATTACCATACTCAAAACCTTCCCACTCTGACTCGTAAGTACCAATCGTCCAATAGAGACGCGGGTCAAGGCTACCACTGGTAGTGCGCTCAGCCTTAAAGAGATTATAGAGCCAAGGAGAAGCAGAAAGGTCAGCCCAACCACCGAAGTCACCAGGTCCGAAGTTACTCTCAATAGCATGACCCTGGGTTGCATTAGCACTGGTGTTCACTGGTGTCCACTCATCATCTGTACCCTGTGATCCATAGTCCAGGAACTGCACCTCATAAAGACTCTCCTCATTGTTCTCGTATGCGGGGCCCTCACGGAAGTTATCACCATAGTTAGCCATCAGTTTATAGGTGCCATATTGTCCATTGATGATAGCCTTCAGCACGTCGAGCGCTTTCTGAAGATTCTCCCTGCTGGGGCGCATCATCAGTGCACGAGCATAGTAGCCTGCAGCAGCACCACAGGTTGCACGACCCTTAGCCCATTCACCGCCTAAATCACGACTTGGCAGGAGGGTCATTGCCTCTGATAAGTCTTTTTCAACCTGGGCAAAAACTTCATCATAAGTACTATTTGTAGAATAAAGGGTTTCCAATGAAGAATAGTCACCATAGTTCAACATCAGAGTAGGATTCTGATAATAACCTGCCAAATTATAATAACTCAATCCGCGCATAAAGAGAGCCTGACCCTTGATTCGCTTCAATTGATCATTCAAGCCACTGTTATCATCTTCAAACTTGGAAAGGATATAGTTACATACGTTAATCGTATAGTACCAGTCACGCCATACCCACTGGTTCATCTCGTTGTCAATAGGTGTGTTCAGATCGTCGTATGGCAGATACCATACCTGTGAGGAATTCCACACCTCATCGCCTCTACATACGTCGTAGTTGTAACCTACACGAGCGTATGTTCCTTCCATGCGTGAGTGATTGTAGGCAGCAATAACCGTTTCCTCCAACTCATTAGGATTCTCTCCAAAAGTGCTCGCCGTCTGCTGATTGACGTTTACAACGTCCAGTTTGCTTTCACAGGACGTCAGCGCACCGAGACCCATCAAAAGGGCCATTGATATCTTATATAGTTTCATAGAATTCTTCTGTTTTTTCAATTTGTTCATATTTCTTATCCCCATTAGAATGAGAAGAGAATACCTCCCATGAAGCTACGTGCACTGGGATAAGAACACCAGTTATAGCCAGGAGTGAATGTTCCACCAGCATAGTCAACATTGTAACCCTTGTAGCCTGTGAACGTATAGAGGTTCTGGGCTGATACATAGATGCGGACACCAGTGACATAATTCTTGAAAATCTTATCGGGAACGTTGTAGCCTAACTCAACGTTGGCAATCTTCCAATAGGCAGCATTCTGAATCTTGCGGTCACTGAAAAGGTCATTCCAAGGCATCGTAGCGCTATTAGAATAATATGTACGGGGAACATTGGAAGTATAAGTGTCACCATTCCACTGGTTGGCACCAAGCAAGGCAACATCCTTATTGCCTGCACCGTAACTGGAGGTCAAGTTGTTGTAGATACCGTCGGATACATGATAATTAAGAGCACCGAAGGTAGAAATACTCAAGTCGAAGTTCTTGTACTCCAGATGTGCGCTCAGACCGAAGTTAATCTTTGGCAGACCACCACCCAGGACGATACGGTCGTCTGTAGTAATGACTCCATCACCATTGACATCCTTATAGAGGCAGTCACCGACATTGGCACCAGACTGGAGAGCAACTGCATTGTGAGCATCAAGGTCTGCCTGTGTACGAGCAATGCCCTCATAAACATAGCCATAGAACTGACCGACCTCTTCACCAACTTTCGTTATATAATCATTACCGCTAATATAAGACTCCGTTCCGAAGCCAAGTGAAGTCACCTTATTCTTCAGCGTGCTCAGGTTGGCACTGATCTGATGCTTCAGAGGATGATCATTGTTACGGTAGGTCACAGAGAACTCAAAACCGCTATTCTCCATAGAAGCAGCATTCATAGTGACCTGGTCATTGGAGAAGCCACCACTATTGGGAACAGGCACGTGCTCAAAGAGCAGGTCCTGAGACTTATTCTTATACCACTCAGCAGTGAACTCAATGCGGTTGTTGAAGAAAGCCAAATCAATACCGACGTTCATGGTCTTCTTCTTCTCCCAATACACATCCTCAACAACAAACTTCGCTGCGGCAGAACCAGTGACAGGCTGATTACCGAAACTGTAGGTCATATTGTTACGAGCCATGGTCATCTCATAGACACCATCGGCAATATTCTCATTACCCAGTTCACCATAACTGGCGCGAACCTTGAACATGTTCACAATATTATGGTCGATGGGGAAGAACTTTTCCTTATCAAAACGCCAACCGATAGAGATTGAAGGGAATGTATCCCAGCGACGGTCTTTAGACAGGCGGGAACTACCATCACGACGTACAATCGCAGAAAGCAAGTACTTGCCGTCATAGTCGTAGTTCAGACGAGCGATATAGGAAGCCATCGTGTGCTTGTACTCGTATGAGTCAGCATCCCTGGTAAGAGCATTCTGAATCTGCAAGTAATAAGGCTCTGTAAAGTTTACACCCCATGCTGACAGAGTGTTTGTGTTCTCCTGTTCAAAAGTCTGACCGACAACCAAATTAGCATGGTGTAAACCAAAAGTACCATCGTATGTCAATGTGTTCTCAATCAGGGCATCCGTATATTTGCGGTGAGCCTTGGTCAACTTTTCATTACTTTTGTCCAGATATACACGGTTACTCTGAATCCATGCTGAGATCCATGTCCTGTCATTTGCATGAGTAGCACTGTATGAAAGGTTAATCTTATAGGTCAACTTATGATTCTTGCTCTTGACACCAAGCATTTCTAACAAGTCAACATCAGCAGAGCCCGTGCCTACAAAACGGTCAACAATTGTATTACGCTGGAAAAGATTGTTAACCAGCAACGGGTTGGCAGCAGAGATATCGCCATGTACAGTATCATAATATACACCATAGCCGTATGCATCATAATTCCAGTTGCTAGCAGCACCTACTTTGTCGTCAAGTACCCAAGTACTAGGATCGTATGCCTTGATGGTTGGCTGCATAGACAAAGCACCGCCTAGCACATTCCAACCTGTCATACCCCACAGACCCTGGACGTATTCCTGCGCATTGGAAACACCCATACCATCCTGACTAGAATGAGAATATACAAAACTGGTACGGAACTTAACGAATTTCGTGTCCATCGTGTTGTTTACACGGGCGGTGAAACGCTCATAGTTAGGACCTGCACCCTCAAGCGTACCCTTCTGTTTGAAATAGTCAAGACCAATATTATAGGTATTGTGTGCACCACCACCACTCAGATTCACATTGTGGTTCTGGCGGATACCTGTCTTGAAGACCTCTTTAAACCAATCTGTATTAGTGTTATCCTGGAATTTATAAACGCCATCGGAAACTTGGCTATAACCACCAGGGAGAGGAGTACCAGAATTAGCGCAAGCCTGCCCCAGATATGTACTATACTGATCAGCATTCATCACATCATAGACACCACTGGGAATCTGGTCAACACCAAAGTAACCCTTATAGTCAACCTTCAAAGGCTGATCCTTCTTACCACCCTTTGTTGTGATGATAACCACACCGTTAGCAGCACGAGAACCGTAGATGGCACCGGCAGAAGCATCCTTCAGCACCTGGATGGTCTCGATATCATTAGGAGAGAAGTCACGGATAGAAGTACCCATGGGCACACCATCAACTACATAAAGAGGAGCAGTGCTACCGAACGAACCGATACCACGGATACGAACAGCAGGATCGGCACCAGGCTGACCGTCGGAGGTAATCTGCACACCTGCTACCTTACCTTCCAGCATCGTGGAGATGTTAGAATTTGACACGCGCTTCAGTTCATCAGCGTTCACAATAGACACAGAACCTGTCAGGTCGGCCTTCTTCTGAACACCATAACCCACGACAACAACCTGATCAAGCATCATGGCGTCGCTCTCCATCTGGATCTGCTCGATAATGGCACGACCACGGATGGCAATCTCACGGTCCTTGTAACCCACGTAACTAATCACGAGTGTACCATTGGCGGGAGCGTCGATCGTGAAGTTACCGTCGAAGTCAGTGATAACACCCGTCTGGGCATTCTTCAACTTGACAGTAGCACCAATCAGCGCTTCTCCATCCTGATCCACAACCTGACCAGAGACCTTGATGGTCTGGCCCTGCTGCACAGATGCATTCACGGTCGTCGGGCAGAACGTGAGCCCGCCCAGTGTTCCCATGAACAGCATCGCAGAGAATAATACTTGTTTTCTCATTGTTAATTGGTTTTAGTTTTAGAAAATGTTTATTATATTAGTGAAATTTTGCGCAAAATTAATAAATAATAATAGTAATAGGGTGGACAATACGATTTATTAGGTGGACAAAACGCATTTCTCGCTAACTATAGCGTATTTTACACCTCTTGAGGTATATCAAGACCTACTCTTGAGGTATGTCAAGAAGTTCCTTGTTACTTTGATAAGTACTTGGGCTCACTCCGAACATCTTGGTGAAACAGCGTGTGAAGTATTTCGGATCGTTGAACCCCACAGCGTATGCCACCTCCGTCACATTGCGGTTGCCGGTCTTGGCAGTTAGTAGTTCTTTGGCCATATTCAGGCGATAGTTGCGGATAAACTGTCCGGCAGGCACTCCCACCTCCGCATTCAGATGCTTACTGGCCACCGTGCGGCTCATGCCCAGGGCGTCGCAGAATTCCTGCACGCCAAAGTCTGCATCCATATAGTGCTGTTCCATGATATCCATGACGCGCTCCATGAACGGACGGGTCGCCTTCATCACCTCCTCCTTGTCGGCTTCCACGCTCTTCGTCACACTAACCTTGTAGCGCTGCTGGTTGTCGAGGATGTTCTGGATACGCGTCTGAAGTTGGCGGGGATCCTCCGACTCCTCCAGCACCTTCCGGATAGGATTGAGTAATTGTTCGGCCTCAATGCGCTTCAGACGGGCCACCCACCTATTATATATATATATGACGAGTACCACGAAGAGTATGCTCAGCAATAGCCTGAACCACCAACTCTTCCAGAATGGCGGGACGACAACGATGTCGATGGAGGCTATGTCGGAATAATCGGCAGAGAGGGTGGAAATATACCTCACCTCAAAGGTATATCGGCCCGCCGGCAATGCACTGTAACGCACGGAGTGCTCTCCAAGTTTAAGCGGTGTCCATTCATCGTCGAGGCCTTTCATCCTATAACTGAACATGACGCGGTCTTCATTGCCATAGTCCAAGGCAGAGAAGGCTATCGTGAAGGAACGGTTGCTCTCACGCATCTGGATGGTTGACGCTATGGAAATATCTTCTGACAGGTAATCGCTGCCTGAGGCAACATCCTGGTTATCGATAGTCAGATGGGTGAACACGAGTTTCCCGTAGGGCTTGGACTCCGTATTCTCGCCCAGCACCTCTGTCAGACCGCCTTCACTGCCCAGGTAGATGATGCCTTCATCATCCGAAATGGCTGAGTTCCAGTAGAAATGGTGATCCACCAGACCTTCATCATTGAAATAGTTGGAGAAGATGTGTGATTTCGGGTCATATACCGAGAGACCGTTCTGGGTAGTGATCCACAGATGGCCGTTCGGATCCTCGACAATGCCCTTGACGCTGCCAAAGGCTAACCCGTCTTCGACAGATAATGCCTCGAAGCGCCGGCTACCGTCTTTCCCATCTTTGACAAGCCTGTAAATGCCATAGCCATTGCTGCCCAGCCAGAGCGTACCGTCGCGGGTCTGGCAAAACGAGGAGATCTTATCTACGATACGCGAACCTGGCTCATCCAGTTTATGGGAGATGCCCTCTGTCTTGAATGGCCTGCGTCCCTGTCGCCCTGAGTTCAGGTCAACCAGTCGCAAGCCCTCCATACAGCCCATCCACAAGATGCCATCACGGTCAACGATGGCTCCGATACAGCCTGTGACACTGCGGCAACCCTCAAACGGCTCTTCTATCTTCTGGGTCTTATAGTCATAATAGTACAGTCCGGCATTACTACCTATCCACAGTCCGTCATTGATCGTATCGTTGGCTAAGGCTCCCACGAAACTGGTGCGTATGCCATAGTCTCTGGGCAGTTCAATACGTGAGATATTCTGGGGATTCCCCTTGTCGGTCACACATACGCCACCTCCCCAGGTGCCTATCCATAATCGCCCATGGTGGTCCGCTACGAGGGCTGAGACACTATTATGCGACAAACCGGAATTAGATGTCGTAAAATGGATGAACTCACTCGCGCCCTTCTCTCTCAGGTTGAGACCTCCCTCCACCGTTCCCACCCAGAGGCGGCCATCGGGTTCGGCATACATGGCATTGACGGGATTAGGCGAGAGAGAACGGGGATCGGCAGTGTGGACAGAGTTACGCAGCAGCAGCCTACGAGGGCTCAGGCAGGCGATTCCGCCAGACTCTGTACATATCCAGATATGTCCATGATAGATACGGATACTATGTATGAAATCGCTCTTCAACGGCAGGTTGCTCTCCGTATTCCAAACGGTAAAACGATCTGCCTTGTCGTCGTAGATATTAATGCCAGACAGTGAGCCTACCAAGAGTTGGTTGTCGGGCGTCACTGCCAGACTGGACAGGAAGACGTGCGACAGGGATCCCGGCAGACTGGAGTGATGATACTCGTCGAGCCTCTGCTGATAGGGATCATAACGAAAAAGGCCCATATTGGTCGTGATCCATATCACATTATTACGCTTGAGGATATCGGTAATATAATAGTTCTGCAAGGGCTTGAGAAGGGCGGATATCTCCTCTCGCACCAGTTTCCCGTTCCTCTCAGTCAGCCTGTAAAGACCACCGTCGATGCCAATCCATGGCTTTCCGTTGCCTTCTATGTCACTGATGGCCATGTCGAGCATGCGCCAAGGGTGGGGATAGGCACATATCTTGTCTATCTCGCCGTCGTCCCTGAAGGTGATCAGGCTGACCTGCTGATTATTGATGATCCAGATCCTTCCAAGGGCATCGCGATAGCATCGGATAGAGGGCTGAACGAGAAGTTTCTGCAGTTCCGGATGATCAGGGACGACCGAACTCATCGTCCTCAGGTCGATGATATCGATACCCTCGTCGAACGCCACCCACAGCCGACGGAAATCATCCTCCGTGATGCTCCTGCAAGACTTGCTGTTCAGGTCGAGCCGAGGTTCCATTACGCCATAGCCATCGTATCGCACCAATCCACCCCCAAAAGTGGATATCCAGAGGAAACCGCTCGAATCTTCAAAGATATCGCTGATATTATTATGAGGCAAGCCATTGCTCAGGTCCAGATACGACACGTTGTAGCGCTCCGTCAGGACGTTCTCCTCCCCAGCGGAGCAGGGCAAAGGAACCAGAAGAAGAAAAAGGAAGACAAAAAGAGCCATCTATCTCCTATTAACTACTTCTTTTCTCTAATCACAAACACACAGGCAGAGGCAATCAGGAAACTGACTCCGGCCACGACCATCATCGACGACTGATGGCTGCCCACCAAAGACAAGATCACACCGCCCAGAAGGGCTGCAACGATCTGAGGAATGCATATCGTGCCGTTGAACAAGCCAAGGTAGGCACCCATGTGACCGTAGCCTTGCAAGGCGTTGGTAACGAAGGTGAACGGCATGGCGAGCATCGCCGCCCAGGCACAACCGATCAGCAGGAACGGGATGAACTGCAGGTACTGGTCATGGATATAGGGCACGAGGATGAAGCCGACAGCACCAATCAGCAGGCTGACAGAATAGGCCATCTTCGTGTTCTTGAACTGTGGGAGCAGGGCTGCCCATATAACGGAGCCAACGGCCTGTACGGCAAATAGGATGCCCACCCAGTTGCCTGCTTCCTGGAAAGCCTCGCTGGCTGGGTCGGTCGTATCCCAGACCACCTCGGCAATGGCGCCGGTGGTATAGTTCCACATGTAAAGCATGGCGGCCCAGGAGAAGAACTGCACGAGTCCAACTTTCCAGAATGTAGAAGGGGCGTTCTTCAGGAGAGTGATCCAGTTGCCTGAGGACTCGGAAGACTCTGAGGTCTCGGAGAGTCCATTATACTCCGCATACTCCTTCGGCGGCCACTCCTTCACCTTCATCGTAGTGTAGATGACACAGAGTATCAGGATGGCAGCCCCGATATAGAACGACCAAATGACGCTGTCGGGTACCACCCCCTTCTCCGCCACGTTGCTGATGCCAATAAAGGTGAACACAAAAGGAAACACAAAGCCCAGCACTGATCCAGAGTTGCAGAGGAACGACTGGATGGAGTAGGCCTTGGCCTTCTGTTTCTCATTCACCATGTCGCCCACCAGCATCTTGAAAGGCTGCATCGCCATGTTGATGCTCGTGTCGAGGAACATCAGGGCTATCAGTCCGAACATCATCGCGGCACTCACCGTCAGGCCGAGCGAACCGGAGTTGGGCAACAGGCACATCACCAGCACAGCGACGGCTGCACCAACAAACAGATAGGGAATGCGACGGCCGAAGCGCGTCCACGTCTTGTCGCTGAGGGTCCCTACAATCGGTTGCACAAGGATACCCATCAGCGGTGGCAGGATCCAGAAATAACTCAGGTTATGCGGATCAGCACCAAGGGTAGCGAATATCCTGGAGATGTTCGCACTTTGCAGGGCGTATGCAATCTGCACCCCGAAGAACCCGAAACTCAGGTTCCACAATTTCCAAAATGATAAGTCTGGCTTTGTCTTTAATTCATAATTCATAATTCACAATTCATAATTATGGTTTTACATTCTTAGTCGCTTGAATGAGAAACTACTTCGTCGTTCCGCGGATGATCAGGCGGGTGCGCACGATGCGCTTCTCTACTTTGTCGAGCGGACTGATGCCCTCCACCTTGTCCATCAGGATCTCGGCGGCCTCCTCGCCCACCCGATGACCGCGCTGCTCCACCGTAGTGAGCATCGGGTCGCAGGCCACGGCACGCTGCCCGTTGGTGAAACCACAGATGCCGATATCCTCGGGCACCCTGTAGCCCGCATGCTTGACGGTATAGAGAATGCCGATGGCCGTATCGTCGTTGACGGCGAAGAAACCGTCGGGGGGATTGTCGAGCGCCATCAACTTTGGGGTGATCGACTCCGCATCCGCGCGGTTGTCACAGATGCCGATAATCGCATCGTCAACCCTCATCCCATGCTTTAGCAGGGCATCCTTATAGCCATTGAAGCGGTTCTTGGATATCTCCAATTGTACGGGACCGCCATAATAGGCTATCCGCTTGCAGCCCGTCTCTATCAGATGGGTCACGGCATTATAGGCTCCCATATAGTCATCGACTACCACACGACTGGCATTCACGCCCGTACAGATACGGTCGTAAAACACCATCGGGATGCCGGCATCAATCAGTTTCTGGTAATGAGTATAGTCCTTGGTATCCTTCGCCTGGGAGACGATCACGCCACACACCTTGCTACGATGGAACGACTCACAGATACGCACTTCCCGCTCGTACTGCTCTCCACTGAGTGCCACCATGATACGATAACCCCGGGCAGCAGCAGCCTCCTCGATACCCGTCAGGATGGAGGAGAAATAATAGTGCGTGAACTCCGGCACGATCACCCCAATGACGCGCTGGGGCATCACCCTACTATGGCGCAGAGCCTCACCAATGGCATTCGGATAGAAATTATGCTCTCGGGCATAGGCCTGGATAGCCTTCCGCCGTTCCTCACTGATACGGGGCGAATCCTTGAGCGCACGCGACACAGTCGCCACGGAGATACCAAACTCCCTGGCTATATCCTTCATCGTCATCGGCGCATGTTCTTTCATCAGGTTCCTAATTATTGACAGTGCAAAGATACGAAAAAAACGAGTAATCCCCATCATATCTTAAAAAATAATGTACACCCGCGCTCATGCAAACGTTTGCACGACACAATAATATCTTTTTTAAGCAAAAAAAGCACAACGTATTGAAAAGAATCCTATCTTTGCACCGTGAATAACAGCCTAACGCGCTAAGACAATAACAATATACAAACAATTAACTCTAATTAAATGTAATGATGAAGCAGGTAAACATTCAGTTCCCGCTTAGGATGTTGGCCCTATTATTCGGGCTGTTCCTATCGGTAAGTGCCTTCGCCCAGATAGAGGTGAAAGGACATGTGAAAGATGCTACAGGCGAACCCATTATCGGCGCAACGGTACGCGTTGACGGCACACAGACCGCCACCGTGTCCGATTTCGACGGTAACTTCGTGCTGAAGGCTAACCAGGGTGCTAACATCACCGTTTCCTATATCGGTTACCAGGCCGCGACGGTGAAGGCTGCTCCTACTGTAGAAGTAACACTGCTGGATGACCAGACCGTTCTCCAGGACGTGGTGGTCATCGGTTATGGTGCTGTGAAGAAATCTGACTTGACCGGTTCTGTAACCGCCCTGAAGCCAGACTCCAAGAACAAGGGTCTTGTGGTGAACCCACAGGACATGCTTGCCGGTAAAGTGGCTGGTGTAAATATCACCAGCAATGACGGTACCCCTGGTGGTGGTGCCCAGATCCGCGTGCGTGGTGGCTCGTCCTTGAATGCTTCCAACGACCCGCTGATTGTGATCGACGGTGTTGCCATGGATAACAACGGCGTCAAAGGTCTTGCCAACCCCCTCTCGATGGTAAACCCACAGGATATTGAGTCATTCAACGTGCTGAAGGATGCTTCAGCCACCGCCATCTATGGTAGCCGTGGTTCTAACGGTGTTATCATCATCACCACGAAGAAAGGCCGCAAGGGTGCTGCTCCCAGCGTGTCATACGCCGGTAGTCTGACCATCAGCAAGAAGAAGAAGACCCTCGACGTGATGGACGGTAACCAGTTCCGCAGCCTCATCGAGCAGATCTCTGGCAAGGAGAGCGAAGCCTACAGCGTGCTCGGTACCGCTAATACCGACTGGCAGGATCTAATCTACCGCACGGCTATCTCCCACGATCACAATCTGACGCTGTCCGGAGCCGTAGGTTCCCTCCCCTATCGTGTGTCTGTCGGTTATACTGACCAGCAAGGTATTTTGAAGACCTCTGACTTCAAGCGTGTCACTGCTGCCCTGAACCTCAGCCCCTCGTTCTTTGACGACCACCTGAACCTGAACCTGAATGCCAAAGGTATGTATTCCCGTTCACAGTATGCCGACGCTGGAGCCGTAGGTGCCGCCACCAGTTTCGACCCGACTCAGGATCCCTATGCTTATACCTCTGCATACCACAATGCCATGGCCGGTCTGAGCACCGACAATTTCGGCGGTTACTTCGAGTGGCCCACAGGTGCAGCCTTCGGCGATCCCACCTGGCCTTGGACTTACGAGCGTAATGCCACGCAAAACCCGATTGCCATGCTTGATTTGAAGGATGATGTTGCACATAGCCGTGCTTTCATCGGAAGTGCCGACATCGACTATAAGATCCATGGCTTCGAGGACCTCAGACTCCACCTCACTCTTGGTGCCGATATTTCTAAAGGAAAGCAGAGGACAATTCAGGACCGTGCATTCCCAAGTCGAGATACCAACTATCCTACATATTATGGTAAGAATGGCTGGGAACAGATTACCAAGCGCAACCTCCAACTCTCTGCCTACGCCCAGTATTACAAGGACTTCGGCAAGATCCACCACATCGACGTCATGGGTGGTTATGAGTGGCAGCGTTTCTGGCGCTCCAAGATCAACAACTACTGGGGTGCCGTTCCCGCCACGAATCCCACGAATCCTGGCGAATACTACAACTGGAACCTCTACAAGTACAAGACAGAGAACTACCTCGTATCGTTCTTCGGTCGTTTGAACTACACACTGATGGACCGCTACATGATCACCGCCACCGTCCGTGACGACGGTTCGAGCCGCTTTGAGGACCACTGGGCTCTCTTCCCCTCTGTCGCACTGGCATGGAAGATCAACGAGGAGGCTTTCCTGAAGAACGTCACCGCACTGAGCGACCTGAAACTCCGCCTCGGCTGGGGTAAGACTGGTCAGCAGGAACTGCCCACCGACGAGTCTCTCAGCGTCGATTACCTGTGGATCCCCTCTTACGACATCAGTACTGGTACCAACGGTTACTATCCCGTCACGGGTGATGGTACGCTCTATCGTCCGAAGAACTATTCACCCACTCTGAAGTGGGAGACCACTACAACCTATAACATCGGTCTCGACTTCGGTCTGTTCAACCAGCGCTTCACCGCAGGCATCGATGTCTATTACCGTAAGACCACCGACCTGCTGAACTATGCGCCCATCGCAGCACTGTCATCCTATCGTAACCAGTTCTGGCAGAATATCGGTGACATGGAAAACAAGGGTGTTGAGGTAAGCCTCGGCTTTAAGCCCATCCAGACAAAGGACTTCTACTGGACCGTTGATTACAACTTCACCTACAACCACAATGAGATTACCGACCTGAGCGGTGTATCCTCCGACGGCGCTCCTGTGCCCAACACCAGTATCACCATCGGTACCGACAAGTACCTGCAGTACAACCAGGTGGGCTATCCTATGAACTCGTTCTATGTGTATCAGCAGGCCTACGACAAGAACGGCAACGCCATTGAGAATGCCGTGGTCGATCGCAACGGCGACGGCCAAATCACGCCCGACGACCGCTACTTCTACAAGAAGCCGGCTCCCGACGTAACGATGGGTCTGAGTTCCCGCATGGAATATAAGAACTGGGACTTCGGCTTCTCGCTCCGTGCCAGTTTCAACAACTACGTGTTCGACAACATCTCGGCTGGTATGACCAACATGAACCCGAACGAGGTCTATAACTCGTTCCACGCACTGAACAACCGCCCAGTGAATGCCATGTCTGAAGGCCGTTACACCTATGCTGTGACTGCACAGATTGTCGATCGCTACATCCACAACGCTTCGTTCCTGAAGTGCGACAACATCACGCTCGGCTACTCATTTGCCGACCTGTTCAAGTGTGGCAACTGGCACGGTCTGGCAGGACGTGTCTATGGCACCGTCTCCAATGTGTTCACCATCTCGAACTACGACGGCCTCGATCCCGAGATCGCCAACGGTTACGACAACCAGATGTACCCGCGTCCTATCTCGTTCATCTTCGGTGTGAACTTCACCCTTTAATCATGCATCATTCATAATAACAATTAAGAAAATACAGTCATGAAAAGATTCATCAAGAATATCATTCCCGCTGCTGCGCTAACGCTGGCTTTTGGTATGACCAGTTGCACGGGCGACCTGGACGTGACACCCATTGACCCGAACCTCTCACTGGAAGTGAACTACGACGGTTTGTTCAACAAGTGCTACGGCAACTTGGGACTGCAGGGTAATGGCGGTGCCAACGGCGACTGCGACATCGACGGACTCGACGGTGGTACTACCGGTTTCATCCGCCAGATGTGGAACTCCAACGAACTGACTACCGACGAGGCCATCTGCTCATGGGGCGACGATGGTATCCAGCAGTTCGACTATAACAGTTACGATGCTTCCCACCCGATGCTGAACGGTTACTTCAACCGTCTGACCACCGGTATCAGTTATTGTAACGAATACCTGCGTGTAGCAGCCGATGCAGATGCCCAGAAGACAGCAGAGATCCGCTTCCTCCGCGCCTTGCAGTATTATCTGCTGATGGATGCCTTCGGAGGCGTTCCCTTTACTGAGACATTGAGCACTCCCTCTTATATGACACGTAGCGAGATCTACTCTTGGATTGAGGGCGAGTTGCTGGCCATTGAACCTTCACTGGCTGCCGCTACTGCCAAGACATCTGACAATGCCATGTACGGTCGCGCCGACAAGGCCGCTGCCTGGATGCTGCTGATGCGCCTCTACTTCAATGCTGAGGTCTATACCGGCACCGCCCAGTGGAGCAAGGCTGCCGAGTATGCCAAGAAGGTCATCGACTCTTCCTACAAACTGAACACCACGGGCACCAACGACTGGAGCGCCTACCAGATGCTGTTCATGGGCGACAATGGTGAGAGTTCTGCTGCCTACGAGTGCATCTTCCCCGTACTCTGCGACGGTAAGAAGACCACTTCCTGGGGTACCAGCCTCTTCCTGATGGCTTCGACCTACGACACCGACATGGATGCCACGGCTGCCGATCCCGGTGGCAACAATGGTACCAGCGAGAAGTGGGCAGGTAACCGCGCACGCTATGACCTCGTGCACAAGTTCTTCCCCAATGACAATGCACCCACCGACGCTCAGGGCTACGACATGAAGAAGGCAGCCGGCGACGACCGTGCACTCTTCTTCAGCAGTGGTCACACCCTGAAGAACGAATTGGGCTACTTCGGTGATTTCAAGGACGGCTACGGCGTGGCTAAGTTCATCAACTACAAATCCACCGGTGCTGTCGTCAAGGGTAGCGATCCTCAGTTCCCCGACACCGATTTCTTCTTCTTCCGCTTGGCAGAGGCTTACCTGACCTATGCTGAGGCTACAGCCCGCCAGAACGGCGACGTGACCACGGCTGAGGGTACCGAACTGATCAACGCCCTGCGCACCCGTGCCAATACGGAGACCAAGACCGTCTATACGCTCGACCAGATTCTCGACGAGTGGAGCCGTGAGTTCTATTTCGAGGGCCGTCGCCGCGTCGATTTGATCCGCCATGGCAAGTTCGGTGGCAGCAGTTACAAGTGGATGTGGAAAGGCGGTGCCAAGGAAGGCCGTAGTTTCGATGCCCACCTGAACATCTTCGCCATCCCGGCCGACCAGGTGAAGGGTGAAATCCAGCAGAACCCCGGATATTAAGATGTTAAGAGTTAAGAGTTAAGAATTAAGAGTTAGAATGAATATGAAAAAGATAATTTCATTTGCACTGATGTTGATGGGCATGGCCATGGCACTGAGTTCCTGTTCAGACGACCGTGACTCCAACCCCACCATCGGGCAGCCGACACAGTTTGTCGTCAATGCTTCACCAGTGGCCTCCCAGTATATCCAACTGTCGGCCGACAACAAGGTGAACCTCACATGGTCGCAGCCCAACTACGGCTACAACGCACTGGCCACCTACCAGATCCAGGTGGGTGTCAACAACGGCGGAAGCATCACCTGGAACACGAAGGACGGTGCTGACAAATTCCTGGAGACCACCTTCACACAGTGTAACGCCGACATCAGCGGCGAGGAGATTGCAGAGGCCATTTGCGAGATCGACGGTGTGACCGATGAGGACAGTTATGTGGATCAGGGTTTCCGTGAGATTGCCTTCCGCGTGAAGTCGAGCATCCAGGACTCCAAGGGTAACGACGTTGCCGGCACGGTCATCCTGTCCAACGAAGTGACCTTCGAGCACATGGCAGCCTACTGCGCTATCAAGAGCAAGGCCATCATCTGGGTGATCGGTAGTTGCCACGGCTGGCTTGAGCCGAGCAAGAACAACGCCGAGGCACTGGCCGACTGGCGTATCTATGAGACTGAGATCGGCAGCAAGATCTTCAACGGTACCGTTGAGATGCCCGAGGGCGACCTGACCTTCCGTATCTACACAGCCCTCACCGGCTGGGACGGCGGTGCATCACTCGGTCATCAGGCTGACGACGTATCCACAGAGGTGGCGTTCAGCGGTGGCATCTATTCCGACCAGTACGTCTATCCCGGTAAGGGCTCCTGGACATTCCTGGGCTTCCCCGGCGGTCTGCTCGAGATCACACTCGACATGAATCAGGGTACTATTAAGTTTGAACAAAAGTAAACGCATACGATTATGAAAAAACTAAATATCTTTATGTCGGCTCTCTTAGGCATCGCCTTCACAGCATGTACGGAGAACTATGACCCCGAGGTAGGTCCACAGTCCTATCTGCCAGAGAGTCCGCTTGCCGCCACTGATGTCACCATGACATCCGAGGCTAGCGCCATCAACATTGAGAGTCTGATAAATGATGGCTCTTCCATCACCATCGGTACAACCGCCGTACGTGAGGGAGCCATGCCCGCCAATACCGTTCTGAAGGCTACGGTCGATTTCGCTAACGACCCCAGTTTCGAGAAGTTCATCACCCTGCCGGGCAGCATCGAAGACAACGTCGTGACGGTCTCTCCCAACGACCTGCAGGATGAGTACTTCAACAACATCACCCGCAACCCGAAGACGACCGACCTCTACATGCGCACCACGCTCTACACCGTGACCAACGGTGCATCGGAGGCCATCATCGGCAAGCCCGGTGAGAACTACTATGCCGAACAGAACGTACAGTTCACCCCGCTCTTCAAGGTGCAGATCTCTCCCGCCTACTACGTCATCGGCGCTGCCGGTGGCTGGAGTTCTGACGGTGCCCGCACGCAGAAGTTCGAGCACAGCGACGCTGATGTCTATGACGATCCCGTCTTCAGCATCGTGATCGACTCGGGCGGCGACGACTGCTGGTTCGCCATCGGTGATGACGCAGCCCTCGACGCTATCGACGGCGGCGACTGGACACAGTTGCTCGGCGTAAAGGGCGAGAGCGAGGACCTGACAGGTACGATGGACTTCCGCTACAACCTTGGCGGTGACCATTCCTTCCACGTACAGAACGCCAAGAAGATCCGCATCACCCTCGACATGATGGAGTATAGTTACAAGATCGAACCGGTGAACATCGCCGACGCGTACTACCTCATCGGTGGTCCTGGCGAGTGGAGCGCTGAGTCGGCCATGACCATGCAGTTTGCCCACAGCAGCAAGGACGTCTTTGAGGATCCCGTATTCTCGTATGTCTTCGCAGGTAATGGCGGTGAGGGCGACATCTGGTTCGCCTTCGGCGACAAGGGTGCCATCGATGCCGTAGCCGACGGTGACTGGTCACAACTCTACGGCACGACCGGCGAGAGCACAGACCTCTCTGGCGGCTTCGACCGTCGTACCAACCTCGGTGGCGACCACTCCTTCTGCGTCGATGGCAAGGCCAAGTTCTATCGCTTCACCATCAACATGGCTGATATGACCTACTCGATCACCGAACTGAACTTCGACCCGTATGTCTATTACATCGGTGCTACCGACGGATGGGCTAACGCCGAGCAGAAACTCGCCCTGACCGACGACAGTGGTATCTATACCGGCTACCTCTATTGTGCCGACCCGAACGGCTGGGGCAACGCCTTCAAGTTCCAGAAGGAAGCCGGCAACTGGGACACCCAGATCAACGCCGACACACTGACTGGCGGCATCACCGGCGACTTCGTCGATGATGGTAACAACGACAGGAATATCATTGCCAATGCCGGTGAGGGTCTGTACTATGTCACGCTCGACCTGGCCAACCTCAGCCTCAACGCCGTACGGATCACGAACATGAACCTCGTGGGCGACTTCAACGGCTGGAACCAGGCCGACGATGCTCAGCAGATGACATGGGATGCAGAGAACTTCTGCTATGTCATCACCGGTGCCGGCGTGAATGCCAACGGCTGGAAGTTCACCACGAACAACAGTTGGGACATCAACCTCGGTGCTAACGACGACGTCGAGCCGTCAACGAACATCACCGACCTCGTGGCCAACGGAAAGAACATTGGCACCACTGGTACGACCATCAAACTCTACCCGACCCGCAAGGACTCTGACAACATCTACTGCACGGTAGAATAAGCAGGATGCAAACGGTTGCATGATGCAACCAATATCTCAAGCCGCTTGGATAATGTCCAGGCGGCTTTTACAATTTTATTAAAAAAGTGTTTAAACTTTGGTTAATTCACAGATTTATAGTACCTTTGCCGCTGATTATAATTACACACTAAAATAAAACAATGAGAAAATATCTTTGGATCGTCCTGGCAACTTGTAGCCTGACACTCACTTCTTGCGAAGAATTTCTGGACTTACTTGACGTTGTCTTCGACAACCCAGCATCCGACTATACCCCGACCTATTACGAGGACGTAGCGGCACCCGACTCCGTCTATGTCGCTGAAGTCAACCAGCCCAACCCGAAGGAATACCTGCCGGAACCGCCCGTCAAGGACGACGTAGCCTTCCTCGATGACCAGATTCAGTGGGAATGGGGCAAGACGCAGCGCGGCACGACCCGCGGCACCACGGCGATGGCCCACATGGGACGCACCCCCCAGGTGATGTGCAAGGTGATGGCCGAAGTGCTGGGACTGCCCGCCATCAACAAGGAGACCACTCCTGCCCTGGAGCGCCTGCTGCACAGGGCCTACCGCACCGGTGAACAATCTGCCAAGCCCGCCAAGTCGCTGTACGGTCGTCAGCGCCCCTACACCATGATGGGCGAATCGACCCCCTGGTATGCCAATGATGCCTACGACAACACAGGCTCCTATACCTCTGCCACCACGGCAGCAGGATGGGCAGTAGGCCTGGCCTTCGCCGAGATGTGGCCTCCCCTGCAGAACAATATCCTGAGAAGCGCCTTCCAGTTTGGTGAAGACCGCGTCATCAGCGGCTCCAACTTCCAGAGCGATGTCGAGGGCGGCTACCTCTGCGGTGCTGCCGCCATGGCTCAGGCCCACAGAAACAACCGTCTGCTGGAGGACATCGTCTCTGCCCGCGAGGAATACAGGAACCTCAAGGGCCTGGCCTCCAACTATGACCCCACGGCCAACAGTCCCATCCCCGATGGCGTGAAGATCCTCAACAAGCCGGTGGGCAACGCCGATGCCCGTCAGCAGGCCGACCTGATGCGCTACTATGAGGCAAAGAAACTGCGCGACGGCAACCGGGGTACACAGGCTGTCCTGGATGCCGATGCCAGCACCAACAACATGGCCAAGACCTTCGGCGGTATCCTGGGCATCAGCATCGACCCAAGCAACACGCCTGCCATCTACAACCTCATTGAGATGATCCGCCCCAACAACGTCAACGTATGCAATGCGGTAAAACTCACCTACTTCCGCCTGCGCCCCTTCGCACAGACAGGAGAATCGACCCCCCTGCCCGCCAAGGAGTCGTACTACAAGACACAGAGCAGTTACCCCTCAGGGCACACCTGCTTTGCCTGGGCCGTGGGCCTCATGCTCGCCGAGGTGGCACCAGCCTATCAGAACCAGATTCTCGCCCGCGCATACGTTTTCGGAGAGAACCGCGTGGTCGTGGGCTTCCACTGGCCCACCGATATTGATGCCGGCCGCCTGCTCGCTGCCTCTATCATCGCCAATCTGCAAAGCAATGCCCAATACCGCAGCCTCATCATACAGGCACGGAATGAATTTAAGAAACTAAAAGGTTAATCTCATGACAGAACGCCGATATCCGATCTATCTGGCGTCCTCGTGGCGACGCCTCCTGCCCGCCCTGCTGGGCTTCGCTCTCCTCATGTCGTGCGACAGTGGCTCAACAAGGACAGAGCCCGAACCCGTGACACCGCCCGACCAACCTGAGAATCCCGACCCTGCGGTGGTCTCCACCGACACCGTCTATCTCAGTCCCTCCCAACAGGCCAATGCCGTCTTTTTCCTGCCTTCCCCCCCAGACATCGATGATGCCGACTTTATCGATGACGAGGTACAGTGGGCATGGGGCATGTCCGTGCGCAATACCGACCGCGGCAGCGTGGCCATGCTCAGGATGGGACGCACCCCCGCCTCCGTGCAAGCCATGATTGAGGGGAGCCTGAAACTCGAGACGGCCCTCAGCGAGACGACCACGCCGGCCCTCTGGAGACTGATGAAGAGGGCCTACTGGACGGGATTCCAGTCTGCCGCTAAGATTAAGCAGAAGTACATGCGCCAGCGACCCTTCGCCATGATGGATGAAGAACCTTGGTATGCCGCCGACAGAAATGATGCCACGGGCTCCTACGCCTCGGCCAGCACCGCTGGCGGATGGGCCACCGCCCTGGCCTTCGCCGAGATGTGGCCACCACTTCAGAACGCCATCCTGCGCGTCGGATTCCTCTATGGCGAGGATCGTGTTATCAGCGGCTCCAACTTCCAGAGCGATGTCAACGGAGGCTACCTCTGCGGGGCCGTCGCCATGGCCCTGGCCCACAACAGTCCCTTGCTGAAGGCCGATATCGACGCCGCCCGCAAGGAATACAAGAGACTCATGGGACTGTCGGACTCCTTCGACCCCACGACAGGGCTGGAAGAGCCGGCAGGTGTCTATTTCCTGAATCCTCCAGTCACCACTGGCAGCGACCGCTATGAGGCAGATCTGGCACGCTATGAGCATGCCAAGACCCTGCGGAACGGCAACCGTGGCACCCAGGCCAAGCAGGATGCCGACTCCCATACCGACTACATGACGAAGATCTTCGGCTACACGCTATACCTCTATAATGCCTCCGAAGAGACGACTCCCAATATCTACGCCCTCATCGACCTGATCCGCGAGCACAACCTCGTGGTGGCCAACGACCTGAAGGAGATATACTTCCGCCTGCGGCCCTTTGCCGAACTGGGCGAATCGACACCTGTCCCCGACGATGAGTACATGAGTGCCTCCAGCAGTTATGCCTCCGGCCATGCCTCCTTCGCCTGGGCATCTGCACTGGCCTTGGCAGAGGCCGTCCCCGAGCACAGTGAGGTCATCCTGAAGCGCGCCTTCGAATACGGTGCCAGTCGCCAGATCATCGGCTACCACTGGGCCAGCGACATCGAGGCCGGACGTCTGCTTGCCTGCGCCCTCATCGCCTATCTGCATAACGACAGGCAGTTCTGCGAACTCATCCAGAAGGCCCGTTCCGACTACCAGAATACTATTAACTAATACCACCCGTTAAACTGGGGCATCCCCGGCGACGACCGATAGAATAGCACGCGCATACCAGCCGCGAACACCTTTACATTTCCCGTACGGGAAACGGCAGGCTTTCAAGGCAAGGGTAAGCATCTTGATATTAGGCACGTCAGGTCCACTGACGTGCTTTTTTATCTCCGCCTGTATATCCACCGCCCTGAGGAAGTAGTCCTTGCTGCGCGGTGCCGGCTCGAAGTACGACAGCAGCACCGTCTCGGGCGACGACTCCCGCCGGTACAGCAGGTTGTGGCGCTCGATCTCCGCCTCCTCGGCCTTCGTGAAGTGCCACTGGGCCCCGCTGCGCAGTTCGGCGACGGCCTGGGCATAGAGTTGGCCGTAGTCGATGGGCGAGTCGGTATCGATGAGCCCCCCTACCTCACAGCACAGGTAGCGGCGCGAGCCCGTGGGATCGACCAGTGGCTCGCGGTCGTTGGTCGTGGCGATAAACGAGGCCATGCGGGGCCTCAGTTCATACTGGTCGGAGCGCATCTTGCGCGTCTGCACATCCTTCTCGGTGAGCACGCGCTTGATCTTCGCCTGTTCACGGTCGGTCTTGGCGTTATACTCGTCGATGTTCACCAGGAGCATCCTGCCGAGCATGCGCTCCACCTGTTCGGCGTTGTCGAGTTTGATGTCGTCGATATAGTACTCGCGCAGTGGCGGTGGCAGGAGGAGTCGGCAGAAGGTCGATTTGTGGGTGCCCTGCGCCCCGATGAGCATCGGCACGACGGCATTGCCGTAGTCGCGGGAGAGGTTCATCCACTGCGCCACCATGGCCAGCATCCAGCGGTGGAAGTGGTCGGGCCAGCGGTCATAGTCGGTGGGCACGCGCCGCGCATACGCCCGGATGCGGTCGTTGCCGTCCCACGCGCCACAGCCGTCGAGGAAGTCGGTCACGGGGTTGTAGAGCGGCAGCAGCGCACTGCGCAGGTAGAGTTCCACATCGACCGACCATGCCACGCCCACCTGCTCCATCTGCTCGATGGCCAACCGCCGCAGTTCCCTGTCGGTCAGTTGTCGCCAGAGAGAAGGCTCTTTAGCCGAATGAGAAGGCTCTTTACGATTGTGAGGAGCCTCTTTAGAAACGTGAGGAGCCTCTTTTCCGGCAAAAGTAGGCTCTTTTCGGGAAGATTTGGCCTTGGAAGACCCGATTGGCCGGAATTCCTCCGTCTGTTTCATCACATTGTACCTCAACTCGTAGTTTTTCTCAAAAAACTCACGAATACCCTTGACGATACGTTTACGTTCTCGGATCGACGACAGGTGTGGCTTCCTGTCATGATCCCTCACCTGATACTGCCTGAAGAGGGGGGTAATCAGGCCAAAACCGCTCTTCAGCAGCGAAAAAATCATCTTTATATCCATATATAGTTGTCTTAAATGAAAAACATGTGTCCCATCTGTCCCATGTGTCCATACTTTTTGGACAGTAGGGACAGATAGGACACTTCTTTTTAGCGTTTCCCTAACACCACGCGCGCGCGTTGCCGCATCGTCCATTTCCACCACGCCTTCCTGGTATGCAGGACATAGTGGCAGTGACGGCACACCCGTCGCCGCGTGCCCGAGGGGTAGAGTTCAAACTGCTCCTCAGGCAGTTCACGCTGACAATTCTTGCAAAACATACTCTCAACTATGAACTCTTAACTATGAACTATGAACTCTCAACTATGAACTATGAACCAAATTCCCAATCGCCTGGTGCCTGTTCTCCTTCGGGTTGAGGCACACCGAACAGTGGATCCACATCGAGCCCCGGCGGTTATACTCGAAGAGCAACTGGTCGAAATCGACATTCTTCTGGATGAACTTGAAGTACTCCTTGCCCTGTTCCACGGAACTGATACGTATGTCCATCGCCTCACCGGAAAGATGCTTGGAGCAGCCCACGCCGTGGACGCCAGTGTTCACCGTCTCGTTGCGGAACGCACTATTCACATAGATGGGTCCGAACACCTCACGCAGCGGCTCACCCAGTTTCCAGCAGATATTGATCAGCGCCGCCAGTTGGAGGTCGTCGGGCGTGTTGTCGATGTGATGCCGTGTAGCCCAGCCAGAGCGCGTCATCTCATCATAACTAAAGTGCGGACTCAACATGAAATTCTTTCTCTTTGCCATAATCTCAAATGTTTTAATGTTTAATCTTTAATGTTTTATTGTACATCGTCGCGACTTGCGAGGGCAAAGTTACGCAGGGAAACGGAAACCGGCAAGCGTTTGGCCTGCCGTAGAGATAATCGTGGCGGAATGTAAGAAAGCGGGTGAATTTCAGTGCAATATCAGAGTCAGGAATAAAAAAATTTTAATATTTCTTTTGCTGATAACTCAAGTTTTATTATCTTTGCAGAACGAACTAAAACCCAAAACAGAGAATGATGAAAAGATGGACGATTGCCGTAGTGCTGGCACTGGTAAGTATAGTGGGCACTGCACAGAACCTGAGAGCGAACCTTGATGAGAGTGTGAAACCCGGTGAGAACTTCTGGCAGTATGCCGTCGGCACCTGGCTGAAGAACAACCCGATTGACAAGGAGTACCCGATGAACGGTGCTTTCGTCGATCTGCAGAAGCAGAACGAACTGCGCATCAATGCACTGATCATGAAGTATGCCAACGAGAAAGACTTGCCACAGGGCAGCGACGGGCAGAAGATCGGTGCCCTCTACCGTCTCTACATGGACAGCGTGGGCCGCAACAAGATGGGTTATGAGCCGATCCTGCCTTACCTGAAGCAGATACGCAGCATCAAGACCCGCGAGGAGGCCATGAAGGTGATGGCTGAACTCGATGCCAAGGGCTTCAACACCGCTCCTTACGGTTTGAGCCTGTCGCTGAATCCCTTCAACTCATCGACCCTGATGATGGGGGTCTCTCATGGCGGTGCGACGCTGGATCAGGAATACTATGCCGAGCCCAACGAGCAGCAGAAGGCCGAAGTGGCAGCCAAGAAGAGTCTGTATAAGGATTTCCTGAAGATGGTGGGCAACAGCGATGCCGATGCCGAGCGCATGATGCAGATAGAATGGGCCATCGAGCACAGGATCGGCGTCAAGACACTGAACCAGGTGGAGCGCCGCGACCCGATGAAGACGATCCACATCATGACGTGGGAGCAGTTGCTGAAAGACTTCAAGGGCATTGACTGGGTGGCCTATCGCGACGCGCTGAACGCGCCCAAGGACATTGACACGGTGAATGTAAGACAACCTGAGCCGCTGCACGAGGTGGAGAAGGTGCTGGCCGAGACCAGTGTCGAGGACCTGAAGGCCTATATGGAGGTGAAGGCCGCCTACTCCTACAGCGAATACCTGAGCGATGCTTTTGGAGACCGTTATTTCGAGTACCAGAAGGCCGTCAGAGGCGTGCAGGAGCAGAAGCCCCGCTGGAAGCGTGCCGTCGCCGAGATTGACAACAGCCTGGAAGAGACCATCGGCAAACTCTACGCGGCAGAGTACTTCCCCGAGTCGAGCAAGCAGCGCGTCTATCGCCTGGTGAAAGACCTGCAGCAAGCCTTCGAGGACCGTCTGAACGAGAATACCTGGATGAGCGACTCCACCAAGGCCAAGGCACTGGAGAAACTGCACGCCATGTATATCAACATAGGCTACCCCGATGAGTGGGAGGACCTGGAGAAGTTCATCGACATCCGCGAGGACCAGAACCTCGTGGAGAACTTCATCCGTATCCAACAGGAGGCACGCGCTGCCAACTACCGCAAGTACTGGCGCAAGCCCATGAACAAGAAACTGATGCCTATGTCGCCACAGACGGTGAACGCCTGCTATGTGCCACAGTTCAACAGCATCAACTTCCCCGCTGCCATCCTGCAGCCGCCGTTCTTCGACCCCGAGGCTGACTATGCCTGCAACTACGGCGCCGTTGGAACGGTCATCGGCCACGAGTTGAGTCACGGCTTCGACGACCAGGGCTGTCAGTTCGACAAGGACGGTAATCTGAAGAACTGGTGGGCGGCAGAAGACAAGGCTAAGTTCGACGAGCGTACCAAGGTGCTGGCCGACTGGTTCTCTGAGCAGGAGGCCCTGCCCGGTCTGAAGGTGAACGGTGAGAAGACCCTCGGCGAGAATATCGGCGACAACGGCGGAATACAGGTGGCCTACCGTGCCTTTGAGAACCGCTTGAAGCAGGAGCCATTGGAGCAGGAAGACGGTTTCACCCCCGCCCAGCGCTTCTACCTGGCCTTCGCCCGCATGTGGGCCAGCAACATCACGGATGAGTTCCTGGCCTACTGCGTCAACAGCGATGTCCACTCCCCCCACATCTTCCGCGTGAATGCCGCCCTGCCGATGATCGACTCCTGGTACGACGCCTTCGGCATCCAGCCCACCGACAAGATGTTCATCCCCAAGGAGAAGCGGGCACTGGTGTGGTAAGACAGGCCTGCGGCTCACCCGCTTCCAGATGACACTCCAGTATCTCTGAGAAGCGGGTGGCGATGGCCACCATCTCATCGTAGGGCCGGCGCGTCTTGCTGTAGGCCGGGTCGAAGGTCCAGCGCGAAAAGGGGCGCGTGAAGCCCGTCTTCGTGATCTGCTTGAGGGCACTCAGTGAGAACGGCACGCGGCAGCCGGCGGGCTGGATGCGCCATGCCAGCCGCTCGAAGCCCGCATAGTCGCCATCGGCAACACCAAGGCCAAGGTCGGCCAGGATGCGATAGATGGCCTGCCACTGGCACTTGGAAGATACCAGATAACGACCCCGTGCATCCCTTTCCTGCATCAGCATGCTGATGCAGTTGCGCAGCATATCCTCCTCCGTCACCTTCGCCAGCGGAGCAGTGGCCTGCTCCATGCTGGCTACACCCTGTAACGCTTCTGCAATCTCGCCAAACAACTTTCCCAGACGACCACAAGTCTCTTTCAGGCACCTGTACCTGTCCATTTCTTTCTTTTCCATTGGTTTAATACTCTTTATTAGTTTTAGTTCAAAAAGTTTATTAAATTACAAATAATCTTCGTATCTTTGCAGCGGCCTTAAGGCCGTTTTCGTGGGATTACTCTTGGAGTTATTGGATTCTTTCTACCAAATTGCGAACCTGGGAAGAAAAAGAAGAGTCGATAGCGCCCTGTATAGGGTGTGGATGGATGTTCCATTCTTTTTCGGGTCTTCGCAAACCAGGTAGAAGTGGTCCATCTACCACACCTTTTATAAATATACAGACCGCCCTATGGAAAAGTACAACGACATTCACCTGACAGAAGACGAGATCTACCGTGAACTTCTCGCAGTGGCAACCGACAATGAAGACCTGCTCGCTACATCACCGGAGCACTACCGCTCGAAGGTGATGGCCGACATGACCTCGCTGGTCAGACGCGCCAGGCAGGATGCCGACATCCGGCAGTTCTTCCTCCAGGCAGGACAGGACCCCGAACAGGCCCTTGAGGCTATCCTGCAGAGGGCCATCCGGACAGTAGCCTCGGCTCCTCATTTCGCAAATCCACCGCGAAGTTAGAATAATTACTCCAATCTGCCAAATTTTCCGCCAACTTCGACTTAACAAAAAATTCACAAGCACTTTAACTGCCTGACAATGAAATGATAGGCAACTTTCTTGGTACTGAAAAAAATATTTCGTATCTTTGCAACCTCATGAATAGGACGAAGATCAAAACGCTCATAATATGGAAATAGACATCAACAATCTTACGGCGTATCTGGAAGATCACCGTATAGAGGCAAAGACGGCAAAGAAACAGATCCCAAACAGTATTTGGGAGACTTATTCATCCTTTGCCAATACAGAAGGAGGCGTTATCCTCTTGGGTGTCGCGGAAGAGAATGACCACTCGCTGTCCGTAAGAGGTGTTGAGGATTCTCACAAACTGATAGGTGACTTCTGGAACATGGTGAATAATCGGCAGAAGGTTAGCGTCAACATCTTAACCAATAACATGGTTTATGATCAGACGATTGAAGGCAAACAAATTGTCGTGATTGAAGTTCCTCGGGCAGATCGAACCATTCGACCTGTATATATTGGACAAGACCCGATGCGTGGGACTTATGTTAGATATGGTGAAGGTGATCATTTGTGCAATCGAGACCAAGTGGCGGCTATCTATCGTGATGCTGCCGCATCAACTACAGATACTAAAGTTCTTAAGGGACTGGATATGTCGGTATTCGATATGAATACGGTGCATGACTACCGCAACTACTTCAACGGGAAACATTCTGGACATGTATGGAGCAAACAGGATGATGAATTGTTCCTACGCAGTATAGGGGCTATGGGCTTCGACCGTGAGGATGGGCGTGTATATCCTACAGTGGCTGGTCTGCTGATGTTTGGTCATGAGTATGACATCACAAGAGAAATGCCTGACTATTTCCTCGACTATCGTGAACAACTTGACCCAAAAATTAGATGGACACATCGCATCGTCTCGTCTTCGGGCGATTGGAGTGGCAACTTGTTCGATTTCTTCTTTCATGTGTATCATCGATTGCGGAGTGCATTTCCTGTTCCGTTCCAACTTAGTCAGGATGGAAGTCGGGAAGATGAAGTCCCTATGCATAAGGCTTTGCGCGAGATGATAGTCAATACGCTAGCCCACTCCGATTACTATGGTCAAAAAGGTATTGTTATCATCCGTCGGCCTGATTCGCTGTCATTTGCCAACCCCGGTGATATGCGTCCTGGGCTAAAGACTGCATTGAGTGGCGGCACTTCTGATGCACGAAATGCTACTATCATGAAGATGTTTGGCCTGCTTGATTTTGGAGAACGGGCAGGCAGTGGCATCCCTGATTTATTTGATATCTGTAACTCGGAACTCGGTACGCAGCCAGACTACAACGTCATTTACGCTCCCGCCCGCACAACATTGACAATAGACATTAGTAAAATGGCACAGACGGGACGGACGATAAAAGCGGACGATAATGGCAACGCGGACGATAAACGGACGATAAAAGCGGACGATAATGGCAACGCGGACGATAAACGGACGATAATAGTTGACTATATCCATAGAAATGGTGAAGCAAAAACTGAAGATCTTGTGAAACTTCTTGGTTCCAGCACAACAAGGACAAAGGTGCTTCTTTATCAAATGGTGGATGAGGGAATACTTGTCTCATGTGGCGGGAATAGGAATCGCACTTACAAACTGAAAGAACAAGAAGTAGTCAAATAACTCATGAATAGGACGAAGATCATCCTCCTGCTGACGGGCGCCGTTTGCCTGCTGCTGGGCTGTGACAGCACCCCATTCCGGCAGGTGCTCGACCGGGCCGAACAGCAGAATGCCGCCTACGACTCCATCACCGGCATCGACTCGATACAGATGGCCGCCGACTACATGGACCGTCACGGTACGCCCAACGAGCAGTTGCGCGCCCACTACCTGCTGGGCTGCGCCTACCGCGACGCAGGAGAGGCGCCAAAGGCACTGGCGGCCTACCACGACGCCGCCGACCGCGCTGATACCACCAGTGCCGACTGCGACTATGGTCTGCTGATGCGCCTTCATGGCCAGACATCAGAACTGTTCTACCAGCAACTGCTGCCTCACGAGATGCTGCGAGAACTCAGCGCCCAGTACCACTATGCCCTGCTGACAGGCAATAAGAAGGCAGCCACCAATGCCATTGAGCGACGCGCCAACGCCTATCAACTGCTCAACATGCCCGACTCCATCATCTCGATCCGGCAGACAGCCTCGGAACGCTATGCCCTCTACGGCTTTACCGAGGAAGCAGCCCAGGCACTGGGCCCGATCATAGAACTCCTCGTGGATCGCGGCGACACGGCAGAGGCACGGAGATGCATCAAACGCTATGAGACCTCCACCGCCTTCTTCAAAGACGGAGAGCCCATCGCCCGAAAGGCGCACTACTACTATGCCAAAGGCAGATACTACCTGGCCGTGGGAAAGACGGACGCCGCAGAGATACTCTTCCGCAAGTTGATCACCCCCGGAAGGACGCCCAACCAACTGGAGGCCGGCTACCGCGGCCTGCTCCTGCTCTACCACCAGACTGGCCGGAAAGACTCCATCGTCAGGTACGCTGACCTGTTCTACCAGATGAGCACCAGCAACTACGCCACCTCCACGTCAGACAAACTCCAGCAGATGACGTCGCTCTACAACTACAGCCGCTCTCAGCAACTGGCACAACAGATGGCCGAGAAAGCCCACCGCCATGAAATGATGCTCTATATCATCGGAAGCCTGGCCGTCGTGCTGCTGATGCTGGCAGTCATGGCATGGCAGTACCTCCAGCAGAAAAGGCAGGAAGAGCGCAAACAGTTCGAACTCCTGCTGCTGGAGTACCATACGGAAAAAGAAGCCTTGGCCAAAGCCCTCGACAACGTCAGGTTGCTGAATGAGAATGTCGAAGAGAAAGAACTGTCGATCAGCAACCACAAGAAGCGCATCGAGGAACTGGAGGAGCAGATCAGGATCAAGCGCAACAAGACTGTCAATGAGCAACTGACAGGCAACCCGGCCTATATGCGCACGATGGAGGTACTGGCTAATCCCAAGGACCAGATGAGCCAGAAGGACTGGGCGGAACTGACAAGGATGATGGACGAGATGATCCCCGAATTCCGTACGAAAATGAAATACCAGGAACGCAGACTGTCGGAGATGGAGTACGTGATATGCATCTTAGTGCGCCTCTTCTTCACCCCCAAGGAGATTGCCGTGCTGACGGGGAACAGCCAACAGGCGATCTCCATGAAGCGCCTGCGCCTGCTGAAGAAGGTGTATGACATCGACGGCTCTGCAGAGGCTTTCGACAAACTCGTACGCAGCATCGGCCGATAGACTCCACCATCAACCCTGGATGATGCTCCAGAAATAGTACTTTGGAAACCACTGACAATCAGTATGTTATGACTTTAGGATTTGTCTGACTGCGACATTTCCGGGAAACGTATGGTTTTTTACCGTACCTTTGCAACCGCAATCGAGAGACAATGGCAGTGCGCAGGCCGGAGGATCAAGAGTGCAGAGGTAACTAACTTATTATCAACTATTAAAAATTAAACAATTATGTTAGAACTGAACATTTCGCAGAACAAGAACCAGAGTTCACCCGCCTTCGGCAAGTATTACGCCCGTGTAGAGAATAAGTTGACCCTGGGCATCGACGACATGGCCAAGCACATGGCCGAGCATAACACGCCGTTCTCCGTGGGCACCATTGGGGGGATCCTGAAGGACTTCGTGAGGTGCGTCCGCGAACAGTGCCTCAACGGCAACACCGTGAAGATCGACGACCTGGCCATCTTCAAGTGCTCCATGGAGGCCAACGGCATGACGCTGGGTGAGGGCTACAAGATCGTGGGCGGTCTGGGCGGACTGCCTGCCACCAAGAACCCCGACGGCACGCCCCGCACGCCCGACTACACCAAGGAGGCACAGTATGCCGTGAAGAGCGCCAAGTTGCTCGCTCAGGCCACGGGTGAGTTTACCAAGGCTGAACTCAACAACGACTCCGTCTTCCGTTGGACGAAGGCTGCCGCTGACAAGATCGAATCGATCGTCAACCCGACTCCCGAACCAGAGCCTTAATCGACTCGAGAGGTTGAAGAGGGGCTTTTGTGAGGGCTCTGCCCTCACACTTCCATCAACCCCAACCCCTTCTTCATAAGAAGGGGCTTCGACCTTAACCCCAACCCCTTTGCCCTCTCCAGGGCAGGGGCTTAACCGTGCCGACACGGCGGCACTCGTTCACTAAGGTACGCTTCGGGCATCAAAGCCCTCGCGTGATTTCTTAATTCTTAATTCTTAATTCTTAATTAAATATGAGAAAGCGTATTATTGAGGTGGCGGTGAAGGTGGTAGTAGCCGCGCTCACGGCCTTCCTGACGGCCATCACGACCACCAGTTGCATGGGTCTCGGACCCGTGAATCTCTAAACGACAAGTCAAATGCCTGATAAACAGAGAGTTATCTGACACTTGTGAATTTTGTGTTAAGTGGCTTAACAGTACCCACGAAGGGAGCATGGAAGTGAGGCAGAAGCCCGTTTTAGGCCTGAAAAGACATGTTCCAGCCCCCAAAAACCACTAAAAAGGCAGTCTGAAACGGCCATCACAAGTCATAAATCAGTTAACCTCCTGTTTATCAGGACATTAAGTTGTCCTGTGAATTCTTTGTTAAATCGAAGTCGGCGAAAAAGTTGGGACGGAATAACAAATTTCCTATCTTCGCCGACGAATTTCTAATTTTAAAACATGATGAAAAGATTTTTTGTTTCTTTGATGGTTTGGGGCACCATGGCTGCCCTTGCCATGGCTGGTCAGGTTCCCCTGACAACTGGTATTATCGATCCGGGCTCATTAGGTAATGACGCCCCACGTTCAATCATCCGTGCGCCTCGCGCGAGTATAGAGGGTTACACCTTCACGGTCAGTGACCATCCGGACTATGTCCTCCAACTGGTGGATCCTGATGATGCGGAGACCGTCTATTATGAGACTATACTCCCCGAGGGAACGACCAGCATCGATCTGCCCTCGAGTCTCTCTGGAGAGTATGAGATCCGCCTGATCTGGGGCAACTGGTATTTCTATGGTATTATAAGTCTATGATCTAATACTAGTTACCTGGGCAGGGAATGAGGGGGACTTCGGCCGCTGACCGTTCCCTGCCCTTACTATTTGGGACATGCAATCGTTTGCATCATGCAACGTGCACATTTCAAGCCGATTGGACATGTCCGAAACAGCATTTTGCGTATCTTTGCACCATCTAACAACAATGATCAGAATGACTATTAATATGCGAAGACTTTTCTCAACGATGATCGTAAGCGCCATCAGTCTCCTGACGATGGCACAGGGATGGCCCAAGGACTACAAGGGCGTGATGCTACAAGGATTCTACTGGGACTCGTTCAAGGACTCCCGCTGGACCAGGCTCGAGGCACAGGCCAACGACCTGGAATCGACCTTCGACCTGGTATGGATACCCCAGAGCGGCAAAGGTACGTACAACCCCTCAATGGGCTACGACCCACTCTACTGGTTCAACGACTACAACAGCAGTTTCGGGTCGAAGGAGGAACTACTGTCGCTCATCAAGACCCTCAAGGACAAGGGAATCGGCACCATCGGCGACATCGTCATCAACCACCGCGGCACGCTGACCACCTGGAACGACTTCCCTAAGGAGTCGTACAACGGCGTAGATTACAACCTGACATACAAGGACATCTGCTCTGACGACGAGGCCGCCAGTAACGGCTATGACGTGGGGCAGACGAAGGACACGGGTGAGAACTGGAACGGCCTGCGCGACCTGGACCATACCAGTGAGAATGTACAGGCTGCCGTGAAGGCATACCTGAAGATGCTCATCGACGACTTCGGCTATACAGGATTCCGCTACGACATGGTGAAGGGCTACAAGGCTGAATATACCAAGATGTATAACGAGAGCGCCAAGCCCCGGTTCTCCGTAGGCGAGTGCTGGGACGGTACGAACACCATCCGCAAGTGGATTGACGGCACAGGCAAGCAGAGTGCCGCCTTCGACTTCCAGTTCCGCTACACCGTGCGCAACGCCATCAACAAAAATGACTGGAGCCTGCTGGGCAAGCAGAACGAAGGCAACTGGCCGCTGGTGAGCAAGGACTATGAGGACGGGGCCTACCGGCAGTATGCCGTGACCTTCGTGGAGAACCACGACACCGAGAAGCGCTCCAACGTCGCCCAGGACCCCATCAAGAAGGACACACTGGCCGCCAATGCCTACCTGCTGGCCATGCCTGGCACCCCCTGTATCTTCATGACCCACTGGAAGGCCTACAAGCAGGAGATCAAGGCCATGGTGCAGGCCCGCAGGCTGGCTGGCATCAGCAATACCAGCAGTTACAGCAACATGCGCAGCAGCAAAGACTACTATGCCAACGTCATCCAGGCCGACGGTGAAGACCGGCTGCTGGTGATCGTAGGCAATAACACCAGTGGCTACGAGCCCTCCAGCAGTCAGTGGCAGGAAGTGCTTAGCGGGTATAAGTACAAGTATTACCTATCGAAAACACTGAACACGCCGTTTACCGACAAGGCCGCCGGGACCTTCTCAGAGCCCTTCGACGTGACGCTGACAGCCGTCACCGACAAGGCCGATGCCACACTGGTCTATACCACCGACGGCTCCGACCCTTCAGCCACCAACGGTACTGAGGCCGCCAGTGGCACTACGATCAAGATCGACAAGACCACCACCCTGAAGGTGGCGCTCCTGGAGGGCAGCAGCGTGCTCTCCGTGCTGATGAACACCTATACGTATCAGGAGCCTGAGACGGTGAGCATCCCCGACTTCTGTACCGTCGGCGAGAACGAGGTATGCGCCTTCTTCGAGGCTCCTGCCGCCTGGGACAAGGAGGTGTATTGCTGGGCATGGGCCAACTCGCCTGCAGAGAACTTCACCTCTGCCTCGGGCACCTGGCCCGGTGTGGCCTGTGAGAAGATAGGCACCACCGACAAGGGCAACAGTGTGTGGAAATGGTCGTGGGACGGCACGAAGCAGAACAGCACGTCGCTCTCTGCACCGGAGATGATCATCTTCAGCAACCAGGGAGCGCCACAGACGGCCGACCTTACATTTGCCAACGGAGGCTATTACAATGAGGATGGTCTGCAGGGCACCATCACCCCCACCGCCATCCGCACGGCGAAGACCACCGGTGGCGAGGCCGCGAAGATCTACAGTCTCGACGGACGACTGCTGCGCGACAACGGTTCGACGAGCGGACTGCCCAAGGGCATCTACATCGTCGGCAAGAAGAAAATCATACTTAAATAATTATAGTTAATATTTGGTGACGGCGCGGAGGACGAACCAACAGTGCAATAGGAACGTCTGAACACGCCCAAAGTGATGCTCCATCACCCGGTAGCGCTCCCAGAGCGACTCACGGTGGTGGAGCGTCGTTTGTCCCTCCTCGGTATAGTTGGCCACCACTTGATGGAGGTTGTACAGGGGTACGCCTTCCTTGTCGGCCGCCTTCATGATACGGATGCACCAGTCGATATCAGCGGAGTAGCGGTACTGCATGTCGTATGGAGTGGCAATGGCGAAGTCGGTACGGGCATAGAAGGCCTGATGACAGACGAGCATCCCCTGCCGGAACGACTTCCACGACAGTTGCTCGGGCGGTGACAGACGGCGATGACGGAGGAAGCGGCCTTCGCCATCGACAATGTCGGTATCACCATAGAGCACGGCTGGCAGCGGCGATACTGACTCCACGGCAGCGGCGATGCGGCTGGCGGTATCGCAAGCAGGGAGGAAGTCGCCCGCGTTGAGAAAACACACGTAGTCGCCCGTCACGGAGCGGAGCCCCTTGTTCATCGCGTCGTAGATACCCTTGTCGGGTTCGGAGATCACCTGCACGCGATGACCGTTATCTGCGGCATTGGAGCGCGCGACGTAATCGTTGATGATATCCAAGGTGCCATCGGTGGATGCCCCGTCGATAATCAGGTGCAGGATATCGGGATAATCCTGCCGGAGCACACTGTCGAGGGTGCGCCGGAGCACGGCAGCGGCATTAAAGGTGATCGTAACGTAGGAGAGCGTCATAGTCTGTAGTGCTTAAAGGCCATGGCCTGGTGATACACATCGAGGTACTGCAGCGCCACACTCTGCTGGGAGTAGCACTGGGCCACCTTTCGGACGGCCTCGCGGCTCAGGGCCTCGTAGTCGGCTTCTGCCAGGATCCAGCGGATGCCCCGTGCCAGGTCCTCAGCATTGCGATACTCGGCGACATAGCCGTTGCGGCGGTGGTCGATCTCCTCGGGGATGCCACCCACCTTGAAACCGACACAGGGCACGCCGCAGGCCATCGCCTCCATGATCGTGTTAGGCAGGTTCTCCGAGAGCGACGGCAGCACGAACACGTCGGCAGCGTTATAGACATCGACGATGCGCTGTTCGTCGTTGACATAGCCGAGGGGGTGGGACTTCAGCGGCAACTGTCCGACCACCTCCTCCGCATGTCCTCCCAGGATGACGACCTCATACGGTGCCAGGTCACGGCAGGCTTCGATGAGGTAGGACATACCCTTGAGATCATTGGTGACGCGCTGAGAGGCGAAGAGGATCAGTTTCCTGTCCAGAGGCAGTCCGAGGCGCTGACGGGCCTCAGCCTTGTCGCACCTCTTATAGATATGCGTATTGATCGGATTAGGGATACTCGTGATCTTCTGTCCCCGGAGCAGGCTGCTCTTCTTGGCCTCAGACTCCAGCCACCGGCTGCAGGCCACATAGTAGATATTCTCTTCGGCGACCATCTGCTGCTTCCTCCGCCAGACGGTTTCGGAGAGGTCGTGGTCGGAACCGCCGCCGGGCAACAGCCGACAGTGGCGACAGTGGGTGGTAAAGGCGCGACAGTCAAGAGCCACATGGCAGATAGCCGTGGCGGGCCATATATCGTGCATGGTCCAGATGACGGGCTTGCCGCTACGGAGAATCCTGCGGATATCACCTAAGGAGAGCATACCCTGGTTGATCCAGTGCAGATGGATGATATCAGCCTCCTGGAACTCGCGCAGCCGCGTGATGTCGGAGCCGGCGTTGGCAATATCGATCTCGAAGAGATGCTTACGCGAGAAGTGCAGGTGAAGGAAGATGACGAAGCGCTCCCAGATGAAGTGCCATCTAAGGCGCCAGGAACGGGGCAGTGCCGCGACCGTGAGCACATCGGTATCCTTCCGGCCCATCTGGCGGTCGCGCACGAGCATCTTAGCCTTCACACCATTGTTGTTAAGCGCCATCATCAGACGGTTGGCGGCTACGGCAGCCCCACCCGTCCGCTCACTTGTATTGACGATCAGTATCTTCATATTATTTGTAGTTGCAAAGATACGGCAAGTTGGCCGAAAAACCAAGTAAAAAGCATAAATATTTATTGTTGGCGCACACAAAGGGTTGATTTACGTCAAGAATGGTGGGTATTTATACACTTAATATGCTATAAAACTTGTGAGGAAAGAAAAATCGTCGTACCTTTGCATCGTCAAAAGGTTAATAGATTGTTTTAGGTTAGTAGTAATATTTATAGTTTTAGGTTTTTAGTTATTGGTAAGAGAAAGTTTTCAACTGTAGGATAACAGGAGGTCGCTGGGAAGCTCCCTTTTAAACTTTCAAATTTTTAGCCCTTGCGGCTGAAAATTTCTTTTAGAGAAAAGGATTTTTAGTTAAACATAGGCTTTTTTCGATGCTGCTGCTCGCGAGAGTGGCGGCATCTTTTTTATATATAGAATAAAGACCTGCCGTTGGGCAGGTCTTCTTAATCTTTCTCTATGAGGCAGACGGCGTAGGCGGAGATACCCTCCTCGCGACCAGTAAAGCCAAGTTTCTCGGTGGTGGTTGCCTTGATAGAGATATCATCCCAGTCACAACCGCAGATCTTCGCCATACAGGCTTTCATCTCGGGGATATGCGGATTCATCTTAGGCTGTTCGGCACAGATGGTGGCATCGATATTCACCAGTCGGTAGCCCTTTGAGGCAATCAACTGGATGGTCTTCTCCAGGATCACCTTACTGTCCATGCCATCCGTCTCTTCCGCCGTATCAGGGAAATGATAGCCGATGTCACGCATGTTAGCGGCACCAAGCAGGGCATCGCAGACGGCGTGCAGCAGCACGTCGGCATCGCTGTGCCCAAGCAGTCCCTTACTATGTTCAATCTTAATGCCGCCCATCCAGAGGTCGCGGCCTTCTACTAACTGATGGACATCATAGCCCATCCCCACACGTATCTTCATAACTTCAATCCTTCAATTTTTCAATCCTTCAATTCTTCAATTCTTCAATTCTTCAATTTTTCAATCCTATCTCCGGAACAGGTCCTTAATGCCATCCATGTCGAAGGCGAGGGTGAAGCGCAGTGTCTGGTCCAGCGGGTTCGAGCGTGCCGTGGAGATCACATAACCCACGTCGAGGGAGAAGACACTCATGCGGAAACCGCCACCGACGGTGAAATACTTCATGTTACCTTTCGACTCTGCCTGATGGTGATAGCCTGCGCGCAAGGAGAACTGGTCGTGATAGACATACTCGGCACCGAGGCTCCACTGCACCTCCTCGAGTTCCTCGCTGAAACCGCCTGGGGCATCGCCGAAACTCTTGAACATGCCACTGATGGCACTGACATCACTGTATTCCCGACGGACACGGTCCTGATAGTCGCTGTTCGACTCACCCTCCTCCTGACGGGGCACGGTGGGAACCATCAGTTTGTTGGCATCAGCCGAAATGGTGAAACGGTTGTACTCATCCACGGGCACCATCAGTGCAGCACCCAGGCGCATGTTGGCGGGCAAGAACTGACTCTCATCGTCGCCATAGAAGGATATCTTTGAACCGATGTTCGACAGGTTCAGTCCTATTCCAAGTTGGCACTCACGGCTACCCAGCATGATATAGTTGTTATAGTACATAGCGAGGTCGGCGGCGAAGGCCGAGGCTGGCTTGGAGTCCTCGCTATAGTCATAGCGCAGGTCACTATAGATCCACCGGATGGCGGCGGCCAGGGAGAACTTCTCGCTGAGCATCAGTGCGTAGGCCAGGTCAATGGACATCTCGTAGGGTTTGACGGACATGCCATCATCGGCAAAGACCTCTCCGAGAGAGAAATAGCGGATGGAGCCTGAGAGCGACGAATAGTCGCCGATGCGGTAGTAGCCTGCCACGTAGGCCAGATCGATGTCGTTGACCAACTGGCGGAGCCACGGCGTGTAGTTCAGGGAGATACCGGAACGGCTGATGCAGAAGGGGTACTTCGCAGGGTTCCAGTACTGGGAGTTGACGTCAGGATCAGTAGCCACACCGATATCACCCATGCTGGCGCCACGGGCATCGGGCGCGATGGTCTGTGAGATGACGGCATGCTCCACGGGATTGAACATGGAGACCTTCTCATCATCTTGTGCAGAGACAGTGAGAGGCAAGATCGCACAGGCGATCATCATCATGGTCACCCTCACTATCTCTCGGGCCATATAGTTCTTCGTTTGATTCATCATTCCTAATAACGTTTTTGCCTGTTAATTATTGCCTAATATAATCAATTTATTAGCGTATGAGGCACTGCCGCCATTGCCGCTGATCTGGATCCGGTAGATATAGACACCTGTGCGCAGACGGCTGCCGCCACCGACGGTGAGATCCCAGTCGATGACGACCGTCCCATCCGTAGAGACACCGGTCTTCTCGGTTCTCACCAGTTGGCGCCCGGAGGTGTCGAAGATGTCGAGCACCACATCCAGTTCCGTACTGCTACGGTCGTGGTTGACCACGAAGGAGGTGGTGGAGGTGGCAGGATTCTTCGTGCAGATGACACTGATATGACCGTCGCCACTGTTCTCCACGACATTGAAGGCCAGTTCGGAGGTCGAGGAGTTGTTGAGCACGTCCCATGCCCTGAATAGGAGGCGGTGAGGCCCCTTGGACAGTTCGGGGATGGTGAAGCCGACGATACCACTACGGTATTCTCCGAAGTCGAAGGTGAAGTGGTCGTTGAGGTTATAGGTCTTCGACAGTTCACCGTCGATCACCAGTTCCAGGTCGTGCCCGACGCTGCTGCCCGTGGCATTGATGCCGTCATCGTCGTAGAGTTCGGCACCGAAGTAGGGCGTCGCATTCACATTGCCCCCATTGACAAAGGACTTTGAGTTAAGATAACAGTAGATGGATGGCCCGATGGAGTCATTGTCTGCCACGGTCCCTCCGTCAAGCAGGAAACTGCCGTCCTGTCCGTGGACGGTCTTCGTGCGGTCGTTGCTCACCGCATAGAGCGTCATGAGGCCATTGCCATCAGTATAACTGACATCCTTGGGCACGGCAAAGGTCAGGCGGAACACACCGTTGCTGATACTGTCGGAGCCCTGATAGAGCGTCTTCGTGCGGTCGTCATAGGCAAAGGGGACTTCTGCCTCCTCTGGATCGTTCAGTTTGCAGACGATCGTCTCCTCCGCATCCCTGACCACGGCACTGACCACGCCCTGGAAGGAACTGTCGAGGGCATCGGCCTGTTCTACATGTCCCCTGACGGTTGCCACCGATCCTGCCGAGAGACTGACACCAGCCGATACCGGTCGCCCGTTAATGCTGTCGATGATTACCTTCGACGAGGGGCATGCCAGTCGGAGGGCAGGATCACCCAAGAGGGTATATTGCAGTTTGTTGGGCGACGTGTCTCGTCCTTCGCTGACGAGGTCGCACTTCGCCTGCCGCACCGCCTCACCAATGGTATATTCAGGGTTCAGCACATATTTGGTGAAGGTGAGGTTCATCTGTTCATTATATGAGGCATACACGGTACGCGTTGTGCCGAAGAAGGCCACGCCCCCACCCTTTGGGCTTAGCATGACGGTCTCACCGATATTCCCTTCCTGTCCATCGAAGGGCATGATGTCACAGGAGGCGGTGATCCACAAGGGCAGGTTATTGGTGGTGGACGCCTCGAAGTCGGCCAGTTTCATCACCAGTTCATGGGAGAGAGCGTATGGTGCCCCATGACCGCAGTAGTTCATCATCAGTGCCCCACTCGTCATCTGCTGTTTGATCAGTTGTGTCACGTCAGGGTAACTATAGCCCGTCGAGGAAGGGATACGCTGATAGGCGTCCCAGTAGATTTTCTTGATCTGATAGCCAGGATAGTTGTCTTCCACGAGTGTAGCCACCCTGTCGGCCGTTGCCATGTGCGTGTTGCTGTTGCCGTCGTCGCCCATCATACAGATGACATTCTGCCACGGACCGGCATACTTGTTCGCGGCATAGTTGAGGGTCTTGTCCACCAGCACAGCCGCCTCCTCCGCCGTACGTGCAGGATAACGCCCTACGGCTACGTCGGGCTTTCCCATATAGGTAGAAGAGCCGCCCGAAGTCTGCTGGATCTGTTCCTCATCATCGAGAAGGCAGAAGAAGTCGTCGCTGACATAGCAATAGACATGGCTGAAGGAGTTCTCACTCTCGTAGCACAGTAAGAAGTCGTCGGGGTCATAGCCGGCCCAATCGGAAGAATTCATGCGGTTATCCCAGGCTCCATCGCCGAAGAGCAGCAGGTAGCGGGGGATGTCGCTATCCGCCTGTGCGCGGTCGTAGAACATCTTCAGATAGCGGCGGTAGGCCGTGGCATCAGGGGTACCGCTGGAGTATTCGTTAAAGAGTTCATCCGCAGGCACGATCCTCACCCGCAGCCCGTCGTTCTCCTCATGCCAGTTCTTGACACGTTCCGCCTGGGCGAGAACCTGCTGGTTCGTAGGGATAATGATCACCATATCGACAGGCTCATCGGCATGGTGGTCCTGGTTCATGATGTTATACACATACTCTGGCTCAGGCAGACTGGTGGACTGGAGGTCCGCCATGGCCTTCGGCTCGTCCAGTCGCAACGACAGGTAGTCGAGCCTGACGTTCGCACCTGATGTCTGGGTAATCTTAATGACATTCTCAGCCTGCAGGATTCCGCTCAGGGGATAGTCCACCACATAATAGTCAGCCTCGGAATAACTGTCGAGGGTGGTATTCCTGTTGATTGTGCCTACGACAGAGTCGTTGACGGTTACCGATGCCTCATAACTGCCGTTGGAAGTAAGGGCCACCGACAGGGTGCCCGACGTTCCTGCCGCAGAGAGGGTATAGGTCTGTGGTGTGCCGACGGTGAAGAGCGTCTTGTCGAAGAGGTTCCGTCCGCCATGATACCAGGAATAGTCATCCACCTCGTAGAGTGTGTGATAGTCGTCAGCAGAGGGATAATGGGCCGTGGTCAGTTCCTCGACGCCAATGGTCAGCGGCTCCGCATCATTCTCCGTGAGGAAATAGTAGCCATAGTCGGAATAGGGATTACGCGTACGGACGGTGGCATCGGCCGAATCCCATGTGACAGGACCGACACCATAGAAGACACGCACGCCACCGACGGTGCTGGTGGGCACTTCCTGCAGGTCGTCCGTGGCTGTCAGGTAGTCTCCCGTCAGTCTCTCGGGCTGCAGGGCACCTCCATAGCCGTAGATCTTCACCTTATTGATGTCCGAGAAACCAGCCTTCCTGATGAGTGCTGCTGTCAACTGGTAGAAGCCGCTCTCAGGGATACGGATCTTCGCCCAGGAGCCCTCGCGCAAGATGGAGTGGTCAGCATAACGGCCATTCTCGCCAGAGGCCCTGGTACGATTCCTGACAGAAGAGGCCCTGGCCTCAACGTTCAACTTAAAACTGACAAGTTTCTGGTATTTCCCATCGCGATAGACCAGTGGCACCAGCGACACATCGAGAACGCCCTGCTTCCTGGCCACGCCCACCGTCTGGGTCACCACGGGCAGTGCGGGCAGCGGTTCTCCGCTGATCGCCTGGTATCGACGGACATCGGCCTTGGTCATCTCGATGAATTCCGGATATTCGATGCTGACCGTATAGACAGAGTCGGCATAGTGGGCACCGAGTTGCCGCTGCCAGGTAAAGACGGGCAATACCGAGTCGATCCTGACCTGCCGGGCAGTCAGGTTGATGAACTCCTGCGCCCCTATACAGAGAGGGAAGAGCAGAAGAACAATAGCCACAATGGATTGATATACGGCTTTCACTCATCTTATAAACGTGAAAGCCCCTCATTTATTGCATCACTTACAATTAAACGCCAGTACCTTGCGCTCTTCGAGCCACCCTTCGAGGCGGTCGCCGATGTGAACGGGCCCAACGCCAGCAGGTGTGCCCGTGTAGAGCAGGTCGCCCGTCTTCAGCGTGAAGAACTGGGAGATATAGGCAATGATCTCATCGACGGTATAGAGCATGTCGCTGGTGCAGCCTTCCTGCACAGTCTGCCCGTTGATATCAAGATGGAAGTGTAGAGACTGCAGGCCAGAATCCTCACAGACAGTCTCAGGATCCTTCAGCAGTCTCTCCTTTGGAATCCACTCCCCGATAGCGGCAGAGCCGTCGAAGCCCTTGCAGATCGTCCACGGCTGTCCCGCCTCTGATGCCTTCCTCTGCAGGTCGCGGGCCGTGAAGTCGATACCTATCGTCAGTGCATCGTAATAGCGGTGGGCAAAGCGCACGGGGATGTTCTTCCCCAGACGGCAGATGCGCACCACAAGTTCCGTCTCGTAGTCGATGCGCCCCAGGTGGTCAGGAATGAAGAACGGCTTCCCCTGATTGAGGATCGCCGAGTCGGCCTTGGTGAATATCACTGGCTCATCAGGGCGTTTAAGCGTCCCGTGAAGTTCCTGATTGTGCGCGGCATAGTTCATGCCGATGGCAAATATCTTCATACGCCTGCAAAGATACAAAAAAATCGGCACTGCGCAAAGCAATGCCGACTCTTTTTTATTATCACACTGTAAGATTAGTCTGCTACGAGCGTGAAGCGCTTGAAGGCAGTGATCTTCAGGTCCTTGTCCTGCTTAGCGAGCCACTGTGCAACAGTAGCCTTGTCGCCGTCACCGAACTGGAACTCCTGGTCAACCAGGCAATTCTCCTTCAGGAACTTCTGGACGCGGCCCTTGGCGATGTTCTCGATCATAGGCATCTTCAACTGGGCCTCACCCTCAGCCTTTGCCTCTTCCTTGATCTTGCGAGCCTCGTCGGCCTGAGCCTGTGTCAGCCAGCCCTTAGCCATGTTGCTCTCGATATGGTCGTCGGAGTCAACGAGGTTGGGGTTCAGACCAGCCTTCTTGAGTTTCATCTCGATGAACTTCTCCACCTGCTCGAGTTTCGTCTTCTCAACGGCCGTCTTATACTCCTCGTCGAGAATCTTCTGATCCACGCTCTGGGCGTCGAGGGCCACGGGCTTCATGGCAGCCACCTGCATAGCCACGAGGTGACCCTGCTCGGCAGCGGGCTTGTTGGTCTGCACCATGGTGCAGAGGGTGTGCTTACCCATGTGGTCGTAGATCTCCACGTTGTCGCCCTCGAGAGTGAGGTATCCGTCGAGTTCCATCTTCTCACCAGTGATACCCGAGCGCTGGGTGACAGCCTCCTGGGCAGACTGACCGTTGATATTGAGTGCCTTTACGGCCTCCAGGTCAGCAGCCTTGGCTGCTACGGCAGCATCGAGGATGCTCTGTGTCAGTGCGATGAAGTCGGCACCGTTGGCCACGAAGTCAGTCTCGCACTTCAGGGCGATCATGGCAGCGAAGCCATCCACCTTCTTTACGAGTACACAACCATTGGATGTCTCACGGTCGCTACGCTTGGCAGCGATAGCGAGGCCACGCTCACGGAGGAGTTCCTTGGCCTTGTCGAAGTCTCCCTCGGCCTCGGTCAGAGCCTTCTTCACGTCAGCCAGACCAGCGCCAGTCATTGCACGGAGTTTCTTGATATCGTCAATTGAAATTGCCATAACTTTAATTCTTCAATTCTTAAATTCTTCAATTCTTTAATTACTCTGCGGCGGGAGCCTCTTCCTCTGCGGCGGGAGCAGCCTCCTCGGCCTTGGGCTCAGCGTCCTTGCGTGCCTTGCGGGCAGCACGCTTCGGCTTTGCCTCCTCTTCACCCTCCTGGGCCTCGGCAGCCTTCTCATCGGCCTTCTCAGCCTTGCGCTCCTCGATACCCTCGGCGATAGCGCTGCAGCAAGCGTCAAGGATGACCTCTACGCTGTCCTTAGCATCATCGTTGGCAGGGATGACGAAGTCGATGTTGTTAGGATTAGAGTTCGTATCCACGATACCGAACACGGGGATACCCAGGCGGTTGGCCTCACGCACGGCGATCTGCTCCTTCAGCACATCCACCACGAAGAGGGCAGAAGGCAGACGGGTCAGGTCGGCGATAGAACCGAGGTTCTTCTCCAGTTTGGCGCGCTGACGGGTCACCTGCAGCAACTCACGCTTAGAGAGGTTGGAAAAGGTACCATCCTGCATCAGTTTGTCGATGTTCGCCATTTTCTTTACGGCCTTACGGATTGTCGGGAAGTTGGTGAGCATACCGCCCGGCCAGCGCTCGATCACATACGGCATGTTTACGCTGGCAGCCTTCTCGGCAATCACTTCCTTTGTCTGTTTCTTAGTAGCGACGAACAGGATCTTCTTGCCACTCTTGGCAATCTGCTTCAGGGCATCAGCAGCCTCGTCGATCTTGGCGGCTGTCTTATGCAGGTCGATGATATGGATACCGTTACGCTCGGTATAGATGTAGGGAGCCATTGCTGGGTTCCACTTACGCTTCAGGTGGCCGAAGTGACAGCCTGCCTGGAGCAACTGATCAAAATTTGTTCTTGACATTGTCTAAATCTTTTAATTGTTTACTTTCTTTTTAATTCTTTTAGTCGCTACGCTTGGTAAAAGCGCTAAAGCGATTAGTTCTTAGAATCAGCCAGGGGGTAGTTGATAGTACAAATCCCGCTGGTTTAGATACTAAACTGTTCAGTTATAATCAGTGGTTGACGATGGAATGCTGAGAGTAATCATAACTGTCAACTCTCCACTATCAACTCTCCACTGAATATTAACGCTTACTGAACTGGAAGCGGCGACGAGCCTTGGGCTGACCTGGCTTCTTACGCTCAACCTCACGGCTGTCACGTGTCAGGAAACCTGCATCCTTCAACTTCTTCTTATCCTCTTCGTTGATCTTCACCAGGGCGCGGGCGATGGCGAGGCGGAGAGCCTGGCTCTGACCTGTGAAGCCACCACCGTCAAGGTTCACCTTGATGTCATACTTCTCAGCGCACTCCAGCAGGTTCAGCGGCTGCTTTACCACATACTGCAGGATGGCTGAAGGGAAATAAGTCTCTAATTCTTTCTTGTTGATCGTGATCTTGCCTGTACCCTCCTTGACATAGACGCGGGCTACGGAACTCTTACGACGACCTATTGCGTTAATTACTTCCATCTTTCCTTAATTATTTATACTGGTTAATATCAATTGCCTTTGGCTTCTGAGCCTCGTGCGGATGTTCTGTACCCTCATAGATATAGAGGTTGTTCAGCAGACTGCGTCCCAGAGGGCCCTTTGGCAGCATACCCTTCACAGCGTGGCGGAGGAACTTCTCCACACCACCGTTGCGCTTGCGAAGTTCGGCTGGGGTCTGGAAGCGCTGACCACCGGGATAGCCCGTGTAGCGGGTATAGACCTTGTCGGTCTCTTTCTTACCAGTAAATACCACCTTATCGGCGTTGATAAGGATGACGTTGTCACCGCAATCGACATGCGGGGTGAAAGTTGGCTTGTACTTTCCGCGAATCAACTTGGCTACCTTGGAAGCGAGACGACCAACGACCTGGTCTGTGGCATCGATCACCACCCACTCCTTCTTCGCTGTTTCCTTGTTCACGGAAATAGTCTTGTAACTTAAAGTGTTCATTTCTTTAAAAATTTTACTACTAAAAAACAGTTTTTACCTTATATTTATTAACGCACATAAACCCACATCCGAGGTCTCGCTCGGCCCTAAGGCCGCTTGCATCTTGCAAGAACTCCCGGCTGCAAGTCTAACGAACGCTCCCGTTGGGAGGATTCCCTGACGGGGATCATTGAACCAAGGATTCACGAACCGCCATGCCCGGCCAAAGACACCGCTATTCACACCAAGATTCACGGGGATTCTAAGTCTCTCCCCAATAATCGGACTGCAAAGGTACAAACTATTTCCTAAACAAAGCAGACCAAGAGGCATTCAACCCGTGGATTTATTTAAGTTTAACAGTTTTAGTTATTTTTAACTCGAATAAAGGCGACAAGAAATAGGAATCAAAATGATTTTCCCCCTGTGGACAAAAGTTTTTAGGCAAAAGGTTGGCTATTCCGTAAAAATGTTGTAATTTTGCACCCTAAAATTAAATAAGTACACAACGCGTATGCAGAAAAGCGTCATAGAATACCTTGTTGCCACTGCTGCCAGATACCCGCAGAAGACGGCTGTTCAGGACACGACGGGTAGCATCACCTTTTCGGAACTCCTCCATTCGGCATTTGCCATCGCTGACGCCATCAGGGCGAAGGATCTGTGGAAGATGCCCGTGGGCGTCTATATCCCCAAGGGATGCACCATGGTACAGGCCTTTGCAGGCATCAACATGAGCGGCAATTTCTACGTGCCTCTCGACACCAAGTCGCCCGACACGAGGATACGCTCCATCCTGGAGGTCCTGGAGGCGCAGGTCGTCATTACCGACAAGGCACATGAGACTCATCTGAAGGAGGTCTGCGACAAGGACATCATCGTGATAGAGGATGTCCTGGGAGCAGTCACGAACAGCGACAAGACCTACTCTGCCGACGACTATCTGGCCAGTCAGATAGACACCGACCCCGTCTATGCCATCTTTACATCTGGATCGACGGGCACGCCAAAGGGCGTCGTCATCGCCCACCGCGGCGTGATCGACTATATCGACTGGGCCGTGGGGCGGTTTGGCTTCACGAGCGATGCCATCATCGGCAACCAGGCCCCGTTCTATTTCGACAACTCCACGCTCGACATCTACCTGATGTATGCCACAGGGGCTACCCTCGACATCATACCCGAGGTGCACTTCACCTTCCCCGCGCAACTGATAGACTATATGAACGACCACAAGATATCGTTCGTGTTCTGGGTGCCCTACGCCCTGATCAACGTGGCCAACTACGACGTGCTGGAGGGCAAGGAGATGCCCTACCTGAAGGATGTCTTCTTCGCTGGAGAGGTGATGCCCAACAAGCACCTGAACTACTGGCGCAGGCATCTGCCCAACTGCCGCTATGCCAACCTCTACGGCCCAACGGAGATCACCGTCGATTGCACCTACTATGAGGTGGATCGCACGTTTGCCGACGACGAGCCGCTGCCCATCGGCAAGGCCTGTCGCAACAGCGGGGTGCTGATCCTGAACGGCGATGGAAAAGAGACTGCCGTCAACGAGGAGGGCGAACTCTGTGTGCGCGGCTCCTCACTGGCGCTCGGCTACTATAACGACTGGGAGAAGACGCAGAAGGCCTTCATCCAGAACCCGCTGAACAAGCACTATCCAGAGACCATCTACTGCACGGGCGACATCGTCTATCGCAACGAGCGCGGGGAGATCATGTACGTGGGGCGCAAGGACTCGCAGATCAAGCACAACGGCTACCGCATCGAACTGGGCGAGATCGAGAATGCCATCCTCGCCACCCGCCTGGTGGATAACTGCTGCGCCACCTACGACTTCACCAACAAGAAGATCGTACTCTTCTACCAGGCTGCCGAGGAGATCGCCAAGGGAGCGTTCCGTAAGGGACTCGCCGACCGCGTCCCCCGCTATATGATTCCCACGGACTACCATCGCGAGGAGGCTCTCAGGCAGAACGCCAGTGGCAAGATCGACAGGTCGTATTACAAGAAACAGGTGAATGGATAAGGTCGTCTCATTCGAGCAGATACAGGACTTCGCAGGGGAGATCAGGAATCTCCGCCAGGGATATGTCACCAATTTCTTCTGGGATCCCCAGAAGCATCCCTATTGGGTGGAGGCAGGCCACTTCTTCTATGAGAAGGCAGACCGCTGCTATATCCTGCTCCACGAGAAAGACGACTTCTGCAACCTCTTCTACATCGCCACTGACATGACTGCCGCGGCAGGCGCCCTGGCCCTGCTCCCGATCCGGAACGACGGCGTGATAGACGTGGTCTGCAGGAAGGGAGGTCAGGGAGAGACAGAGGCCCTGGCCTGTGCAGGCTTCAAGCCCTACAAGCACCTGTTCCGCATGAGCCACCTTGGGCTGCTGGCGGAAGAAAGTTGGGAACACCAGGAAGGTGTCGCATACGGACAACTGGCCGATGCGCGGCCTGTCTATGAGGCCCTGCAACGGGGCTTCGACCCGCGCTGCGAGCAACTGCCCTCCCTGCAGGAAGTGGAGGACTACATAGCACACCGCCAACTGCTGGTGGTCAGAGACGGGGATTCCCTCTGCGGGTTCCTGATCTTTGAACTCCAGGGCAAGACCACCTGGTATCTGCGCTATTGGTTTACCGACCCAGCCTACAGGAACCAGAAGGTAGGAGCCCGGCTGCTGAAAGCCTCACTGGCCATCGGCAGGGACACCAGGCGCCAGCAACTCTGGGTCGTCGCCGACAATGAGAACGCCATCAAGCGCTATGAGCACTACGGATTCCAACAGGAACCGATGACTAATTATGTAATGATCAAATACAAGCAAGATGAAAGAAAAGATAGTTGAAATCCTGACAGACCTCCGGCCTGAGTTCGACTTCACGGAGGACGTGAACTTCATTGAGGAAGGAATGCTCGACTCCTTCGACGTGGTGTCACTAGTCGATGAACTGGAGAGTCAGTTTAATATCAAGATCAATGGCACGGATGTCATTGCGGAGAATTTCTCCACCCTCGATAAGATAGAAGCCCTGATTAAGAAAAGTGGAGCCGCATGAACCTGAAGTTTAAGAACAAGAAGATCACAGGCATCCTGACCATCCTCCCCAAGCGTGTCGTCACCTTCGAGGAGGAGATGGGCAACTATAATTTCCCAGAAAAGAAATCACTACGCCTGAAGAAGATCATGGGCTATAACACCCATCGCGTGGCTGCCGAGGGACAGTGCTCCTCCGACTTCTGCATACACGGACTGGAATATCTGTTTGACAACGGTCTGCTGAGGAAGGACGAGATCGACGCCCTGCTCTTCGTGTCGCAGTCGCCCGACTACTTCATGCCGCCCACGAGCAACCTGATCCAAGGGCACTTCGCCCTCAAGCACGACATGATCTGCATGGACATCAACCAGGGGTGCGCAGGCTTTGAACTCGGACTGCTGCAGGCCTTCATGCTGCTCGATCAGGAGAGTGTCAACAAGGTGGTGCTGATGAATGCCGACGTGCTCAGTCCGAAGGTCTCCATCCACGACCGTAACAGCAAGCCCCTGATTGGTGACGCCGCCTCGATCACCATCGTGGAGAAGAGCGACGACAATGAGGATATCAATGTGGCCGTCAAGATGGACGGTACGGGGGCCAAGGCCCTGATGATCCCCGCCGGCGGGTTCCGCATGCCCTGTTCTCCGGAGACGGCCATCGAGCATGAAGACGAGGCAGGCAACCTCAGGGCGCTCGACAACCTCGTGATGCAGGGCGATGATGTGTTCAACTTCGTGCAGCGCGAAGTGCCGCCCATGATCCACGACATTTTGGAACGCGCAGGACTGTCGGCAGGCGACATCGACTGGTATATGTTCCACCAGCCCAATAAGTTCATGCTGCAGAAACTGGCCGATGCCATCGGCGTGCCCTACGAGAAGATGCCCAGCAACATCGTGGAGAACTTCGGCAATGCCAGTGGCGTGACCGTCCCCACCTGTATCTCCTATAACCTGGGCGAGAAACTCGAACAGGAGTCCTATCTGATGTGTCTCGCCGGCTTCGGCGTCGGCCTTACCTGGGCCTCGATCATCATGAGAATAGGAAATGTGGCATTCAACAGAATCATAGAATATTAATACGACAGATATGGAAGAGTTAAAGCAAAAACTGGCTGAGATCCTAGAAGAAGAGACCGTTGAGGATCAGGACAAACTGGAAGAGTTCGACTACTGGGACTCCCTGGCCATCCTCGGCATCATCTCCATGGCCTCCGAGAATTACAAGAAGACCTTCAAGGCCGCCGACATCAGAGCCTGTGCGACCATCGGTGACCTCTGCAAACTAATCCTCGGCTAATGGACACATATACCATCATCACGGGTGCCACCTCAGGCATCGGACTGGACCTGGCCAGGCGATTGTCAGGCGAGAGAAACCTCATCCTGATTGGACGGAATGAGGAGAAACTGGATGCTGTGATCGCCCAGGCGGGAGACGGCCATCGTGCCCTGAAACTTGTCTGCGACCTGGATGCCGACAGAAGACTGCTCGCATCACGGCTGTCGGACCTTATCCTGAAGGACGGTCTGCAGATCGACGCGCTGGTGCACTGTGCGGGAACGAGCAAGGTGATGCCCTTCCGCCAGGCAGACGCCGACACCATCGACACCATCTTCAACGTGAACATCCTCTCCGTGATGGAACTGATCAGGCCACTCATCAAGAAAGAGAACAAGGGGGCACTGAAGAACATCCTCCTGGTGTCCTCGCTGGCCTCCATCCGCGGGGAAAAGGGCAATGCCGTCTATGCCGCATCGAAAGGAGCCCTGAACGCCCTGGCCATCACACTCGCCAAGGAACTGGCACCGAAGGTACGTGTCAACAGCATCTCACCAGGCACCGTGGCTACGCCCATGACACATGACTTCCTCCAGACAGAGGCCGGAGCCGCCCATCTGCAGAACTATCCCCTGGGCGTGGGCCACTGCGAGGACATCACCAACCTGATCGCTTTCCTGCTCTCCGACGAGGCAAGATGGATCACCGGACAGAACATCGTCATCGATGGTGGACGATCCACCTATTAATAGCAAGACATGGCAGAATACACCAGTTATCAGTTGATTCCCTCCATCATAGGAATCGAAAAGGGAGATGTCATTCTCCTGACATCAGACATCACGGACCTGTTCCTGACCTGTCAGGAGCATGGGGAGCACTTCGACCCGAACATCCTGCTGGACAAGTTCCAGGAGGCCATCGGCACTGAGGGTACCTTTCTGGTCCCGACCTACAACTGGGGCTTCTGCCAGGGAAAGACATTTGACTACAGGAAGACGCCCAGCAAGACGGGCGCCCTCGGCAATGCCGCCCTGCGGCGCAAGGACTTCCTGCGCACCAGGCACCCCATCTACTCCTTCGCCGTATGGGGGAAGGATGCAGATGATCTGTATGCCATGGAGAATGTGGATTCCTTCGGAGCCGACTCACCCTTCGCCTACTTGGAGAAGGCCGATGCCAAGAACGTGTTCATCGGCAGTGCCTCGATGCGTAACAGTTTCACCTATATCCACTATGTCGAGCAGCAACTGAGGGCCTCCTACCGGTTCTCGAAGATGTTCAGGAGCCACTACGTGGATCAGGACGGCAAAGATACCGAAAGGGAATACGGCATGTACGTCAGGAACCTGGACCTGGACGTGGTCTGTACGCCCGACCCATTTGTCGATGAACTGTACGCCAGCCATGCCATCCAGAGCGGACAGGTCAACGGCGTCCCCTACGAAGTGATCAGGTTCAGCGACGTCACCCCATTCATCAAGAACGACATCCTGCACAACAGAAGCCGCAAACTGTGCAGGTACAAAGGACAATAATGACTATATGAAAAGACTATATTACAGTTCCAGTGCCCTTTCCGCTCCGCATATCGGAGTCGTGATCGACGATATCCTCGACGGCAGGCAGAAAGGCGACGAGATCTACTGGGCCTATTGCCATGGAGCACTTTCCACCTGTTTTATGAATCTCGACAGTTACCCCTGCGACTGCCGCTTCTGCCACAAGATGTACCGCGAGTACCAGCGCATCTATGGGGCCGGTGTCCATATTATACCTATCAAGAAGGAAGACCTGAAGCACCACGACGTGTCGTTCGACTTCCATCACGCTGACGAACTGGAGGAGTTTACCTACCGCGACATCAAGGTCGGCAGGTCCGTCCTCTCCTTATACTACACGACGACGCGCGACCTCGACCTGGCCCGCTACGACGAGTTCCATGAATATGCCCTGCCCCTGGTCCGCGAACTCTGCGACCTTATCGACAAGGCCTACGCACTGATAGACCAGATAAGGCCCGACGTGATCATCGTCCATAATGGACGCCTCTACGAGAACCGCTTCTTCTTCGACATCGCCAAGAAACTGGGCATCAAGTTCAAGGCCGTCGAGACGGTGGGCGGCCATGGGGAGCCTTACGCCAAGATGAGTTATCCCGATGCCATGCCTCATAACATTGAGAAATGGAACCAACTGGCCATCACCACGTGGGAGAAGAGCGACGAGCCCGAAGAGGATAAGATCAAGAAGGGCTCCTCATTCTTTGAGCGCAGGCGCAAGGGCGAGGTGGTGGTCGATGTGAAGGCCTACGTCACTGAACAGAAGAAGGGCCTGCTGCCCGATGGCTTTGATGCCAGCAAGCGCAACATCGTCTTGTTCACCTCGTCGCAGGACGAACTCGTCGCCCTCGGTGACGACTGGAGCGAGAACAGGGTCTTCCCCAGCCAGCATGAGGCCATCGACTATATCCTCACGCATAGCGCGGGCGACGTACATTATTATATAAGGATACACCCCAACCTGAAGGGCATCACCCACCGCGACCATCTCGACCTCTACCAATACGACGAACTGCCCTACGTCACGGTCATCCCGCCCGAGAGCAAGGTGAGCAGTTACGACCTGATGGATGCCTGCGAGAAGGTCGTCTCCTTCGGCTCCACCACTGGTCTGGAGGCCTGCTACTGGGGCAAGCCGTCCGTCCTCATCGGGCACTGCGGCTTTGAGGCCTGCGGCGCACTCTACCAAGTTAAGAAACGGGAAGAAGTCATGCCCTTCATAGAGGGCGACATTCCTCCCAAGCCCCGTATGGCCGCCATCAGGTTCGCCTACTTCCTGCTCGACAGGAAATACAAGGTCGATCATACACATATCGATATCGACGTGAAGATCAGGCGTCACTTCAAATGGGACTTCACCTATACGTCCTATTTCAAACTCTTTGGTTCTGAGACGCTCTACCAACTGGCATATTTCTGGAACTGCATCTTCCTGCGGCATTTCAATAAGCCCAGGTTCCACTTCCCCTGGATGGTCAAGAAATAAGATACTGTGATTTTACTATCCTCAGGACTATTTACCTGAAAAGTGTGATTTTGTGTGTTTTTTCTTTATATCGCCACATAAGTTCCTTATTTTTAGCGTCTTACATCCTCTCAAAGCACCAAAAAAATGTGCTTTTGTGTGTTTTTTTCCTTTAAAAAACATGTAATCTTTTAAATATAATCTCTATATTTGCGGATGAATTATATTATCAACAAAAATTAGAGATTATGATTACATCCAGCACATTGGTTCTTCCCTCTACGCTCTCAGGCGAATATGAACTCCGCCTCATACCCTTCTCCGCCACCTGTTATTATAGGGGATACCTTATATTCTAAGGGCTTCAGCAAAAAAAATGGTCAATTTAAATGATGAAGAAATGAAAAAAATAGAATTAGTGATAAGCGTTCTTCTGTCATGTATAATGTCTTTTTCATGTAACAATGATGACGATCAAGTAGATGCAGGCACTCTCATTCGCCAAAAGGAATCTGATGTTTCAGTAACAAGTTTCCTTGACAATATACTACCATTGAATGCTAATGATCATCTTGCAATAGGGTTCTTCACTACACCAGAGTACACAAGGAATGATGCTCACTATGTCATAAATAGTTTAGAGGAGTTGATGGTAGCCTATAATGAAGACTATGGGCCTAAATTGTCGGACCTTAGTATAGACTTTAGAACAAGCACCCTGATTGTGGGACAGGAACGGATAGATAGTGGAAACATACTTCCTGGAAGAAAACTCAGGCAGTCTTTGTATGATAATCAGGATCATTATGTTCTTTACTTGGATTATGAAGGAATAGATAGGGATGATGTTGTTGAACTGAATGATCCAAGACTCGTGTATTACTGGGGTGTTTATCCTAAATTGAGTGACAAAGAAATTATTATTAAAGTGACATTGAAATGAAGAGACAATCGTTATTCTTACAGGAACTTATTTCTTAACTATTTCGTCAGACAGTCAGACAAAAACAGAAAAAATTATCATTTATAAATAGAGTAACATGAAAAAGATAGTATTTACCATTTTGTTTGCAACACTATTTGTTGCATGTGATAAAGATACAGGTGATCACAATCTTGTAACATCACCTAATTCAACCCCAGATTTAACCCAAATCAGAATTAAAGAAAGACCTAGTGAAACACTTGAATTTATTGGAGAAATAGGTGTAGATTTTGATACTGCGTTAGATTCTCTTCGGAAAATAAAACACATTCCTTCCGAGATAACCAAACAACCATTAGAAGTTTTATTTGATTATGATAACAGGTCGTTCTTCGGTATAGTTTATGGCGGATGTGGAAACTACTCGGACGTGCTTGATACAAAAGGCAACTATTATTTGAGATCGTGGTATAGTTCGGAAGAGGCACTATAGTGGAGAAGGATTTAATATCGACAATTTGTCGTAGGGACAAGCGTGTGGGAATCTGTTTACACCCATGATGTTTGAGCGAAATAGCAAACTCATGACATTGTTAGTAATTGCCCCATGATGAACACATAGTATTAGACTAATGGAGGGTGCCGCCCTGTGACGGGGTGGTGCCTTTTTTCGTCGTGCTTAAAGACACTGCCCTCAGTGTGCTCCTTCGCGTGCGCAGGCGTAGTAGTTGTCTTAAGCCAAAAACAAGTGTCCCACGTGTCCCATCTGTCCAAGAAGGATAGTCAGCACCGTGGACAGGTGGAACAGATGGGACACATAAAAAGTGGGTAAGACAACTACCACGCACGCGCGCGAAGGCACTTTTCTGGAATAGGAAGGCTGT
>DFTH01000008.1 GCA_002379425.1 Prevotella sp. UBA4217
TGCTAAAGTGCCTCTTATTTGTCGTGAATTGTTTGGCGGAATGGAAAACTTGTCGTATCTTTGCACAGACCATGAAGAGAGCATTGACATATAGTCTTTCCTGCGTGTGCGCCCTGGTGTTGTTGATGGGCTGCGCGCGCGATGGCGCGCAGATGCGGGAGCAACTGTCGGCCCTGGAGCAGCGTAACAGCAGCGGTGAGCCGATGGAGAACGACTCGCTGGCCGAGGCCCTCGTGGATTACTTCGACCGCCACGGCTCGGCCAACGAGCGCATGCGTGCCAAGTACATCCTCGGCCGTACCTACTACTGCCTGGGCGAACTCCCCCGCGCCCTGGAGACCTACATGGAGGCCGCCGACTGCGCCGACACCACCGCCGCCGACTGCGACTTCGCCAAACTCAGCCGCATCCATGCCCAGAGCGCAGTGATTTTCAACCAACAGGTTCAGCCTCGCAGTCAGTTAAGGGAACTGAGGCTGGCTGAACATTATGCATGGAAGGGTCTGGACACTCTGCAGGCTATAGAGTGCTATGCCCAACAAGCAGACGCATATTCTTTTTTGATGAACTCTGATTCTGCCATTTTAATTAAAGAGAATGCTTCCATATTGTATAAGAATGTAGGCCATCAGGATTGGGCAGCCATGACTTTAGGATCAGTAATTAGGTCTTTAATTAAAAGAGGTGAAATCGAAAAGGCCAAATTCTGTTGCCTTAATTATGAAACATGTTCAGGACTTTTTGATGATAATGGGAACATAGAGAAGGGGCGTGAGATCTATTATTCAATTAAAGGTGACTACTATTTAGCAACCCATCATTTGGACTCTGCCGAATATATGTTTAGGAAAGAACTTAGAGACGGTAAAGATTTGAATAACCAGATTGCTGGGTGCAGAGGCTTGCAGAAAATATATGAACAGAAGAAAAACTCCGATTCCATCGCGAAATATGCCACTCTTTCGTATGAATTAAACGACTCTGCCTATTCCCTGGCAGAAATGCAGAATATTCAGAAGATGCAGGCATCATACAATTATAACCATCAAAAACAATTGGCTGAAGAGAGAAACAGAGATGTTCGAAATGCATATTTTATAATTGGAATTATTGTCTTGATTATCTTTTTTGTTGCTTTGATAAGTTGGTTGTGGTTCCAGCACCATCAGATGGAAGATAAGTTGAAAGAAAGCCAGTATCAACAAACACAAAATCTTTTTGAACAAGCCCAGTCGGATTTAATGGAATTGCGGGAAAAGAATGCCTTTGCTTCAGACCTTATTATAGACAAAAGTAAGGAAATCGAAAGTTTAAAAATCCAGATAGCAGAATATCAGCGCAAACAGTCTGTTAGGGATTACGTAAATGTGGAAGATTTTCTGTTTACATCTCCAATAATTAAAGATCTGACAGATCTTTTGGAATGTAATCCTGTCCAGACAGCGACACAAGGTCAACTCAGGGAATTACGAAAAATGATAAATGAACTCATTCCAGATTTTTATGAGAAAGTTAATTTAAGACAGCCGCTGCGATCCGTGGAATATGATGTATGCCTTTTGATACGATGCCACTTTAGACCTTCTGCTATCAGCAAATTGCTTGGCAGGGATGATGCTTATATCTCTAACCTCAGGAAAGGAATTCTTTTTAAAGTATATGGTATTGCAGGCTCTCCAGGAGAATTAGACAAGCGAATCATGCAAATCCGCTGACCTCTAAGTTGATGCAAAAAAACACTGATTCGTTGGCTAATTCAGAGAAAAGATGTACCTTTGCGGCTGTTTTTAAAATATACACGCACGAATGAAACTCTTTCTCACACTGGCCATATCCTTATTCACGACATTGACGGCTGTTGCCGGACAGCCACTTCATGTGGTGATCCTCGGTGACTCCAACACCTGGATTGGCGGCGACGACTGTGACAAGCCCCAAGGATGGAACAAGTGGTTCAAAGACGCCATACAGCCCACCAGTTGCAGGAGTTATGCACGCAGCGGAGCCACCTGGACCAACACCCCCAAGACACGCAGGAACACCCGTGAGAATATTGGAGTACTCGGTAACGACAACGTAATCTACAACCAGATATGCCGCTTGCAGGAGGCTGTAGATAGCGGAGTCCAGAGCCGGCCCCAACTCATCCTGATCATGGCGGGTACCAATGACGCCTGGTTCCTGAAGTCCAGGCCAAAGGCATTTGCCAAGACCGCCTGTGAAGTATTCTCCACGGAGGGCAGTACGATAACCGACCGCCCTGTCCATGATATCCTCACCCTGGCAGAGTCCGTCCGCTACGGTTGTGAACTACTAAGAGCCGCTTATCCCGATGCACGGATCATCCTGCTCACGCCACTACAGTCTGTAGCAGCAGGAAGAGACCCTATCACCAAAGCAGGAGATATCATCGCATGCTGTGCCCATCGGATGAGCCTCCCCGTGATCCGGCTCGACAAGGAGGGAGGCATCGATGCCACCCAGGAGAAGGAGCACTATAGCATGACGACCGACGGTACCCACACCTCAGAACAAGGAGCCCGCCACATAGGTGCACTCATTGCCAAACGGATTGGCACCTTATGGCAACAGGACAATCCAGTCACCCGACCATAAATCCTACAGACAGCCATGGTATTCTCCGACCTGTTCTTCCTCTTCGTCTTCCTGCCAGCGTTCGCCTTGTGCTACCTGACGGCCACCTGGCTCGACAGACTGTTGTCGCCAGATGCCATGAGGCGCAGCCACACGTCGCAGAACACCATACTGGTGCTCTTCTCCCTGATCTTCTATGCCTGGGGAGAACCCGTCTATGTGTTCCTGATGCTCTTCTGCGTACTACTGAACTACCTGACAGGCCTGGGCATCGACAGACTGACGGGTGGTGCGCGGCGATGGGCACTCATCGGCGGACTGACTGGGAATATCCTGATCCTGGGCACCTTCAAGTACCTGGGCTTCTTTGCCCAGCAACTGACCGCCATCGGCATCCCTGTGGCAGACCCAGGGATATCCCTGCCCATCGGTATCAGTTTCTACACATTCCAGTCGATCTCCTATCTCATCGATGTGTATCGCCGCGAGGCTCCTGTGCAGCGCCGTTTCGGCAACCTCCTGCTCTACATCTCCATGTTCCCGCAACTCATCGCGGGACCTATCGTACGCTATAACACCGTGGCAAGGGAGATCAGCAGCCGCCACGTGACCTCGCGCGACCTCGCCGACGGCATCTACCGTTTTATGATCGGTCTTGGCAAGAAGGTGATTCTCGCTAACCAACTGTCTGAGATTTCCGACCAGTTCCTGGCTGGCGGCATGCAGGACCTGACCACCACGGGGGCCTGGACAGGCATCATCGCCTTCACCCTGCAGATCTACTTCGACTTCTCCGGCTATTCCGACATGGCCATCGGCCTGGGGCGCTGCATGGGCTTCCATTTCAACGAGAACTTCCGCCACCCCTACTGCTGCAACTCCATCACCGACTTCTGGCGGCGCTGGCATATCTCCCTCGGCAGTTTCTTCCGCGACTATGTGTATATTCCCATGGGCGGCAACCGCCGGCACCAGGCAGTGAACATCCTCGTGGTATGGTTCCTCACGGGTATGTGGCACGGAGCCAGTTGGAACTTCATCATCTGGGGCGTCTATTTCGGCCTCATCGTGACACTGGAGAAATACACACTCCTACGCGTACAACAATATATACCAGCGCCCCTGCTTCACCTCTACAGCCTGGCCCTGGTGGTCATCGGCTGGGGAATCTTCTACTTCGACGACAGCAACCGGATGATCAGGTTCTTCGAGATTGCCTTCGGACAGGTAGGCTCCCTCCATGACTTCGTGACGATTACCGCCCTGACAGACAACTGCTGGCTGTGGGTCGTCTGCATGCTGTTCTGCATGCCCATCCGCAGTGGCGTAGAGAACCTGCTCCAGCGATGGACCACCGATGGCAGTGCACTGCATGGAACGGTCATGCTCTGCTCACGTCTTCTCATCTCTGTCGTACTGCTCGTACTCAGCGTGTCGCTCCTGGTAGGAGCCACCAACAACGCATTTATCTATACCCGATTCTGATTATGACAGCCGCAAAGACCACATATCGCCCAATGAAATGGATGCTCTGCATCCTGTTGTCGTTCGTATCCCTTAGCATCTCTGTCCCGACCTCCTCTGCCCAGGAGGTGCGCCGTGTCCGCAATGGCATCATCCTTGTCGATACGGGCAGGAACGTGCGTGCCATCGAACCGTTCAAGGGAAACTACGACAATGGTACAGCATACGCAGCCATCGTGAACAAATACAAGCGCACGTTCCCCGACGTGAACGTCTATTGCATGGTCATCCCCAATGCCGTGGCCTTCTACTGCCCCGACACCGCCAAGACATGGACGGAGGCGGAACAGCCTGCCATCAGGCATATCCTCTCCCAACTGTCGGCCGACGTGAAGGCCGTGGATATCCTCGACACCCTCCAGACGCATGTGGAGGAACCCATCTACTCGCGCACCGACCACCACTGGGCCCCGTTGGGTGCCTACTATGCCGCCCGCCGCTTCGCAGAGGTGGCGGCAGTACCCTTCGCCGACCTGTCGGAATACGAGCCCCGCGTCATCCACGACTATGTGGGCAGCATGTTCACCTTCTCGCGAGACAAAGCCGTGAAGAATGCCCCTGAGGACTTTGTCTATTACGTGCCCCGTACGGATTTCTCAGCCTCCCGCATTACCTACAGGAAGATGTCACAACGGGTAGGCCGTAAGCGCAAGCGCCGCACCATCAGTTGGCTCACCGCCAGCGAACCGGAACCCTTCACCTTCTTCCGCGACTATGAGGACGGCAGCAGTGCCGCCTACTGCACGTTCATGGGCGGAGACACCAATACCACGAGCGTCGTCACGCACTTCCAGAATGGCCGCCGCCTGCTGATCCTCAAGGACAGTTATGGCAACGCCCTGCCATCCAACCTCTTCTCCTCGTTTGAGGAGATCCATGTCGTCGATTGCCGCTATTTCCTTCAGAACATGGTTGACTTCGTCAAGGACCATGCCATCACCGACATCCTCTTTGCCAACAACCTGATCCACGCCTCCGCGGCAAAGACGACACAGGCCTACGAACGATACCTGACCCAAAACCCTGCCACGCGCCATGAGATTCAGTAAGACCTATACCATCCTCTTCGGACTGCTCTTTGCGACCTTTGCCGTCGTATTCAACACCTTCCCACGGAGCACGTTCTCTGAACTGGAGAAGCGTGAACTGGCCACCTTCCCGGAGTTTACGGCAGAGAAACTGTTCAACGGGTCATTCACCAGCGAGGTATCGTCGTGGTTCAGCGACAGCGAGCCCTTCCGCGACCGTTTCATGGCACTGAGCATGAAGGTGAAGGACCTGATCCGCCTGAACACAGGCGAAGAGCATATCACCTTCCACGCCGCCGAGCCAGAAGAAAGCCTAGGAGAACTAGGAAACCTAAGAGAACTAGGAGAACTAGAAACCCCAGACTCCACCAGTAACTACGAGAACCAGGTCAATGCCGACGAGAATGCCAAAATCGCCAATGCCGGCATCATCATCGTCGGCTCAGGCGAGAAGGTCCGTGCCCTCATGGCCTTCGGTGGCACTGGCAGAGGGTGCGTGGGCTATGCCGAGGCAGCCAACAAGTATAAGGAGACGTTCCCCGACGTGAACGTCTATTGCATGGTCATCCCCACCTCCGTGGAATACTATTGCCCTGAGAAGATGCGGCGGCGCACCAATCCCCAGCGCCCCACCATCGACAACGTGATCCGCCACCTCTCTCCCGAGGTGAGGCCCGTGGACATCTATGAGACACTGGGCCGACATGCCAGCGAGGACATCTACCTACGCACCGACCACCACTGGGCACCCCTCGGTGCCTTCTATGCCGCAGAGACGTTCGCACAGGTGGCCGGCGTGCCCTTCCGCCAGTTGGACAGTTACGACCGTAAGGTGGTACACGGCTACGTGGGCAGCATGTATGGCTATTCCAAGGACATCTCCATCAAGGAGGCACCCGAGGACTTCGTCTATTACGTACCCCGCGACGTGACCTATACCACGACCTATATCGACTACAAGATTGACGAGAACTACCGTGTCATCGGCATGGGGCGCCCCTATAGGAGCGTCTTCTTCTACAAATACAAGGACGCCAGCGGCGGTGCCTACTGCACCTTCATGGGCAGCGACACCAAGATCACCCACGTGAGGACCTCCACCCACAACGGACGGCGGCTGCTCATCCTGAAGGACAGTTTCGGCAATGCCCTGCCCGGCTATCTGTTCTATTCCTTCGAGGATATCCACGTGATCGACTCACGCTACTTCACGAAGAACATGGTGGAATATGTCAGGGACAACCAGATCACCGACATTCTCTTTGCCAACAACATCTTTAAGGCATATTCCAGTTACACATACTCCAAGTATGTGAAGTTCCTGACCCAGACCAACGGCATACAGAAACCTGTCAAAAGCACCGACAGCACCACCGTCGGCAACACAGTCCATCCCGACAGTACGCTCACTCCGGCAGTCACTCCTGCGGCAACGGACTCCGTGGCCCGATAGGGACTAATCCTGGGATTTCTTCTTTTTGAACAGTCGCTTGAAGAAAGACTCCTTCTTCTCGCCAGACTCTTTCTTCTTAGATTCCTTCTCGCCAGAATCCTTCTTCTTGAAGAGATTCCCCAACTTCAACTTCATCTTGGGCTTCACCTTGAGGTCACTCATCTTGTCCATATCGGTGAAGGAGAAGTCGCATGCCCAGTCAAGGCCCTTGTTCTGCTGACTGACGTTACCCTCCACCAGCACACCATTACTCTTGATATCCACCAGCAGATTCTTCACCTTGACACCTTTGTAACTGGCCTCATAGACCGTGGCCTTCACATCGCCGATGGGCGCCTTGCCACCACCATTCTTCTTGCGGACCAGGGCTGTGCGCTTCTTGTCGATATCCACCTTAAACGTGGCGTTCACTCCCACATTGCCGATATCCTTCATGCTCAGCACCTTTCCCAGTTGGAAGTTCTTGGTATCTACCTTGCCCGTCACGTAATGGGTATCGTCGTTGTGGGCAAAGAAGAAGTCCAACTTACCGGCAGCCGTACCGATGACGCCCTTGAACTCCTCACGCCGATAGGGGATATGGACGGTTCCCGTATAGGTGATATCACCTAAGCCCTCCAGTTGCTTCATCATCAGTTTCTTACCCGTGAACTGGTTGATGATCTCCTGGGTCACCTTGCCCCTGGCCTTCATCTTCTTCACGTTGAAGCGGATATCCAGGGCCTCCTTCTTCTTCAGATGCTGGATGCCCCCATTGGCAGCGATCGTCAACCGCTTGTCGGGCGTGTGCACATCGATGTCCTTGAACACGAGCGTCGTGTCCGTCCCACTGAACACCACGCTCAACTCCAGGGGCATCTTGAAGTTCTTCAGCACGGGTGCAAAGGGCCGCGAGATGTCCTTCAACTGCGCCTTGCCCTTGATGACGGAGGTCTGGAAGGAGAACTTGCGCCCTTCCTTCTTGCTGGGCAGCACGATTGAGGCGCTGTCAAACTTCAGCACGGTGCTCTCCTGCTGCACGGTGATGTCGCGCAGTATCGCCCGCTTCTTCGTGGCACCCACAAAGAACCGGAAGTCCTTCACATTGAAACCCGTTACGGAGTCTCTTGCCACGAATTCCGTCATCTGCGCATGCACAGAGTCCTTGGCAAGATAGTCGATGGTCATCTTCATGTTGGCAGTCACATCGAGATGCCCCACGTCGAAGAAGCCCCGCTTGGGCTTTTTCGCGTTCTTGCGCGGCTTGTGGTTGTCGATGGCGAAGTGCAGGTCACCGACCGTCACATCATGCTTGTCGCCTTTTTCCGCATAATGTATGCTGCCCAACCTGAACTTGGCCGTCTGCGGCCCTTTCTTCGTCACCATTTCCCACTGCCCCTGCAGTCCCTTCAGTTGGCCAGAGGCTTTTCTGAGCCACCCTTTGTCGAAGGTCACCTCGTCGAGCGACACCTTATTGTCATTGTAGAGCACCTCTACCTTGGCCAGCCTGAAGTGATGCACGTCCAACGTCATCGGATCCTTCTTCTTGCCGACGGTATCCTGCTGCACAGAATCCTTCTTGGCAGACTTGTCTTTCTTGAAGGCGTCGATGACGAACTGGTAGTTGGCCGTGCCGTCCTTTGGCTTGAGGAGTTTTGCCCTGACGCCCTCAATGTCTGCCTTCGAGACGGTCACCTTCCTGGCCATCAACTCGCGGAGATTGAGGCTTACCGACAGGAGGTCGAGTTCGAGCATCTTCCGCTTCTCCTGGTCTTCCACCTCCAGCCCTTTCAGGTTAATCTCCTGCGTGAATACGTTCACGCTCACGTCGTCGATCTTCACGCGCGTCTGCAACTTCTCCTCCAGTCGTTCCGTGGCCACCCGGAGGATTTTGTTCTGCACAGTCTGGGTATTGAGCAGCACAGCGGCCAGCAGCAGTAATACCAACAGCAGCCCGACGGTGCCGCCAATGACTTTCAGTAGGATTGATAGAGTCTTCTTCACAATGCAAAGGGTCCTTAGTTTATATTTCCGCTGCAAAGTTACGGAATATTTTCTGAATCCACAATGCTTTTGCCAAGAACTATCACTTTATTTGAAGTTTATGACATCCTTTTGTCGATTCCCAAGGCCTGGGACCAGAATGAGAAGGCACTTTACGAACGTGAGGAGCCTCTTTAGAAACGTGAGGAGCCTCCTCATTCCAGAAAACAGCCTTCCTATTCCAGAAAAGTGCCTCTCGCGCGTGTGCGCGCGTGGAAAGCAGGGATGGCGGACAATTTGATACATGCCATGAAGTTTCCTCTCACCCGATGTAACATTTTTGAATTCTTTTTCGTACCTTTGCAGCCATGAACGAGAATAGTTGCGTGGAACTGCTCGAAGAGCACGGCATCAAGGCTACTGCCAACCGCATCGTGGTGGTGAGGGCCCTGGCATCATCCATGCTGCCGCAGTCGCTGGCAGAACTGGAGCACAGGATCGGCACCATCGACAGGTCGAACGTGTTCCGTGCCCTGACACTGTTCAGGGAGCACCATCTGGTACACGCCATCGAGGGTAGCGGCGACGGCACGAAATACGAACTCTGCCACAGCCACAGCCACGACCACGACGACGACCAGCATCCGCACTTCTACTGTGAGGTATGCCAGCAGACCTACTGCCTGGAGGGGATGGAACTGCCTGAGGCAGTCCTGCCAGAAGGTTTTGAACTGCACTCCGCCAACTATATGCTCAAGGGCATCTGTCCGCATTGCGCCAAGAAATGATGAACCAGAACGACATCCGCGTCATCGCCTTCGATGCCGACGACACCCTCTGGGACTGCCAGTCGCACTTCGAGGCCGTAGAGAACCATCTCTACCGCCTCATCGCACCCTACTGCGAAAGCCCTGCACAGGAACTCTTCCTGACGGAGAGTGGCAACATGGCCGACCTGGGCTATGGCTGCAAGGCCTTCACCATCTCCATCATCGAGACAGCCCTGCGCGTGGCGGGCGACCACCTCACTGCCGGGGAACTGGCCCGTCTGCTCAGCGACAGCAAGAGCCTGCTCCACCTGCCTGCCACACCACTGCCCGAGGTGGAGAAGACCCTCCAGCGCCTGCAGGCCTATCCCTACCGACTGGTGGTCTTCACGAAAGGGGAACTGCAGGACCAGGAGAACAAACTGAAGCGCAGCGGACTGGCGAAATACTTCTCACACGTGGAGATCACCTCCGACAAGACGGAGGTGGAGTTCCAGCAACTCTGCGAGCACCTGGGCATCCTGCCCCACGAACTGCTGATGGTGGGCAACTCGCTGAAGAGCGACATCGCCCCTGCCCTCACCATCGGTGCCTCTGCCATCCATATCCCCTTCCACGTCACGTGGCAACTGGAGCACTCCGAGGACATCGAGCACGAGCGGCTCGTCAAGATCTCCCATTTCAGTGAAATTCTTAAACACTTATGAAATATATCTTTGAAACCCGCATGGAGGTGCGCGACTATGAGTGCGACATCGAGGGCATCGTCAACAATGCCAACTACCTGCACTATGCCGAGCATACGCGCCACCTCTTCCTCCGCAGCCTGGGCGTCAGTTTCGCCAAACTCCACGAACAGGGCATCGACGCCGTCGTGCACAGCATGAAACTCCAGTACAAGGCACCCCTGCACTGCGACGATGAGTTCATCTCGCGCCTGAACCTGAAGAAAGACCGCTTCAAGTACCTGTTCTACCAGGACATCTACCGCGCCAGCGACGAGCAACTCTGCTTCCGCGCCACCGTAGAACTGGTATGTCTGGTCAACGGTCAACTCGCCAACTCCCCAGAGTACGACGAGGCCTTCAAGGACTATATCTGATATTTACAAGAGAGGCCGTGCCTCACGGCAGGGCCTCTCACACAAACCTATATAATAATACACGTATGTAAAGCGTTCCCGTAAGTCCACAATCTGGACTCCTCGAACTACTCTTTTTCCCACAAAAAACATCTCTTTCACCTCCTGTCCTTACATCGAGGGCAATCGGCATCATTCCATCAAAGGCTGGTCTTCTGACTACGCTCCACTCTGAAGTACCTTCTCGCCTTCAAGGCAATGGCATTCTACTTCAGAGCCATACGGGAGTTCACAGCTGCGGGACAGTCGGAGATTCTCACTCCATTCCCAATTAATCGCGGTTAAGCGAACCTCTGTGGGTCGTACTATACGTTCGACGGCTGCAAAGATACGAACAATTCCTGAAACCGCCAAACTTTTTCCTAATATTCATACAATTTGACGTGCAGGACCTTCCACTCTCCACAGGAGATGCGGGCATGGCGCCCCTGATGGTCCTGGTCGCCATTGTCACGACGGACGAACTGCAACGTACCGTCGGCAGCCACCGTCACCTGATCGACGAAACCGATGCCAAGGCGCTTCCCCTTAAAGGAGGGAGAGGCGGATCTGACATCCTGACTACCCTGACCCTGTGCCACGAACCCGTCTTCGCCAAGCACCCGCTCTTCCTCAAGGGCCTTCTCGTAGGCTGTGGCGAAACTCACCACGACTCCAGAGCCTGCCAACAGGTATTCGTTCTTGGCCAGTCTCATCAGGAAGGCGCCGCCCTCCGGCCAAGTGGAACCGTCGGTGGCCCGTGGGTCCCAGGGGAGCGTGAAGAAATGGCGACAGGTGAGCACGTTCTCACCGTCCCTGATGATCCGCTCCTTGTCTTCCTGGTCGAAGAGCAATCCCCAGGTTTGCTGCGGATGGAGCAGGAAGAGTTGGCGAAGCAGTGCGTATGCTTGCGTGACGGATGCCGCCTGCTGAGGAGTGGCCTGGTCGATGGCAAAGGGTGAGAAGCCCAGTGCCTGATGCTCGCCGAAGGCATAGAGGGCTCGCACGCCACTGTTCTCGCAACAGCGGCTCTCGGGGATAAACAAGCGGTTATTGGCCAGGGCATACTGGGCTGCCCAGCCCTTGAAGCCAGTATCGTAGATATCAGGTGCCAGCATCTCCAACTGCGGGGCACCAGCGTGCCACAGGTCGATGAGATGAGCCAATGGACCAGCGGACGGGTACTGTCCGGGCTGCCGTCCGCGGCTGTTCATCGCCGCATTCACATAGAGCGGCATCTGCGTATATCGGCGGGCCGTCTGACAGAGCCGTCCCACATACGTGGCATAATAATAGGCCATGAAAATCTCGTCGGTGAAGATGTCGTCACCGAAAAGTTCCTTCCACGAGATAGTCTGGGCTGTCAGACGGTCGCGCTGCAGACGGGCCGCCAGCCAGGGATGGAGCACCTTCTGATTCTTCTTCAGATAAGACAGCAGTTCCTGGGGCACACCTCTCTTATAGGCAGCGTCGGCCAGCGCAGAGTGGTCACGGGCTGCCTCGAGCATGCCAATCTCATTCTCCACCTGAATCATCGTCACCACATCGCTGCCCATCTCGACGATATGCTTCACCAAGGCCTCAAAGGCGCGGTTGTCAGCCTGGAACACCTCCTCCGAGAAACAACTGGCAATCTCCAGCGGCTTCCCTTCGGCCGTACAGGCACGGGGGAACCGCCTGGTATCTTCCTTGAACCAGAGTGGAGCATAGCACGACATCGAGTTCTTCCATGCCCCGAACCACAGGAAGACAATCTTCAGGTCACTTTCCCTCGCACGGTCGATCACACGATCCACCAACGTGAAGTCGTACTTCCCTTCCGATGGCTCTATAAACTCCCAATAGGCTGGCACGAGCACGGTGTTCAGTCCCAGCGTCTTCATCCGGGGGATGACCTCGTCGATATCCTCCACCGACGTGGCGGCACTGTTGCTCAACTCCCCACCAAGGATGGGAAAGACAGACGGTTGGGTGGCATACGACAGACCACAGGTCAGGCATGCCCAGAAAAGGAAAAGCACTTTCTTCATATTCATCGTTCGTCGCGTTATTCAGAGATAAAGGATACTCTCCGGACCCATGTTGAAGAGCAGGTCGAGGATAGAGAGGTTGGGCAGGAACCCATGCTTCTGCCGATAGACCTGATAGTAGGGCTTCGGCTGGAAATCAGGATCCTCCGCAGGATGCTTGGGATTGATGGCCGAGCGGAAATCATGTCCTGCAGGCCCACCATCTGCCAACTGTAAACTGTCAACTGTAAACTCTTTACTATATGTCACTTTCGGCTGTATATCGATCGATTCACAGATTTTCTCCCGTATCGCCTCGTTGAAATCGAGTAAATACTCCCAATTCTTCTCAAAGAAGGGACGGATATCATCCTGGTAGTATTCAAAGAATGGCGACTCCCCGTATGCACTCCGCAGTGCCTGCCAGTGCAGGTGGCGCCAGTTGCCATGGTCGCTGATACGGATATCACGGATGCGTTGAGAGTTGCCGCGCTCGATGGGAACGGTCAGGACCTGGATGCCCTGGGTGGTGGCTATCAAGCAGCGGTTGCGATAGGTCTGCTTCTGAAAGTTCTCCCACTGCTCTATGACAACAGATCCAGCCCGATACAGTTTCTGATACCACTGTATCGGACCGAAATAGGTTGTACTTAATAGGAATGAGTTATCATTTCTCATCTCTCATTCCTCAGGTCTCACTTGATATGATCAACGATATTGCCCAGGCGGCTCCAGCGCACGCCATTGATGCCCCTGCGGTCGGGATCACTCGACCACCAGATGAAGATCGGCTTACCCACGATATGGTCTTCTGGCACGAAGCCCCAGTAGCGTGAGTCGGCAGAGTTATGGCGGTTGTCGCCCATCATCCAGTAGTAGTCCATCTTGAAGGTATAGTCGCGGGCCTCCTGACCGTTGATGAAGATCTTTCCGTCGCGTATCTCCAGGTCATTACCCTCATACACCTTGATGGGGCGCTCATACACGGCGATATTGTCAAGCGTCAGCCGGATCTTCTCACCCTTCTTGGGAATCCACACCGGACCGTAGTTGTCGCGCGTCCAGTGCTTGTTGCCGTTGAGGGGATATATCTCCAGGTCGTTAGCCTCTGTGTTCAGCGTTACGCTCTCAACGATGTCCTTCCTTGCCTGCAGCGAGGTGACGGCATACTTCGTCAGCGGCATATAGCCCACTGTGTTCAGGCTTGTCAGGTCCTCCATCGATATACCCAGTTCCTCCATCAGTTCTTCGGGAATGGCCTTCTTGAGTTTCACATAATAGGTATATTGCACGTTGTCAGGCTCCTTGTTGGCCTTGCCATCGAGATACACCACGCGGTTCCTGATCTGGAGCGTCTGTCCGGGCAGGCCCACGCAGCGCTTCACATAGTTCTCCCTGCGATCGGCTGGTCTTGTGATGATCTCACCATATTCCCCACGGTTGCGCCACAACTCGTTGCGCCCTGCCTCATAGATGGTGTCGAAATACTTTCTCAACTGGTCCGCCGTCAGCGAGTCAGGGTCAGGCCTGTTGGGGTAGATCTGGTAGCCGATGCTGTAGCACATCTGGTAGTAGTCGAACGACTGATACTGAGGCGCTGAGCACACCGTATCGCCGGCGGGGAAGTTGAACACCACGATATCGTTCAACTCGACCTTTCCCAGTCCCTTCACACGACGGTAGTCCCAGTGGGGCCAGTCCAGGTAACTCTTACACTCCACCACGGGCAGGGTGTGCTGTGTCAGCGGCATCGTGAGCGGTGTCTGAGGGATACGTGGACCGTAACTCACCTTCGACACAAACAGGTAGTCGCCCGTCAGCAGTGATTTCTCCAGTGAACTCGATGGGATCACGTAGTTCTGGAAGAAGAACTGGTTGATGAAATAGACCGCCACGAGAGCGAAGACCAGGGCGTCAACCCACGACATGACGAACTTGACCGGCTTCTCAGCCTCCTTCCACCACTGCCACTTGATCTTCTTCGTGATATAAATATCGTAGATAAAAGGTATGACGAGCAGTCCCCACCACGACTTCACCCAGTAGAGGAACAACAGGTAAAGCACCAGCACGACGATGAACTTCGCCCACTGCACCTTCGGATTAAATTCTTTCTTTTTCTCCATTATTGCTAGATTTACTAGGATGACTAGAATGACTAGGATGACTAGAATGACTAGCCCTCTTAGAACTTAAACATATCTGAGATAGTGAGCAGTCCCTGATGATCCTTGGTATATTCCGCTGCGAGCACGGCACCGAGGGCAAAGCCCTTACGGCTATGGGCATCATGCGAAATGGTGATCAGGTCGGCCTCCGAGTCATAGCGGATGGTATGGATGCCAGGCACCTCACCGCGACGGATATCATCCACACGCAGCAGTTTCGGGTCGGTCGTCTCCTCAGCCCAGCCCTCCTTGCGGTCCAGGCGCTCCACGATCTCCTCGGCCAGCGTGATGGCTGTGCCTGAGGGATGGTCGAGTTTGTGCACGTGGTGGGTCTCCTCCAGTTCCACATCATACTGGGGGAACTGGTTCATGATCTTCGCCAGATAGCGGTTCACGGCCGAGAAGATAGCCACACCGATCGAGAAGTTAGAAGCCCAGAAGAGCGTCTTGCCCTCTTCGGCACAGGCCTTCCGCACGTCGTCGCCATGATCTTTCAGCCACCCCGTAGAGCCAGACACCACCTTCACGCCCTTGGCCCAGGCCTTCAGATAGTTGCCGTAGGCCACCTGCGGAGCCGTGAACTCGATGGCCACATCTGCCGACGCAAAGGCAGGGCTCTCAAAATCCTGCTGGTTGTCGATATCAATGATACTCACAATCTCATGACCACGGTCACGGGCGATCTGCTCAATCATCTTGCCCATCTTGCCGTAGCCGATCAATGCTATTTTCATATTCCATAACGTATTAAAACGCTGCAAAGGTACTGCTTTTTACGAATAATCACGTAATATTCAACAGAAAATAACAGATGGTAGGCTTTTTTTACGGGTTCAGGCCATCATCTACTCGAGCCCATCTCTGACCGTACCCGCCTGCAACAGTCGCTCGCGGGCTTCCTCGTAGTCCAGACCGAGCGACTCCTGGATGATCCGCGTGCCACGGTCTATCAGTTTGTCATTCGTCAGTTGCATATCCACCATGCGGTTTCCTTGTACGCGCCCCAGGCGGATCATCAGGGAGGTGGAGATCATGTTGAGCACCATCTTCTGGGCGGTGCCACTCTTCATGCGACTGGAACCTGTCACGAACTCCGGACCCACGATCGTCTCTATGGGGTACTCGACCTCATGGGCCAGAGGGGTGTGGGGATTACTCGTGATACAACCTGTGAGCAATCCATGCTGACGAGCCTGACGGACGGCACCGATGACGTAGGGCGTAGTGCCTGAGGCTGCTATGCCTATAACGGTATCATCGGCTGTCGGCAGATAGGCCAAGAGGTCGTTCCAACCCTGTTCTTCCCTGTCCTCCGCCCCTTCCACAGCATGGCGCAAGGCCTGTTCTCCTCCAGCAATCACGCCAACGACCCACGTGTCAGGCACGCCGAAGGTAGGAGGCAGTTCGCTGGCATCCAGCACGCCCAGCCGTCCACTGGTACCTGCTCCGACGTAGAACAGTCGTCCGCCCCGCATCATCCTTCGTTCGACGGCTTCCACGATAGCCTCTATCTGAGGGAGGGACCTGCGGACGGCCTCAGCCACCCGCTGGTCTTCCTCGTTGATATGCGTTAGAAGTTCCGATACCGACATCTGTTCCAGATGGTCGTAGCGCGAAGGCTGTTCGGTGATTTTATCCCTGATATCCATGACACTGCGGTTTACGACTAATCCTCCGTCTGAAAGCGTATCAGTCTGACGGCTGAGTTCAGTCCGCTGGGCATTGGTTCCCACTGGTCATACGTCGTCTTCTGATAATTGATATCTACGACGTTGATTTCCTTCATCTTCCGCCAGGGTATCTGGCGACGATCCATGTCGGCAATGCGATTGGCTGGCAGGTTGGTGACCTCGATGCGTAAGGTGTTCTTGCCTGTCTTCAGGGCCTTGCCACAATCGAGGATATAAGGCACAGCCCAGGCACAGCCGATGAACTGCCCGTTGATATAGACGCGAGCCGATTCGCGCACATCTCCCAAGTCGAGTTGCCACGGCTGTTGGGCTTCCTCTTTGGAGAGACGGAAAGTAGTGGTATAGACGCCCGTCCCCATGGTAACAGCGGCGGAGTCACCCAGCGCCTCCCACGTCTGGAGTCTCTCCAGTTGATAGGTCTGCCCTACCTTGGGTGCCTCCTCGATGAAGGAGAGTGTCCACGGTCCAACGATGTCTTTGGAGACTGCCTGTCCCACAGTACCAGTCAGATAGGGGAGTTCCGTCGTGAGGGCCTCGTCGAAGGTCTGAAGGATCATCGACTCACCGCTTCGCAGTTCAATCTGCAACTTCCCGTCTTTGATCCTGGCCTGTCTGACCTCTCCGTTGAGGGCATTGAACCACAGGGCATCCCTGAAGGGTACGGCAAGTTCCAGGTAACTGTCCTCCGTAGAGACGTCACGAGGCGTCAGGTTGGCGATGAAATAGTGATAGCCCGTGGGGTTCTTCCGACGGATGGCACGCAGGCCCAACTCGGACTTCATGGCCTCGGCCTTGGCAAAGTGGGCCATGACCTCGGCATTTTCTCCCTGTATCACGTAAGGCCTCAACTGGTCGATCAGTTGCTTCAGCCTGCTGTCGATGGTTGTGCCCGAGGGAATGATAAGAGCCTTATAGCGGGTACCGCCCTCAGTCACCAGTCGGCCATCCTCGATACGTACCTTCGCCAACTGGCGGTCACTGATATAGTCGCAGTCATAGCCCAGGCTGTCGATCCTCAGGACGCTGCGGATAAACAGGGGAGCCTTCTCGTCCATGGTGTGGATGTCGAACTGCATCAGCAGGTCCTCGCCCCCACGGCGATCCACGCTCTCCCATTTGGCATCATCATTGCGAGGTCCACGCAGTCGCCACATGTCGCGAACGGGCAGATAGACCAGGAAGTCATTGTCAGGCTGTCCCCACTGCAGGAAACTCTGGCATCTCTCTATATACTGCATCAGATAGGGTGCGTCGCGCCAGATGCTGTTGGTGGGCGACATGTCGATGCTGGCATAGAATTTCCAGCCTGGCCAGGGATCGTCCTTGGGCGTATAGCATGAGCCATGGAAGAAGACATGGTTGACACCACAGGTGTACATCAGGTCCAAGTCGGGCTTCATCTGCGAAAGCGAGGTGCGGAAGTGCTCCGTCAGCCACGTGAATGTCTCGCTTGATGTCAGCGGCTTACCCATGACATGGGCTGCCGAGGGAGCATATTTCAGCATCGACACATCACTGTAGTTCTTCTTCGTCTTTCCAGGGTCTGTGCGCAGGCCCTTGATGCCCAGTTCCGAGAGTCCGAAGCCCTCTATCTCAGGGATATCGACGGCAGCATAGAGGTCGAGCAGGTTGGCGGGGGAGCCATGAGCCTGGTTGCGCACCACGACGCCATGCTTGTGGGCCCAACTCACCCACTGCTGGGTGAAGTTCTCCAGCAACAGGTCGGAAAGGGTCTCACGATAGTCGGCCAGCACCTGGTTGCCATCATCCACGACCCCAAGCAGTTCCGGCAGTTTCTGGCGCAGGTCGTAGCCACGCCGCTTCTGGAACTCCTCGAACAGACGAGGCGTCCAGTTGGCCTTATAGACCTCATAGGAGTCGTTGAAGAAGGTATGAGGATAGGGTACGCCAGAGGTCTTGAAGGCCTGCTCGAAACGGTCGAGGTAGTTGCCGACGGCCTCGCGGTCGAAATGATCCACCACCCAGCCCTCACCTCCTGGAGCAGCCCTCTTTACCTTTTGCATGGTACGTCCTATCTCCACGCGATAGACGGTATCCCCATTGATGACTGTATCTTTGAAGATGGCCTTGCAGGCTGCCTGCTCGAGCGGCACTTGCGGTCCTCCGAAGGGCCATCCCGTACCACAGTTCATATCGACCTGGATTCCCAGGGGCCTGGCAATGTCTTCCACCTCCTTTAAGGCCTGCATCCACTGAGGCGACAAGAAGGGAATATCGTTCTCCTCATTGCCTTGCACCCCATAGAGCGGGGTGATCTCCACGGCACCAATGCCCACACGGGCATATTCACCAAGGTTCCACTGCAGGTTCTGCCTGTCAACGGCAGATCCCAACCACCACCATCGCGTGCCCGCCTTAGCCTCTGCATTAGGCTTGGGCCACGTCTGGGCAAGGACGGTGGAAAGACTACAACACGCGATACACAGGACAAGGTATCTGTACATTCTCAAATCTTTCATCATCATTTGTTTTAATATAAAGTAGATAAGTGGTTTAAATTGTAGGGCAAAGATACAAAAAAAGGGAGATTACGGATCACTATACCCCTGTTTTTTGTGTTAATTTTGCAAAAAGACGATGTTTTAGTGAAAATTCCTATCATCAGAATAGCGAAATGTTCGTAACTTTGTCCGCAGAAACAGTAACAATGCATGACGGAACGGAAGATCATACATGTCGATATGGATCAGTTCTTTGCTGCCGTGGAGCAGCGTGACAGTCCGGAGTTGCGGGGCAAGCCCGTAGCCGTGGGGCATGATGCCCAGCGGGGCGTGGTCTCTACGGCAAGTTACGAGGCCCGTAAGTTTGGCGTGCACTCCGCCCAGTCGATACAGATGGCGAAGCGGCTCTGCCCCCAACTGATCATCGTGCAGCCCCACTTCTCAAAGTATAAGGAGGTGAGCCAGCAGATACGTGCCATCTTCCAGGACTATACGGACCTGATCGAGCCGCTGTCGCTCGACGAGGCTTTCCTCGACGTGACGGAGAACAAGAAAGGGATCCCTCTGGCGGTGGATATTGCCAAGGAGATCAAGCAGCGTATCAAGGAAGAGACACGGTTGACGGCCTCGGCAGGGGTGTCGTATTGTAAGTTCCTGGCGAAGATCGCCTCCGACTACCGCAAGCCCGACGGCCTCTGCGTGATCCATCCCGACAGGGCGCAGGAATTCATCGACCAACTCGACGTCACCCGTATCTGGGGCGTGGGCAGGAAGACGGCGGAGAAGATGCACCGCATGGGTATCTTCACGGGTGCCGACCTGCGCCGCCAGTCACTACGGCATCTCAAGGATGAGTTTGGCAAGATGGGCCGTGTGTTCTACGATTTCGCCCGCGGCATCGACGACCGTCCTGTCATCACGGAGTGGGAACGGAAGTCGTGCAGTTGTGAGCAGACCTTTGAGAAGGATCTCTTCGAGCCTTCACAGGTCACCATCGAACTCTATCACACCGTGATCGAACTGCTCCGCCGTCTGGAGAAAACTCAGTTTGAGGGTCGTACGCTGACGCTGAAGGTGAAGTTTGCCGACTTCCAGCAGATTACCCGTAGTATCACCGTGGGTCGCATCCTCCGCACGAAGGACGACATCCTGCCGCTGGCCAAGCAACTCTTGCGCGAGGTCGCCTATAGTCGCGAGCACCCCATCCGCCTCCTGGGCCTTGGCATCGGCAAGTCATCCGTCAGCCACGACGGTGAAGAGGCGGAAGAACCCCGCTGGGTGCAACTCGAACTGGAGTTTAAGGAGTTATCTGACACCGCCGCCGAAGCCGCCGCCGGAGAAGCCACCGCCACCGCCCCAGGAGGAGTGACCGCCACCCCCTGAGGCACGGGCCTGGCGCTCGGCCTCGCGCTGGGCCTTGCTCATGGCTGCCCGACTGGTGCTGGAGTGCATCGTGGAATAGATCATCGGCAGCGTATGGTCGTCGGCCATCTGATGGGCCACCTGGTCCATGTTGAAGTACTCAGGATTGATGGCCTTCATGTCCTTGATCACCTGGTCGGCGATACCGAAGAGGGTGGCGAAGATCATATAGTCCTTCCACAGTGACACCTCGCCCACATGGCGCTCGTCGATCAGCGAGAACTCCTTCAGGTATTTCTTAAGGCCGAACACCTGGCGCACCTCCTCCATCTCGTCCTTGTACTTGGAGATGCTGGTCTTGGTATGGAGGGTGTTGATGAAGGTGTCGGTGATGCTCTGGTTGTATTTGCTCCTCATATACGACTTCAACTCCTTAGGTTCCAGGATGGTGTCGTTGCCCGCGGCCTGCTTGAAGATGCCATGCACCTGCTTCAGCAGCGTAGGCTGACGATCGGCATCCTTGAGGTCATGGATGACGAAGTTCTGAACGAACCCGCCCTTCTTATTCTGCCCCTGCTCGATGGTGATGGCCCCGAGGTTGATGAGCCTGAGGATACAGGCAGAGAGCAGGTTGTTGTAGTCGGTATTGAAGTACTTATAGGCATTCAGCACGTCGTTCACGCGCTGCAGGTTGCCACCGTAGGGGATGTCGCGGTACCACAGCAGGTCTTTGTTCACCTTCCTGCGTGCGCGCCACACATATATCACATATCCCAGCAACAGGAGGAGGGGGAAGAAGACAAAGCCGATCACCAGTGCGACGACGGTGAAGGTGTCCTCCTTGGTCCACTCGTCCTCATCGACATAGTCGCTCCCCTCAAAGGCGCGCTCCCTGACCGTCTCGAAACTGCCCTCCCTGACGTCGGCCGGCTCGAAGAGTCCTTTCTCAAAGCGGCACATCACGATCATGCCGCTGCGTTGCTCGAAGGGCTCACTGCTCTCTGCCACGATCTTGTAATTCGCGAAATGGATGTCTCCCACATAGCGGAACCCCCAGATGGCCGAGTTCTCGGCCGTCAACTTGGTCGTGTCCTCTGGTTCGATGGTCAACTTCACGTGATCTGGCAGGGGTGACATGCCCTGGGCCACGAACATATAGTTGAAACCGTCGGCATCGTCGTATGCCTTGATCAGATTGGTCACGGTATAGGTGGTCGTATAGGTGCGACGGCCACTCTCGCCGATTCCCCAGCATAGTTCATAGCCGTCGTACTTGGTGACGATGCCGCATTTGCGGGCCTTGAAGTCGCGGCTACGGTCGATGTCCCAACTGCCGATATTCTCAAAGGCCCCACTCTCGTCAGCCACCCCGAAGTCTCTGATATCACTACCGTTGAGGTTGCCGATGGGGATATAGCATTCCGTACCCTCTGAGTCGATGTCCATCGTACGGGTCTCGGTGATGCGGGCATCGCCGTTCTTGCTGAGCACTACGAGGATGTCCAGGTTGCGCAACTGCGGCCTGGCCAGGATAGTTGTTACTGATGCCAGCAGCATCAGCAACAGCACATTAGTTCTTGAATGCTTCATCGAGGTTGGGGTATTGTTTCTTTTCTTCGCTATCTACCTTCAGGTAGTCCTTCAGGTCGAAGTGGAGCATGGAGGCCACGATGCTCGAAGGCCACTGGCGCACCATACGGTTCATCTTCGTGGCGGTATCGTTGTAGATCATGCGCGACATACGCACGTTCTCCTCATATTCCTTCACGCCGCCCTGCGTCTCCTTGAAGAGATCGGCAGCCTTCAGGTCGGGGTAGGCCTCGCCGATGGCGATCAGACGTCCCATCACTTGTTGCAGGGCACCCTGCTGCTCGTTAACGGCTGCGGGAGTGTTCGCCTGCTCGCCACGACGCTGCTGGATGACCTTGATCAGCGTCTCCGACTCATGCTTGGAGTACTGGGCGGCCATCTTGGCAAGTGCCAGCAGGGCATCCCAACGAGAGTTAAGTTGGACCTCGATCTGGCTCAGGGCATTCTTGCACAATTCGTCGAGATTCACCAGTGCGCGCTGTGTAGAGATGAAATAGCCGATAACGATCACGGCCAAAACGATGACAATAATAATAGTGGTCATAACTTTTAATGTTTAGTTGATTCTGGCGGCAAAGATATGAAAAAAAGTTGAAACTTCATACATTTTACATTTTTTTAGATGTGAAATGATACACCGTATTAGGAAAATGATTACCTTTGCAATCGATTTGGGTTTGTCCAAAACGGACAACTTTTTCAAACCAGAAAACAAAAAAGTTTTCCAAAACGGATAACTTTGAATTAAGAGAGGCGCATAAACATTAACGAAACAATACAATGGAAATTAAAAACTTTACCATCACAAAACGAGACGGATCGAAAGACCAGTTCTCACTCGACAAGATTATGAATGCCATCGTGAAGGCATTCGACAGTGTGAATGAACCTGCTGACCTGGGAACAATCTCCAAGATTCTCAGTCATCTGGACATTCACGACGACATCACGGTGGAGAACATCCAGAACCAGGTGGAAGAGGCCTTGATGCGGGAGGGCTTCTATCACGTGGCCAAGTCGTTCATCCTTTATCGCCAGACCCACACCGAGGACCGCGACACACTGGAGAAGATGATGTTCCTCTCGGAATACACGGAGTCGGTGAACGCTGCCACGGGGTCTAAGTATGATGCCAACGCCAACGTGGAGCACAAGAACATCGCCACGCTGATCGGTGAACTGCCGAAGTCGAACTTTATCCGTCTGAACCGCCGCCTGCTGACCGACCGTATCAAAAAAATGTACGGCAAGCAGTTGGCCGACGAGTATATTGACAAACTGACCCACCACTTTATATACAAGAACGACGAGACCTCGCTGGCCAACTACTGCGCCTCGATCACGATGTATCCCTGGCTCATCGGCGGCACGACCTCCATCGGCGGCAACTCGACGGCTCCCACCAACCTCAAGTCGTTTGCCGGCGGATTCGTCAATATGGTGTTCATGGTCTCCTCGATGCTCAGCGGCGCCTGTGCCACCCCGGAGTTCCTGATGTACATGAACTACTTCATCGGCAAGGAATATGGCCAGGACTACTGGAAGCATCCTGAGCAGCAGGCCGACCTCAGCCTGAAGAAGCGCACCATCGACAAGGTGATTACCGACTACTTCGAGCAGATCGTCTATACACTGAACCAGCCCACGGGCGCCCGTAACTATCAGGCCGTATTCTGGAACATCGCCTACTACGACAAGTACTATTTCGAGTCGATCTTTGGCGACTTCTACTTCCCCGATGGCTCCAAGCCCGACTGGGAGAGCCTCTCCTGGCTGCAGAAGCGCTTCATGAAGTGGTTTAACAAGGAACGCACGAAGACCCTGCTGACCTTCCCTGTGGAGACGATGGCACTGCTCGTCGATGAGAACGGCGACTGCAAGGATCCCGAATGGGGCGACTTCACGGCAGAGATGTACAGCGAGGGCCACTCCTTCTTCACCTATATGAGCAACAACGCCGACTCACTGAGTTCCTGCTGCCGCCTGCGCAACGAGATCACAGACAACGGCTTCAGTTACACCCTCGGCGCTGGCGGCGTATCGACAGGATCGAAGAGCGTGCTCACCATCAACCTGAACCGCTGCATCCAGTTTGCCGTGAACCACGAACTCAACTATCTCGACTACTTAGGCAGCATCATCGACCTCTGCCACAAAGTGCAGTTGGCCTACAACGAGAACCTGAAGGAACTGCAGGCCCACGGCATGCTCCCCTTATTCGATGCCGGCTATATCAATATCGGCCGTCAGTACCTCACCATCGGCATCAACGGACTGGTGGAGGCTGCTGAGTTCATGGGACTGAAGATTACGCCCAACGACGACTACCTGCACTTCGTACAGGGCATCCTCGGACTGATCGAGAAATACAACAAGCAGTACCGCACGAAGGACGTGATGTTCAACTGCGAGATGATCCCAGCCGAGAATGTAGGCGTGAAGCATGCCAAGTGGGATCGTGAAGACGGCTACTTCGTGCCCCGCGACTGCTATAACAGTTATTTCTATGTCGTGGAGGACGACTCGCTGAGCATCATCGACAAGTTCAAACTCCATGGCGCCCCCTACATCGAGCATCTGACGGGTGGTTCCGCCTTGCACATGAACCTCGACGAGCATCTCTCGAAGGAGCAGTACGCCCATCTGCTGAAGGTGGCTGCCAAGGAAGGGTGCAACTACTTCACGTTCAATATTCCCAACACCGTCTGCAACGACTGCGGCCATATCGACAAGCGCTACCTGAAGGAGTGCCCGCACTGCCATTCCAAGAACGTCGATTACATGACCCGCATCATCGGTTACCTGAAGCGCGTCTCCAACTTCTCTCAGGCCCGTCAGGAGGAGGCTGCCCGCCGCTACTACGCGCCGGAGACTAAGTTATGATCAAGTACGTCAATACAGGCATCGTATTTCAAGAGATACCCGACGAAGTGACACTGGCAATCAACATCTCCAATTGCCCGTGTCACTGCCCTGGGTGCCACAGCCATTATCTGTGGGAGGACATCGGCCTGCCCCTCAATGCCGATGCCATCGACGCCTTTGTGGAGCAGTATGGCAGCGACATCACCTGTATCTCCTTCATGGGAGGCGACAGCGACCCGCGGGGCGTCAACCAACTGGCGCAGTATATCCACGAGGAGCACCCGCAGTTCAAAGTCGCCTGGTATAGCGGCAAGACGGTCATCTCATCAGCCATAAACAAGCAAGACTTCGACTACATCAAGATCGGCCCTTTCATCAAACATCTGGGGCCATTGAAAAGTTCAACAACCAACCAGCGCCTCTATCGCCGGAATGAGCAAGGCGAGTTTGAGGATATTACCTCCCGCTTTTGGAAGAAATAAGCAAGAAAAACGCTATTGGGGGGTAATGATTATCCGTGCTTATCTGTATATAGGGTAAAAGCAAGCGATAGACAGATGCAGGACAGCGTAATCGACAACAAACTGCTCGCGCAGCGGGAACAGCAGTTCAAGGAACTCTTCCTTTCGGAGTTTGGCAGGATGTATAAGGCAGCCTACATCCTGCTGGGCGACGAAGACGAGGCAAAGGATGCGGTACATGACGTCTTTGCCAAGTTGTGGGATGGTACCAGCCCGCTGAAGGAGGAGTCTCAGAGAACCTATCTGCTGACATGCGTCCGTAATCGCTGCCTCAACATCATTGCACAGCGCCAGACCCGCCAAAAGGCCGCACGCCTGCTGATGCCTGAAAGGATGCAGGCCGCAGGCGGCACCTCGGCCATGTCTGTCCTCAGCGAAGATCACGATGAGGAGATCATCGAGGCCGTCAACCATTACGTCGAAGAAAGGCTTACCCCTCAGACCAGTCGTATCATCCGCATGCACTTCGATGAGGAAAAGTCTTACAAGGAGATCTCCAACTCGCTGGGTATCAGTCTCTCGGCAGTCAATAAGCACATTGTGCAAGGGTTGAGGAAACTACGTTCAACTTTTAAAGACAGAGAAGCATGAAGAAAGAAGAGCAGATCAGGATGCTGCTGCACCCTGAGCGATACACCGATGAGCAGTTCGACCAGATGCTGGACGAAGTGGAGGTCCCTGTGCCTGATGCCGGCGAGGCGTGGCGGGCATTCAGGAATGGGGATAAGGAAACCGCCGGAAATCGAGGTTCCTTCTATCCTGTCAGGAAGATAGCCGCGATGTTTATTGGCGTGCTGATGCTGTCGGGCATTGCCTACGCGGCTTATCATGTGGCCTACAGCACAACAGGGAAATCATCCGCGCCCTCTCAGCAGACGGAGATCCGGAGCCAGCGCCGGCAGACTGCTGCGCCGGCAGTTGCCGGGGAGGAGCCTCAGACAGCCCCCGTCGTCTACGAGGATACCGAACTGGCAGCCATTCTGGGCGATGTTGCCGCTTACTATCAGGTAGAGGTGGTCTATAGGCAAGAAGCCAGTAGGCATATCCGTCTCTACTATACATGGGACAAGCAGGCGACCGTCGACGATGTCATCGATACGTTCAATAAGTTTGAACGCATCCATATCACGCGCGACAACAAGAAACTGATTGTAGAATAACACTAGCCACCGACCTTATGAAACAGTATCTATTCACAGCATTGCTCTGTGCACTCTCGTTGTGTGCCCAGGCTCAGAGGCTAAGCCGCGACTACCAGAACGAGTCGCTCTCCAAAGTGCTCGAAGACCTGAACGCTGCTACCAGCGACCAGACGATCTATTTCATCTACGACGAGTTGGAAGACTTCACCGTCACCAGCCATTTCAGCGATCTGCCTCTCAAGGAGGCTATCCGCGAGGTCATCGGCTTCTATCCCATGAAAGTGACCTACGACGACAACCGTATCTTCATAGAGTGTACCCAGAAGGAGGATGCGAAGGTCATCGGGCGTGTGGTCGATGCCGAGGGACAGCCCATAGAGTTTGCCAACATCTCATTGCACGGCGCCGCCGATCCCAATAGCAGCGACAGGAATTCCACATACATCAATGGCGGTGTCAGCAATGAGAATGGCGACTTCGTGATTCCTTGCCGTGAGAAGAAAATCATGCTGAAGGTGACCTATGTGGGCTATAAGACGGTGACGCGCCATGTCAGCGTGGGTAACATCGGCACCGTCACCCTTCAGCCCGAGACCTTTATGGTGAAGGGCGTAGAGGTGAAAGGTGAGATTCCGCAGTACAAGATGGCCCAGGGCGGTATGACGGTAGACGTGCAGCACTCCATCCTCCACGATATCGGTACTGCCGACGATCTGCTGTCGATGATTCCGATGGTGCAAAGCAAGGACGGTAAGTTTGAGGTGCTGGCCAAAGGTGAGCCCGAGATCTATATCAATAATAAGAAGGTACGCGACCCCAGCGAACTGAAACAGTTGAAATCGGTGGATATCAAGAGCGTCGATGTCATCACTTCTCCCGGGGCCAAGTACAATGCCGAGGTGAATGCCGTCATCCGCATCAAGACGCTGAAGGCGCAGGGCGAAGGACTGAGTCTGATGGTGACCAGCGATACATGGAAGAACAACAAGTGGAACAACTATGACGATCTGACCTTGAAATATCGCACAGGCGGACTGGAGGCCTTTTCCAACGTGGCCCTCGACAACGGGCACTACAGTAATGATCAGGACCTTGAGCAGCAGTTGCATATCAAGAAAGACTTCTTCGATGTCCGTGCGGGATTGCCCGTCAGGAGCACCTGGACAACACTGCAGTACAAGGGTGGCCTGAGTTACGATTTCAATACCGACCATTCGGTGGGACTGAGTTTCTCGTCGCAGAAGATATTCCATAACAGGTTCAAGTGTGACATGAAACAGAACTATCTCAAGAATGGCGCCTTCTATGGTGATGTCCTTTTGAAGACAGATATCGACGAACTCGACAAGCCCGTTTGGGAACTGAACACATACTATGTGGGAAAGGTGGGGAAACTGGACATCGACTTAAACGCTACGATGTTGCAGCGCAAAACAGAGAGCCATCTCAATCAGCAGGAGTATAGTCAGGAACTTGGCGACCGCACCATCACTACCCTCAACAATGAAGACCGCAAGATGATGGCAGGCAAACTGGTGCTGTCATATCCTGTCTGGAAGGGCGTGCTGAGTGGCGGCGCCGAGGCTACGAGCACCAGGAGTTATGGTCGCAATGTCAATCAGGAGAACATCATCCCGGAGACCGACAACGAGATGAAAGAGAAGAACATAGCCGGTTTTGCAGAATATGAGTTGCAACTGGGACAATGGCGCCTGAATGCGGGTCTTCGCTTTGAGCATGTTAAAGCGGACTACTACGCGTTTGGCGAATGGCAGCAAGAGCCCAGCCGCACGTATAACGACTGGTTCCCTAATCTGTCGGTAGCGTGGCAGAAGGACAAGTGGAGCGCCCAGTTGAACTATAGCAAGCGCATCACTCGTCCACCCTACCGCATGCTGGAATCTATGATTGTCTACGACAGCCGCATGTTCTATGAGGGCGGTAATCCGCTGTTGCGCCCGTCGGTGCGCCAGAGCGTCGATCTTAATCTGACCTATTCGTGGCTGACCTTCGTCGCTGGCTTTACCCGTGAGAACGACCTCTTTACCCATATCGGCAGAGTGTATGACGAAGAGAAGGAGATTGCCATCTTCCAGCCCATGAACTTCGATCATCAGGATCGTGTCTATGCCACCCTCGTCGCCTCACCAAAATTTGGCTTCTGGCAACCCACCGCCACGCTCCACTACTATCAGCAGATGTTCGATGCAGAGGCATACGGTGCACCGAAGAAACTGGACAAGCCCGAATTCTCGTTCGACCTGAAGAACTGGTTCGTCATCAACCCTACGATGAAGGCATTGGTACATGCTAACTATTCAGGCAGCAACCACTGGGCATTCATGTATCGTGGCGACAGTTTTGCGGTGAATGCCCGCCTGCAGAAGTCATTCTTCAATGAACGGCTTTCGTGTACGCTCTATGCCAACGACATCTTCCGCACGTCCAAGAGCAAGAAGACCACTTACTACGCCATCGGCCTGACTGACCAGGACGTGTACACCTATACACAGTGTGTGGGTCTGACACTGAGTTACAACTTCAACGTCTCTCGCTCGAAGTACAAGGGCTCCGGAGCAGGTAACGACGAGAAGAACAGACTGAATTAGAGGGGACAGGCACCTGGGTATGGGTGCCTGTTTTCATGGCAATTTTTTTGCTATATTCCTGATGGTCTCGTAATTCATGCCAGTAACTCTTGAGAGTTGTCTTGGCCTGACATCGAGCGATCGCATAACCTCTTGAATAACACTTTTTCTTCTCTCTAATGTCAGAAGTTGGAAATCAGAGATGCTGCGCAGACCACATGCGTTGATGACAGCGTCTTATTCATACTTCCAAATTTTTCTGGTAAATTTGAATTCATCCCGCATGCCCCAGGTGCCTGTCCCCATGGCTGGCTCGTGTTAAAGTCTGTGATTCTGTCATTAGTTTGGAGAAAAAATCGTAACTTTGCATCGCAAAGTTTGCAAAAGTTTTGAATTAAAAAAAGGATTTTGTATGGCAAAAGTCAAGAGCGATACATTGCATGTGAAGGGCATCGATGTGGGAATCTATACTGAGGATTACCGTAACGAGTACATCTCGTTGACGGATATTGCTCGCTATCGCAACAACGATGACCCACGCTTCGCCATACAGAACTGGATGCGCAACCGCAACACCATCGAGTTTCTCGGACTTTGGGAGAGTCTTCATAATCCAAATTTTAACCGTGTGCAATTCGACACGTTTAGGACAGAGGCAGGACTGAACCGTTTTGTCATGACACCCTCAAAGTGGGTGGAAAACACGGGTGCCATTGGTATTACTGCCAAGGCCGGACGCTATGGTGGCACATACGCTCACAGCGACATTGCAATGGAGTTCGCCTCGTGGATTTCCGCTGAGTTCAAACTCTACTTGATGAAGGACTACCGTCGCCTGAAGTTTGACGAGAACTCTCGGCTATCGCTGTCATGGAATCTCAATCGCGAGATTTCCAAACTCAACTATCGTGTACACACAGATGCCATACAGCAGAATCTGTTGCCACCAGACCTGACAAGGGAGCAGCAGTCCTTTGTGTATGCGGACGAGGCCGACATGCTCAACGTGGCACTTTTTGGAATGACGGCAGCGCAGTGGCGGGCGCAGAATCAAGGACGCAAGGGTAATATACGTGACTATGCCTCATTACAGCAACTGCTTGTCCTGTCGAACATGGAGTCATACAATGCACTTCTCATTGAGCAGAAACTCCCGCAGTCTGAACGTTTGCAAATGTTACGGCAGATGGCTGTAAGACAGCTACAGGTGCTGTCTTCACTTGATGTGACAAATCTACCAAGTATTCCACCCAGCATAGGCAATGATTAACCATTGATACAGAATATTTTAACATGAAGAGAGCAGCAAACATAGAGTAGTCATTGGGACAGATTCTGCTTTGGGAGAATAGATAATCTTATACATTATAATATTTTGCTGCCTCAAGACAGAAAAACACACTTTTCTGGGGAAATGCTTGCATCATTCAAATAAAACCTTTATCTTTGTGGCGGAGTAATATAACAATGATAATGAAAAAGAATCTATTAACAATGCTGGCCGCCATCCTTTTTTGCGGCTATACAGTGACATGGTTGAGCGCTTGCTCGAGTGATAATGACGACAAGACCGAGACCCCGCAGGAACAGACGGTGAAGATGTTTTATGTCGTAGAGGTAAGCGACGATGTGCTGAAGGTGGCTGATGTGGAGGTGAACTATGTTGATCAGACGGGTGCCAAGCAGAAGGAGGTGATGACCTCGAAAAAGTGGATAAAGGCGCTGGACACCAAGACCCTGCCGCTGACTGAGGGCCTCTGGGCAAAGATCACCCCGAAGAGCGCTGTAGCCTCAGGCAACTACCAACTGAAAGTAATAACAGCAGCAGGCTATGAGGCCCCATTGGCTAACGGAAAGAAGATTTTCGACGGCTATGGCTCCGACCCCGAAGCGGCTCCCACTGCTGCCCAGACAGCCGAAGAGGTGGCTGCCTGGTGCGCCAAGAGCCCTACTGTGGGCTTTACCGTCAGCAAGGAGGGCTATGCTAAAAAGACATCAGTAGATTTTGGAGGAAATGACGGTGAAAATGCTGATAATGGCTTGGCTACTAGTATTTGTCGGTGGTTTTTAGAATTTGTAGGTGATGATAATCCAGATGATTGTTAAATTATTCAATAGGAATCATCCATGAGAAAGTTTCTGCTCTGGTTTCTGGCTGCGCTGCTGATGACCGCCTGTGGCGGGTGTTCAGCGATTGACGACAAGGTTGACGGTGACGAGGTGATTGATGCCGACAGCCTTGTGGTGGGCGACCAGTTGCCAGCGTTTGAGGTGACGATGAACGACGGTTCGGTGGTGCGCACAGCCGACCTCAAAGGCCAGCCCTCAGTGGTGGTGCTGTTTTCGGTGGACTGTCCCGACTGCCGCCATGAACTGCCCGAGGTGCAGAAGCTGTGGGATAGGAGTCGTCAGGGCGAATTGACAGGCGACGGCAAACCTCTGCCCATCGTGCTTATCGCCCGTAAGAACCTGACAGAGGATATTGAGCCCTTCTGGAAGTTTGCCGAGTTCACGATGCCCTACTCGCCACAACCCGACCGCAAGGTCTATTCGCGCTTCGCCCCCTCGCGCATCCCCCGCATCTACATCAGCGATGCCAGCGCCACCATCCGTGTGGCCTATGCCGATACCGGCATGCCCACCGCTGAGACCCTCGCAGAAGAAATATCCCGTTTGAATGAATAATCCAATGAAAAAGAGCCTGAGCCTTATATTATTGGCCAGCATGTTGCTGACGTGCTGTACCAAGGAGGGCGATACCATCTATCAGCCCAATCCCAACGAGGAGCAACCCGCCACGACACCGCTGGTGACGGTGATCTACGGCCCTAACGGCTTGGGCGACCGCTCGTACAACGACCTGATCTACAAGGGTGTGGAGATGGCTGCCAAGCAGTACGGCCTCCGCACCCTGCAACTGGCGCCTGAGAGCGAGGCACAGGGACTGGCCTATCTGGAGACGATGTTTCGCCAGATGGAGAGTGCCAGCGACACCGTGCGCAGGCTGTTCATCACGCCCAGCCCCGTGTATGATGACTTTATCCGCAAGAACAACAAGCGGCTGGAGGCGAACCCCTATGCCGACCTGCTGTATATGGAGACCACCACGCCACTGGAGGGCAAGGGCTCTACCTTCTACATCGACTACTACGGCGCGATGTACATGGGCGGCTGTATGGCACAGTATTGTTCCAACTTCCTGCTTTCGCTGATACTGGCTAACCCCTACACGCAGACCGTAGTAGAGGCAGGCGAGGGTTTCGAGGCAGGATTCAACGACACGCCTACGGTAGATCCAAGATACCCCATTACGCTGCACAAGCGCTATCTCAGCAACGAGCCCGGGGGCGGTTTTACGATTGCCGACTCGACGGCTACGCGCATCTACAAAGAAGAATGTGACTACCTGCCAGAAGGGTGGAAAAACAATGTTTCCATCGTGCCTGTCTGTGGCGGTGCCATGCATGCCTTCTGCCGTGTGGTACGATCGAGGAAGATAGATGATAATTATGTGGGCATCGATGGCGATCTGACCGACGATACGGATTGCTGTCCATACGCTATACTGAAACATATCGACAAGGTGATGGTTGACTACGTGGGCATGTGGCTTAACGGCACAATGCCCAAACACCAGACGCTGGGACTGGCCGACGGCACCACCGATGCGATTATCGGATATGACTATAAGTGGAAAGGTACAGATAAACTATGGCAAGGCGTGCTGGATATGGACAGTCTGCGCCAAGTAGCCATCAGAAAGGAGGAGGAGCGGTATGAGAGGTAAGATGGCTGATGGAAGATGGATGATGTGGCTCTGCGTCGTAGGGCTGTTCATGATTCAATGTCTGGTATTCACTTCGTGTAAGACGGAGGATGATAAAATCATCTATCAGGACTCGCGCCGATGGGTGGAGAAGACGGTGGCCGTGGTGGCGCCGCTGAACGACCCCATCATGAAGGCGAGACTGGAGCGCACGGCCGAGTGGATGCTCAGCAGCCTGCACAACGCCCAGTTGCACGATACGCTCTGCATAGACCTGAAACTGGAATGGTACGATGAAAATGGCACCGACCTGAAGGCATTAGGCGAACAATTGGCTGACCGCGAAGACCTGATGGCCGTGATAGGCCCCTTCGACAGCGATAACGTGGAGCAGTTGGCACCCTACTGTCAGCATACCCTCAAGCCACTCATCCTGCCCACTGCCACCAGCGAAACCGTGATACGCCGCTTTGCCATTACCAGCACTGGCAGCGGACAACAACCGTTCCTATGGTCGCTCACGGAGACTGACGTTTCGCTCTCGGAAGTGTTGATGAGCCTCTATGCCAACTATCTTGGCATTCGTGGTGGTACAATACGTGATAGTGAAGTGTATTCAGGTCTCTTTGCGCCTGCCGACACTTACGGACAGACGTTCGTGGAATGGGCTCCGTTCCAGGCCACTGAAGTAGGCATCGGTTTCGCTACTTGTGAGCAGTACACCAGTACCGACGACCTGTGCGGGCGCGTCAGGAATTATTTGGATTATATGAGAGATCAGGGTGTACTGGCCATGGAGGTGGCGCATTTTGTTGTGGCACAGAACGTTGAGCAGATTTACCAGTTAGCCCGCATGCGCAGCGAGTGGTGGGGGGCAGACCCCGACGACCCGAGTAATGATAATCCTGGCAGAAATGACATACGGTTGATGTGGGCACCCGTCTATTACGCTTGCAGTAACCTCACCGATGAGGGAATACAGGCACTCGGCGACAGAGGCGTAGCGCTTACTAACGGCTATCAGGGCTTCTCGCCATACGCCGACCCGATGACGGGCTTCGAGATGAGTTACGAGTCACGCTTTGGCACAAAGCCCACATTTGCCGAGTGTAAGTTCTACGACGCACTGCTGCTGGCAGCCTTCGCATCGAACTATTTGGAGCACCATCAGGAGGTGCAGAACCTGAACGACGCCATCATCGACATCTGCACCACCAACAATCTCCTGTCTGGATTCGCTTGGAGTGAGGCAGGTATGGAACTCTACCTCTCTGCTTTAGAACAGGGGCAGTTGCTGGGATTCAAAGGCGCTTGTGGCTCAGTGCAGTTCGACAGCGAGTGCTACACGGCTGCTCTGAACACCACCTACGTCAACTGGATCATCAACAGCGGCCATCTGTATCATCAGAGTTATTACAGCACCCAGGGCAACGCCCAGACCTCGCAGACGCTGGCTTCGTGGAACTACATCATGAAGGATGCCGAGAAACTGTTCGACAGCAGATACAAACAGACTATCACCCCCATCGCCTATCCCGACCTCACCAGTCAGTATGCCGTATTGGTGCAGGGCAGCAACGGCTGGAGCAACTACCGCCACGAGGCCGACGTGCTGAGTATATACCAGATGCTGAAGCATAACGGATACGATGACGACCATATCATACTCGTGACATCCGACGATGCTGCCAACGCCACTAAGAACTCCGACAAAGGGGCCGTGCGTACTGATCCCGATGGCAAGAACCTGTACGAAGGGGCTGTGATAGATTATAAGAATGCCGACCTCACGCCGCAGGATATCTGCAACATCCTCAAAGGTGTGAAGACCGATAAGACGCCTGTGGTATTGCCTGCTGATGCGGGGCAGAACGTGCTGCTGTTCTGGAGCGGACACGGACGCAGCGAGGCTGTGAACGGTGCCAATGAGATGGCATGGCGCGATCTGCCTGCAGGACAGGGTATGACGGCCGACCTGCTGAGCCAGACACTGCAACAGATGGCCGACCAGAAGCAGTTTCGCCAGATGCTCGTTTGCCTGGAGCCCTGCTACTCGGCCAATATGGGCGCAGCGCTCGAGGGTATAACCGGCGTGCTGGCCATCTGTTCGGCAGGACCTTACGAACAGTCGTTTGCCGATTCCTGGAGCAGCGAACTGGGAGTATGGATGTGTGACCGCTTCAGCCGAAACCTCATCGGCCACGCCACCGAATATCCCAACGGCACCTATCGCGACCTCTACCTCTACTGTGCCCAGCACACGCTCGGATCGCACGTGGGCATATATAACAATATGAACTTCGGCAACCTGTATGCCACAGGCCCGAAGGATTTCTTCGTAAAACGTAAATAATGAAGGAATGGTGGATGCATATTAAGCAATGGCTGCATAGGATTGATCTGCGACAGCAGCAGCCTACGACGCGCACGGAACTGACAGACGAGCAACACGTCTGTTTGAACTGTGGTACGGCATTCGTGGGGCGCTTTTGCCCACAATGCGGTATGCTTGCAGTCTATGAGCGAATGACATCCAAAAACGTATTGTTAGAATTCCTCAACATCTGGGGTATGGGGTCACGGTCGATGCTTCGCAGCATCTATGAGTTGTTCTGGCGTCCTGGCTATATGATACGTGACTATCTGAACGGCCACCAACCGCTTTATTTCCCACCCTTTAAGATGCTCATTTTCACGACGCTGTTCTTTGCCCTTGTGGCTTTTATCCGAGGGGGTGATATAGAGACAGAGGCCATATTCCTATATGGTGACGTATTCGAACAATATGGGGCTGCACCGTGGGTGATCAGTCTCTTTGCACATATTGACAAGATACTACTCTGGCTTCATGAGAATACAGCCTTTCAGGTGATTGCTGCCGACATCTTCTACATAGTGGCCTCCTGGCTGGTCTTCCTGCGACGAATGACGTTTGTGGAGGTATGTTTCTCGCAAGTGTACATCTCATGCCAAATGCAGATAGTTGGAGCTGCATGGATGCTGATAACCGGCGATGAGCCGTATTACAATCTGCCGCCGTTTGCCGTGCCCATGCTCATAGGAATACCTTTGCTCTGCTTAGACTACGCCCAACTGTACCGGTTTAACCTCTGGGCGTCGTTATGGCGGACGATACTCACTTTCATCTTTACGCTGATACTGATGCTGCTGGTGGGAGGCTTACCAATCATACTGGTGAAATATATCTGACGAAATTAAAATTATTATAACAATGAAAAAGAGTCAATTAAGGATGTGGGTCGCCATCCTCGTTTGCGGCTTTTCGATGGCCATGTTTACAGCCTGTGGCAGTAGTAGTAAAGACGACGAACCCGGCGGCAATGGCACCGACGACCTAGCATACTTGCAAAGGCGTATAGCCGAAGAAGGAAATCTGGTTTACGGCGCACAGCTGGCTAACGAGGGTAAGGATATCATAAACCGTCCCGTTAAGACGCAAGAGGAGGCGTTGGCAGAGTTTTATAAGCTGATACCTGGTGGTAAAACGCATCAAGGACTGTCATCATCGGGTAATGGTGCTATCACCTGCCGGCTGACGGGGCCCAATGGTGAATCACAGGGCACGATTACCTATCAGCCCACTACGGTCTATTACTGTGCCGAAGTGGTTTTCGGTTCTGAGGTCAGGTCGGCTACTGGCGTCAGCCGTTTGCGTTATATCCCCTACGAAAACTGGCCCGACAATGGATTCCTGTCCAACCTTCTGGAAAGGTTGAAGAAATAAGGCTGGGGGAAAATGGCTATGAGATGAAAGATGTTTTATTAACTATACTGCTGTGCTTATTTGCCATAGAAGTTCCTGCTGACAGCTGGGATGAAGGGAACTTTAAGCCCTATAACACCGATGTCGTGCTAGAGAAGACAAACCTGCCCATCCTGTTCATCAACACCCGCGACGAAGCCGGCCATACCACCGCCATCCATAAAGACTACCAAGTGGCAGTGCGTATGAAGATCATCAACAATGCTGACGGGGTGAACTACGGCGACACAGTGGCACATTCGGGGCAGACCACCGACTATGAGGGATGGGTAGGCATCAAGTACAGAGGTAGCAGCTCATTTTATGACTCCGACAAGAAACCTTATGGTTTCAGAACCTTGAAAACGGCTGACGTGAACGGAAAGAAAGAGAAAGTGAAACTGCTCGGTTTGCCAGAGGACAACAACTGGGTGTTGCTGGCGCCCTATCATGACCGCAGTCTGATCCGCGATCCGCTGGTGTATCAACTCTCACGGCCCTACTTCGAATTCACACCTAAGTGCAAATTCTGCGAGATCATCGTCGACGGCATCTACTATGGTGTCTATATTCTCTGCGAAAAACCCAGCAAGGGCGAGAACCGCTTGAACTTTACTGCTCCAGGCGACAGCGGCGACGAACTGACTGGCGACTATATGGTGGAGATAGACCGTGATAATGAGCCACATTTCGTATTGAAATACAAAATGTACGATCATGATATCTGCGCAAAGTACCACTTCCCTGAGTACGAGGAAATATCAAGTGAACAGATGGCCTATATCAAGCAGCGGTTTGACGAGTTGGAGGATGTGCTCAACAGCGACGGTTTTGCTGACAAGGAGAATGGCTACAGCAAGTATATCGACGTGGAAAACTTCATCAATTACCAACTGATGACGGAGTTCTGCCAAAACCCTGACGGTTATCGTCTGAGTACCTATATCTATAAACGACGTGACTCTGTGGATCCGCGATTCAAGATAACCCCTTGGGACTACAACATGACCTTCGGCAATAATATCGCAGCAGGAGATTTCCTCTATGAGCAATGGGTATATGAGAAAGGACAGAAAGCGGGGCTGTTAGGCAAGCTGCCTGTGCCTTTCTGGTGGAAACGGCTAACAGAAGACGAAGCCTATTGGAAACGCATGAAGGAGCGATGGGCTGAATTACGAACCACCACACTGAGCGACCAGCACGTCACTGAAATGATGGACTCTCTGGTCAACGAAGTAACGATTGGAGGTGCCTGTGAGCGCAATTATCAGGCATGGCCCATCTGGGACAAAGAGATTCCCCTGGCTCCCACCACTGCCACAAACTATGATGAGGAAATAGCCCTCATGCGTGAATGGACTAAGAAACAAGTGGCGTGGATTGACGAACAACTGGGTTTCGATCCTACGGGTATCATCTCTATTCAGAAAGTGCCATTCGTCAAGCGTAAAGACAATGATGACTGGTATGATCTTCAAGGTCGTAAGTTCGCCCCCAAACCCACCGCCCGAGGCATATACATACACCAAGGCAAAAAGGAATTAATCAAATAGCAGGACAACATGGGGCAAGGCTCTGATCGATAAGATGGGAGCCAAGCAACTGAAAGGTCGTCGCCTGACAGTAGTCACTGGGACAGGTACTTGGGTATGATGCCAACAATGGTCAGAGGGTTTTGATGATTTTGGCGGGATTGCCACCGACTACTGCGTTGTCGGGGACATCTTTGGTGACTACGGCACCAGCGGCTACGACGGCATTGCGGCCTATGGTGACACCGGGACAGATGATGGCTCCGATGCATATCCACGCATTCTCCTTGATGGTCACCTGACCGAAATGAAACAGGTCGTGCCTGTCGTAGAGGTCGTGATCAACAGTGACTATCTTCACCTCGGGACCTATCAGCACATTGTCTTCTATCACTACCCTACCCGGCGAGAGGATGGTGGCTCCCTTGTTGATGGTCACATTCTTCCCGAAGGTCATCCGGCATCCGCAATCGCAATAGAAGGGTGACACAACGACGACACTATCGTCTAATACACACTGAAACAATTCCTCCAGCAGTCCCTTGTAATCGGGGTCGGTGGGTTTTCTTGCCGA
>DFTH01000002.1 GCA_002379425.1 Prevotella sp. UBA4217
TTGTCAATGTTCTTGATGGCGTTGTGCACATCTTCCTTGGCGGCACTCACGCCGCGCATCATATATCTGTTGTCACTCATAACTCTCAACTTTCAATTTATAATCTCTCCTTCCCATTCCAGAACTCCCATGAGGCGAATGCCTGAAGGAGCAGCATTTCCAGGCCATTCTTCACGTTGGCACCCTGCTCTGCACCGCGACGCATGAAGAGCGTCTGGTCGGGGTTGTAGTTCAGGTCGTAGAGGATGGTGTGGCTGTCCATGGCCTCGTAGGGCAGGTCCGGGCACTCTTCCGTATGTGGATACATGCCTACAGGGGTGCAGTTGACGACGACATTGTATTCCTTGATGATCTCTGGGGTGATGCTCTTGTACTGGATCGTGTTCGGACGCTCATATCGGCTGACATAGACCGTTTCCAGCCCGAGAGACTTCAGCCCGTAACTGATGGCCTTCGAGGCACCGCCTGTTCCCAGGATAAGTGCCTTCTTGTGCCACTTCTTGTCCAGCATCGGGTCGATACTCTGTGTGAATCCGATGACGTCACTGTTGAAGCCTTTCAGGATCGTCCTGTTCTTCTCATGGGTAACGCGGATCACGTTGACGGCGCCAATGGCTCTTGCCTCTGGCGAGACAGAATCGAGGAACGGGATGACCTTCTCTTTATAGGGGATGGTCACATTCAGCCCTCTCAGTTCAGGGTTCTTGTCGAGAATCTCCGGCAGGATGTCAATACTGGGGATCTCGTAGTTCTCATACTTGGCATTGATCCCCTCGTCAGCAAACCTCTGGTTGAAGTAACTGATGGAGAACGAATGTCCCAGCGGGTAGCCTATTAGTCCGTACTTGTCCATGGTCGTCGTCGTTTTATTTTGTTGCAATATACATCGTACAGATGCCGAAGGTCAGCCGTTGGAACGACGCCTCCCTGAAACCGGCTTTCTTGAGGATCTCCGTCATTCTCTCGCCTTGTGGGAAAGCCTCAATGGTCTTTGTCAGATACCTGTATGCACTGGTGTCCTTGGAGATCAGCCGTCCGTAGATCGGCAGTACCGTGTGGGAATAGACATGGAAGAGTTGTTTCATCGGAAAGACGACAGGTGTCGTCAGTTCCACGATACTCAGGTGTCCTCCCACCTTTAGCACGCGGCACATCTCCTGCAGTCCTTGGTCCAGGTCGGCGAAATTCCGGATGCCGAAGGCGGCCGTCACGGCGTCGAAGGTCCCGTCGGGATAGGAGAGGGCCATACAGTCCTCCTTCTCGAAGGCGATGATGTCCTGCAGCCCTTTCTGCCTCACCTTCTCGCGGCCGATGTCCATCATGCCCTCACTGATGTCGGCTCCCACGAGCCTGTCGGGCTGCAGCATCTCTGCTGCGAGGATGGCAAAGTCGCCTGTGCCTGTGGCTATGTCGAGCAGGGTCTTAGGATGGAAAGGCGCCAGTTGGCGGATGGCCTTCCGTCGCCAGCCCTTGTCGATGTCCCAGGAGAGCCGGTGGTTCAACTTGTCGTAGGTGGGTGCGATGTTGTCGAACATCCGCTCCACCTGCACGGTCTTGCCTGCTCCTTCCTCGTAAGGCTTGATGGCCTCCTGCTCGTAGTTCATCTATTTATTCTTAAAGGCGTTCAGCCAGCCGCTGACGTTCTTCTCGATCCTCGTGGCGATATCCTCGTCGCTGGTCTCGCGCTCGAAGCGCTCACCCACGATGTGCTCGTAGAGTTCGATATAGCGGTCGCTGACGCTCATGGCATAGTCGTCGGTAATCTCGGGCATTACCTGTCCCGGCTCGTTCATGAAGTTATGCTCGATGAGCCACTGGCGCACGAACTCTTTCGAGAGTTGGCGCTGGGGCTCGCCCTTGGCCAGTTTCTCCTCGTAGCCGTCGGCATAGAAGTAGCGGCTGGAGTCTGGCGTGTGGATCTCGTCGATGAGATACACCTTGCCGTCGCGCTTGCCGAACTCATATTTCGTATCCACCAGGATCAGGCCGCGCTTGGCGGCAATCTCCTGACCGCGCTTGAATATCTTGCGGGTGTAGTCCTCCATGACGGCATAGTCCTCGGCCGAGACGAGTCCCTGGGCTATGATCTCCTCCTTGGAGATGTTCATGTCGTGGCCTTCGTCGGCCTTGGTCGTCGGGGTGATGATCGGCTCCGGGAAGCGCTCGTTCTCCTTCATGCCGTCAGGCAGTCTCACACCGCACAGTTCGCGGCATCCGTTCTTGTACTCACGCCAGGCAGAACCTGTCAGGATGCTGCGAATGATCATCTCTACGCGGAAGCCCTCGCACTTCAGGCCGATGGTCACCATGGGATCGGGGGTAGCCAGTTTCCAGTTCGGACAGATGTCCGTCGTGGCGTCGAGGAACTTGGCGGCGATCTGGTTCAGTACCTGTCCCTTGAAGGGAATGCCCTTCGGCAGCACCACGTCGAATGCTGAGATACGGTCTGTGGCCACCATGACCATCAGGTCGTCCTTAATGTTATACACATCACGGACCTTTCCGTGATAGACGCTCTTTTGTCCTTCAAAGTTGAAGTCAGTTCTTGTTAATGCTTTCATCGCTGTTATATTCAATTCTTCAATTTTTTAATTCTTCAATTTTTCAATTTTATCAAATTCTTCGTATGCGTTGACGATGCGCGTCACCAGTTTATGGCGTACGATGTCGTGGCTGTCAAGGTTCACCACACCGATACCTTCTACATTATTTAATATATGCAGGGCCTCGATCAGACCGCTCTTCTGTGAGTGTGGCAGGTCGATCTGCGTCATGTCGCCCGTGATGATCATCTTCGTGTTCCATCCCATGCGGGTGAGGAACATGCGGATCTGCGCAGGCGTCGTGTTCTGTGCTTCGTCGAGGATCACGACGGCATCGTTGAGCGTACGGCCTCGCATGAAGGCCAGGGGGGCGATCTGGATGATGTGCTTTTCCATCATGTCCTGCAACTTCACCAGCGGCAGCATGTCTTCCAGTGCGTCGTAGAGCGGCTGCAGGTAGGGGTCGATCTTGTCCTTCATGTCCCCGGGGAGGAATCCCAGTTTCTCGCCAGCCTCCACGGCAGGACGGCTCAGGATGATCTTCTTGACGGCTTTCTCTTTGAGCGCCTTCACGGCGAGAGCGATGCTCAGGTAGGTCTTTCCCGTGCCGGCAGGGCCCACCGCGAATATCATGTCGTTTTCCTGATAGGCCTCTATCAGTCGCTGCTGATTGGCCGTACGGGGCTTGATGGGGCGGCCGGACATCGAGAAGACGATGACTCCCTCGGGGATGTCGTCCTTCGTGCGCTTGCCCTTGACGATGTCGAGGATGTCCTCTTCCTTCAGGGCATTGAAGCGGAGCACGTGCTGGCGCAGTTTCTCCACGTTCTCCTCAAAGGCTCCCATCTGCTCCTCGTCGCCAAGCACGCGGATGACATTGTCTCTTGCGACAATGCGCAGTTTGGGGTAGAGCGAACGGATCATCTGCAGGTGTCCGTTGCCCACGCCGTAGAAAACAACGGGGTCTATATCCTCCAGCACGAAATGTTTCTCTATCAATTTATCGACAAATTATTAATTTGCGTGCAAAATTACAAAAAATATTTGTAACTTTGTGCCCGAAATAGAATTTTCTTCATGAGATTGACTAAAAAAACATATTTGCAGGGATTTGTCGCTGTGGTGATTCTGCTGGCGGCTGTCAGGTGGGTATTCCCTGCAGTGGCGAAGCCAGTCGCTGGCAAGGCTAGTATTACTAGGGTCCCTAGGACTCCTAGGACTCCTAGGACTCCTAGGCCCCCTAGCCCCCTTAGCCCTAAGCACCGCATCTTCTCCGTGCCCAGTTTTGCTGAGGCCTTCCCAGATACCAACGCCGTGCAGTTGGTCGCTGCCCGCCAGTGGGGGGTGACGCCAGTGGAGAATCGCGAGGATGCCGAGTCGCGTAAGCGCGAGTTGGTCTATATAGGGGCCAATCCCTATTATCACGTCGATCCGCTGTACTCCAGCATCCCCTATCTCGTGCCCAGGGCCGCCGTACTCCTGCAGGATATCGGAAGGGCCTTCTTCGACAGTCTCTATGTGAAGGGCATCCCCCTGCATCGCGTGATCGTCACCAGTGTACTCCGTTCTCAGGAGGACGTGGCTAAGTTACGGCGTAGGAACGGCAATGCGACGGAGAATTCCTGTCATCTCTACGGCACGACCTTCGACATCTGCTACAACAGGTACAGGACGGTGGAGAATCCTGACGGTCCGCCCCGTAGGATGGTGCGTAACGATACGCTGAAGTGGGTGCTTAGTGAGGTATTGCGCGACATGCGTGAACAGCAGCGCTGCTATATCAAGTATGAGGTGAAGCAGGGCTGCTTCCATTTGACGGTGAGGTGAAGAATTGAAGAGTTGAAGAATTGAAGAGTTGAAGAGTTGAAGAATTGAAGAATTGAAGAATTGAAGGATTGAAGAGTTGAAGAATTGAAAAATAACTTAAAACCAAAAAGATTATGAGATTAGACGGAAGAAGAGAAAGTTCCAACGTGGAAGACCGCCGCGGAATGAGTGGTGGAGCAAAGGCCGGTATCGGTGGTATCGGCGCAGTGATTGTGGCAGCGCTCTTTGCCTGGATGAGTGGTGGGGATCCCCTCTCGGCTGGGTTGCAGGCTGCCCAGGAACAGATGACGGCGCGTACGGAGACCGTCGATGAGGGTACCTTTACGGAAGAGGAACAGGCCCTGGCCTCTGACTGCAAGAAGATCCTTGCCTCAACGGAGGACGTATGGTCGAAGGTGTTCGAGGAGATGGGCGCTACCTACGAGTCGCCAACCCTCGTGCTGTTCTCCAACCAGGTGAACTCTGCCTGTGGTGCCGCTTCGGCTGCCGTGGGACCGTTCTACTGCTCTGGCGACCAGAAACTGTATGTCGATCTGTCGTTCTTCACGGAGATGAAGCGGCAGTTGGGCGTTGAGGGTAACACCTTCGCCTACGCCTATGTTATCGCCCACGAGATCGGGCACCATATCGAGTATCTGACGGGTACGCTCTCCAAAGCCCATTCTGCCATGAACCAGTCCAGCAAGGTGGATGCCAACAGGATCAGCGTGCGCCTGGAACTGCTGGCCGACTATTATGCTGGCGTATGGGCCCACTATGAGGAGCAGATGAACCACTCGATGGAATATGGCGATCTGGAGAAGGGCCTCGAACTGGCCAAGGCCATCGGCGACGACTGGCTGCAGAAGAAGGCGCAGGGTAGGGCTACCCCAGAGTCGTTCACCCATGGTACCAGCGACCAGCGTAAGCGCTGGCTGAAGCGGGGCTTCGAGACGGGCGACATGCGCACTTCGACCTTCAATGTCCAGAACTATAACGACCTCTAATAGAACAATTCTGAGCCCCGCCAACTGGCGGGGCTCAGTCTATTCATGGTGGTAGGGCTCGCCCTTGATGATGGTGCAGGCGCGATAGACCTGCTCTGTGAACACCAGGCGGATCATCTGGTGGGAGAACGTCATCTTGGAGAGCGACAGTTGCTCGTTGGCACGCCCATAGACTGCCTGGGAGAATCCATACGGTCCGCCGATGACGAAGACCAGTCGGCGGGCCGTGTTGCGCTTCTGCTCCAGCCAGCGGGCAAACTCTATACTGCGCAGTTCACGTCCGTGCTCGTCGAGCAATACGACAGTGTCCGACGACTGTAACTGCTTGAGGATCAGTTCTCCTTCTGCATTTTTCTGCTGTTCTTCTGAAAGGCTCTTCGTGCCCTTCAGTTCTGGGATGGTTACCAGTTCAAAAGGCATGTAATGGGCTATGCGCTCCACATAGTCGTTGATGCCTGCCTGAAAGTGCTTGTCAGTGGTCTTACCCACGAGTATCAGCAGCGTCTTCATCGTCGTCGATGGCATAGATGCTACGCCCGTGATGTACAGGGCAGAGCGTCTCGTTCTTGTCTATCTTGCCGTACTCGTGCCTGCGCTTGGGGTTCATGGGGAACCAGCCTTTCTCCACGCGTTTCTTCTGTGAGAAGAGTTCGCCGATGCCCCAGAGGGCGGATGCTCCGAAGACGCCGAGGAATGATGACAGGTAGATGTTCTCGATGAACAGGGCGGCTGCGATGCAGACAGCGCCTATCAGTGCGTATGCGACCCATGGGCGTGTGCCCCAGTGATACTCTGTCTTGATGACTATCGGATGCCAGATGCCTATCGTGAGAAAGGTCATGATGGCGATGATGATTCCTTCAAAATGCATAATACTTATCTAAATTGGTTGCAAAGGTACAACTTTTTTGCGAATAAACGTTCAACTATCGCCATATTTTTCTGTGCTTATTTCCGCAACTGGAGGTAGTAGCCGCGTCCGTTCTTGTTCTTGCAGCGCTTCCAGTGCATCTTCTTGATGGCTGCGCCCAGTTGGTTGAAGTTGGGCACGTCAGCGCTCTTCAGATGCTTTCCCAGTTCCTTCTGGATGGCAGTGACCGTCCAGAAATACTCCTTCTTGTGGGTCGTCACGGGCTCGAAGATCTCTGAGAGCAGCATCTCTGGGGCCGACTCCTCCTGGAACTCGCTGTTGTGCTGCTGGATGAGGCGCTCGTCGTCGGCCGTGAACCAGTAGATGCAGTCGGGCTTGCGCAACTCCGCTACGGCCTGTGCGTACATCTGCCTGTAGGGGATCCTGCCTTCCATGTTCACCTTGCCCGTCACCTCCACGCAGAGGTAGCGGCGCGTGCCGTCGCCAGAGGGCAGGGGCATGAAGTCGTTGGTGGTGGCGATGAACGAGCAGATGCGTGGCGTCAGCGTGTATTGGTCAGAGCGCATCTTGCGCGTCTGTACGTTCTTCTCCGTCAGCAGGCGCTTGATCTTCGCCTGCTCCCGAGGGGTCTTCGAGTCGTACTCGTCGATGTTCACGAGCCACATCCTTCCCAGCACGCGCTCCACCTGTTCGGCATTGTCCATGTGGATGCTCTTGGTATAGTACTCGCGCATCGACTCTGGCAGGATATGGTTGCAGAACTGGGTCTTCATGTAGCCCTGGTCGCCGATGAGCAGGGGCACCATCGAGTTGCCGTAGTCCTTGTTGATGTTCAGCACCTGTGCCACCATCGCCAGGAACCAGCGGTGGAAGTACTTGGGCCATTGCTCGAACTTGGTGGGCAGCCTGCGGGCGAAGTCCTCGATATAGTCGTGCTTCCCGTCCCAGTCGCCACAGCCTCTGAGGAACTCGTGGATGGGGTTGTAGTCCCTGACGTGGGCTGACTCCAGATAGGTGCGTATGTCGTTCATCCAACTCTCGCCGCCCTCCTTCATCTCCTCTACCACGAGACTCTTCATGTCCCTGTCGGTCAGGGGCTTCCACTCCTTGAAGCGCAGGTCGTTGGGACGGAACTCCGTGATGCCCTTCACCACGTTGTAGCGCAGTTCATAGCGGCGCTGCAGGAAGTTCTCCACGCTCCGCATGATGCGCTCCTTCTCGTTCATCTGACTCATCTTCTTCCCCTTGTATGCCTTCTTATAGGCATTGCGGAAGGTCTTGCGGATGAGGTCGATGCCCAGTGGCTTGAAGCGGGCGTTCCACGAGGCGCGCTTCACGCAGGCCTCCTCAGCCAGACGGGCCTTGTGGCAGTAGTCGGCCAACGCCTGCAGGCACTCCTCCATATCCTCCGGACTGTCGTCGATGGCCTTGGAGAGACACACTTGGTACTCCAGTTGGATGCGCTCGCGCTCATCGTCGTCAGGGTACCACACCACGGTGCCGTCGTCAGTGACCTTCGTGCCCTCGTAGGCCTTCAGCGGGTCGTTCAGGCTGCGTACCACGGGCAGCACCTCGGCATCGGGGTTATAATAGAGTTGGGGGTCGTAACTCATGCGGCAGCCGTTGGTCAGGGCTGTCTCCCTGACGAGCAGGTCGCACTGGGCGAGGGCCCCGTAGAGACGGGCGGCACTCTCGTGGGCATCCTTCAGGAAGGCGAGATAGTCGCCTGCGTCGAGTTGGGTGTCCTTGTCGTACTGGCATCTGACGACCACCTTCAGGGTGGCTCCGCTCACGCCAGCGAAGGTCAGCAGCGTATAGGGTATCTGGCGCATGCGGTTGCGCATCTCCGCCACCTGGTGGATGCCTTCGGGACAGGGGATGTCGAGCAGGAGCAGCGAGGTAAACCTGTTGGGCTTGTCGAGGCCGTCCTTGCCGAAGGTCGCGGAGAAGATGAGGTAGGGCAGGGCATCCGTCTCCCTGATCAGGTAGCGGGGCATGCCCTGCTGGGACATCAGGCGCGACTGCAGGGCGATGGCGGCGATCTTGTCTGCCACCTCCTTGTTCTCCATGGAGCGCATGCGCTCCACCACACTGTCAAGGTCTGTCGTGACGGGGGCTCCAAACTCTCCAGCCCTGGTCTTGATCTTGGTAATCTTCATATTCTGTTTGTTTTTTGTTGGGGTAATTAGTCATTGCGCTGCAAAGGTACGAAAAATTTTCGATATTCACAAGAATTTATTGTTAAAAGGTGCGCCGCCTGTGCCGCTTTTTGTATAATTATCTGTATTTGTGTGTGTTAGTGGCGGCATACCTGACGGAAAAGTGTGCCGTCGGTATGCCGTTGGTGTGCCGTCTGTCCTGTGGTGCAACCTTCCAAAATGTCCCAGGGCTTGGGACGGAAATGAGGAGCCTCTTCAGGAATGTCAGGAGGCTCCGTAGGTTTCTAAAGTGGCTCCTAATCTTCCTAAAGTGCCTTCTGATTTTGAAAAACAGGCTCTTTACAGACGAAAGTCGGTACATCTTTGATGGCGGCATACCAGCGGCATACAGGCGGCACACCTTTTTGCACTGGTGTGCCGCCCTTAACATACATAAATACAGATAGTTATGTAAAAAGCGGCACAGGCGGCACACATTTACATTATTTTTTCTTATTTCTTATTTCCTTTAACCTGCCAGAAATGTAAAAATTTTAGGTGTATAATTACCCCCCCCATTAAGGATGGTTAAATATTGTAAAATTTTGCCTTTATTATTTTATTTTCCGATAATTTTTCAGTAAAAAGTACTATCTTTGCAGATACACTTAAGAGAGAGACTCATGAAATTGTTAAATAAAAACCTAATAATGCTTGCCGTGGTGCTGTTGTCAACTATTCCAGGAAAGGTCAACGCCCAGCACATCGCCCTTCGTAACAACTTGCTTTACGATGCGACGCTTACCCCCAATATCGGTATTGATGTCCGTCTGGATTCGCTCTGGACGATCGGGGGTCTCGTGGGCCTGAACGCCTGGGACATCGACAAGGATGCCAACAAGAAATGGCGCCATCTGTTGGTGGAGCCCAGCGTGCGTCGCTGGCTGGGCGACTCCATCTTCCACAAGGGCTATATCGAGGGCGACCTGATGTACAGTCATTTTAACGTAGGCAACACCAAGATACCCTTCGGGCTCTACGATGCCGTGAAGGACCGTCGCCTGCAGGGTGACCTCTTCGCCCTGGGCGGCAAGTACGGCTACTCCTGGATCCTCGCCCGCCACTGGCGCGTGGAGGCCGAGGCCGGCATCGCCGTCGGCTACGCCTGGTTCAAGGAGTACGAGTGCCCCACGTGCGGCCAGTATCTGGGCGAGGGCAACCGCATCTTCCTCCTGCCCCAACTGGGAATCAATGTGGTGTATATCATTAATTAATTAGCAAACATAAAATTTCTGACGATATGAAGAGACATTTCATTTTTGCCGTGATGAGTGCAGTGACCCTGATGGGACTGACAGCAGTGACCAGTTGTTCGTCGTCGAGCGACGAGGTGGAGAACGTAAACCCGGGCTACGACCCCGCCACCGGCGAGGTGCCCGTGAACTTTGTGTTTAATGTGGGTATGAACACTGCGGCTAATACCCGCCAGGGGGAGGATGCCACCCAGGCGGCAACATCAGTGGCGGCAGCCAAGTTCCGTGGTATTATTGGTGCCCATATCATGTGCTTCAAGCAGACTGGCAACGGACAGTTCCTCGCCACGCCCGCTACGGCAGCCAAGGATTTCGATATGGCCCAGGTGGCCGCTCCTGGCACGCTCAGCAGTACGGAGTCGCGCCGCGTGCTGGAGATGTCGCTGCCCCTGAAGACGAACACCATCGTCTTCTACGGAAAGGCAGCCGGCAGTACGAACAAGAACGAGCACGGACATCTGGACGATACTGACGGCTATGGCGTGAATAAGGATCTGACCCAGACCAGTTTCCATCTGGGCAAGCGACTGACGGATGCCCAGAAGACAGTCTTCACGCAGACCCAGAGCCTGCTGGCAGCCGTGATGACGTGTATCATGAACGTCCATCGTGGTACTGGTGCGGTCGCTGCTACGGCGGCTCCTGCTACTGGCATCCCTGCCTACGGATTTAACATCCCTGCCAAGGCGGGAGAAGGGGCCTACCTTTATGACGTGAAATGGGCGGACTATCTGCCAAGTGACGGCAAGAAGAGTCCTGTAGATAATACTATCGACCTGACGTCGCTGGAGGAAAAACTGGGCAAGGTCTATAAGGAGATGACGACCATCCAGACGGCCGAACTGCGCAATGGCTCTGGAACGGCCCTGAAATCGACCGTCAAGAACCTGTGGTCTATCGTCAATTCCGTGCGTTGTGCCACGCCGACGAATCTCAGCGAGGCCGTTGCCAAGCATCTGGCCCAGAAGATACATGAAGAAATTCTGAAGTATTTTGAGGCTAATGTCCCCCCAACTGGCGGGTCTGTCACAGAGGTTACTATCAAAGGCGTTGAAACCATTATTGATTTATTGCCAGCAGATAACTATTGGCCTGCGGAGGCAGATGCCAAGCCCTCTACCTTCTCAGCCATTGACTCTGAGGATGGAACCACCCTTGCACAGTACCCGGAGAACCTCGATCTGCCACAGGGTTCCACGCACGTGAAATTCGATTCTAATAAGAAATCATTCTATTACGTAGAGGACTATAATACGAGTGCCGTCGGAGATGCTGCTTTCACCGTGGATGACTACTACTATCCTGCAGAGTTGCTCTATTTCGGCAATAGCCCTATCCGCGTCACTAACGATGAGCATGTGGTCGCTGACTATCCACAGGGTACGACCGCCTGGGATACGGACGCAACGAGTTCTTGGAATGGCTGGACGGCCGATGGAGAGGTGCTGTCATCCACCCGCAGTGTGGCGATGAGAAACGACATCAACTATGGCACGGCCCTCTTGCAGACGACAGTGGGATATACTACTGACGTTGCCAATGGCACGAAGAAACTTCAGGACAACAACCATGTGGTACAACTGAGGGATTATGGGGTTAGCGAGGCCAACAATCAGATTACGCCCACTGAGACATCCTTTAAATTAGTGGGTATCGTGATCGGCGGACAGTCGCCCAGAGTGGGATGGAACTTCCTGCCAGCCCTTGCCGGGGGAGAGAAACAAGGCTATATCTTCGACAAGGCCATTGCCAATAACGGGTCCATCCCTGTGAGTGTGAGTGGCAGCAGTTCACCAAACTACACGCTGGTGTTCGACAACTACAACGCTACGGCTGCGCAGGATAAGGTCTATATCGCCCTGGAACTTCAGAACAACACAGGTGCAGACTTTATGGGAAAGGACAACCTGATACCTAACGGCAGCAACTTCTACCTGATAGGTGAACTGGATCCCACAAAAGAGGGGCTCGTTGCTCCGACCTGGCCTACCTACCATGCCCTGCCGCCCTATAATACCGATGGGACGATGAACAAGGTATCCCGTATCTTTATCCAGGACTATAAGACCGTCGCCAATTTCAAGATCGGTGAGTACTCTTTGCAGTATGCCTACCTGACGGTGCCCGACCTGCGCTCCAGTTCCGTGACGCTCGGCCTCTCCGTTGACTTGTCGTGGACGACTGGTCTGACTTTCGACGATGTGGTCTTAGGTGGAGGTACCCAGACACCTGACCCTGGCAATCCCTAAGATTCTTGGGGCATGGCCCCAGCGTGAATATAATGTGATCTTTGACTTATTGACACCCCCTATATTGCTCACAAAAAAGTGCGCATTTGTTTGGTGATTACTTAGATTATTCGTATCTTTGCACCGTGATTAAATCTGAATGTTATGACGGAAGCAGACGAATTTTTCGAGAAAACAGCCATGAATGCCGAGGAACCAGTGATGGCACCTGCCTCTAATGTTCCAGACTGTTTGGCTTATGAAGAGGATTCCACTGAAGAAGACTTCTTCTTTGATGAAACATTTGCTGACCAGGCCGAGGTGTTATCACCGTTCGATAGAGAGAATGCTGTCAGGCGCCTCAAACTCGCAGAAGATCAGTTTCAGAGAGGACAGTGGCATACGCTTGACGATGTTATGAAAATGGTAAGGCAGCAGATCTTATGAGAATAAAGATATCTGATGTAGCAGCAAACCAGTTAATTGAATATGTTAATTACTACGCCTCACATTTCAGTCTTCAGGCTGCTAATCATTTAGCGGATAGTTTTGAGGCAAGAATGCTGCATCTTTCTAAGTTCCCTGAGTCTGGACATCCAGAACCATTGGCTGAAGGATTGTCTTCGTTGTATCGTTCCATCAAGATAGCAAAACATGTGTGCGTAGTTTATTATGTGGATGAAACTGATGATAGTATAAAAGTTGCAGATATTTGGGATACGCGCATGCATCCTGAACGCTTAAAACGCAGACTAAGACGTAAACGTAACTATTGATAGCAGAGCAGAACATATATTTGGGGGCTGACCAACAAGGTCTGCCCCTCAGTGTGTTGTAGGGGTGGTCTAAAAAGAAAATGTAAATAAAGAAAATATGTTAAATTTTGAAATATAAATGCTGAGACGACTGATATATTTGTGGTGCATGGCACTGGGATGCTCGCTGATGACTGGCTGTTCGGTGATCGACGAGGACCTGACCAACTGTGACCAGCCCGTGCCGCCAGACCCGCCGACTCCTGAGGAGCCTGAGGCGGAACTGAACTACGACCTGAGGCTGGTGACGAACATGACGACGGAACTGCAGACGGAACTCACGACGCAGACGGACATCGAGTTGGCCAACGCCCTCAGGGACTATCTGGGCAATATCTTCACCGACTTCGCCCACGATGTCGATCTGTCGTTCTATGACACGGAGGGCGACTCCATGCTCCTGCAGAAAGACCAGCATATCATGGACGCCAATCAGGCCAGTTACACGCTGAACCTGCCCATGCGCGAGTATATGCACCTGGCGGCTGCCAACGTGATGGATAACGAACTGGTGACCATCGGCAATGATATCCGCTGTCACTCGTCCATGCTCCTGCAGACCATCCGCGACACCATCGAGTCGCATACCACGGGCCTCTTCACGGCACGCCAGAAGATGGAGGTGCTGGGCAATGTCAGCCAGAACTTCAACGTACATCTCTATATGGCCAACTGTGCTGCGGCACTCGTGCTCGACCCCAGAGGATTCGGGTCGCTCGACAGGGTGCGCGTCTATAGCACGGGCTTCGCCTCGGGATTCAGCATCTGCGACAGCCTGTTCTACTTCGACCAGAAGCCGCCTGTGGTGCGCACGGAGGCCATCAAACTCGACCACCTCGCAGAGCAGGCCTTCTGTTCCGTGACCTTCCCCTCCAGGGAGCCCTCCACGACCCGCACGATCATCGAGACCACGGAGCCGTTTATCGCCCAGCCTGGTGAGGAGTCGCTCTGGGAGTTCCGCGTCTATGTGACCGTTCCTGCCACGGCAGAGAAGGAGGAGTCGATCACGGAGACCATCCTCCGCATCAGGGAGCCGCTGAGAGCGGGACAGTTGAAGATCATCAGGGCCTGGATCGGCGACCAGGGCGAGGTCGTTTCCGATGCCCCGGAGTTGACGACCTCCGTGACGCTCGACTGGAAAGACGGGCTCCATATCGTAACAACAAGATAAGCAATGAATAGAGTGACAGACATAGAGTGGCGCAAATGTCGTAAGACGATCAGGACGGGACTCCTTCTCATCGTGCTGACGGCTTGCTCCGCCTCTGACGATACATCGGCAGGCGGCGGACAGGACGGACTGCGGATGATCAGGACCCAGTTCAACTTCTCGCTGCCGCTGAAGAGTGCCCGTCCATCTACCAGGATGCAGGGCGACGTGGTGCAGAAGGACGGTACCGAGGACGAGTTCCGCGGCATCGACGACGTGCGTCTGCTCTGTTTCAACACTACCCCCACGGAGACGACCTCGAAGGTGGGGAACATGATCGAGATTACGACCTCCGGATCGGAGATCCCCAAGGAGGCCACGACACAGGACTACTCTATGTGCCAGGAGATTAGCATCCCCGTGGGCACCACCTATTTCGGCTTCTATGCCCATACGGCCGACGTGGCGACAGACCATGCCACGAAGATGAAGTATGGCGTCATCGAGACCGTGGGACTGGACAGGAGCACCTACGGCGACAACAGCGGCGTGCGCTTCAAGCCGGTGCAGATCTGTACAGCCAGCGATCCCCTGGGAGGCAGTGTAGTGGGGCAGAGGCTCCTCGACCTGCTCAACGACCTGATGGCCATCACCGCGCCAGCAGCGGCACCCAACGACCGGTGGGCGACGGTGAACAACCTCTACCTGAACGAAGCCTACCAGCGCATGACGCAGTTGACGACCCTCTCGTCGTATAACGTGCAGACGATGCTGGCAGCGGTGAACAGGATCGTGAACCTGGAAGGACCAGACGACCAGGGCACGGAACTGGCGGCAGCCATCACGGCCAGGATCGCCAGTTGCTGTACCACAGACCCCACACCCACCAGTGCCACCATCACCCTGAAGGATGAGTATCAGGGCTATCCCGATGATATCCACCTGCCTGCCGGGGCCGCCCGCATCAAGTGGGACGAGGCACAAGGGTGCTTCGTCGCTGGGACGCAGGCCTACGGCAACGACCTCAACGTGGCCTCCGTCAACGACTATGTGTATCCCATGAACCTGCAATACCAGGTGCTCTCCAATATCAGGGCCTCCAACAATATCGTGATACAGCCGGATGAGAGCGATGCCAATCCCCAGTACGACGACTGGGATGCCCTGCTGAGCCAGGGCTATGCCGGCTCGGACACGGAGGTGAAGGAATCCACCCAGTCGGTGGCCATGGTGAAGCAGGTCGAGTATGCCGTGGGACAGATGGCCGTCACCTCCAGACTGAGCGCCACCTCGCTGCCTGATGCCGACGGACATGCCGTCGATGTGTCTGGCGGCTTCACCCTCAAGGGCTACCTCGTGGGTGGACAGCGGCAGATGAACTATAACTTCCAGCCCGTTGCCGACAGTCCGGCATACGCCATCTATAGTACGGATATCAACGGCGGCCCACAGGTGGTCAGCGCCACTGCCGCCACCACGGCCGACTATATCCTCGGCATGAGCACCAACCCTGACGAGAAGATCAGGCTGGCACTGGAACTGGTGAACGACGGTGACGACTTCAAGGGTGCCGACGGTGTGATCGTGCATGGCGCGACCTTCTACCTCGTGGCACTGCTCGACCCCACGACGGTCACGGGCTCGACCATCAATCAGGTGTTTAACAGGGCCAGGGCAACGACGGTGAACCTGAAGGTCACCAGTCTCGCCAGTGCCACCTACGGATTGCCCAACCTCAACAACCCCACGCCTACCGTGGGCATCAGCGTGAACATGAGTTGGTCGGATGGCCTGTCGTTTGAGGATGAATTGTAATGAATAATATAAATAATAAATAAGGTGAATATGAAGAAGAGTTATTCAATCGTGATGATGTCGGCCCTGGCTCTGGGGAGCCTGGTGAGTCTGACAGCCTGTTCCTCTGGCAGCGACGTGGAAGAGACGCCAGGGAACATCGTCTATGACGACTTGGGAAAGGCAGGCGTCAAGTCGGAGTTCGTCATCTCCATCCCCCGTTCCGTGGTGGGCACGCGTATGGGAAATGATGAGACGCAGAGTGCAGGAACGGCAGCCTCGTTCCGTGGTATGAGTGGTATCCTGCTGATACCCTACGATGTCGTACCTGCGGCTACCACGCCGAAGTTTGCCGATATCATGTCGCTGACCAATATCGAGTCGCTGAGGCAGCCGGGTACCCTGAACTACAAGGTGTATGCCGACCAGTACGTACCCATCGGCACGAAGTACTTCCTCTTCTATGGCAAGTCGAAGGATGAGGCCTCGACGATGGCCGACAAGTTCAGGTATGGCATGATCCAGCCTACGGGACTGACCAGCGAGACCCTCTCGACACCCAGTAACATCACTTTCAGTCTGGAACAGATCAACACGAGTACGGAACAGCAGGCTGGCAACAGCACAGGCCGTAACGTGGTGCAGTTGCTGACGAGCCTGGCCAATACCACCTCCACGGGGGCTGCTCCCAACAATGCGTGGAGCACCTCGAACAACAGGATCCTGGCAAGACTCTATCGTAACTTCATTGGTTGCACCGTCTCCTCGTCCAACAGTGTGTCGGCCATCCTCGGCATGATCTATGCAGGAGTCGATCGCATCACCGCCACCGACCCGTCGTATGCGTTGGCCACCGCCATCAAGGACAAGATAACGGCCGCCTGCACGACAGTCCCCATCGCTGGCTCAGCCGTCAGTCTGAAAAGCGACTATACGGGCTATCCCGCCAATATCGGACTCCCCGACGGTGCCGTCCGCGTGCGCTGGGATGCCACGGCACTGAAGTTCGTGGATATGACGGCCAACTATAACCAGGGCCTCAATGTGAAGATCACCGACTACACCTATCCCGCTGCCCTGTGGTACTTCGTGAGCACGCCGCTGAAGGCTGCCAATGATATCAAATCGACCATCTATGATGCCGAGACCAACTGGAACAACGTGATCAACAACGTGTATAGCGGCTCCTCCGACGAGGTAGAGTCCTCCACGCTCTCCGTGGCCCTCAAGGACCCCGTGCAGTATGCCGTAGGTCGTATCGAGACCAAGTTGACGATGCCCACGGGCACGTTCTATGATGGTGCAGGCAAGGCCGTGGATACAGGCTCTGGCTTCAGGCTGAAGGGTCTGCTCATCGGCGGACAGAGCAATGCCGCCTACGACTTCACGTCGAAGGGCGAGGCCAACAAGGTGATCTATGACCGTACGCTGGCCACGCCGATGACGGTCACCCCAGGCAATACGACGGCTGCCAACCAGACACTGGCCCTCCAGACGAAGAAGGACCAGATCATCTATGCCGCCCTGGAACTGGAGAACGGCGGCGAGGCCTTCACGGGCTTCGATGGCATCATCCCCGCCGGGGGAACCTTCTACCTGACGGTGAAACTCGACCCGAAGGCCACGACCACGACTGGCTATGTGGATGGCTCCGTGGATAAGATCGTGATCAAGGACCACGTCACCAAACTGACAGTATCCATCAAGAACGGCAATACCACGCCAGACCGTAATGGCGACGGTACGCCAGACCAGTATATCAAGGATGCCAACGGAGTGCCTACGGGCGTGGATGTGGACGGCGACGGCAACCCCGATCCCTACGACATCGACGGCGATGGTAATCCTGACACCATCATCACTGATCCCACCAAGGGCGGACCCGGATGGGATACGGATGGTGACGGCGTGGTGGATATCCCCATCCTGCCAGACCCCACGAATGGGGAGTATCCTGACTATCCGAATGTGCCTGGTGGTCTTGGTAACTCCACCAACGGCATCCCCGACCTGTCGAGTCCGGGCATTGAGTTGGGTACCTCCGTTGATCTGGAATGGAAGGAGGGGCTGACCCTGGAGCCGAGTATTTAAAGTAGTTAAGTAGTTAAGTAGTTAAAGTAGTTAAGTAGATAAGTAGTTTGAGACGACTGATGATCATAGTAGGACTGGCGATGGTGATCCTGACAGGATGCCAGAAGCAGGACGTGATGACGGATACCCCCTCACCACAGCCCTCGCCAGAGGCTCCTGCCACATACGTCCTGGCCGACCTGGCCCTGTCGCTGCCGTCTCCATCTGCCGCTGGCACCAGACTTGCAGAGAGCGTGGTGCAGGCGGAGGGACAGCCTTTCCGTGGCATCCAGAGACTCACCATCGTGCCCTTCTCGAAACAGGGCAGGATAGGACTCGACGACCAGCCCTCGTATGCGGAGATAGACCATCTCTATGTCGATAACTTTACGACAGGGAATAATGAAAAACTCTGGTATTACAGCAAGGTCTATCTGAAGCACGGCGTGGCCTCGTTCCTGACATACGGCCAGGCTACGCTCCCTGCCTCGTATCAGAAGAAGGAGTATGGTTCACTGGTTCTGAAACTGGAGGGTACCAAGGTGACGGAGGTGCCTGAGAAAATGACGGTGACACCAGCCAACCTGAACTTCGAGTTGGAACCCATCTATGATGTCAGGGATGCAGAGAATCATGTCGTAACCCCGTCGGAGGCCACGGCCATTGCCGACTATATGACCTCTATCGCACAGGCCCAGGCCGATGAGTCCCATACCTGGGCTAATTCCGAGAATGAGAGATTGAAGCCGCTCTACGAGAACTTTGTTGCCAAGAATGGGGAAAGTTTCGACGTGCTGGCAGGCTCTGCCGCCAACGTGAAGGAGTACGTGGCACAGTTGAAGGCGAAACTCGAAAGTTATGTCTTTGATGAGGGTTCCTCGGAACTGGCCATTAAGACGGATATCATTTCAAGGATCGACAATGAGATGTCCGCCGCCTGCAATGTCAACTATCCTGGCAACAGGAACCTGCCTGACGGTGCCGCCGTGCTACAGTGGTGTGCCAGGGAAGGCGGCACATACGGTTTTGTGCCGCAGACGCAGACCACGACCATCGCACCGATCAGCGGTATCTACCGCTATGCCTATCCGCCCGAACTCTACTATTTTGGGAATAGTCAGATCAAGACCTCCAACACCGAGGTGACAACGGCTGACTATACGGATAAGCCGAGTTGGGCGGACATCGTGAACACGTCCTATACCTTCGGCAATGCTGTCACGCCCAATACACGGGCTGTGGCCATCAAGGATCCCCTGCAGTATGGCGTGGCTCAACTCCAGGCAACGGTGCAGGCCACGACATCGAGCATGACTGATGCCAAGACGCCTGTGGCCAACACGGTGACCGTGGAGGAAAATACATTCCCCATTACGGGAATCATCGTCAGCGGACAGTTCCCCGTGAACTTCGACTTTACGCCCCAGTACGACGGGGCATCAGACGATAATGAGCACTTTGTCTATGACAGTCAACTTGGCAACCACTATCTGACGATCACGGCGACAGCCCCCTTCCGTACCCTGCTGCTACAGACGCATGTCGGGGAGAAGGTGAAGGTGATTCTGGAACTCCAGAACAACAGTAATACCGACTTCACAGGTGAGAACAACGGTATCGTGTATCGGGGTACGAAGTTCTACCTGTTGGGCGAGGTGACTCCCCCACAGGGAAAGCCCGTCTTCAAGCAGGATGAAATCACGACGATGGAGATGAAGGTGAAAACGTTGAAGCACGCCTATAACGTGATGCCCAATATCCAGTCAGGACGACTGGAGGTGAGTGTGGAGATTAACCTGAAATGGACGCAGGCGACGCCTCAGACCATAGAATTTGAAGAGTAGGATGAAGAGATATAACAGATATATAGGACTTTGGTTGAGTGGCATGCTGATGCTGCTCTGCGGAGCCTGTAGTAGTGGCGGCAGTGATGAGGGTGGCGGTGGCAGTGGTGGCAGTGGCGAAGTGCCCGTGCCGAAGGAGCCATCCAACCTGGAGATCCATGTCTATACGCCCGAGAATCCCGTGGTGACGCGTGCTGAGCAGGTGGAGCCAGACGCTGACGAGAAGGCCATCCACACGCTGGATATATGGGTGTTTGTCAGTGAGGATAAAGGAAGTTTCAGGGCCGGTACCCTGATTGGCCATCTCTCACCGCAGGTCTCCACATCGTCATCGTCTGACTACGTGGGTACCTACCAGATGTCAGTGAGCGAGGAGTTTGCGGAAGACAAGCCGAAGGTGGATGTCTTCGTGGCAGCCAACCTGGCATCGGTGGGTCTGGAGTCGTTGCGTTCGACGGATGTGACACCATCACAACTCAAAGCCCAACTGATCGATACATCCTATTTCGGACTCTCAACCCTGACGACTGCCCCTTCATCTACAGAAGGTCTGCCCATGTCGGGTGTGCTGACGTCAGAGTTGAGTGGTAATCCCCCCTTGCTGAAGGTGGAAACACCCGTCAAGGTGGTGCGCGCTGTGTCGAAGGTACGGTTCGTGTTCGGACGTACGGACACGGGTGATGCCGACAGGTTGAAGGTGAACAGCATCACGCTCGAGAATAATATGATTCCCGTGAAGGAGTATCTGTTCTTGAACGACCCCTATAGCGAAGGTGCTTACAGGATAGACAATAGTAGTTATCAAGAAGGCGGCTCGCTGACCCCGTTGACGGGAAATGACAATATCCCCGTGTGTCCCAACCCCTCGAAGTATGCCTATATCGAAGACAGGGAAGGGCAGGCGAAGGGACAGGCCTACGAGAACCTCATCAACGGGGGTATCGAGGCGGGTGAACTGGCTCAGGTAGGACGGTTCTATCTCAGGGAGTCAGACAAGAAAATCTCCGGCAATATCAACTATACCATCGGCGATGGCACACCGAAGAATGCCACCTTCACCATGAGCGAGGCAGATAGTTTCAGTCGCAACCACACCTGGATCGTGTATGGCTTCTTCGCAGGAAAAGAGGTGCTGAACGTCTATAGCGTGGATGTGACAGCCTGGCAGACATCGTCAACGGACCATGAGGTCCATAACTGGTAATGAAGCAAGGAAAAGAAGATGAAGACCGATAGATACATATATACAGGATGGCTGGTAGTGCTGCTGATATGGTGGGGCGGACTGCTGACGGCCTGCTCTGACCAGTCAGATATCGATGGCCCGCAGCCGGTGCCTGCCGATCCTATGGAGGACCAGGGCGGTGAGCCCCTCTATGTGGCAGCCATGACCCGTGACGGCGGGGATGCCGTGGAGGAGGACGACCCCATGAAGAACGAGAATGTGCAACTGTTCGTCTATGACGGCCATGAGACCCAGAGTGGCTCCGTGCTCTATAGGGGCAAGGATACGAGTGGCGACATCACCTGGAACCCCTCCAATATCAAGGTAAAGCCGGGGAGAGACTATCAGGTGTTTGGCTTCGTGCCTTCGACTGTGGCGGGTTCCTCCAGCATTGACCTGACGGACATAGGGAATAACATCGTGAAGATGACCATCAACGACCTGTCGATGATCTCCAACAAGGATGTGTGCGTCGTCATCGGTGCCGACGGCAAACTGGCGGACGGACAGACGGTAAAGGCAGGTGCCTTCAACTACCATGCCCCAGAGGATACGGGTGAGGGCTATAGCGTCTCACTGCTGGCAGACCACCTCTTTGCCGGGGTCGATTTCCAGTTCAAGGTATCCGCAGAGTACGCTGCCCTGCGCACCATCAGACTAAAGAGCGTGAAACTGAAGAGTACGAACACCAAGAAGGTGAGGGCCGAGATTACTCTGAAGATGAATGACAATGGTAGCAATCCCATCACCAAAGTGACATACTCGACCCCGTCGGCCACGGAACAGGAATCGATTCTGTTGTGGCAGTCCTCCAATGAGAATGGTGATCCACTCTCATCGGTGACGCCCCTCGCCATCCAAGGCTATTTCGCCTCGGACTACGGCTCAGGACTCTCGGTAATAAGTACCTACGATGTATGGGATAAGGATGAAAACGAGTGCCTGCGCAAAGGTTGTACGGCAGAGAACACGCTCTCGGCCGTGCTTGTCAGAGAAGGGGTGGATCTCCAGAGAGGACGTAAAATGACGGTGAACCTGACAGTGAATCCGTCCTATCTGTACGTCTTGTCGGATTGGGATAGTCCCGCATTTGTCATAGAGTGATGAACCAAGGCAGAAAATGATGTTGAAGATGTTGTATAATAATATAATAATGAACGCGCGTATAGGTGGATGGCGGAGTTTGCTGATTCTCCTCATGCTGGTGTGTGCAGCGACCGTGGCCGATGCACAGATTAAGATTAAAGGCAGTGTCTATGGCGGAGCCCGTCAGGCCGATGTTAAAGGCTACGCGCTTGTGGAAGTCGGAGCCGACAAGCACGACGTGCTCATAGGGAAGGTATATGGCGGCAATGATATCTCTGGTTCTATCGGCACAGCAGCCGCCGTTAATGCTGCGGTGCCTACCGAATTGACTGGTGCTGAGGCAAATGGTATTGATGCTACTTACAGTGCTTTTGTACGTATTTGTCCGACAACGCCAGAAAAGCACATCTTCATCGGCAATCTCTTTGGCGGCGGCAATGGAGACTATGACTATGAGAATGACTACCAGGGGATGACTCGGCCCGAGTTGAGCAAGGCTTATCTTGAGATCATGGGCGGAACCATCGCTTACGTCTATGGTGGCGGAAACAATGCCACTGTGACTGAAAAGACAGACATCTATATCGACAATGAGAGTGATATCACGACGGCCATCCCGACAGGTGCTGATAATGAACATAATTTACTACTGGATACCGAAACGAAAGAGAATGTTGGACTTGCCCAGTTAGGTAATGACATTATCACGCAGAATGCTTACCATTTCTCCCGTGTGTTTGGCGGCAACAACAAGGCGGAGATGAAGATACAGCCCACATGGCATCTGAGCAAAGGAAAGATCGATAACCTCTACAGTGGTGGTAATGAAGGCCCGATGACCAGTCCGGTGGGCCTGCTACTGGAGATTGACCCGCAAGATTCTACTCAGGCGGAAAAGGAAAAGTTGGTCGTCAACAACGTCTATGGCGGTTGCCGTAAGGCTGATGTTCATCCTAAGACCTCAGATGGCGGTGAGGTGGCTCCTAACGAGGTGCAGTTGACGGGGTATAAATTCCCTGCCGGACTGGCGGCCCGTGTGCTGGTGAAGGGTGGTAAGATCAACAATGTCTATGGTGGTAATGATATCTCTGGAAAGGTCTATGGCGGTAATGCCGTGGGTATCTATTCCAGTATCGAGGGTAATGTCTATGGTGGTGGCAACGGCTCTTACCCCTATACGGACAATGCACTGCTGAAGGATGATCCCCAATATGGTGACTATTATTATGAGGTACCCGACGGCAAGTCATCCGTGGCGGCTCTCAATGAGTTCCGTCCCAATGCCGAGCAGGTGTCGCTCCGCTTGTATGGAACGGAGAATGACCCGACGACTATCGGCGGTGCCGTCTATGTCGGCGGCAACAGTGCGACCTTGGCTTCCACCAAGCAAAAGCCAATGGTGGAACTGAAGATCGGTTCGTATGTCATTGCCGAAGATGTGTTCCTCGGTAATAACGGCGAGAACATGGTGAAGAGTGAGACGGCGGATGATGTCCTGCAGATCATGAAGAGCACGGACAAGACCAGTAACGGGACGAAGTTCAACTCCATGAACCTGGAAGATTCGACGATATTTAAAGATTATATGCAAGGCTGCGCCATGTCATTGATGCCGTCCGTCAAGTTTGACAGTAGGGAAGGTGGTGACCCTGCCGACTATATACCATACAGCACCTATATCGGTTCGCTGATCTGTGGCGGCAACAGGGGTAGCATGAACTATAATGGGAAAAACGAGATCAACTTCAAGCATGAGATCGTGATTTTCAACAAGGTGGTGGGCGGCTGCAACAATGCATACGTGGCAAAGACAGGCTATAATGCAGCCTTCGATGGTGGTATCCTCGGTGACAAGGAGACCAGCACAGGCAATAAACTGGTACTCAACTTCGAGGGCCTGAAGATCATGCCCATGCGCTGGAAGAAGAACAGGGATGGCGACTACAACGTAGTGGAGGATGCCAATGGCAATGTGTATGACTTGGATGTCAATGGCAACCGCCAGTTGGAGTTCAACACCATCTCCGCCGCGACAGGCCAGGAGGTGGCCCCAGTCACTACGGGAGGTGAGACAACCAGCAGCGCTGACGACATGGACCGTCGTTTCGATGGTGGACATATCTATGGCGGCTGTTACACCAGCGGCCATGTGAATGGCAATGTCGTGATTAACATCAATGCTTCCATCGTAGATTTGGAGGGTGAACATGCGGTGTTCGACCGCGTGCAGGAGGATGAAGATGGTGAGGCTAAGTTGAATGGCCACAACCAGTTCACCATCCTGCAGCGCCGTTCCGGTGTGATTCGCGGTCAGCAGGGGATGGATGTGCTGGGATCAGCCCTGAACGTGTTTGGCGGGGGCTATGGTAAAGACTCGGAAATCTGGGGCAGTACCACGATCAACCTGAACAAAGGCTATGCCTTCCAGATCTTCGGCGGCGGTGAGATGGGTGCCATCGGTGTCAGGAAGAAGAAGGATGGCGGAGTCCCTGAAGTTGTCGATGGCAAATATGTTTATGAGTATGATTCACTCTACAGTACGACGATCAACCTCTGTGGTACGGTGGCAGGACAACCCAGGTCGAAGGATACTGATGAGCAGCGTCAGAATATGGCAGCCACGGAGTTTATCTATGGTGGCGGCTTTGAGGGACCGATAGCCGGCAATACGGTGATCAATCTGGGTAACGGTCGTGTGTTCGATACCTTCGCTGGTTCTTGTAATGCAGATATCCAGGGACATACCGAGACCTATATTGGTCGTCAGGTGGCAAAGGATGGCACCATCACGGCAGGCTTTCCATACGTCAGGGATGACGTCTATGGCGGTAACGACTTGGGCGGCAATATCCTTGGCTCTACCAGTTTTAAGAACAGGGTCAGTTCTGAGGATGTCTTGCGGAAGGTTTATAAGTATTCAGAGAATACCATCCCCGAGGTACTGACGGCGTCCGCTTACATAGAATTCACGCAGGGACGTGTCGATACCATCTTCGGCGGCTGTTATGGCTACTATAACTATAAGGATTCCCACTTCAGGAAATATACCTATACGACAGGTAAGCCCCGTCCGGGCTTCACGAAGCCCCGAATGGACAATGCGTTTGTCAACTTCCGGCCTGTGGCCAGTAACAGTGAGTGGAACAAGGTGCTGAAGATCTACGGGGCAGGGCAGGGCTATCCTGGTGAGATTGGCAAGGACTCGATGCAGCACCGCAGTTATGTGCTGATAGACATCCCGCAGACCATGACGAACTTCCAGACGATGGAGGTCTTTGGTGCGGGTGCCTATAGTGGTCTTGGCATGGGTGTTGCCCCTGCGACACTGACCGGGGAGAGCGGGCAGCCAGACAAGGCCACGGCCGTGATCGACCTTGTCAGGGGACAGATTGCCGCGGCATACGGTGCCAGTTTCAAACAGGGTGTCACCCGCCGTACGATGGTGAACGTACCGGAGGGCTCTACCATCGAACTGACCAATATCTTCGGCGGAGCATACGGGCTGGTGGAGAAGGACGGGGAAGGCAACGACGTTCCTCGTATCGACGTGCCCTGTGATGCCTACGAGGCCAATGTCAACTACAGTAGCCGTGATGCCATCGTGCATGGAGCCCTTTACGGAGGTAATAACAGTTGCCGTCGCACACTCTACGGTAAGGTGAATGTCAATACACCTGTCTATTCCAATAAGGAAAGTGGCTATACGGCAACGGTCTATGGTGCAGGACTCGGTGTGAACACCTGGTCGCAATATACGGAAGTGAACCTCAACGAAGGTGCGGAAGTGTATGAGGTCTATGGCGGTGGTCAGTTCGGCCGTGTGTTCAACAAGGGATCGGTTGCCAAATGGAAGGACAACACTCCATCCCTCTATACCATCCTTGGTGAAGGATACGCCGACAATGGTCTTACCAATGAGTTGGCAAAATTAGGCTCTTTAGGGAAGACATACAATACGAATGTGCGTATCATGAAAGGCGCCAAGGTGGTCGGCTATGCATACGGTGGCGGACTGGGTGCCGACACGCTTGCCAATAGCGGCAATGTGTATGGCACTACCAATATTGAACTGTTGGGCGGTATTGTCAGCAAGGATATCTACGCGGCAGGAACGGTCGGTGCCGTGTTTAATGTGTATGATGTCGATAAGGATGATTTCAACAATGATTTCATCGCCAGTGCCAATGCCTATATCGAGGGTGGTATGGTACGTAACGTCTATGGTGGCGGCTGGAAGGGCGACGTGGGCTATCACGATGCAACCACGACAGGAACCGCTACTGACGTTCTCGGTGAGACCAACGTGGTGATTGGCATCCGTGAGGATCAAGCCAATAAACCGGCAGACTACGGTTTTTATAAGGGAGTGCCTGCCATCCAGCGTAATGCCTACAGCGGTGGTGAGGGCGGAGCCGTGTTCGGCACAGCCAACCTGACCCTCAACAATGGGTATATCGGCTATGTCCATCTCTCAGCGAATGAAAGTCAGGATGAGAAAGGGTATGTCGTGGCCTCTAATGAAGCAACGGTGGAGCGCTATGAGGAAAAGATTAACGATGAGACAAGTTGGGATACCAATACCGGCCAGTGGCAGGGAAAGGATCGCCTGAAAGACTGTGGTAATGTGTTTGGCGGTGGCTATGATGTGCGCAGCAGTGTGGATTCCACCAATGTCACGGTGTGGGGCGGTGTGATACGAAACAGTCTCCATGGCGGTGCTGAGATTGCCACTATCGGGCGCGGCAAGATGGCGGTGGAGGAAGGTGCCAACCGTCAGTTGCAGGCTATCTATAAGGCTGGTGGCACCCGTGTCACGATGTACAACGGCCATGTGAAGCGCAACGTGTTTGGCGGCGGCAAGGGCTATAACCTCTATGGCTACGGTCAACAGGGTACACTCTATACCGACGGCTATGTGTTCGGACAGACCGAGGTTTATATCTATGGTGGAGAGATCGGTACCGCTGAGGGCGTGGCAGAAGGCTACGGCAATGTGTTTGGAGGCGGTGATATCGGCTATGTCTATAGCAAAGGCTATTTCAGTGACCGGACCAAGGCGAAAGAAGCGACAGGTTCGCCCAACCATATCTATTACTATGACGGCAACGGACATCTGACGGAAGACTGTAAGGTCGTCGTCTCGCCATACCTGCAGGCAAAGGAAAGCGTCACTATTAACGGGCACTCATACAATCAATATGACTATGTCGTTACAGAAGACTTGAATTATATCCAACGTACCAAGGACAGTCAAGGCAACTGGACAGACACATGGGAAAAACTTGACACAGGAAACAAGGAAGCGAATACGGAGCGAGGCGTGATGATCCACAATGCGGTGTTCGCTGGTGGTAACGTGTCGTCGAACAGCGACCAGACCTACGCCAATGCCATCACCGTGTTCGGTAATAGCACAGCCACCCTCAATGATGTCTATCACCGTGACTTCATCACTGTGGGTACTGAGCATATCGGTGGCCTCTATGGCGGTGGTAACCTGTCGGTCGTCGGCGGCTATCGTGAACTGAACATCACCAACTATGGTACCGACTACTACGGTCTGGACTCGCAGATCACACTGGCAGAATACCAGAAACTGTCGAACCGTGAGCGGGCATACTTTAAGTTGGAATATTTGTGTGTTGTTTCTTATACGAAAGATGGAAAAACATATACAAAGGATGTTACTCGAATCAGTGAAGATGAATATAATCAGATTACAGATCCAGACGAAAAGGCAAAATGGCAGCAATATGGTTTCTGTTCTATCTATGCCGGACGACTGCTGAACACCGTCCAGCGTGCTGACCTCTGCGGCGTCTTCGGCTCACGCCTGGTGCTGCAGGGTGCCAAAGACCGTGTGGCCGATGTGGGTGACAATACGGTCTATACCCTGAACCGCGTGGGAGAGTTGTCGCTCAACAAACAGACATCCGTCATCAATGCTGATACTGGTGATGACAAGGAGCACGGCAACTACTTCGGTATCTACAGTGTCGTGAACTATCTGGGTCACCTGACCAGCGACGTGAAGTTTGATGATCTTCGAACATACGTTTCCGGGACGGACAACGGTAAGGACATCATTACGACTGGCACGGAGAATTACCACGACTGGAAGGAAGATAGGTTGACCAAGAAAGACCGTAATATCGGAACCAGCCACAACCAGTTGGCACTGGCTTCGGGTGTGTTCCTCGAACTGACCACAGAGATGAGTACCAAGACCAAGAAAGTCTATGGCGACATCACCGGTATCGTGGAACTCGACCTTATCAATGTGAAGAAAGACGTGAACATGGGTGGTGGCTATGTCTATGCCAGGAATGAGCATGGCAGCAGGACCGCCAATGAATCCATGGAAAATGTCATCCTCTCCAGTTATAATATGGCCCAATCAGGTCATGTCAAGGCCAGGACCTATAAGATATATACTTATTCAACAGAGATTGGAAACCTGGGCGAGATGGAAACCTCGGGTAACTTTATCCACCGTCGCAAGCGCATCATCGACGACTGTTATCCTAACAACGGCGTCTATAAGGACGGTTATCAGCAATCCCCCGCCCACTACTGGTTTATCAAGGGCGATGTGTATGTCTATGACCAGACGGTGTCGGCATACGCCGGAGCGGCATCCGCCTATAGCAAGGAGGTGAAGATCCCGCTTACCATCACGGCAGGCTCTAACGGAAAACTGCAGTTGTTGAATGTGCAGCCCAATCTCTATGCCTACTATGCCACCGCCGATTCACAGTCAGAGAACAACAAGATCACGGAAGAGGGCGTGAAGGTGGATAACGAGAGTACCATCTTCTATCTGAATGACGTGATCACCTGGTGGGACTGGCAGTTGCTGCCACAGAACGAGCAGAAGTACTTCGTGAAGGAGACCTACGTCAATGTGGATACATGCAAGGTGAATGGCGTGCTCTATCCAGCAGGCACCTACGTGCTGGAGAACGACCCGACGCTGCATAATGGCAATGCCAGCCAGACGGCCTACGCCCAGTTTAAGAGTACTAATCCGGCCATCACCAGCCAGAGTGGCAGTGAACTGGAATTTGACGCCGTGTTCCACCCGTCGAACAATATCAGTCATGACACTGGCTATGTGCTGACCTTCGACATGGATACCCCGACGGACTGGGACGACTGGTATAGTCCGAAGAAGGACCAAAGTATCCTGAGTACCAGAAAGAAGAAAGCCGAGTATGAGGCATTGGGCAATGATGCAAAAGAAAATTACCGGGAAGGCCCGACGTTCAGGCTGAAGTCTGGTGTGTCATCAGGTTTGTATGGCCAGCAGGAATATGCTGTCGGTGATATCATTGCCAAGGAGGTCGTGGATGACTATACCACTACCACGACGGCTTCCGGACAGACTTTCAGCGGACAGGCCAGTGTGGAAGAGGCTTACGTGGCAAAGAGCCAGGTAGTGCTGCCAACTAAGACCGTATTGCCTGGGTATCCCATTTCCAAGTCGGAATACAATAGTCTGGCAGTTGAACAAAAGTCAGCCTTTGCCGCGGCGATGGTATGTACCAGTACCATCCAGTTGGGTGAGGAGGAATTTGTGCTGAAGGGTGACCTGGTGGATGCCAGTGACGAGAACCTGACAAACTTGGCTACGAGGTATAAGAACTTTAATAACTCAAGGGAAAATGCTGACCAGTTAGATGATGCAGGTGCCAAACGCTATGTGGAGAGTTGCCTGTCGAATGCCTACTATTGCACAACTGCCGGTAAATACGGCGGACAGTACTTTAAGGAAGGTGAGAACTACAGTGCCATCAAGGCCTGGTGCTCACTGAGCGACGAACGCGACAACTTCGAGTTCAACTATGATGCCTTCGATGTTCTGGCTGATCCTGCCTATTCGGCTAATCCTGCACGCTATGACTACGATGCAGTGCATGATCCTCTATACAGTGCCATCAAGCCCGTGGAGTATCAGGCGGCCAATACGGGTACGGAATCGCTGACCTATAAGTACGAGGGCAGTAATGACGAGCATACTCTCGCAGTTGGTGAATCTATCTCCCGCGAAAAGTTTGAAATGGTGCAGAATGATCAGCGCCACTACACCAGAGTACTGATAGCCGCTGGTGGACAGACGGTGTATATCGCCAACGATAACTTCTTTGACAAGGGCATTCCATACGCCAAGGGCCAGAGCCTCTCGGAAGAAGAATACGATAACTTGTCGGATAAGAGTAAGGTGACGGTGAAAGCAGTTCCCAATGGCACATCCCCGGAGACCATGTACTATTGTTATGAGGCCTATGGCAGTGTGAGGGAAGGAGATGTAATCAGTGCTTCTGCCTTTGCTGCCTTGCCCAACTACCAGCGGCTGTTCACCATCCAGGGTATAGAACCGACGGAGACCACCACGCTCTACGTGTCGCGTGAGTCGGTCTTCAAGGACGTAACCAAGGAGAAGGTCATCTCCGTGGTCTATCAATATACCTATTATGAAGATGATGACGAGGGTAATGGCGTCAGTCTGACCAACGAGTTGCATGTGGTGAACATCCACCTGCAACTGGAGAGTGGCGTACCGCAGATCGGACAGTTGACCCCGCCGGCCACTGTCCTGCCAGGCAACTCCGTCGGCCTGAAGAAGCCGGAGGTTATCCCTGGACTCTATGAGGTGCTGATCAACGGATGGGAGATCTATACCAATGAGGAAGATGCGCTGAACCACCGTAATGGAGAGCCTTTCAGCAACGGTATCACACCGGTCTATTGGTATCAGAACAACAAGGCATGGGTGGCCTTCTACTCGAAGACCTATCTGGGCAAGACCTACTCGAACCCCGTGCCCATCACGGTGGCTAACTACCACGACATCGCTGATGTGATGGCCGACAAGGAGCACCACATGTATGTGGACTATGACCCAGCGAAACTGGATCGTCACTGCAAGATATATATCAATGATGCCACGGAAGGACTGAACCAGTTGAAGAGTTTCATCGACCTGAGTTGTGGCACAAATCCCGACGCGGAACATTCATCGCTGAACGCTTACGTGGAGGGTGGTGACAACCTCGACTTCATCCTGCATACCGACATCAGGCAGACCGGTAGTTGGACGTCGATCGCTAATACAGAGGGTCACTGCTTCGAAGGCACCTTCCACGGCGACGGACATACCATCAGCGGACTCGACCACTCGCTGTTCGGTCATCTCTGCGGTGACGTGTATAACCTCGGTGTCACCGGATCGTTCACCTCTGCCGGTATCGCTGACACAGGTTCCGGCTATGTGGAGAACTGCTGGGTGAAGAGTTCGACCACAGTCAACGGCAATGTCAAGGCCGTGTTCGGTAATCCGAACAGGGAAGATACCAACAAGCCGATACAGGTGGTGAACTGCTACTATCCGGAGACCAACGCCTATAAGGATGAGGCGAACAGTACCAAGGGAGTCGCTCGCAAGATGAAGGAGCGCGACTTCTACAACGGCACCGTCGCCTACAACCTGAACGGTTTCTACCTGAACAAGCGCTACTATGACAGTCAGACGGGGAATACCTCTGAATACAAATATCTGAAGGACGACCCCGAGCACAGCGGAACGCTGTTGGAGGCAGCCCAGTCGGGCTACTATCCTGCCAGTCCAGACCTGAAATACGGTGATCTTGGCTATGTGGAGCGTCGTTATGAGGACGGAGACTTTATCTATGCCGACGGTGTGATTCCAGAATCCACCAATATCCGTATGAGGACCGAGACGACGGGAACGGGCGACAGCCAGAAGACAGAGGTCAAGTATTATCCCATCTGGCCCGACGACTATCTCTTCTTCGGTCAGACGCTGACATTCGGCTACAGTGCCCTGCGTGCCCACCAGGATCAGCCGTCAACGCTGGTGAAGAGTGGTGACCGCCTGCCGACGGACGACAGTAGTAACCGCGTGTATCGTGCACCGGCCTACTATGGTGACAGCAGGATGTCAACGGCCCACTTCAACCCGATGGCCCATATCGTGGCATACTCTGCCCCGAAGCATGACCTGGATGAAGACCTGACGGCTGCCTACCCGGGTATGACGGCTATCGACTTCAAGGGGCACAATGATGCCACTGCCACCCTGGGATGGAACAACGACCTCTTCTATCAGCCGCTGCTCGACGATGACGGACTGACTGGTATCGTGAACAAGGGTGAGACACCTAACTTGCTGGTCTATGCCCCTGCCGCTACTGACAATCAGAAGACCTACAACGTGCTTACGAAGAAGTTCACCGAACCGGCCTTCTCTGACCATTATCAGGATCCTGACACCTACAAGCGTGTGACGATTGCCAATGCCTCTGAGATCCTCGGTCACCTTGTGCAGAGTGACCTGACGACCGACCGCGACCATCTGCTCGTCGATAAGCAGGACTTCAACTGTCCGATAGCCTACAGGATGGGTAATGAAAAGCGTATGTGGTACCAGCGTAAGCCAGAGGCATATAAATATGTCACGATGACCAGTGGAAAGACCAAGGGCTGGGATGATATCTGTCTGCCGTTCGATGTAGAACTCGTCTCCACCCAGACCAAGGGTGAGATAACCCACTTCTATCAGGGTTCTACGAAGGGCCATGAATACTGGTTGCGCGAGTTCACGGGTGTCAAATCCGCTACGGACGATGAACTGGTGGCCAACTTCACGTATCCCAATGCCGGTACTGAACGCAAGGATTATACCAACACCTATCTCTGGGATTACTATTATTCTAAGAATAGTAGGAAAGACATCAACACGGATGAATACCAGACATATTATAGTACAGGTCGTACCATACCTTCTTATCCGAGGGCACAGGCTGGTACGCCTTACCTGATAGGCTTCCCCGGTGAGACATATTATGAGTTTGACCTGAGTGGCCGTTTCGATGCCGACTATACGGCACAGCCTGCGCCAGCCCAGATCATGGCCCAGACCATCACCTTCGCATCCGGTGAGGGCGCAGCAGTTGGTGTTAGCGACAAGGAACTGGGTGTCATCACGGATGCCGAGAATAAGCAAGTCACGAAGGATGGCTACATCTTCTGGCCTACGTATTCTCATCAGAAAGTGGATGCCAGTTTCCTGCTCAACACAGACGGTGATAAGTATGAGAAGCAGGCCGTGGAAGTGACGATGGTGCCTTTCCGTCCGTTCTTCAAGCAGACTGCAGGAACCAGGGGTGTTGACGGTGCCAAGGAAGACGATCCGACACGCCGGATTCTCATCAACGAGGAATACTCGGAACTCAAAGGGACGGTCAGTGGTATCGAGGACCTGACAGCCGATGACCTGATCGTGAATGCCAAGCGCAAGAAGATCACCGTGGAGTCGCAGTTGCACTATGTGACCGACGTGAGTATCGTGACCCCGGCAGGCATCACGCTGAAGACCTTCACCATCCAGCCCAGCGAGTATGTGGAGACCCGTGTGGCCAACAGTGGCGTCTATATCGTGTATGCCGACAACGGCAAGTATGTGAAGAAAGTAATAGTAAGATAATAATTAAAAAGATAAGATCATGGAAAAAATGAAGAGTATTTGGTTGCTCGCCCTGATGATGATGGGCAGCACGGTGGGAATGGCAGAAGAAGAAGCCGTACCTTCAGGTGTGACAGTCGATATCGACACTTTCACGGGTGGTACTGTCGTGGAGAAAGAACAGTCAGAACCTGCCAATGATGGTAGTGTGGTCGTCACCATCACTGTGACGCCAGCCATGGGCTATTCAATCGCTAAGGACGATATTGAAGTCTATGCTACCATTCCTGCTGCCCAGACCCGAGAAGGCGAGGAAACTCCTGGAATTGCCGAACCCTTGACGCTCAGTTATGATGGTTCGGAAGAGACTGACGTAGAGGATAAGACGCGGGAACGTGACTATACCTTTACGGTGCCTGCAGGACTTGGCGCATGGGTTCGTACGGCGATTTTCCACTCTGTACTTAACATCAGCAAGGATGAAAATTCAGAAGTGGTCTGGGCATATAATGCCGAGACAAAGGCAATGACCATCTCCGGTACGGGCGAAACCTTTGACTTCGAGGGCGAGGGGTTCGTGGATCCCTGGGCATCGTTCAGAGCCGAGATCACGACAGTTACCGTTGAGGCAGGCGTAACAGGTCTTGGAGCCAAGATCTTTGATGGTTGTACCAGTCTGACGGACATCACCATCCTGGGCACTGAACAGGTCGTAGCCTTTGGTGTCGGTGCGATTCCCGAAGGGGTAGCCGTCGATGTGCCGGGCAACCTCTACAACGAGTATCTCTCTGCAGGTCTCACCGTTACCAGTACAGCGGCTGTGGAGATGACGGGTGTCAACTTTGGCGACAACAATCATTACGACACCTTTGTCGGTGCTGTTGATATGATGGTACCCTCCGTGTTGAAGGCATATATCATTACAGGCATCAGTGGCTCAGACTTGGTACTCTCAGAGGTCAGCACGATCCCTGCTGGCGTACCCGTGCTGGTATTTAGTGAGGCGCTGACGGGAGATGACTTCCGTACTGCCGGAGCCACGGAAGTCGGTCAGGCACCAACAAGTCTGCTGAAGGTTGCCCCCGAGGGAGGCAAGGAGGTGGCACTCGGCGAAGTCTATCTGCTCTACAACGATGTGTTCTATTATGCCCAGGCCGGCACGATTCCCGCTGGCGGCATCTATCTGCAGCCCGAGTCGGCCAGTGGCACGCGTGGCTACTATGCCCTGACCCGTGGCACGACGGCCATCGACAGCCAGCGGATCATCAGCCTCGACAGCAAGGCACCATGGTACACCCTCGACGGCAGGAAACTGAGCACCATGCCCAGCAAGAAGGGCATCTACATCAAGGATGGGAAAAAGGTTATCATTAAATAAATGCATAATGCACTGATAAGACTGCTTTCCGTGGCGCTGCTCCTGTTGATGGGAGTTGACTCGCGGGGAAGCGTGGATGTTGTGATTGACACATTCACGGGTGGTACGGTCGTGGAGAAGTCACAGGGAGAACCTGCTGACGACGGCAGCATCACCGTGACAATCACCGTGACACCAGCCTCAGGCTATGAGATAGCCAAAGAGGACGTGATGGTGGCAGCGACGCTCTCCCCAGAGAACCATGCCGGGACACGTGCCCCGGGGATAGCCTTGATGTTGGAACTCAGCGGTGAGGATCCCGACGATCTCTCGCAGCCGCGTGACTATTCCTTTACCGTAGGGGCAGGACTGGGTGCCTGGGTGCATACGGCGAATTTCCATAGGGTAGGGGGCCTGACCATCGATGCCGGAACCTACCGTATCCGCCATACGCTGAATGGAGTGACTTGGTTCCTTTGGCCCTCCGTCACAACGGATGCCGACAGTCATCCCTACCTGACAACCTTTAACGGAATCTCAGCCCCAGCACTCGACTATCCATCGAAGGGTGTCAGTTATGGTGCTTTCGGCGAACAGTATTCGCTCTGGGAAGTGACGCCTGTGGATGTGGATGGCAATACCTATTACCAACTTTATAATGTCGGTATGCAGGCGTATGCCGTCTGGAGTGCCAGTGCCGGACGGAAGGCGGTCCATCTGGAGGCATCACCTGCCGACGAGCACCGAACCTATTTCCGTATCGACGGCACGGCATCGAGTTGTCTGATCACCCCCATCGAGGCGGCGGAGGGAACCACGCTCAACTCCTACCATGGCGACAAGCCGTTCCTCTCTTCCTCTGGTGGGGAGAATGCCTCGACGGGTTATCCCAACGGCGAACCTGATGCCAATGGTGATGGCGGACTGATACAGATATACAGTGGTTCGCCCGTATGGACGTTGGAGGCTGCCGACAATTACGTGACCATCGACTTCCAGCAGACTAGTGAGGAAGGAGACGAGGCTGCCGCCATCTTCGTGCCCAGTGCCGACTTGGTCGTGCCAGATGGCATAAAGGCATACTTCGTGACTGGTGTGGATTTGCAGCGCGGGGTCGTAGTCATCCAGCAGGTGGATTATCTACCTTCGGATACACCTGTGCTTTTGCTGGCCGATGCTGACGCCACAGGGTTTACCATGCAGGCGAAGCCAGCAGACATTCCCTCGCTGACGGACGAAGAGATCGACAGCAACCGCCTCCGTATCGGTTCACCCACGTCACAGCCGAAAGCCTACGAAGACTACATCTTCTTCCGTGGTGAGTTCGTCATGGTGAGTGGAGGTACGCTGAGCACGGGCAAGGTGTTCCTTGACCTGAGTTCCGAAGAAGCAGCAGCGACACGTTCGGTACTGAGTTTCGGTGACGGAAGCGGCACGACCGCGATAGAGTCGCCTCAACGTCAGCCATCCCTCCAGTCAGGTTGGTACACCCTCGACGGTCGCCGTCTCAACACCAGACCCACTAGGAAAGGGCTCTATATCATGGTCGGAAAGAAAGTATGGATTAAGTAATGAAACGATATATGAACAAACAGTATATAAGGATATTCACTATGGCCCTGCTGATGATGGTCAGCATGGGGGCATGGGCAGACCAAACAATCAAGATAACGATCAATGGACAAGGAATCGTGACTCCGTCAGTTACCACAGGAGACCTTTCTGGTTCTGATGGCGTATATACCTTATCAGGTGGTGAAGGTGCAATAGTGACTTTGACAATCGACCCTGGAGAACGTCTGCTGTCGATTTCTGCCAATTATCTGACTGATGCCAATAATGGGAGTGCGAGAGCAACGACCCGAGTCGGTGCAGGTTCTGTTGATTTATCCAAGACTTCTTCCTCAACATACACATTCCAGATGCCCTCAGCAACTTCCGGATACACTGGGGTCAATATCGTTGCCGAGTTTGCGGAAAATTCTATTGTGATTTCTGATCTTAATGGTCTCAATGCTCTGACTGCTGATGGCAATTATATCATTACTGAAGATATCGATGCTTCAGGCTATAACCCTACATTAAATGGTGCATTCACAGGAAAACTGACTGCCCGAGCCAAGGCTGACGGTACATTCCCTATCATCAGTAACCTGTCAGTTCCACTCTTCACCACAGCCACAGGTGCCACCATCAGCAATATCATGTTTAAGAGTATCACAGTTTCAGGTAGCGGTCCAATCGGTGCTGTGTGTGGTACTGCTAATGGAACTACCCGTATCTACAACTGCGGCATCCTGCCAACCACAAACGAGCACACCACCACCAACCGTTCTACCGTGTCCAGCACAAACAATCACTGCGGCAGCCTTGTAGGTTACCTTGACGGCTATGCTCGTGTTATTAACTGCTTCAGTTATGCTAATGTCTCTGCTGGCAGTAATGCTGGTGGCTTGGTGGGAAATAACACTACCGCTACCATGCAGGGAAACAGTCCTGCCAATTTCAACAAAAACGTCAAGACTATGGTTGTGAACTGCATGTTCTATGGTGATATCACCAATGGCTCCACAAAACGCCCTGTCTATGGTGGTACTGCCATTGTTAACAACGATGCTGACAAGGTTAATAACTACAACTACTATTGCGAAGAAGAAGCCTCTTTTGACGATGGCTATACAGCCATTTCTGACTACAATTATTCTTGGCCTGTTGCAAAAAAACACCTGACCCGCTTTGAAGTTTATCGTAACATTCTCAACAGCAACCGCCGACTCTGTACCTGGTGGGTCAGCGGCACCTACAAAAAAGACGCAGAAACTGATGCAACCGATGCCGAAGTGGAACGTGTAGGCATCGCCAAGTGGGTGCTCGACAGAACCATTGCTCCCTATCCCATCTTGAAAAAATGGGGTAAATACTACTCCACCTTTGATATGGATCCTGGTTATGTGTGGAATCCTAAGACCAAGAGCAAAGTGGCCCGTAGTACTGCCAATCCTTGGGAAGGCAAGAGTTATGGAACACTAAGTGTCACCATCAATGGCGGAACAGGAAACAATAGCGCAAGCACCTCAAAAGATATCACTATCACCGATATGGATACGTTGGACTACGATTACTGTTATTACAAGATACAGTTGCCTTATTACAACGAGGTGTTCGGCGATCCGGAAAGCAACACGTGGACAACAAAGTATGCCAACAATTATACCTCAAAAGTGGTGACGGGATGGAAAGTGACAAGCGTCACAGGTGGAACGCAAGGTTCCTTCGTGGAGAATTGGGAGAGTGGTTACAACTTCGCTGACCGCAAATGCACCGACAAGGACAAGTTTGAGGTAAGCGGCCGTGTCTTTGCCCAGGGCGGCTATTACTATGTCCCTGACAACGTTACAGCCATCACCATCGAAGCTTATTGGGGTAATGCCGTTTATCTATGCAACAGCAATCGCCGCCTTGACAAAATGAAGAATGGTACAAGTGAGTTCTACATTTCAGGCAAATTGCCAGAAAAAGTAGGTGGAATAACTGATAATCCAACGGTACAGACCTCTTTGCAAAGTGCCGTTGGTGCATTGAAAAAAATTAGTGAAAATGACTCACCAGGTAATACGGTCTATGACCAGGCCATTGTTCTCGTAGGCAACTATCAGGACAATAGTTGTCATACTTACCTTACTCTTGCAGGCAATAAATATGATACAGATGCCAAACCCTTTACCATTATGAGTGCAGACTTCGACTTTGACAATGAGCCTGACTTCTGCTTTCAGGCTGGTATGAACAATGTTAGCCGTCCTAACTTCCAGCCCATCCGTTTCGATTTCCTGATGGTGCCAGACATTACGATGGCTATCCGTTCCGGCCTCAACTATTGGGGCGTTCGTAACATCTGTCCGCAGGGGCATTACGAAGTGACAGAAACTTCGTATATGTATGTAACTCAGTTCGAATATGAAATAAGGACAGGCGATAACAAATATGCTAAACACGAAGCTCCGATGATCCTCAACGGCGGCGAGTTTACGCAGATTGTCTCTACTCATACCTTTACTCAGGCTGGCGCGAATGCCACTGCTACTGCAAGGGCCGATAAGACGTCCTATTTCCTGATGGGCGGAAAGCTCTATATGAAAGCCTTTACTCCCGGCACCCATGTCAATACACGATCAGCCACCCGCCATTGTGCTGTCAATGCCATAGGCGGAGATTTTCCCGAGTTCTATCTTAGCGGTATGTTCCGTGCCGACTTTTACAATATGACCGACAACCCGCACGCCTACCTTGATGGCGGATGGTTTGGCACGGTGGCAGGTGCCGGTATGGAAAGTGTAGGTGCCAAAGATGAAACTAATGGTGGCAACGTTACCTTCAAAATCAACCACTCGCGAATCCACGAATTCTATGGTGGCGGCATCAATGCCACTCGCCCTGTTACAGGTACTATCGATGTCACCATCGACAACAGCATTGTCCATAAATATTGTGGAGGCCCCAAATTGGGAAATATGAGTAGCAGTAAGACGATTACCACTACTGCCACGGGTACCACTTTCGATCAGTTCTTTGGGGGAGGCAATGGAGGCACCAATATGTTTCGCGAGAACAAATACGATGGATGGCAAATTGAGGCACCCTCCCAAACGGATCATAGTGTATGGACTGCTAATGATAAAGGAAAATTCAACCAGTTTACTCCGTTTTCTTATGAAGATGGCAAGGGATATCAAGCAGAGTTTGAATTTGAGTTGTTGCCAATACCAACAGGTGTAACTACAACTGTTCCTCGTACCTATTACCATTATGCATCCTTCTCCAAAACTATGGTGGCTCCAATCACGACTACTATCACCGACTGTACCTTCAATGGCAATTTCTATGGCGGTGGTAACCTCGGTGCAGTAAGTGGGCCAGAAAATTCTTCTGATCCTATTGTAACCACCATCCTTAAAGGACATACCGTTGTTCATGGCTCTGTCTTTGGTGCCGGATTCTCGGCTTCCATTCCATCGCTCCCTGTCCACGACAAAAATAGAGTTAATTGGTGCTACCGCGACTTTGCTGGTTTTATCCACGATGGTTCACTAGATTATAAGAAATATACAGATACTGTATCTGGCCATCATGAAGTAGGTGATACTATCTACTATCAATGGATACATGATGTTCCCACCGAATGGAACATTTCTCCTGCTCCAACAACATCTAACGCAAATAGTTATTTCGAGTATCCTGCTAATAGTGGTAAATGGTATGTTTACACCACAGAAAATCTTGTAGGTCTTGGCGCCGTCAATGGTAATGTTGCCCTTACAATCAAGGGAACCACTGAGGTCGAGGGTAGTGTGTTCGGCGGCGGTGCCCAGAGTGCCGTTAATGGTAATACAGAGGTTACAATCTCTGGTAATGCCATCGTTAATGGCAACGTCTTCGGAGGCGGCGATCAGGGTGTTGTGGAAGGCAGCACGAAAGTGGAGATAAAGAATTGATAGTATTACATCATGATGAAAACATATATGAAAATAGGGAGAACGGGAATCCTGCGGGCGGTGCTCATGGCAACGATACAATTGGCGGGAGGCAGCGCCATGGCACAAGGGCCAACGATCAATGGCTCAGTCTATGGAGGCGGTAACGAGGCTGACGTGAAAGGCAATGCTGAAGTTACCATAAGTGCCGGTCAAGTTCTTCAGTCAGTTTATGGAGGTGGCAATGTGGCTAATGTGGGCGGCTCTACAGAGGTGAATGTTACTGGCGGTCAGGTGGAGAATGATGTCTTCGGCGGCGGATATGGCCAGGTGACGAATGTTGGTGTCAACGTAGAGGTGAATATCGGAGCGAAGAGCGTGACAACAGTAGGGGAGAGTACAACAACCCAATATTCTGGCAATGCTGATATCAAAGGAAGTGTCTATGGCGGTTCGGCGCTGGGCTCGGTGAATACCTCAACAAGCGACAAGACAACGGTGAACCTCTACAGTGGCACCATCCATGGGGATGCCTATGGTGGCGGTCTTGGACAGATCGGGCGTGAGGCGAAGGAAGCCGTGGAATTGGATCCGGCTCACGGTATTGAGGCCCAGGAGGCTGTCACGGCCATCGAGCCCGTGGAGGCGATGGTGAACGGCAACGTAGCGGTGAATCAGTATGGCGTGAAGTATGAGATCAAGACGGTTAAAGAGACGGAGGATGGCCCTAAGATCATCAGCAGTGGACGGATCTTCGGCTGTAACAACCTGAACGGCACGCCCCTGGGCAGTGTCGATGTGACCGTCTTCAGCACCAAGCCCTACAATGGTACCGAACATGCCAAAGACTCGTGGGAGATCGCGGCCGTGTATGGCGGCGGCAACCTGGCGGCCTATAAGCCGGCAGGCGGAAAGGAGACCACAAATTTCGCCCACGTGACGGTGAAGGGGTGCAAGGTGGCGAGCATCCAGCAGGTGTATGGCGGCGGCAACGCGGCCTCGACCCCCTCGACGAAAGTGGATATCGAGGGTTCATACGAGATAGAGGAGGTGTTCGGCGGCGGCAACGGCAAGGACCGTATCCAGAAGAACGGCACGTGGATGGACAACCCTGGTGCCAACGTGGGCTTCTATGAATACGAGGACAATGTGACAGGAAAGAGCGACACGAAGGATAATCGCGCCACTAATTACGGCTACGGCTCCGGGGAGGCCAACGTGAACATCAACGGCGGACTGATCCACCGTGTGTTCGGAGGCTCGAATACGAAGGGCAATGTGCGCATCACGGCGGTGACGATGCTGGAGGACAAGGAGTCGTGCAACTTCACCGTTGATGAGGCCTACGGCGGCGGCAAGTCGGCACCGATGGACGCCGAGGCGAAGTTGCTGATGGCTTGTATCCCTGGGCTTAGTGCTGCATACGGTGGCGCAGAAGCCGCCGATGTGCAGGGCGGCGTAACACTGAGTATAACAAACGGCACTTTCGACCGAGTGTTTGGTGGTAACAATATCAGTGGTACTATCGGTGGTCCCATCGTCGTAAATATTGAGGAAACAGGGTGTAAGCCCATTATCATCGGTGAACTGTATGGCGGCGGCAACCTGGCCGGCTATTCCGTCTATGGCTATAAGGAGGTGACTAATGCTGATGGCACAAAAGAGTGGAAGCCCCGCGAATCGAGTACTGATGCAGGCACTGGTCCTGCTAAGCCATACGACGACCCGCAGGTGAACATCCGCTCATTCACCAGTATCGGCGACGTGTATGGCGGTGGCTACGGCGAGTCGGCTGTAATGGTGGGCAATCCGACGGTGAGCATTAATGAGTCGGTGGGTACGCCAGCGGTATATCCCGATTCCGGTAATGACTATGATGAGAAAGGATTCAAGGGCAAGACGATAACCGTCGATGGTCACTCTGTGACCTTGCCCAATCACGAGAAGGGAAAAATCGGTGTCATCAATAATGTGTATGGTGGCGGTAACGAAGCCAAGGTGATCGGTAATACGCAAATACATATTGGTACGAAAGCAACGGAAACCTATCATGACGACATCGAGCATCCAGTCATCGGTGCCGACATCCGCGGCAATGTGTATGGCGGCGGCAACAAGGCCGATGTGACGGGCAATACCAACGTCGTGGTCGGCAAAGAGGTAACAGAGTGAACGAAAAGTGGATGATTATTTGGTGATATGCGTGGAAATTCATACCTTTGCATCGCGAATAGTTAGTGATTTCGCGATTGCAATCAGGAAATGGACAAAGTAGGAACATACGAATTTATGGCGGAGCCGTTCCACTGTGATTTCAGTGGACGACTGTTTATGGGACACTTGGGCAATCATTTGCTGAACGCTGCCGACTTTCACTCGACGGCACGCGGCTTCGGCATGCGCTACCTCCTGACAATCAACCGTTCGTGGGTGCTCTCACGACTGGCCATCGAGATGGAGGAGATGCCTGAGATGTACACGAAGTTCAATGTGGAGACGTGGGTGGAGAGTGCCATGCGCTATTTCACGTCGAGAAACTTCCGCGTGGTAGGTAGCGATGGCAAGGTATATGGTTACGGCCGCAGTATCTGGGCGATGATTGACACGGAGACACGACAGCCCACGGATATCTTCAGCATTGACAACGGTGCCATCAACAACTGGATCGAGAAGGATAAGGAATGTCCGATCGATAAGGGTGGACGCGTGAAGATGGACGACGGGGCTGAACTGGTACGCACCATCGACACCTATTATAATGATGTTGATATCAACGGCCATATCAACTCGGTGAAGTACATCGAGCATGTGCTCGACCTCTGGGATATGGCATGGTATCGTGAACATCAGATCAAACGCTTTGAGATAGCCTACGTGGCAGAGGCTCATGCAGGTGACAAACTCTCCTTCTACCGTGAGATGACGGCAGACAACACCTACTGCATCCGCATCTGCAAGGATGGGGATGTGGAGGTTTGCCGTAGCAAGGTCGTATTCGGCTGATTATTTTATTCTGTATCACCGAACCCGCCGCCGAAGCCGCCCATCTGCGGGAACTCTGGGTCGGGCTCCTTGCCGATTTCCACGAGCAACTTAAATAGGGCGCGACGGCGCTGGGCCCAGGTGGGATAGTCGTCGGCCCTCAGGGTCCTGACCTTGAAACCAGGCATCTGCATGCCGCCTTGGTTCATGAAGTCGAGTGTGCTGGTAGTGATGACGCAGGGCTTGGTCTTGCCGTCGGCCAGCAGACGGTCGGCGATGGCATCGGCACCACCCACCTTGAACCAACTCTCCATCGTGTCGTCTTCGCCGGGAACGAGTTGTATGAAGGCTGGCATGACCATCTTCCCCCTCTGCATCGGACTCATGTACCAGGCCTCACCCCTGTCGAGGTCGTAACTGGTGGTGCCGTGTTCGATGTTCTCCATTGAGGCCAGGTTGAAGGGGGAGGCTGGATTGTCGGCGATGCTGTACTTGAAGCCTTTGTCGGGCGAGAGGTACATGTTGCTGGGATCGGCTACCCGCGTGCCATCGACAACGAAGCAGTACTTGAAGGTCTCGTAGAGGTAGCCAGTCATCTTGATGCTCCACACGCCATCGGAGTCACGCTCCATGGCCAGCGGCTCTTGCAGCATCTCCACCTCCAGTCGGACACTGTCGGCCTCAGGTGCCTTCATGCGGAAAATGATGCCTTCCTCCGTATATTCTGGAGAGATGATGGGCTTGGGGAAGAGACGGGCCATCACGCCAGGCGTGAACTGCTGTTCCTTGCCAGTGGCGGCAGGTGTAGGCTGAGCAGCGTTCATGGCCGCTTCTGAGGCTTTCTTGTTGAAAAGCAATGGGAGGGTCTTCGAGAGGAAGTACTTGGCGTTCATCCATGTGTGACCGAACTTGTCGGTGGTGAATTCCTTTACTGCACGGATGCCTTTCTTGTCGAGGAACTCCATATAATCGCGGGCATTGCCATAGAGGAAGTCGTCGGTACCCACACCAAGCCAGAACAGGCGGATCTTCGCGTTGGTGTCCTGTGCATTGTCATAGACATTGGGAATGTCGGTCGATGTAAACGAACTGTAGGAACATAGGTAGGAGAACTTGTCGAGGTTCGTCAGACCGTTGAAGAGCCCCTGATTGCCGCCACGCGAGAAACCGCCGATGGCACGGTGGTCCTTGTTATTGATGGTGCGGTATTTCTGTTCGATATATGGCATCAGGTCGTTGACGAGGTCCTGACTGAACACGTCGCCGCCGAAGCGGGTCTGGGGCATGCCAGTGCCGTCGCCTGGCTTTGCGGGCTTCAACTTATAGGGATTGCCGTAGGGCAGTACCACGATCATCTCCTTGGCCTGTTTGGCAGCGATGAGATTGTCGAGGATGTAGTTCACGCGCCCCACCTTATAATAGACTTCCTCGGTATCGGTGGTGCCGCTGATGAGGTAGAACACGGGGTATTTCTTCTGCATGTCCATCATATAGCCGGGGGGCAGATAGACGATGGCATTATTTGTGGCACCGAGGCTCTTCGAGTAATAATGTATATACTCCATCCGTCCGTGGGGTACGTCCTTGATGTCGTGGGGCAGGTCCTGACCAGGAGCCTTGATCTCCAGCAGGCTGTTCTTGAATCCCTCATTGGGGAAGTACTGCGGGTTCAGCGGATCCATCACGCTGACGCCATCCACCACGAAACAGTAGGGGTACATGTCGGGGGCGGCTGGGCCCAGTGTGGCCGTCCAGATGTCGTCACTTCCGCGCTCCATGGCGTGGCGACCTGCAAACTGCACATCCACTTCGACATGCTTGGCATGATCGTTCCAATACTTGAATGTCACCGTACCGTCGGCATTCGTAATCGTTGACTGTTGCTGCAGAACAGTCTCCTGTGCCCAACCGTCCACTACTGATACGGTCAGGAAAACTGCAAAGGCGATGCTTTTCATTTTTCTCATGTTCTTTGGTTTTGTTAGTTAGATGTTTATGATTCTTGTTGCAAAGGTACGAAAAAAAATCAGATTTTGCTGGTATCTTTCTTTTTTTTCGGGAATAATGTGTAATTTTGCAACCGATTTATTAAAGATAACCCCTCGCCAGGGCTTCGGGCAAGCCGCTGGGCGCACTGATAAGACGACGGTTCTCGGGTAGAACTGGCATGGTGGGCAGGGATATGTACAACATTAAAAACAAAGGCTATTATGGCAGAAATGAATTTCGGTGGCGTTATTGAAACTGTAGTCACCAGCAAGGAGTTCTCTTTGGAGAAAGCACGTGAAGTATTGAAGAATGAGACGATCGCCGTGATTGGTTATGGTGTGCAGGGTCCTGGACAGGCCTGCAACCTGCGCGACAACGGGTTCAATGTGATCGTTGGTCAGCGTCAGGGTAAGACCTTCGACAAGGCCGTTGCCGACGGATGGGTTCCCGGTGAGACACTGTTCTCTATCGAGGAGGCTGCCGAGAAGGGTACCATTCTCTGCATGCTCCTGAGCGATGCTGGTCAGATTCAGCAGTGGCCCACCATCAAGAAATATCTGAAGCCCGGTAAGACCCTGTATTACTCTCATGGCTTCGCCATCAACTGGAGCGACCGTACGGGTGTGATTCCCCCGAAGGATGTCGATGTAATCATGGTGGCTCCGAAGGGTTCGGGTACCAGCCTACGCACAATGTTCTGCGAGGGTCGCGGCCTGAACTGCTCTTACGCCGTCTATCAGGATGCAACGGGCAAGGCCAAGGAGAAGACGCTGGCCTTCGGTATCGGCATCGGTGCCGGTTACTTGTTCGAGACCACTTTCCAGCGTGAGGCTACCAGTGACTTGACTGGTGAGCGCGGAAGTCTGATGGGTGCCATCCAGGGTCTGCTGCTGGCACAGTATGAGGTGCTCCGCGAGCATGGACACTCTCCCTCGGAGGCTTTCAACGAGACCGTTGAGGAACTGACCCAGAGCCTTGGCCCGCTCTTTGGTGCGAAGGGTATGGATTGGATGTATGCCAACTGTTCGACCACCGCTCAGCGTGGTGCCCTCGACTGGGCTCCCCGTTTCCACGATGCCATCAAGCCTGTGATGGAGTGGCTGTACTACTCCGTGCAGACGGGTAACGAGGCACAGATTACCATCGATGCCAACTCAAAGCCTGACTACCGCGCTGGTCTGGAGAAAGAACTGGAGGCCATGCGCAATCAGGAGATGTGGCGCGCAGGTGAGACCGTGCGTAAACTTCGTCCAGAGAATCAGGATGTATAATAATAAGGTACGGGGGTGTGTTTATGCGCACCCCCGTACTTATTTAATATAATTATATGGGAAAATTAGTTATCAATTCGTATGATGAATTTGCAGCCTACGAGGGCAAGGAACTTGGCGTGTCCGACTGGCTGCAGATCGACCAAGACCGTATCAACCTGTTTGCCGATGCCACGCTCGACCATCAGTGGATCCACGTGGATGTAGATCGTGCCAAGGAGGAGAGCCAGTATCACAGTACCATTGCCCATGGCTACCTGACACTCTCCGTGCTTCCTCATCTGTGGGCACAGATTATCGAGGTGAACAATATCACGATGCTGGTGAACTACGGGATGGACAAGATGCGCTTCGGACAGCCGGTGGTGACAGGCTCCCGCATCCGCATGACGGCCAAGTTGCACAGCATCGCCAACCTGCGGGGTATTTGTAAGGTAGAGATTGATTTCAAGATTGAGATAGAAGGACAGCGTAAGCCAGCACTTGAGGGCATCTCCTCATTCCTGTATTACTTTAAGAAAGATTAATCATTAAATATAAATTGAGGGATAACACGTATGGGAGGATTCTTTGGAACCATAGCCACGAAAAGTTGTGTGAACGATCTCTTTTATGGGACTGACTATAACTCGCACCTCGGGACAAAGCGTGCGGGTATGGTGATGTTCGATAGTGACAAGGGTTTCAGTCGTAAAATTCATAATCTGGAGCGCGACTACTTCCGCTCGAAATTCGAGGATGAACTTGAATCGTTCTCCGGGAATCAAGGCATAGGAGTGATTAGCGACACTGACCCGCAGCCAATCATCGTGAACTCACACCTGGGGCGGTATGCTGTGGTGACGGTGGCGAAGATCAATAACCTGCCTGAGATAGCCAGTGAACTGCTGGAGCGCAGGATGCACTTCAGCGAACTGACAGAAAACAATATCAACCAGACGGAACTCGTCGCACTGCTCATCAATATGGGGCGTACCTTCGTGGAGGGTATCAATCTGGTATATAAGAAGATTGAAGGGTCATGCTCGATGCTAATCCTGACAGAGAAGGGGATCATCGCTGCCCGTGATTTCTTGGGGCGCACACCTATTGTGATTGGCAAGAAAGATGGGGCATACGCCGTGTCGAGTGAGACGACAAGTTTCCCCAACCTTGATTTCTACCGTGTTAGAGACTTAGGACCAGGTGAGATTGTCTATCTGACGGCTGATAAGATGGAGGTGCTGCAGGAGCCGTTCAAGCGGGAGCAAATATGCTCTTTCCTCTGGGTCTATTATGGGTTCCCTGCTTCCGACTATAACGGCATCAATGTGGAGGCCGTGCGCGAGGCCAATGGTAAGAAAATGGGTGAGATAGACGATACCGAGGTGGATAGCGTCTGTGGCGTGCCCGACTCCGGTGTCGGCATGGCACTGGGCTATGCTGAGGGTAAAGGCGTGCCCTATAAGCGCTCTGTCTTGAAATATACACCGACATGGCCTCGTTCGTTTACACCTGGCAATCAGGAGCGTCGTGCCTTGGTGGCCAAGATGAAACTGATACCTAATCCTGCTCTGCTGAAGGATCAGCGCGTGGTGTTCTGTGATGACTCCATTGTGCGTGGCACGCAGTTGAAGGATAATGTCAGGACCTTCTTCGAGTATGGTGCTAAAGAGGTGCACTGCCGTATTTCCTGTCCGCCTTTGGTCTATGGATGTCCGTTTATTGGTTTTACGTCGTCGAAAAGCGATATGGAACTGATTACGCGTCGTATTATCAAGGATTTTGAGGGCGACGACAAGAAGAACCTGGAGAAATACGCCACGACGGATTCTCCTGAATATAAGCGGATGGTGGATGAAATCGCCAAGCGCCTAGGGCTGACGACGCTGAAGTTCGCTAAGTTGGAAGATCTGGTGGATAGTATAGGACTTCCGAAATGCCGTGTCTGTACACATTGTTTTGATGGCAGCAGTTATTGTCATGAGCACGACGATGAGGATAATCGCCAACTGAAGTTGGACTTTGAAGAATTGAAGGATTGAAAAATCAGATGCGGAGGAGTAGGCCGTCGGCCTGGCGGATGTATTCCTCTTGAAGAAGATAGTCGAGTGCGGCATCCAGTTCGTCGGTAGGCAACTGTATGCCGCGCAAGTCTGTAATAGGGTGGGGCTTTCCGTCGCCAAGGAGGGTAAGAATCCGTTCCATCGCTTCATCAAGTTTTACTTCTGACACGAGCCCCTGTGGACGGTGGCTCAGACAGACGTCGCACTGTTCGCAGTTATGATCGTTCTCCTCACCGAAATAGCGTAGTAGTTGCCGGCTGCGGCAAACCTCATCATTGGTGGCATAGTTGATCATGGCGTGAATGCGCTCTATGAACTGTTCTTTCCGTTCTTCGTAGATAGAGGGCGGAAGTTGGACGTGTTCCATGTCCTCGCGCCGCTGGGTATAGCGGATATAAGGTGTCTTCTTCTGGGGTATGAAATGGAGGATATGTCGCTCACTCAGACTTTTCAGGGTCATATATACCTGATGGGGCTGGAGGCCAGTCTGGGATGCGATGAAACTTTCGTCGATATAGTTGTAGTCCGTGAAGAGACCTCCGTAGTTGCGCAGCAGCATGGTAATGACCTTCTCCTCATTGGGTGAGGTATGCTCCAGTCGATAGAGGTCATTGCGCCCGATGGTGAACATCACCCGGGCCTGGTTGTCCTGTTCTTCCGTGTATTCGATGTAACCTGCGCGATTGAGAATCTTCAGGGCAGAATCCACTTGTATGGGGAAATGATGGAAGGCATGGCAGAACTTGTCGATATTGAACTCGAAGGTATGGTTGTAGCCAGAGCCCACGCCAATCTGGTAGAAATAGGCGAGGTGCTCATAGACCTGTCGGATATAGTTCTTCTCTGGGAAAGTATCGGCAATGCGCTTCTCCAGTTTCCGCTGATCGGCATCGTTATAGAGTAGTACGGCGTATGCTTTCCGCCCGTCGCGCCCAGCCCGTCCCGCTTCCTGGAAGTAGGCCTCGATACTGTCGGGGCAGTCGATGTGGATCACAAGGCGCACGTCGGGCTTGTCGATGCCCATGCCGAATGCATTCGTCGCCACCATTACGCGTACCTGATCCTGTTGCCAGGCCTTCTGGCGCTCGTCCTTGACGGCTGTGTCGAGACCAGCATGGTAGAAGGTGGATGAGATGCCTGCCTCGGACAGCAGATCGGCCATCTCCTTGGTGCGCTTGCGGCTGCGGGCATAGACGATGGCTGGGCCTTTCAGGCTATTGAGAATATGGATGAGTTGCTCCCGCTTGTCGGTGGCCCTTCTGACGACGTAGGCCAGGTTCTTCCGCTCGAAACTCATCTTGAAGATACCGGGATTACTTGGGAATCCTAGTTTCTCCAGCATGTCCTGTACGACGGCGGGGGTAGCCGTGGCTGTCAGGGCCAGGACGGGAATGCCTGGCAGCAGTTTGCGGATATTGGCAATCTGTAGATAGGAAGGACGGAAGTCGTAACCCCACTGGGAGATGCAGTGTGCCTCATCGACGGTGATGAAACTCACGCGGATATGGCGTAACTTTGTCTGAAAGAGTTCAGAGGAAAGACGTTCCGGGGAGACATATAGGATCTTGATGTCACCGAAGATGCAATTCTCGAGGATGGTGACAATCTCCTCACGGGTCAGGCCCGAGTAGATGGCTGCCGCCCGTATGCCACGGTGGCGCAGGTGTTCAACCTGATCCTTCATCAGCGCGATGAGGGGAGTAATGACGATACACGTCCCATCTTTTGCTAAAGCAGGAACCTGAAAGGTGATAGACTTCCCCCCGCCTGTCGGCATCAGGCCTAAGGTGTCGTGCCCGTTGCCAATGGACTCAATGATCTCCAACTGGATACCACGGAAGTCGTCATAACTCCAGTATCGCCGTAGAATTGAACGATAATCCTCTATCTTCAATGCTCAATCTTTAATTGTCATTCTCCGACGGTTTGATGTCCTCTATCTGGAGTTGGACCTCACTGCGCTTGTAGATATTGTCCTCAACTGTATAGACGATGTCAAACGAACGCTTTGACTTGATATACTTGGCGGACTCACTCTGTCCAAAAGCAATACCATTAAGCACGTTGCTTGACTTGGAGTCAACGAGTTCGAGTTTGATATGTTCCTGTTGGCGACCCACGACCTTCGATGTACCATAGTCATAGACGTTGCGGGTACAGAATAGCGGCTTAGGATTGTCAGGACCGTATGGCGCGAACTTCTTCAGGTCGTTGTGTAGTTTCTTCGTCACATCCTTAAAGTCGATCACTGCATTGATGTCAAGCGTGGCCTCGGTCTGTTCTGGGAGTATATGCTCGGTGACGTACTTCTGGAAGCGACGGCGGAACTCGGGGATGTTCTCAATCTTCAGCGAGAGACCAACGGCGTATGTATGGCCACCGAAGTTCTCCAGCAGGTCACGGCAACTCTTGATAGCATCATATATGTCATAGCCGGCCACACTCCGGGCAGAACCCGTAGCGATGCCATTGAACTTGGTGAGCACTACCGTGGGGCGGTAATAGAGTTCCGTCAGGCGTGAGGCTACGATGCCGATAACGCCTTTCTTCCAGTTCTCATCGTAGAGCACGATACTGGCTTGGTGCTTCTGGTTCTCCAGTTTCTCCACGATCTGGTTAGCCTCTTCCGTCATCTGCTTATCGACATCCTTGCGCTGCTCGTTATACTCATTGATGTGGTTGGCTTCTGCCAGGGCTTTGTCAAAGTCGCGCTCCACCAGCAGATCGACTGCCTCGGTACCATTCTGCATACGGCCGGAGGCATTGATACGAGGTCCGATCTTGAAGACGATATCGCTCATCGTCATCTCGCGTCCTGTCAGACCGCATATCTCAATGATGGATTTCAGACCGACAGAGGGGCTCTGGTTCAGTTGCTTTAAGCCATGGAATGCTAAGATGCGGTTCTCCCCCATGATGGGCACGATATCTGCCGCAATACTGACTGCACAGAAGTCGAGTAGGGGAATCAGCCGCGAGAAGGGTATGCCATTGTTCTTGGCAAAGGCCTGCATGAACTTAAAGCCCACGCCACAGCCGCAGAGATGTTTAAAGGGATAGGTGGAATCCTCACGCTTGGGGTTGAGAATCGCCACGGCGGGCGGTAATTCCTCATCAGGTACGTGATGGTCACACACGATGAAGTCAATGCCCAATGACTTGGCGTATGTAATCTCGTCGAATGCCTTGACACCACAGTCGAGCACGATAATTAGTTTGATACCTTTCTCTGCTGCATAGTCCAATGCCTTGACACTGATTCCATAGCCCTCCTCATAGCGGTCTGGGATATAGTATTCAATGTTGGAATAGAACTGCTGCAGAAACTTATACACCAAAGCAACCGCCGTACATCCATCGACATCGTAGTCGCCATATATCATGATGCGCTCCTTGCGCCCCATGGCGTCATTCAGCCTATCGACTGCCACGTCCATGTCATTCATCAGGAACGGGTCAATGAGTTCGTTTAGCATCGGACGGAAGAATCGCTTGGCGGCGCTCTCCGTCTTTATGCCACGCTGAATGAGCAGGTCGGCGAGGATAGGACTCATGCCGATCTTCTCTCCCAGTTCCTTAGCCGCAGTCTGTCGTTCTGATGTAGGTGGTTCGTAATTCCATTTGAAATGCATTAATATATTTATTTTTATTCTTTCCGCTTTAGTGGCTAAAAGTGCCTATTAAGGCAATATAGCGCCCAAAGGTACGAATAAAAAATGAAAAAACGGCATAATCTGCGGAAAAAATTGCAGATAATGCCGTTTTTACTAAATTTATAGGATATGTTATAGTCCGAGTTTCTTACGAATATCGGCAGGGATGGCATTCTTGTTGATCATGAAGTCCATCGTGTTGGCGGCGATAAAAGCCTTTGTCATATACCAGGTGCCCTTGTAGTCGCCGCTCTCGCCCCACGAGTTCTTCACCATGTAGTACTCCTTGCCGTTCTGGTCTTTGGCCACACCGTAGATATGCATGCCGTGGTCGTCGGTCAACTGCCAGTTGTCGAACCGCTCCTGTCGCATTTCCTGTGTGGGAACGATCTCAGGCACTTTGCATCCCAGCGAGTCAATCACATTACGCTTCTTATCAGCGGTGAGTTTCAACCAGCGGGCCATGTCGCTGCCGGCGAGGCTCTGGGTGGCCTTGGCATCGATGGCGTAGGCCAGTCCCTGACGAGTGAAACCCTCTTCTGACACGTCACCGCCCCAGGCCACGGTATAGCCTTCGTTCACGGCGTTGTCGATGATCTGCATCATCTCATCCATAGGCACGTTGTAAGAAAGCGGGAAGCGCCAGTTGTCCTGAACCTCAACGGCAAAGGCTGTGTAGAAGGGATGATGGGTGTAACTGGTGATGCTCACGTAGTCATTGAGGTTGATGCCGAGAGAGGCCATGAAGGTCTTCGGGCTATATTCCTTGCCCTCGTAGGTAAACTTCTCTGGACACTTGCCGAGGTAGGCATCCAGAATTCCTTGCAGGCCATTCTTCCATGCCCCAGAGAGTTTCTTGGCATCACTCTTGGCGACGGCAGCCACGTATGGCTCCAGGACGGAGAAGAACTCGTTGAAGTTGTTCAGTGAATCACCATAGAGTGAGCCGGGGAACGGCATGGCGTTTTCCGGGCAGATACCCCAGGTCTTCATCGTGGCAAGCACATCCTCGGCGGAACCTCCCTGGGCAAACTGACAGTCACCGTGATAACGCACCACCTGGACAGCACGGTCCATGTAAGTCTTGTTGGCTACGAACGACTCACAGAGATCGTAGGCCTTGCCCGTGGCCTTCAGGATTTCTGCCTCGAAGAACGACATGGTGGAATAGTCCCAGCAGGTACCCGAACGGTTCTGGTCCTTTACACTGGTGACAGGAATCTCTTTGATGGTAGTAAAGACGGGCTTATTGGCCTCTTTGGCGTCTGTCTTTTTCTTGGCAGCCGAAGCACTGGTGGCAATCACCACCAAAAGTGCGAAAGTTAGAATCTTCTTCATGAATTATAATGTTTAATTTAATGTTTAATCTCTGTTGCTTGCCATAAATTCCTCAAGTTCCTTGGGATGATAGGGAATGCGCTGTTTGCCGAGGAAGCGGCAGCCGTCCTTCGTGATGAGAATATCATCTTCGATGCGGATGCCGCCAAAGTCCTTATAGGTCTCCAGTTTGTCGAAATTGATGAATTCCTTGCAGTGGCCTTCCTTCCGCCAAAGGTCGATGAGGTGGGGGATGAAGTAGATGCCGGGTTCATCGGTGACAACAAAACCTTCTTCTAACTTACGACCCATGCGGAGGCAGTTGGTGCCAAACTGCTCCAGGTTTGGACGCGTCTCATCGTCGAAGCCGACATAGATCTGTCCAAGCCCCTCCATATCGTGTACGTCCATACCCATCATGTGGCCCAGTCCGTGGGGGAGGAACATGGCATGGGCACCTGCTGCTACAGCCTCTTCCGTATCTCCTTTCATCAGTCCGAGTTCCTTCAGGCGGTCGGTCATCAGTCGGCAGACCGCAAAGTGGACATCAGCGTATTTCACGCCAGGCTTGGCTACTTCGAGCACATAGTCATGGCACTCCTCCACGATGCTGTATATCTCCAACTGGCGCCGGTCAAACTTCCCATTGACAGGCATCGTACGGGTGTTGTCTGAGCAATAGTCGTCTAGTTCGCAGCCAGCGTCACAAAGGGCCAGACGGCCTGCCTCCAGTTTGGTGTCGGAGGGATTGCCATGCATGATCTCACCATGCTGGGAAAATATAGTAGCGAAACTGACACCCTGCGCCAGACTGCGGGCCACACCATCCACCTGTCCGCCGATGAAGCGCTCAGTGACACCAGGACGGATTAGCAACTGGGCCGTCGTATGCATGGCATAGCCGACCTCACAGGCTCTTTCTATAGCCTCTATCTCTTGTGACTCCTTGGTGGAGCGCATTTTCACTACGGCCTTGATGAGTGGTAGGGATGCCGCCTCTTTCTGTTTCGACGGGTGAATGCCGAACAGATCCATGATCTGTATTTTCGTATCGTGACGATAGGGCGGCAGGAAATGAACTTTCTTAGAGGAGAGCGGAGAAATCAGAGAGGAGAGGGCTTTCAGCGGGGCAGAGTTGGCAACGCCCACCTCGGCTGCCAGGTCTGCCACACTGGGGGTATAGCCCATCCATACTATATCCTCTACGTCAATGTCATCACCATAGAGGGTCTCCGTATCGTTGTCGATGTCGATGACGCCTATTAACCCATCACGGTGCTGTCCGAAATAGTACAGGAACGAAGAGTCCTGTCGCATAGGCGAATATGCATTGGCAGGATAATTGGCTGGCGCCTCGTTATTGCCGAAGAAGATAATCACGCCGTTGCCAACGAGTTTTTTCAGTTCGGCACGGCGTCTGATATAGGTTTCTTTGCTAAACATTTGTCAAGTTTTCGTTATTATTAGTCAAATTCTCTGCAAAGGTACATATTTTATATTGAAAAGCATTATCTTTGCAGAAAATTTTTGCAATAATTATGCAGATAGGCAGAAAAACTGGACTTGTCTTGGAGGGTGGTGGCATGAGAGGCGTCTTCACCTCAGGTGTGCTCGATGCCTTTATGAAGCATGACCTCTACTTCCCCTACGTGGTGGCGGTATCGGCTGGTGCCTGCAACGGTTTGTCGTATATGAGCCATCAACCACGTCGTGCCCGCTTTTCTAATATTGATATGTTGCAGAAATATGGCTATATCTCGCTGAAGAGTCTCTTGGTGCAGGGCAGCATCTTTGACCCTAACATTCTTTATGAGCGATTTCCTAATGAGATCGTTCCCTTCGACTATGACACCTATCGGAATAATCCGACAGTTTATGAGATGGTGACGACAAACTGTCTGACGGGGCGCGCCGAGTATCTGTCAGAGAAGGAAGATATACAGCGCATGACTGCCATTGCCAAGGCATCAAGTTCTCTGCCGTATGTAGCACAGATTACATACGTTGATGGTGTTCCGATGCTCGATGGCGGAATCGTAGATTCTATTCCTGTAGTCCGTGCTGTTGATAAAGGATATTCTCCTAACGTCTTGATACTTACCAGAAATCGTGGGTATCGTTCAAGTGAACCTGAGTTTAAGGTCCCACGTCTGTTCTATGGCGAGTATCCTCGCCTGCGTGTGGCCTTGAGTCATCATGTCGAGGCTTACAACAAGCAGTTGGAACTTATAGAACGGATGGAAGACTGGGGAGAGATTATCTGTATCCGTCCTGAGCGCCCCATGGAGGTGGAGCGTATCTGTCTCGACGTGGAGAAACTGGAACGACTCTACGAAGAGGGCTTTGCCCTGGGTGAAAAATTCTGCCAGACACTATAAAATTCTTCATTCTTCATTCTTAATTCTTAATTAAAAGTCGTACCTTTGCAGCCAAATTTAAATAAGACTTAAAAGATACAATGGGAAAAGTAATTCTGACAGGTGACCGCCCCACCGGAAAACTTCACTTAGGGCATTATGTGGGTTCTTTGCGCCGTCGCGTGCAACTGCAAAATGAAGGCGACTATGACCGTATGTTTGTGTTTATGGCCGACGTACAGGCCCTCACTGATAATGCAGATAATCCTGAGAAGATTCGCCAGAATATCATTGAGGTGGCACTCGACTATCTTGCAGCCGGACTCGATCCTGAGAGGTGTATCCTATTCATCCAGAGTCAGATACCAGAGTTGGCAGAACTCACGACCTACTTGATGAACCTTGTCAGTGTGAGCCGTGTGCAGCGCAATCCGACGGTGAAGACTGAGGTGAAGATGCGTGGTTTTGAAGGTGAGAGTATTCCACTCGGCTTCTTCTGCTATCCAGTCTCCCAGGCTGCTGATATCACGCTCTTCAAGGCCACGACGGTGCCTGCCGGTGAGGATCAGGAACCGATGCTCGAGGTGACGCGTGAACTCGTGCGCCGCTTCAACCAGACATACGCTGAGGTGCTGGTCGAGCCGAATATCATGCTGCCAGAGAATCTAACAGCCCGTCGCCTGCCTGGTACGGATGGTAAGGAGAAAATGTCGAAGTCGCTGGGTAATTGCATCTATCTTTCCGACTCGGCCGACGAAGTATGGCAAAAAGTGCGCTCGATGTACACAGATCCTGAGCATGTCAACCTCAACGATCCGGGTCATGTGGAGGGCAATGCCGTGTTCACCTATCTTGATGCTTTCTCCACGGACGATGACTTCGCTGAGTTCCTGCCCGACTATCAGAACCTTGACGAACTGAAGGCCCACTATCAGCGGGGCGGTCTGGGTGACATGAAGTGCAAGAAGTTCCTGAATCAGGTGCTCAACAAGTTCCTGGAGCCCATGCGCCAGCGCCGTGCAGAGTTCGAGAAGGATATCCCTGAGATTTATAACATCTTGAAGAAAGGTACGGAACAGGCCCGTGAGGTGGGAGCGCAGACGATGGACGAGGTGCGCAAGGCCATGCAGATTGACTACTTCAACGATGCCGAGTTGATCCGTCAGCAGGCAGAACGCTTTGCCAAATAGGGTAAAATGCTGTCTGGCCCATATACATGTCATGAATATCCCACTTATCTTGCACTTGTATTGATATTCAGCAGGTTACGGTGTTTATCCTGCACTGTATCCTGCACTGTATCCGCGCCTTAACCTGCACTTACAGCATACGGTGTGTTCCAAGATTTGTTCCAGGCTTTGGTACAGTGTGTTTCAAGCCTTGGTACACACTGTACCAAACTTTGGGACGATTTTTGGTACAATCAGTCGATCAAGGGGGCAGGGGTGCAGGATAGAGTGCAGGATGCAGTGCAGGATAGAGTGCAGGATAAGATGCCTAACCAGTTGATTTTCAGGCCAAGTGCAGGATAGGCAGTTAGCCTGGACGGAAATATTGGACAGATATTTATATTTATTTTAACCATTGCTCGTCACTGATATTATTTTGCTCAATATAGCAACAATATCGCATTGCTGTAAAAAGTTGGGCGATGGGGTGGCGTTATTTCCAATTTTTTTGCTATCTTTGCAGACGTAAATATTGAGGAAACCTCTTGTAACTATTAATTAACTACATTATTAAGATTTATGAAACGATTTTTGTTTTTTCTTGCCGTGTCTGTATTTGGCTTAGGTTCTGCCTTGGCCCAGGACGGCACAAAACTGGAGGCAGAAGATGCCATCTATGAGAATTGTGAACTTGTTGAGGGAGATCAGTATTCTGGTGGTAAGGCCCTCGCTATGAAGGAGAGTAACGGAAAGATTTCCTTTAATTACACGGCTGCAGAAGGTGGTAAATTAACCGTCTATGTCGGTTATGATGGACAGTGGGGAGACAAGACCGTTAACATCACTGTCAATGGTAGTACCGGTACTTTCCAGACACCGGTAGCGGGAGTCGGCGAAATTGAAGCCGGTGCCTTTATCATGAATGAAGGGGAAAACACTATCGAGATTACTCCAAGTTGGACGTGGTACTTGATTGACTATATTCGTATAGCCAGTGCCGCAGAGAGCAGCATTGCATTTGACATCGCTGCATCGCCTGTCGATGCCAATGCCTCAGAAGCAGCCAAGAAGGTATATACCTTCCTCTACGACAATTTCGGTAAGAAGACCATCTCGGGTATCATGACAGGCGATTTGGGCAATGCAAATGGCGATGTCACCTTACAGAGTGATGTGAAGACCGTCTATGAGGTTTCTGGCAAGTATCCTGCTCTGGTAGGCTTCGACTTCCTGTTTGCTACGGGCCGTACGGAAGATGAGGGCTGGTGTAAGGAATATACTAATAATAGTTTGGCACTGGCCAAAGACTTGTATCGTCGTGGCGGTCTGCCCGCCTTTACATGGCACTGGCATGATCCCAGTCGCGCTACTGACGACTTCTATTCAGACAAGAACACTGTGAAGATTGCCGATGCCCTGAACGCTGACGGCAGTTGGAATACAGAGTCGGAACTCTATCAGTATCTGGTGAAGGATATCCATACCATCGCCGACTATTTCCTCCAGTTGCAGGAGGCTGGCGTCGCCTGTCTCTTCCGTCCGCTCCATGAGGCCAGTGGTGGCTGGTTCTGGTGGGGGCGCGACAAGGATGCTGCAGCCTGTGTCAAACTCTATCAACTGGTCTTCGACGAGATGGTCAGCGTAAAGGGTGTGCATAATGTCATTTGGGTATGGAACGCTGGCGAGAACGATGCTGACTGGAATCCTGGCGATGCCTACTATGATATTGTCTCTGCCGATATCTACAATGCTGAGTTCGACTACTCCAGCAACTATTCTACGTTTGACAAGTTGAAGTCGCTTACAGGCGGCAAGAAGATCATCGCCCTCTCTGAGAACGGTCCTATCCCCGATATCGACAAGGAGGTCGAGGAAGAGGCCGTCTGGTCGTGGTGGATGCCTTGGTATCAGTCTTGGGGTCAGAAAGAAGAAGATATGTTTATCAATAAGACCAGTGCCGAGGAGTGGACGAAGTGCATGGGCGACGAGCGCGTGATTACCCTCGAAGACCTGTCGGAAGGGTGGGGCACCTACATTGAGACAGGTATCCAGTCGCTGAAGGCTGTTGAGCCCGCATCTCAGAGCATCTACGACTTGCAGGGCCGTCGTCTCACAACGGCACCCGCCAAGGGACTTTACATCAAGGACGGAAAGAAATTCGTTGTCAAATAATAAAGTCAACTAGACAAAGTTAATCCCCGCCAATTAGCGGGGATTAATTATTTCAAGAGGTCAGGCCGCAAGCGGCGGGTGCGTTCCATGGCCTGTTCGAGTTCCCAGTCGCGTATTTTCGCCTCGTTGCCGCTAAGCAGAATGTCGGGCACCTTCCACCCCTTATAGTCGGCAGGACGGGTGTAGATGGGGGCAGCGAGGATATCGTCCTGAAAACAGTCGGAGAGGGCAGATTGCTCATCCCCGATGACACCTGGCACGACGCGCACGACGGCATCGGCAATCATCGCAGCCACCAGTTCTCCTCCTGTCAGCACGAAATCGCCAATGGATATTTCCCTGGTGATGAGATGGTCGCGGATGCGCTGGTCGATGCCCTTGTAGTGACCGGCGAGGATAATGAGATTGCCCATGAGTGATAGTTCGTTGGCGAGATGCTGGTCGAAACGCTCTCCATCGGGTGAAGTGAAGATCACCTCATCATAGTCACGCTCGGCCTTGAGGGCAGAGATGCAACGGTCAATGGGCTCGCACTGCATCACCATGCCAGCCGAACCACCGTATGGGTAGTCATCCACGCGTCGCCATTTGTCGAGTGTGTAGTCACGCAAGTTGTGAAGGTGGATTTCTGCAAGTCCTTTCTTTTCAGCCCGTGCGAGGATGCTCTCATGGACGAAGCCTTCGATCATCTCGGGCAAGACAGTGATAATATCTATTCTCATCTGGGTTTTGCCATTAATTAGGTATGAGCAGAATTCTCTTCTCTTCTTTCTTTGGAGCGGCTTTGGGCTTGCTCTTGCGCTTTACCTTACCTTGTGACTGGACTGATCCTTCATCTGTGTCGGAATTCCCCTTACCTTGCGCTTTCTTCTTGTTTGCCGTACTATTCCTGACTGATATAGCAAACGGATAACTGATGGTGGGGCATCCGTCTTCTGTAATATCTACACTGAATTTGACTTCATCTCCTTTCCAGTCATACAGTCGTGCAGAGTACATCTCTTCAGTGACCTTGCTGATTGTACAGATAGTAGAGTCGGCAACATCAATGGTAACGTCACGGAAATAGTAAGTCCTGTCGTGTGTCCCTGTATTCCTTACAAGGATTTCTGCCGTCAGTACAGAACCGTTGATTTGGTGGGACAGCATCTGAACGGTGTAGTTATTAATATACCATGTATTATACGTGATGACAGATGGGGTAAACTTCAGCCCATCATAGTTGATAGCAAACTTGGAATAGGAGGGGGTCCTCTCCAATCCGATTTCGTCTGGAATGTTGAGCGTGCAGTCATAACTCAATACGGCTGTCTCCACGTTCACGTTCTCCTTCCTGGTATCGATGTTGATCAAACAATTATCATCTTGGCTCGACAGACTCATAAGGGAGAGTGTCATATAGGGCGGGCAGACCACTTTGATATCTGTATTGATGGTCTTATGCTCAAAACCGATGTCGAGATTGTTGTTCATGATAAACCGACAACTGGATCTGGGATCGACGGTAATGAGCCCGTATTTTCCGTTCTGCTTGACGATGGCATCATGATTCCACGTTAGCGGAACAGCCTCAAACTGTGCGGGCAGGATCTCTTGTCCATTGTAAGAAAGCCCCAAAAGTGATCTCTCATTATAGGCAATAGGCTTCAGGTCACTCTGTGGCTCAAAGGGCTTCTCCTGAGGGATAGTGACCCTCCTTGGCAGTTGTCCTGTATAGGTGATGCTCGACAGCCTCATCAGTGAATCGAAGGTCATGACACCTTGTTTGAACCTGATGACATATTCATTCCCGTTTTTGATGACATTGACAGGGCGCTCTGCCGCTATCACCCTTGATTTCTTGTTTGTAGGATCATTGTCGGTAGCCAATGGCGTGAGCATATTGGTTTTGAAATCATATTCATAGAAGCGCTTCTTTAGCACGATGATGCACTTCCCATAACTGGAGGATGAGATGAAATCAATATCCTCTGTATCGTATTCGCCCAGACTGAGGTTGGCAAAGACGCCTGTCTTGGACGACAGGATGTTGTAACTGTAGGAGCCGTCAAGAATGTGTTTGTCGGACTTGGGAATCTTGACCCATGCATAGCCTTCACAGAAGGGGGCAGCGTATGTAAAGGGGCCAACCTTCACACCGTCACTAACACGTATATAATAGTAGCCCGTGTTATTATGAACAGAAAGATATCCATCGGAGAAGCCTTGGTCACCTACGACCTGATACTGCCCGGCGGAGAGATCCTGAACGACGCCGTTGTCACTGACATAGCCCACAAACTTATTATTGTTGTAAAGCAGTCCCTGATGCGACTTGAAAGGAGAAATACTGTCATATTTGAGTGGCACGACTTCTTTCTCTTCTGCATTGAGCATACCAAATTGATGGTTTTGCGAGACGACATAGTAACCGTTGCCCAATATGGAAATCTTATCGTATGTAGGATGGAGTATCCATCTTGGTACCTGGGCAAAATTGGCTATAGTAAAAGATATGAATACGAATAGGAGAAGTTTTCTCATTGTAACTGTTTTAATTGTGTTATGGTGTTATCGATTTTATTCTTGAACACAAAGTCCTGACTGTCCTCAGCCTCTTTTCCTGCACGGATCAGCATCTGCCTGGCTTTCTCAAAATCCCGTTTGACGACAATCTCATTGATATAGTAGAACGAGAGCCAGTAAAGGGTCTTGTAATCTGTAGAATCGGAGGTGCTGATAGCCTTTTCCAACCATATTACGGCTTGTTTATTGAGTTCAGATGAGATGGGCAGGCCGGCTTCGTTGATTTTCCATCCTAACAGGCGCTTACGGCGGTCGGCTTCCGTATCACTTGGAATCCAGGCATACGTATAGGCCACTTCGTGGATGGCCTCCTTGTTCCCTTTGTCGGCCAGGGCCGTCATACGGATGAGGGCGCTCTTGATACTATCAGGACTTTCTTGTTTGAAAAGTGCTATACAGTTTTCGTACTCGACAGTCTCTGCCACCTTCAGGAGAGAATCTGTGTCCGGGATGACTGTAGAAGATGCCTCTGGTGCTTGGTCGTCGTTAGAAGACCCGCCAGACAGGAGGATGATGCCTCCGATCACTATTACTGCCGCTATACCTGCCAGAATGGCATAAAGACGTTTCTTAGAGTCTGAACCCGGTAAGGAAATGGTGTCTTTGTATTCTTCAGGTATCTGCATCGTCGTTGGCTTAGCCTCTGGCTCAGGGTTGACTTTGGGTACTGCGAATCGCAGTTCTGGATGACGTAGGGCCCGATTAGCAATCTCCTCAAGTTGTTCTGCTGTAGGGCGTTGCCATGGTTCTTCTTGCAGACAGTCTTCCAGGGTCTTTTTCATGAGTGGAGAGAAGTCGCCAGGAACCTCAGGAACTTCTGCTCCTTTCTTCTGAAGAAGTCCGCCATCATTGCCGAAAGGCAGGACTCCAGACAGCATCTCAAACGCGGTCGATCCCAGAGAATAGATGTCGTTGGCCATGATTGGCAGATTATTGCGTGAGAATCTCTCTGGTGCCATATATGAAATAGTGCCTGCTGAAAACAAGGCAATATCCTGATTGGAGGCTCTGCTAAGCGATGCCTTGACCTGGGTACTGACACCAAAGTCTGTCAGCATATACTCACCATTGTCACCTAACAGGATGTTAGCGGGTTTGATGTCCTGGTGAAGAATAGGAGGATTCATGGCATGAAGGTATGATAGGGCACTGGCACAGTCACGCAGGAGTTTCCATGTTTCTTCTTCTGTCATCTTACCAATCATCTTGCCGATATTACCCTTCTCACAGTAAGGCAAGATGAGATATGGCCTATTGCCACTCGTGGCATAAAACAGTGGTCGAAGCAGATTCTTGTGATTGGCATTGACCATTAACGCAAACTCGTGAGTCAGCATTTCATCACCATCTTCCCCATTACCGGTAGTCGGATTGTATATCTTCAGGGCCAGTGTTACATTTGTCTGGTTGTCTCGTACCTTCCATACCTCAGAGAAGGCACCTTGGCCTAACAATTGTTCTTTTTCGTATCTTCCGTCAAAGATGTCCATTTTTTGATTTTCTATTTATACCTTAGAAACAATACGCAAGTGAGAAGGCAAAACCTTGAAATCTCTCTTTTTCCTCTTTTCTGGTTTGATTGTCATAATATTTGCAGAACGGCGTCAAGTCTGCTTTCCATGCGGCTCCTATAGAGAAACAGTTACAGATAATCATCTTTAGCCCTGCCTGATAGCCGAACTGGAAACGGTTATAGTCATCGTCGTAGGTTCTTCCCCTATCAAAGAGACTCCAGGATTCAGAGTCACCGTTGGTATATTTGACTCGATCCTCACCATAGATATTATATTTCACATGTACGCCAGCATAGGGGACGATTCCGAAATTCTCCGTAGGATTCCAACGGAATGCAAAGTTTACGGGAATCTTAGAAAATGCAATGGTCATGCTATATTTCTCTCCATCAGCGTATCTCTTCGAGTGCCAGGAACCGCTGGTCTCAAATCCTGCATCAATATAGACTGGACTATAACCTAACTGGAAGTCATAACTGAAACCAATCGTTGCTGTGTTGAAATTCTTGCTATCTACGCCATTAGCAGTGGATGTGAGTTGAAGCGGAGAGTATTCCACATAGAAATTCCCCCAATCTTCTGAATACTCATAACTATAATTGGAGCGATAGTTAGTATTGTAGCCATCATACCTATAATAACCGTCTTCATCGTATTGTGCCTTTGCTGTACTACATACGATGGTTAGCATGGCTGTTGCTAAAATGAATTTTGTTTTTTTCATTGTCTGACAAGTATTAATTAGAATGCCTATGTGATGATCCGCTTCTTGTGCTGCGATGTCCTCCACCTCCACGTGGTCCACTGCCCGAGTAACTGCCTCCACCTCCACGGTAACCTCTGTTCTGGCCACCGAAAGAGACACCTGTTCCAACATTGATGCTCTGCTGCCGTATGCTCTGACCGCCAGTTGGCATATCTGTTCTGAATCTGGCATCTGACGCATCATTACTATTGAGGTTGATCTCGTTGCCGCTATTCTGGTTGAGAAGTTCCGTCAGGCATTGCTCTGCTTCCTTACGATGACGACCATTTGGGAATTGGGTGATATAGGCGTGGTAGTCCTTTGAAGTCCTACAGCGATAGAACACACGATCATCTTCTGATGTCTGAGTCTTGGAAGGTGTCTTGATGATTGTTTTCTCGGGTACCAACGGTGGTTCGGTGGCTTCCCTGGTGTGCCCTGCTTTCTTCTGGGGTGATTCTGTTATGTACTGTACGGGAGCCAGTTCTTCCTTATTGGAGGATTCCGGTTGTGGAGTAGGCTTCTGCATTCCTGGCTGTGGGTTGCCTTCCTGTGCTGACGATTCCTGTCGGGTCATGGAGGCGATGCGCTGCTTGGCTTTCTCCAAGTATGAGGATGAGGGGTATTCCTTGATAAATTGTTCGTAGTCTTGCTTTGATCTGCATGACAGGAAAGCCTCTTCTTCGCTGATGTTGCTAATGATTTTGACAATACCCGTTATGACACCAATGGCTGCAAGTACAGCCAAGGCTATTAAAAGTCCACGTTTCAGTGACTGGTTGTCATTTTTGAATTGCTTAAATGAATGTTGGAAGTTAGTATGACTCTCAGGATTATCATGATGGCTTCCATACGTATGTGTATGTACCTCAGTCGTTGGAGGGATTGTAGGCTGAGAAGGTTTCTGTATGGGCTTCTGAACCTGTTTTTCAATCGACAATGGAGGTAGTGTCTTCTTCTGTATGTATGCCGAAGCATATTCGTGTATCTGAGCGGCTGTGGGACGATTCCACGTCTCTGCTGCAAGACAGGCGGTTACCAGTTGTTTTAGTTCGTTGGAGAAGGCACCGCTGATAATTGGCAGTCGTGCACCGCTTAATTGCACGCAGCCGCCCATGCCTTCCCATAAGACATCACCAGTCATTAGTTCATAAAGAGTCATGCCAAAGGCCCAGATGTCGCTGGCCAGAACAACCATGGGTTTTTCAGAAAAGCGCTCAGGTCCCATGTAAGCAATGGTGCCAGAGGAACTGAAATTATTGTTTGTACGGCTCATTTGCGTACGGAATCGGCGGCTGATGCCGAAATCGGAGATGACATAACGGCCGTCGCTGGTGATGAGGATATTGTCGGGTTTTATATCCTGATGTACAATGGGAGGTTGCTGATTATGGAGAAAGGTAAGGCCACCGGATACATCGAGAATAAACTTCCAAATCTCTGATTCTGGCATGTTTCCATTTTGTCGGCTGACGGAACCGTTCTCGCAATAGGGCATGACGAGATAGGGGCAGTTCTCATAGACATCAATATGGCTGATGCTAAGGAGGTTGGGGTGATGGAGTTTGTAGGCAATCTTGAATTCATTGCGAAACTCTTCGAGCCCTTTCTGGTCGAGAATGCCATAGAATTTTATAGCAACGTCGATGTCGGCCAGCATATTATGTGCCAGCCAGACATCGCCGAAACTACCATGGCCTAATGGCCTGATCAGTTTGTAATGTTCTGCTACAATATGACCTTCTGCCAGTTGCATGACTTAATTGTCAAGATAATAGCCTCCATTACCTCTGCAGGTATTACACTTGCCGGATCCTTTGCAAGTCTTACACTGGTCTCCACTGATTCTGCCTGTACCCTTGCAGGCGTTACAAGAGCCCTTGCCGTCGCAGACAGCGCAGCGCTTCCACTCCTGTTGCTGCTCCGTTGTGCTACCACCAGTAGGATAAGAACTATAAGTGGTGGTACGATGGCTACCACATGATGAAGCGATGCCCATCATGACTAATGTTGTTAAGGATATCAAAATCTTTTTCATGAGTGTAGAGTTTTGATGTTATTGTAAATCTTGTTAATTGTGATAGTGATTTCGTTTTGAAAGTTCTCAAAGCCTATGGTATAATACACATATACCCCCGCAGCGATTAGGAGCAACAAAAGTACCAGCAGGCAACGCGCCAACAAATGCTTCTTACTGCGACGACCAATAGCCTCACTACGAATGGTAGTAGAGAGGTCTTCTTCCGGTTGTGCTTCCTTATTGCTGTTGGCCAGCGTGTCCCATCCTATGTCGTCCTCTTCCTCTTCACCTTCCATCATGATGCTGGCAACGGCAACGGTTACATTGTCGTAACCACCCGCAGAAAGGGCTGCAGAGATCAGTTCGTTTTTGCACTCCTGTGGATCCTCATGATAGTTGATCATAACGTCGAGAATCTCATTGTCATGGCATAGACCGCACAATCCGTCACTGCAGAGCATGATAATGTCTCCATTATGTAACTGGTGGATGCGGGTCTCGGGATTGGCGCGATTCTCAACATCGCCCAGACAGCGAGTGATGACGTTTGCTAATGGGTGGTCGTGCATCAGTTCAGGGTTCAACTCGCCCTTGTCAACGAGTTCCTGAACATAGGAGTGGTCCTTGGATAGTTGGATCAGTCCATGTCTCTTGTTGAGTACATAGCACCGACTATCACCACACCAACAGATATAGGCTTTGCTGTCAATGATCCATGCCATGACAATGGTAGTCCCCATACCTTTGGTACTACTGTCTTCATGGCTATGGTTGAAGATATTCAAATCAGCCGTCTTGACCACATCCTTCATAAACTCTTGAATGGACTTGTCGGATGCGATAGCCCCTTCAATTTGTTCTGGAACGAACAAATTCTGAATAGTCTCTACGGCAATGGCTGATGCTACCTCACCAGCATTTGCACCACCCATCCCGTCGGCAACTACCAGCAGGGCACCGTATTTACCCAAGTCGGCATAGTCGCCGACTTGGGGTATTAACCAATTGGAAGTACTGAGGTCACTGCATACAACAAAGTTGTCTTCATTGTTCTGACGGATGAGTCCGACATTGGTGCCTGCAGCCAATTTGAATTTCACTTCTGACATATTTATATTTTATTTGTTACATCTTGCGATAGGAACAAGACGATCCTCACCGAAGAGTTGTCCAATCATAACACCAATGACGCGATAAGATCCATCGGCTTCCTTGAAGAATGCAGGTGAACCAAGATATCCCGCATTGCGGTTGGCATCCTGTAGAACGATCGTGCCATTTCTGGTATCTGCGCGAGATGTGCTCGACTTAAAGTAACTGATGTAACTTGCGAGGTTGTGGATATCGGGATTGTTCTTGAATCCTGCTACCTGAATTTCTGTACCACCGTCGCTGGACAGTGATGCTCCTGCATCGTAAGGAATACCGGCGCCTCCCTTGCCTGGCAGGATGGCAAAGCACTGAGAACTGGGCGTGATGACAGATACCTGGCGATTGCGATATTCGCTGGAACTGATCTTGAAGCCATTGTCCTTGATAATGACCTTGACGTCCTTCATCACTTCGTCGATAACCTCCGTGACGTCACCAGTGCGGTCAACCTGGAAATCCTGGTTGTTGAATGACAGTTTACGGGCGGTTCCTGTAGTACTGTAGGCATCATACTCAATGATAATATTGAATCCCATAGCCTTATAGTTGGCCATCAGTTCGCGCCATTTTCCTCCGAGTTGACGCCAGAAGATCCATGGCTCAATATTCTGACGGGCTGTGACGAGTGTACCGTTGCTCAGTACGAATGCCGTACCACAAACCACATCAGAGAGTGAGATACCAGGATCGAAGGAACGTCCGTCAAGTTCGCACGTAATGCGGCGGATCTTAAGTGAGTAGATATGATTGTAGTAGTCACGGATTGTGCCGCTGGCATCACCATGGGCTGTCGGGTTAGCGTTCTGGGCACCCTCCATGGCTGCTGCTTCACCAGCGACTGGCGTGTTAGGTCCTACTACATTATGATTCATGTCAGGATCACCAATGGAGGCGATAGTTGCCGAGGATTCGCCCTGGGCAGATGGGTTGACAATGCTATTAGCCTCGGCTTCGTCCATACCATTATCAATGGCTTGTTGACGAGTTCGGGCTAGTTGTTGCTGATAGCGGCTTGCTTCACTTGCGACACTTGACAGTTGACTTCTGACATAGACAATGCGCTGGCGGATTTCCTCCTTCTTGGCAGCGGGAGCAGCCTCAAGTTGCTGGTTGAGTTGTGTCTCCTCTTCCATCAGGTTCTGCTTGACGACTGACAGAGAGTCAAGTTTCGTCTGATACATCGACATTTCCTGACGGAGTTCCTTGTTGTCAAGACTCAGTTTGTAGTTCCATGCTCCGAAACCAAGGATGACGAGAAGCAAGAGTGCCGACAGTGCCCAGATAGCACGGCGATATGGGCGCAATGCCTGCTGGCGGAAGAGATTCATGCGCTCAGTAAGTTTGATGCTGGATGTCAGTCCCTGCTTGCCTTGAGGCTGGATGAAGCCAAGGCGTGGTCCATTGACGGACAACTGGATTTCGTCACCAGACTGAAGATAGTAACTACCCTGTATGGGGCGGCCATTGACTAACGTCGGGTTTGATGTTGAGAGATGTACCAACTGCCAGTTGTTGCCATCACGGACGATGGCTGCATGCTTGCGGCTGACAGTGTCAAAAGATTCGTCATAGCGTACCTGGCAAGAGGCATCACGACCGATTTCAATCTGGTCGATGATGATTTTCTGGGACTCACCAGCGCTGTGGTACTTTGAAGTTGTCTTGTGCTCAAGGATGTAATAAGTACGTCCTGAACCATTGAAGATGGCACCCATACCTGCTCCTACCGAGCCGGCTACTGTGCGTTTGTAATTGTTTTGAGTTTCCATAAAAATATAGTTTTAAAAGTTTAATAGTTCTCAAATCTCATTGTGACATCCCCTAATGTGATGATATCTCCTGTCTTCAGGAAGAAACCATTTTGTGTGACAGGCTTTGTGTTGACGTATGTTCCGTTGCTGGAGTTTATCCACTGTCTGGAATCGTGGCGCCACTGGCCATCTCGGATGACCCATTGTCCCATGTTTGCCCCCATCTCTATCGTACAGTGAAATCTTGATATATAGTCGCTGAAGTCAGACTTGACATAGATACTGTTGCCTTGTTGCCGGCCTATTGTTAGTATTCGCCGTCCTGTACTGGCCATTTGCGTCAGGTTATAGATTTTCCCATACTCTTCACCTTGTAGGATGCGGAGTTGGAATCCTCTGGCCTGAGTCGGAGGTGTGTAGGATCGTGGCATGCTGACAGGTTGTATATTTGATGCTTGCTGAGGAAGTAGCCGAAGTACGTCTTGTACAGACTGTAACCTTTGCTTGAAGTCTGGTTTCAGGCATCCGTCAATCACCTTTTCCCACTGCCTGCCATTGGGCACATTATAGAGCGCATTCCTATTCCAAAGTCCATCCTTGCCTCTTTTCTGATACTCAGCCAGGTCATTATGCGACTCCAGCGTCCCAAAGGGAAGGGCACCTGTCAGGAGTTGGTATAACAGTACGCCAAAAGAGAAGATGTCTGTCGTAGGGAGTACGGTCGCCCCACCACGCGCCCTCATGGCCTGTTCTGGCGGCATATAGGCATAAGTCCCAAATATCTGATTAGGCTTACCGAATATATTGCGTTGGGTCATGCGGTGTGTACGATCGCCCGAAATACCAAAGTCGGTTAGAGCAGCCTTCCCATTTTGCTTGAATAGCACATTCTCGGGCTTCAGATCTCTGTGCACTTTCCCTCTGTCGTGAAGGGCGTTCAACCCAATGAGGATATCCTGACAGATTCGTGGTATGCGTGCATCATGTTTCCCAAGATATGGTTCAAGATCGCCACCAGGACAGAACTCCATGACAATATATGGATTTCCTCCGACGGTTCCGTATGCAAGAGAGCGTACCAGGTTGTCACAGTCAATCTGGCCCGTCTTGAATTCCATTTCAAAACGTTCCATCAGCGGTTGACGAATCTCTCCAGGGACTTCCCAGAGTCTCAGGAGTTTCAGCGCATAGTTGCCACCGCTCCTGTCGTCAACCAGATAGACAGCGCCAAATGATCCTTCACCAAGGGACTTCCTGACAGAATACCTGCTGTCAATAATGTCGCCTGGCCTAAAATCGCATCTGTCAACAACCTGATAGGTACTCACTCTTTTCTATTGATTACTCCGTTTCAAACTTAAATCTTCGGTCTCCAAGGACGACGACGTCTCCTGGCTGCAGTTCAAGTTTCCTGTTAGCCTCGAGATAGGTAGAGTTCAACTCACTTTTGTTGAGGAGATACCATTTGCCGTCTTCACAAATCAGTTCGGCCTGTTCTTTGGAAGTGATTGTCCTGTTGTCGGCCTCAGTATTGTCTCTGTTCAGGATGATGCTCTCACCTTCATAGTCATTCTTGATAGGCTGGATATTCTCCCCATCCTCAGGGATGATGGTCAGATGACAATGGGGCTTTGGGGGCTGGACTTTATGTACAATGGCCCGTACCGTCTTCAGTCGGATTCTCTCTCCACACTTTGGGCAGAAACTGAAATCCATGGGAACCTTCGCTCCACAGTTGTCGCAGGTGATCTCTTGGTCTATTTCATAGAGTGCCGTATCTGGTGCCGTTGCCGGCTTGGGAGCACTTGTGGGAGCAGGGTTCTGGATGGTGGTTGGACTGGAAGAGATACTGGCACCGCAATTAGGGCACGAGGTAAAGTCTCCTACCACGGGATAGCCACAGTGCGGACAATTCTTAGGTGTTTGTGCTACAGTAGCATTAAGCGGTGCTCCACCACCTTGTAGGTCCGAACTGTTTACAATCCTCGTTGGACGTGGGGCTGGCTCAGAATGCTGAGCGTTAATGACAGTAGGGCGTGGCTGGGGCTCTCCGCTCTGGTAGTTGGGTACATTTACGTTTCTATACGGGTCAGGATTTCCCATATTCCCGCCTTGTAAGGGGTGCCCGCATTTTACACAGGCACTGGTACCTGGGTCATTATCCCAGCCGCAGTTGTTGCATCTCATAGTTCTGGCTTTTTAGTTTATTATTATTTCTGATCAATGCGTATGATACACTCCTGGTCTTGGCTTCTCAGGATGATATCTCCTGTTCGTCCTGATTTATAATAAGGTGTACCTTTTTCCAGAGGGGCAATCTTTAGCACAAGATCTGTTTTCGTACTTTCCGCATTACACCATTCAGGTGCTTTCTCAATATACCAGTTGGTATTGTTCTCATAAACAGTGTCGCTATTGCATTTGATCTCAATGAGTTCCTGACCACCTTTCTTCCTGAATTTAGTAAATTGAGAACTGGCTATCAGATTCACTTTCCTGCCTTGTTGCCTGACTTTGATCTTACGCTCTACTTCCCCATATTTGACATTGATCTCTGCATCACGTGATACTGTCATGTTAGTGGGTTGGCATTTCAGAATCAGCGACTTACCATCCATGGATTTAACCAGTTCTATCCATGGGCAATTACCTGCCATCTCGGCCGTCCAGTCATTGCTGTCTGGTCTTGCTTCGATGGTTGTCATGATATCTGCCGTCGGGTCTGCTGGGATAGGGAGGATGGCATTGATAACCTTCAGCGTCTTTGATGGAATGAATTCCACAGAGGCTGACTGGGTCTTGTTGCTCTTGAGCAGTCTTTGGCATTTGTTAATCTGAGCCTTGCACTTCTTAACATTGGCAGCGCTCTTATTAATGGCCATCGATGCCCTGAAACTGGCAATCGCTCCATGATAGTCTTTGTTCTTCATCAATGCAAGACCGTTGCTATATGATTCACTGGCACTTTGAGCACTGATCGTTCCTGGAAGTAGAACCATCATTGCTATCAACATGAGAGTATAGATCAGTTTATTCATTTTCATCTGTAGTATTTGTTTCAATCAACGACTCTATATATGGCTTAATGACTGTTGCACGCTTTTCAAAGTCCTCAGCGGTCTGGGCTACACCTGCTTCTTTGAGGGCCGTGGCAGTCTCAATAAAGTCCTTGTATATTTTATATAAATTATCTTGCACAGTCGATTTCTGGAACGAGGCTTTTGAAGAGAGTTCAGAAGAAAGACTGTCTTTGTTGGCTAATGCCTTGTCAAATTGTTCTAAAGCCTTGATATAAAGGGCTTCCACCTTATCATATTTTTCGTCATATTTGTCTTCCTCATGGTTGGTGATAAATGTATCAGCCTGCTGTACGTAAGATATTCCTTCATTGATATCAATTGTTGCCAAGGAGTCGTAGTTGACGGCAGGGATCATGACCGTCGTAGGCTCTTCAGACTTCTTGGTATCACCACCAGAGAAAAGACTGGCCAATAGGGCAATCAGGGCAATGACGCAAGCAACCGCTCCATAAATGGCTTTTTTATTGCTTCCTTTCTGAGTCGCCTTCACAGGATTTGTGTTTGGAACTTCCTTAGCGACATTCGTCTTTGAATCCTGGGGCTCTGTTTCAACTGGTGCCTTTTCTTCTTCCTTGGGTTCTTCTTGTATAGCCATCGGGAGACCATGCATCTTGTTGTAAGTCATCTCCTCAATTTTCTTGGCGGAAGGGCGGTCCCATGTTTCTTTTTCCAGACATCTGTAAATGATGTCCTTCAGGTCTTGAGAATAGTTTTCATCCTCAATAATAGGAATGTCGGCACCGTTCTTTTGCATGCCGCCGCCATAATTGCCGAATGGCGGCGTTCCTGTCATCAGTTCGAACATCATTGCCCCCAATGACCAGATGTCACTGGCCATGATAGGCTTAGGGTTAGCACTGAATCTCTCTGGCCCCATATATGCCATCGTACCACCGCTTTGCTCCTGAGCCATGCCGTTGCGGATGGTACTGCGCACACGGGCACTGATTCCGAAATCGGTGATCAGGTAGTGCCCTTCGTCATTGATAAGGATGTTATCTGGCTTGATGTCCTGATGGATGAGTGGCGGATTCTTCTCGTGCAGATATGCCAGGCCGGCAGCAACGTCGTGGAGCATCTTCCAGCACTCTTCTTCTGGCATGGTACGATTTTCTACCAGATATTTGAATGTAGAGCCGTTCTTGATCAGGGGCATGATCAGATAGGGCATACGGTCCCAACAGTCGAAATGCGTCGGTCTTAGCAGGTTGGTGTGATTCATGTCAAAGACCATGGCAAATTCCTGTGTGAAAAGTTTAATGCCATTTTCATCTAAGCCTGTACCTGGTGCATAAACTTTTACTGCCACTTGGACTTCGGCCATTGTATCTTCGGCAAGCCAAACTTCAGAAAACCCACCACGTCCTAGAAGTTTGACAAATTTATACCTTTCGGCAAATAGCAATCCTTCGCTAAGCATATTCTTTTATAAAGTTGTAACGTTACTTAATAGTTGTTTTTAGACGACAAAAGTACGAATATTTGTTGACACTACAGAATAATCGCCATGATTTAACATAAATTAAGCGTTATGTCCGTAAAAGTCCTTCATGTCGTTTATGTATTTCTCGCCCGCCTTGCGCCCTATATTATAGACCTGTCGCATCTCGTCAGGGTCGTGTGAGATATGTCCGATGGGTATCTTCTCCTCAGGACGTATCACCAGGCATCGTCCCTCTTGTTCGGCTTGTCGCACGTATGCCAGTTCCTGGTTGTACATGATATAGCGCTTGTCCATTGCCTCAATCATCTTAGGATATTTCCTCAGGGCGATACGCATCAGCGGCATCAGTTTGGTGCGCTTCTTCTCATAGCCTTCTGGCTGGGTGAGGATCACCACGTTTCTGTCGTAGCCGATACTTTCGAAATATGCCAGGGGAATGGAGTCGGAGACACCACCGTCGAGCAGTTTGTAGCCGCCCACCTCCACCACTTTCGAGGCCAGCGGCATCGAGGCGGAGGCGCGGATCCACTCGTAGCACTCGTAGTCGGCTTTAGTCAGCGGCTGATACACGGCCTTGCCAGTCTCCACGTCCGTGCAGACCACGATAAACTCCATCGGGTTCTGCTCGAAGGCTTCGTCGTCGAAGATGTCGTATTGCTTGGGTACGATATGGTAGCCAAACTGGGCGTTGAAATAGTCGCCACTCTTCAGCAGGGAGCGCAAGCCACTATAGCGTGGGTCCTTGGCAAAGCGGGTGTTGTAGCGGATGGCGCGACCTATCTGGCGCGACTTGTAGTTGCAGCCGAAGGCCGCTCCAGCAGATACACCGATGAGGCCGTCGGGCTCAATGCCCGCCTCCATCATCACGTCCGTAATGCCTGCCGTGAAGAGCCCTCGCATGGCTCCTCCCTCGAGTACAAGTCCTTTCTTCATGTGTGCAAAGGTACAAAAAAAATCTCTTTCAATGATATTAATCAGGAAAAAGTTGTAACTTTGCACCAAATTTCTGTTATGTTGAGAAAATTGTCTGCTATAGGCGGCATGCTGCTCCTGGCGTTGGCAGCCTGGAGTGAGGATTTCACGGATGCAAAGTGTATTTCCGTGATGGGGGTACCATTGGAAGGCCCTGATTCTGTGTTTATCCCTGCACTGAAGGAAGTAGGTCTCCTACAGATGCATCCAGACGATGCAGAGGCAGACACTTACTATTTCTCTGGCGACTTCTATGGCATCAAGTCAAATCTGATGGTGAACGTCGATGAGAAGACCAAACTCCTCTCCTCTGCGTTGTTTACTTGTGGGCCATATCGTACCCGTGAACTCTATGAGCGCAATCAGAAATATTTGTTGGGCAAACTCCAGCGAGAGTGGGGGAATTTCAAGGCAAAGGGCGATGGCTCTGCCTCTCTCTATCTGCTCAATGACTTTGGCTATATCCAACAATCGACACCGCTCCACGATGACGGCTCTCACTCCATCCGCTACTTCTACCTGAACTCCACCCCGTATTATAAGGATGCGGCAAACATGGGGCTGAAAGGACAAGTACAGGAGGTCATCACGGAGAACCCTGTGGCAGAGAATGACATCAACCATTTTGACGAAACGGGTAAACTGGCTGATGATGGTCTGGTGGATAGGGAATACAATACCGCTGGCTATCTCGTTAAGGCGGCCATGATTGAGGCGTCTGGTGAAAAGAGTCAATTGACGTATGAATATGACTCAGACAACTGTCTGGTGAAGCGCACGCTCATCAATCCCTCCTCGGGCATTCGCTCTGTGAACGAATATCATTACAATACAAGTTTTGAAATAATCCAACAGAGCCAAAAGGTGTTCAACAAAGACAATGAGTGCATCCTCTCGATTAACATGAAGAATGATCTCACTGGACGTGACGATAATGACAATTGGACGGAGAACACAATGCAACTCACCTATTGGGAGAAGGGCTCACGTACACAGATCGTCCAGGTGAAGCAGACGCGCATTATCAGTTACTGGGACGAATAAGTTCCAGGAACTCATCTTCCGACATGATCCTGATACCCAGTTTCTCCGCTTTCTGAAGTTTCGAGGGGCCCATGTTCTCACCAGCAAGGATAAATGAGGTCTTACTCGAAATACTCCCCACGTTCTTGCCGCCGTTCTGCTCGATGATAGCCTTGTACTCATCACGGCTATGATGGGTGAATACACCACTGATCACGATGCTCTGACCCTCGAGTTTTGTTGAAAGTTGAGTGTTGAGTGTTGAGATTTCCATCTGCAGACCGTAGTTCCGCAGACGCTCCACAATCTTTAGGTTTTCCTCATTATGGAAATAAGTGATAATGCTCTTAGCCATGACCTCGCCAATGCCCTCTATCTCCTGCAGTTCCTCCAGTCCTGCGTTCATCAGGGCATCGATATTCTTGAAATGTCGAGCCAGCAGACGGGCGGAAGTCTCTCCCACGAAACGGATGCCCAAAGCGAAGACCACGCGCTCGAAGGGCACCTCCTTTGAGGCAGCGATGCCATTCACTATCCTCTGGGCTGACTTTGTGCGCGAGCCGTCGCCGTTGATCTGTTGTACTTCGATGTCATAGAGGTCTGCCACGTTGTGGATCAGTCCCCGACGCCAGTAGTCGTCGATGGTCTCTGGCCCCAGCGAGTCGATGTTCATCGCCTTGCGGGCAATGAAGTGCTCGATACGGCCCTTGATCTGTGGGGGACAGCCAGTGTCGTTGGGACAGTACCAGGCAGCCTCACCCTCGAAGCGCACCAGTGGGGTGCCGCACTCCGGACAGCGCTTGATAAACTCCACGGGCTGTGCGATGATGGGGCGCTGGTCGATATCCACACCAACAATCTTGGGGATGATTTCGCCCCCTTTCTCCACATAGACATAGTCTCCGATATGCAGGTCGAAACTACGGATAAAATCCTCGTTGTTCAGGGTGGCGCGCTTCACGGTGGTACCAGCCAACTGTACAGGTTCCATGTTGGCCACAGGTGTCACGGCACCCGTGCGCCCTACCTGATAGGTGACTTCGTTCAGTCGTGTACACACACGCTCCGCCTTAAACTTATAGGCGATGGCCCAACGGGGAGACTTAGCGGTAAAACCGAGTGCGCGCTGCTGACGTAACGAGTTTACTTTCAGTACGATGCCGTCTGTGGCTACAGGAAGACTTTTTCTTGCTTTATCCCAGTAATTGATAAAGTCATAGATACCTTGAAGCGTCTTGACCTTCTTCATGCCTTCACTGATCTTGAACCCCCAAGAGCGGGCAATCTCCAGATTCTCATAGTGGCCCTCGGCAGGAAGTTCTTCGCCTAATAGATAATAGAGGTATGCGTCGAGTTGGCGGCTGGCCACGAGACTTGACTTCTGACTCTTCAGCGTACCGCTGGCCGCATTCCTGGGGTTGGCGAAGAGTGGTTCTTCTGCCTCCTCGCGCTCCTTGTTCAGTCGCTCGAACACAACCCAGGGCATCAGTATCTCACCACGAATCTCGAACTCGTGAGGGTAGGCTGGGGCAGCAAACAGATCGTCGGTAGCAGGTGGCGTCAGCACCAGAGGTATCGAGCGTATCGTCTTCACGTTGGCCGTCACGTCATCGCCCTGTACACCATCGCCACGCGTTACGGCCTGTGTCAGTCGTCCATCGACGTATATCAGCGAGATGGACAGTCCGTCGTACTTCATCTCACAGCACACCTCGAAGTCCTCGCCAGCCAGTCCTTTCTTCACACTCTCGTACCAGTCGGCTACATCCTGCTCGTTGTAGGTGTTGGCCAGGGAGAGCATGGGATATTTGTGTACTACCTGCTTGAACTCCGCGTTCAGGTCGCTGCCCACGCGCTGGGTGGGGGAGTTGGGGTCTGCCATCTCAGGATGCTTGGCCTCCAGGTCCTGGAGTTCGTGCATCATGAAGTCAAACTCCTGGTCACCGATAGTCGGTTGGTTGAGTACATAGTATCTGTAGTTGTGCTCGTGCAGTTCCTTACGCAGTTGTTCAATGCGCGCTTTCTCGTCCATAGTCTTCTGATTTTTGTGCAAAGATAGCGAAAAGTTCCCAAATTCGTTGCGAAAAACTTGGTAAATTAGTAGAAAAAGTTTAATTTTGCATCAGGAAAGCGATAACGTCGATATAATATTTACATAAAGCAATGAAAAATATGAAAAGAATGTTGAATTGGGTGCTGGCCGCCACCCTGCTCCTCGGTCCGGCTGTATTTACATCGTGTTCAAATGAAGATACAGTGGTTGCTCCTGTCTCCAAGGACTATTTTACACTGTGGAACTCCTGTGAGGCTTTGACTGCCCTGAAAGACTATGTGGAAGATGTGACAAATCCGCAGTCGGCCAATTTTATCAAGGAGGAAGACAGAATTGCCACGTTCGACATGGATGGTACTTTCGTAGGCGAACTCTATCCAACGTATTTTGAATATAATCTGCTGGAATATCGCGTGTTGGAGGATGAGTCATATAAGAACCTTGCTCCAGACGATGTCAAGGAGACGGCTCAGGATATCAGGGACTTCGTCAGGGAGGGCAAGAAACTGCCTGATCATTTTGACATGAAGCATGCTAAGGCTGCTGCTAAGGCGTATGCAGGAATGACAATCGCAGAGTTCGACGCATACGTCAAGGCCTATGCAGCCAAGCAGGTCAACGGATTCAGCGGGATGACATACGCACAGAGTTTCTTCAAGCCGATGCTTCAGGTCTTTGAATATCTTGAGTCGAAAGGCTTCACTTTCTATGTCGTATCTGGTTCCGACAGGTTTATCTGCCGAGCATTGGTTGAGCCCATTGGCATCAAGCCCAACCGCGTGATAGGCATGGATGTCAAACTCCGCTCCACCAGCCAGGGTGATGAGGCTGGTGTGGATTACACCATGGGTAAGGAGGAAAACCTCATCAGGACCGACGAACTCATCATCAAGAACCTGAAGACCAACAAGGTGTTACAGATAAGCCAGGAGATAGGCAAGGTTCCTGTCTTGTCGTTTGGCAATAGCGGTGGCGACTGTTCCATGCACAATTACTGTCTAAGCAATTCATACAAGTCAGCCGCCTTTATGCTGATTGCCGATGATGACGTAAGAGATCACGCCAATAAGGAGAAGGCCATCTCACTGGGTAATCAGTGGCGTGAAGCAGGCTACTACGTCATTTCGATGAAGGATGACTTTAAGACCATCTATGGCGACGGAGTAGAGAAAACCGACTTCACATTCTGATTCTTTACCAGTGTCCACCAGGCATTCCACCTCCCATGCCACCACCACCCATCGAACCACTGATGGAGGTGGTGGCTGTCGTTTCTACAGACTGACTGCCACTGCCAATGGTACATCCAGTCGTGAGCGTATAGAAGGATGTGCCGCCACTGACTTCACAGCCTGCACGGAGGGTGTAATTGCTGCCACTCTTGAAAGAGGGTGAGGAGATCATCAGGGCCGTACCGCTATTGCTGCTCGGGGTGGAGTAGGCGAGGATGGCCGTGGAGCCGTCGAGCACGCCAATGGTTGTTCCCATGGACACCGTCAGGGCGATGCTGGCCTGCTTGGATGATGAGTCGATGGCCTGCATACCTCCACCTATGGCAATCACGGTGCCCCCGTTGATATAGGCTTTATATTGTTCTGCTGCGTCGATGCCGCACTCTGGCTGGCCAGCGCCCTCGGCAATCACCACGCCACCGTTGATGTAGAGGTTCTTGTTGGCGTCGATGGCATCGTTGTTAGTGGCTCTTGCATAGACGTAGCCCCCGTCGATGTATAGGTCGCCTGCCGAGTTGATGGCATCGTCGTAACTGTAGCACTCCACGGTGCCTGCCTCGATGTGGATTTCACCCTTGCTCTCGATGGCCTCCGTGCCGTCGCCGCTGCCTTCTAGGCGTATCTGGGTCTGTCCGCCTTTGAAGGTGATGTCACCATCGGCCTTGATACCCTTGGGTGAGACACTGCCTTGGGAGTCTTTCTGGCGCTTGCCAGTGGTGATGATGCGCACCACGCCATCGTTGATGTTGATCTTACTGTCGCTGTTCAAACCTTTACCGCCTGTGCCAGTGCTCTTGATGTTCAGTTCACCCCCGTTGATGGTAATCACACTGTCAGCCTTTACGCCAGAGCATGCCGTATAGTCGCTGTCGTCACTGTCGTACTCGTAGCCACCACTGGTGATGATCGTGGTGCGTCCACCGTCAAACTTGGCCTCGCCATCTGTGGAGATACCCTTGTCGGCCGTACCTGTCACGTTGATGTTAATCACTCCACCTGTCACGATCACAGCGTCGTTGCCACGGATGCCATTGCCAGAGGAGACATCCACGTAAATATTGGCGTTGGGCATGGTGCGCACATAGTCGTCGCTGCGGATGCCAGCCATGCAGTTGGCATCGACCTCCAGATAGCCAGAGCCGCTGAAGATCAGTTGTCCCTCACTAAAGAAACACCCCTTCATGTCCTCATCGTCAGTAGCGTCGTAGTAGTTAGTACCATCAGACAAGTGGTTTTCCGTACCGTCGTTGAGGACGATGAAGGTGCGTTTCTTGCTCTGGTTGTTAATGGCAGCGCCATCGGGGTTGGTGATGCTGACGCCATTGAGCACGATGGCCTGCTTCTTTTCACTATAGAGTTTGAAGAAACCGTCTGTGGTGGTGCCTTCGAGCACATATCTGATCACCTGGTCCGTTGTGTTCGTAGCCACGACGTCATTGCCACTGACAGTCACGATCTCTGTGTCGTCGCCGCTGACAGAGGCGTTGCCCGAGGTACTGAACGTGATCGTGATGGTCTTGTCGAAAGTGGTGTTCTCAATGTAGTCGTCATCACTGCTATCCACGGTCTGTGACTCTGAGATAGCGCTCTTGTTGAGGGCGATGGAGAATGAGGTGACATCCCCGTCGCTGGATACACCATTGATAACGTTGTCTGTCGAACTGGTGGTCGTTAAGTTGTCATCGTTGCTTTCAGAGGTTGTCGATGTGCTGGTCTGTGTCCAGTTGTCATTGTACCAACTGTCGTCCGTCGAACAAGCCACCATGCCCAGCAACAGCATGGTGACGATCCAGAAATGATTCATTTTCTTATTCATAAGTTCAATTGTTTAATGTTTCTGGTGCAAAGGTAGGATAGTTTCCTGTCACTGGCAATTTTATTCAACCAATTGCTCATTTTATTCAGCAAATCCTGCTGACCTGCTTCGACAAGACATTTTAATACTACAAAATTCCTTTAATGATCTCCTTGATGGCTGCAACTTTGCTGCGGGAAACGGGTATGGTATCATGACTGTGCTTCATGACGAGTTGCATGGAGCCTGATTTCGAAACAATTTGCTCCACCTGGCCGAGGTTGACAATGAAAGCACGATGACTGCGTACTATCATGGGATAGGCATGCAGCGTATCTTCCATCTGTTTCGATGTCGCACGGAGCATATCTGAGCGAACCTGGCCCTCAAGCCAGTGAACCACTTTGACATAATTGCCGACTGCCTCTATATATAATAGGTTGGAGACTGAAAGCGTCACTTTCTCATTGGTAGAGCCAGTGAGGGTGATAACGTCTGGCTGCTCTTTCCGTAACAGTTGAAGTTGGCTGTTCAATTCTCGTGTCTCCTCCAACTCTAACGCCAGATATCTACTGCGAAACTTATATCGCCAATAGAGTCCAATGATGAAGGAGCAGAAAGCCAGAAGCAGGATAGCCTGAAAGATTCCCCGCCACGACAACGGATCGGTGGCACCTATGCTGCTCATGGGGAAATGGAGGTAGGCGCAGATAAAGAGTGCCTCCAAAGGCGTATTAATCAGTTGAAACCACAGATTGCGGCGGATAATATACTCAACACCCCTGTCAAGCGATGTCGGTATGCCCAGAATATGGGTAACGGCACCCTCTGTGACATAACAGACACCGACCCCAAGTACCCAAATAGCCAAGAAGTGCAGATACAGCATCAGCCCTAACGCGTCTAAGCCAATAGGCTTGAACACGACAAAGGCAAGGCAGGATATTCCGACGCTGACGATGCGTACCCTAAGTGTCTCTTTTTGTCTTCCGGTCATATCGGGGGCAAAGGTACGAAGAAAAAATGAAGAATGAAGAGTGAAAAGTGAAGAATTTGCTACCGCTCGTCACATTAACTAGCCATTCGTCACATTTCAGTGCTGAATATCCCAGAAAGTTGCATGGAATAGCCTTTCAGCGTAACTTTGCAACCGCAATCATGCAAAACCATCAAATGTTTTAGGTTATGAAAAGAAGAACTATTATTGGCGTTATTTTCATCGTGGCCGCTCTGTTGAAGTTGGCCACACTGTGGGGCATCCTCCATTGGAGTTGGTTCGAAACCACGTCGGAAGGCCGATGGGCCATGTACTTTAACATATCCATTTTGATATATGTTGGGGTAAATCTTGTGATCGACAGTTATCGTCGCGACCCGAGCCAGTGGCTGCAGCGACCTGTTCCACCGGCCGAAGAGGGTAAGCGCATCTGCTGTTCGGTTCACTATGGTGGCGACGAGTACGTCTATCGCGGCGAGACCTTCCACGGTGCCCGGCTCGACGCTTTCTGCGGGGGGCTTCGGCTGGATTTGCGCGAGGCTGTCATTACGGAGGATGAGGAGATCGACATCCACACCTTCATGGGTGGCGTGGAATTGATAGTGCCCGATTCTCTGAATGTCGAGACGAAGAGTCGCAGTTTCATCGGCGGAGTAGGCAATGAGACGAATCGCAATATCAAGGACGGTGCGCCTTGCCTGCACATTGTTGCCAGTAATTTCCTTGGTGGTGTAAGTATCAAGAATTTTGCTGTACTGGCTATCGCTATAATGATGTGTACCGCTGCATTCGCTCAGAACGACAGTCTTTCTATGGACACGACGTTGTGGTATAATCAGACGCAGCAACTGGATGGTGTCGTGGTGAAGGGGCGGCTGCCCAAGACACGTGTGAAGGGCGATGCCATGCGAACCACGGTGGCAGGAACGATTCTGGAGAAGGCAGGAACGGTGAGCGATGCCCTCTCGAAATATCGCGGCTCTGGTGCCGGAGAGAAACAGAAGGCAAGAATGTAAAATAGTTCCGTTTGGATGTAATTATTTCGCCTTTTCTGCGACTAATAGGATAAAAGGATTCAGTTGAACAATGGAGACGAAAGAATTAGAGAAAGAATTCCTGACGATGATCGAGGCGCAGAAACGTACCATCTACAAGGTGTGCTACATCTATGCCAACGACCAGGACGACCTGAACGATCTGTTTCAGGAGACGGTGCTCAACCTATGGAAGAGTTTCCCCCGCTATCGGGGAGATAGCACACTCAACACATGGGTATATCGCATCGCGATGAACACCTGTATCACGTTCCTCCGACGCTCCAATGCCCGCCCGCAGATTGTACCGATGACGGCTAATGTGGCAAGCATGGCAGCAGAAGACAACGAGACGGCAGGACAACTCAGGGAACTCTACCGACTCATCAGCCAACTGGGGAAATTGGAACGCGCGCTGATTCTCCTCTGGCTGGAAGAACGGAGTTATGAGGAAATCGCCAACATCCTCGGCATCACTAAGACTAACGTCGCCGTGAAACTGAATCGCACCAAAGAGAAATTAAAGAAAATGTCGAACCGTTAAATTTGAATTGTTATGGAACTTGAAGCATTGAAAGCCAGTTGGAACAAACTCGATGAGCGTCTGGCAGCAACGGAAATAGTGAACCTTCGCGTGGTGAAGGAAGTGATTCAGCAGAAGACCAAGTCGGCATACGACCGCATCATGGGTCAGAACATTTACAACTTCGTGGTGAATATGCTCATCATCTGCGTGGTGTTCCCGTATGTCTATATGAATACGCCCATCCAGGCCACCTCATTCGCTATCGTTGAGGGTGTGATGGTAATAGGACTGATTCCTCTGGTATGGAAACTCTCTCTGCTGTCGAAATTCGATCTGGGCAAGGGCTGCAGAGAACTCGACCGGCTGGTGCTCACCTACAAGAAGGTCTGCCATCAGGAGAAGTTCTGGATGATTGGTGCCGTCTGCCTGGCTATGATAGCCTTCTACATCCTAGAGTTGGGATTCAACACGAAAGCAGGCTACGAGTATAGTACAAGATTGTTGTTGCCTCTCGGACTCTCATTGCTCACCTTTGGTCTTGGCCTTGTCTTTGCCAAATGGCAACTCCGTCGCCACGCCCAGCAGTTAGGGGAGATAGAGCGCGGGCTTGAGGAACTCCGAGAGTTCGAGAAATAATAAATATCATACTTTGTTTGTATGATTGTTAATATTTAAGTCAGAGTAAGAAAGCAGCACTCGTCGCGATGACGGGTGCTGCATTATTAACCACTCGTCACAGAATCATGCAGCGCTCGAGATACTGTGTTAATATCCAAATTTCTAAGAAGAA
>DFTH01000012.1 GCA_002379425.1 Prevotella sp. UBA4217
GGCTTGAGAAAGTGTTCAGCCAGCAGGATGACGTCCTCGCCACGATCACGCAAGGGCGGTATGGTGATTTCGATGGTGTTGATGCGGTAGAGCAGGTCTTCGCGGAAGCGGCCTTCGCCCACCTCGGTATGGATGTCGGCATTGGTGGCGCAGAGCAGGCGCACATCGACGGATGTCACTTGTGTACTGCCGAGACGTGAGATCTCGCGACGTTCCAGTGCCGCCAGCAACTTAGCCTGAAGGGGTAAGGGGAGATTCCCTATTTCGTCGAGGAACAGCGTGCCGCCATTGGCCGCCTCCATGCGCCCCGCCTTGGCCTTGACGGCCCCTGTGAATGCCCCTTTCTCATAGCCGAAGAGTTCGCTCTCGAACAGTTGTTCGGCCACGCTGCCGAGGTCGATGCTGACGAAAGGTTTGGCGGCACGGTTGGAAAGGGTGCACAGATGACGTGCAATGACATCCTTGCCCGTGCCGTTCTCGCCGAGGATGAGCACGTTGGCATCGGTCGGAGCCACCTGGGCCACCGTCTGCAACACCCGCTGCATGACAGGACTCTCACCGATGATGGTGGGTGCAGCGGTAGCCCCGAAAGGCGATGCCGCCACCTCCATGCGCTGCTCCAACAGCCGGTTCTTATGACGTTCACGGCTCAGTTCGATGCCCGCAAAGAGCGTGGCCAGCAGTTTGGAGTTGTCCCAGGGCTTGGTGATAAAGTCCGTGGCTCCACTCTTCAGTGCGCGGACCGCCTTGTCGGCATCGGCGTAGGCCGTCATCAGGATCACCACTGCCTGAGGATCGCGATGCAGGATGTGCTCCAACCACTCGAACCCCTCCTCGCCACTGATGGCATCGCGCTTGAAGTTCATGTCGAGCAGCACCACGTCTGGATGCATGAGGTCGTAGAAACGGTCTATCTGTTCCGGCTGTTTCGCCACACGGATATCCTCTACCAGCGGCTTCAACAGCAGATTCAATGCAAAGAGAATGTCTTCGTTATCGTCGACGACGAGTACCTTGCCCCTCTTCTTTTCTTCCATCTTTATTTCGGCTTGATCTTTTGACTGCAAATTTAAGGAAAAACACCGATATAGACTCCGTTTTTTCCCAGGAAAAACAATTTCATGCCCGTCCCTATCCGCATTTTGTGCGGATACGCACGGTTTCGTGCGGTATTGCACGCCTCTGTAAGTTTGAGTCAAAATAGATGTGACCGCCGATGGTACTGCAATATCTATTTGTTTATTAGATATTTGGCGCGTTCAAGGGCAACGTTGATATGTGAACAGATATTCTCCTCACCTAACATGACATCGAATCCTGCCTTGTGGAGTACTGCCTGAACTTTCGGGTTTACCCCTGAAAGAACGATCTGTATCCCTTCATTCTGCGACAACAGACAGAGGTTGGTCAGGTTGTGGATACCTGTTGAATCGACGAATGGTACCTTTCTCATACGGATAATCCTTACCTTCGGCCTTTTATGGTGCAAAGCCCCCATAATCTCTTCAAAGCGGTTACCTGCACCAAAGAAATAAGGACCATTGATCTCATAGACCTCCACTCCTTCGGGGATGGTCAGGTGCTCGAGGTTGCCCATCTGAAAATCACTGGTTTCTTCTTCTGGGTTAATTTCTTGGCTGATGACCTTAACCTCTGTCGTCTCTGCCATGCGCCGCATGAAGAGGAGACAGGCGCAGATCAGTCCGACCTCAATGGCAATGGTAAGGTCGAAGACTACTGTCAATATGAAAGTGACCCAAAGTACAATCACGTCACTTTTGGGGTTCTTCATGATGGAGAAGAACGAGCGCCAGCCACTCATGTTGTATGCCACGATGACAAGCACGCCGGCCAGGCAGGCCATAGGAATATATTGTGCCAACGGCATGAGGAAGAGGAAGATGAGCAGCAAGACTGCTGCGTGTATGATGCCAGCCACAGGGGTACGACCACCATTGTTGATGTTGGTCATCGTACGGGCGATAGCACCTGTCGCTGGTATTCCACCGACAAGAGGTGATGCCAGGTTCGCTATTCCCTGGGCTATTAATTCTGTGTTGGAATCATGTCGGTCGCCGATAACACCGTCGGCCACCGTGGCGGATAGTAAGGACTCTATGGCACCAAGGATGGCGATGGTGATAGCAGGTGATACTAATTCTTTGATGACATCCCATGTCAGTTGAGGTACCTGTGTACCAGGCAGTTGGTTGGAGATGGAGAAACGGTCACCAATCGTCTCTATACTACTGACTCCTGTATATTGCTTGAGCAGCAGTGCAGCAATGGTCATCAGGATGATGGCAATGAGACTGCCTGGCAGTTTCTTTAGTAGGTTGTTGCTGTGAACGATTTTAGGCCATAGTGCTATGATGACCACGCTCATTATACCAACGCTGGCGCTCCATATATCTATAGTAGGCATGGCACCGATATAGGCAATCCATTTCTCAATAAAATCACTTGGCACAGAGGTCATTGTCAACCCTAAGAGGTCCTTGATCTGTGTCGTGAAAATCGTCAAGGCTATACCTGAGGTGAATCCCACGACAATAGGATAGGGAATGTATTTGATGATTGTGCCCAGATGCAGTATTCCAAACATGATCAGGAAGGCGCCTGCCAGGAATGTGGCGATGGTTAGTCCCTCGAAACCGTATTGTTGGATGATCCCATATATAATAATAATGAACGCGCCTGTAGGACCGCCAATCTGCACCTTCGATCCTCCAAAGAGGGAAATGATCAATCCTGCTACGATGGCAGTGATGATACCTTTCTCTGGTGTCACACCAGAGGCTATGCCGAATGCGATGGCCAATGGCAAGGCTACGATACCCACGATGATACCTGCTAAGAGATCTGTGGTAAACTGACGACGGTCATAATTCCGAAGTGTTGAGAACAGTTTCGGTTTAAATGTGAATGATGCTATCATTATAGTTCGTTATCTTGAAAACTGGGTGCAAAATTACTAAAAAAAGTTTAAAACTGGTGGCTGATGGGTATTGTTATTCAGAAATGCTGTAATTTTGTTGCCGAAAATCAATGATAATGCGAAAACAGATTATATGTCGAACAATTTAAAATTAGAAAACGTTATGAAAAAAGTATTGTTTGCCGTGATGGCAATGATGGCCATCGGTTTTTCATCTTGTGGTAACAAAGCAAAGGCTCCTGCTGATAGCACTGAGACAGAAGTGACAGTTAATGCTGACGACGAGGCTGCTGCTACGATCAATGCCCTGACTGAGCAGATTGAGGCCAAGGATGCCAACAAGTTCCAGGAAGTGCTCGCTTCCGTTAAGGACAAGGTGATGGAGATTATTGGTAAGAACCCGGAGGTTGCAAAAGAATATGTGACAAAGGTGCAGGACTTCCTGAAGGAGAATGCTGATAAGATCAAGGAGTTCGTGGGTGACAATGAGGCCATTAATTCTGCCATCAATGCTCTGACAGCCGCTCCGGCCGACGCTATCGTTAGTGGATTTACCTCTGCTGTCGAGGGAATCAGCAACGCTGGTGAAGCAGCAAAGGAGGCCGCCTCAGATGCTGCCGATGCTGCCAAGGAGAAAGCCTCTGATGCTGCCGAGGCAGCCAAGGATAAGGCAGGTGACGCTATCGACGCTGCTGCAGACAAAGCAAAGAAAGGCCTGGGTATCTAATGAAGAAACTCTATTTTACCTTAGTTGCCATATTGGTAAGTATGGCAGTCAGTGCCGCTGATAGTTATACCGTTTCTGTCGTCTATAACGGAACGACGGCAACGGTTAGCATCCCAAGTGAGATCAGCAGTTATGTGACGAACCTAAGTGGTACGTCCTCCCATGTGAAACTGGAACAGTTATCTACATCGGCTGACAATCCTGGTGAGATTATCTACAGTCTTTCCGGGAGCAGTGACAATGGAGAGTTCTATTTCATAGGAGAGTATAAGGCAACGTTTCAGTTGAACGCCCTGACCCTGACCAATCCCGACAGTACTGCTATCCATATCAAGGATGGTAAGCGTATTAAGATCAGTATGGCCGCTGATACGGAAAGCACTCTGACGGATGGTACTACCGATGCAGAGTCGAAAGGCTGTCTTCATGTGAAGGGACATACTGAATTTGTCGGAAGGGGAACGCTAAACGTTGTGGGCAATATCCGCCATGCCATTTACAGCAAGGAGTACATCGAACTCAAGAACTGTACCATCAACGTGAAGGGTGCCAAGAAAGACGGTATCCACTGCCAGCAGTATTTCCGGATGACAAGTGGCGAAGTGAATATCAGTGGTGTGGAAGATGATGGCATCCAGGTAGAACTCAAGGGCGAGACACCAACGACCGGTTCTGACACGGAGGACGAGGATAGCGGTAATTTCTACATGACAGGCGGAACACTGTCCATCAGCAATGTCGGTGCCAGGGCCATCAAGACATACGGTACGGTGGCATATACTGGTGGTACCCAGAACTTCGATCTGACGAATGTGGAGGAGAACGTGGTTTCGGCTATCAGTACTATTCCGGTGGAGACCTCCCAGACAGAGGGCTACTATGACCTCAGCGGGCGACAGTTGTCGAAAGACCAGTTGTCGAAAGGGGTCTATATCCTGAAAAAAGGTGGAAAGACTCAGAAAGTTCTGCTAAAGTAACCGATTCATAGAAAAAAACGGGGCGTTCGTTGAACGGATTTGCCCCGTTTTTTGCTTTTTCCTACTTTTGCATATCAATTATTAACGTTCAAATATTCTGATATGAAAAAGAAACTAATGACTACTGCATTGCTCAGTGTGATGCTTACCGCTCAGGCTGATGAATATAAGTACCTGAGCGTGGAGAAGACGGATGGAACGGTCGTCTCCTTGTCAGCATCAGACCTGACGATCACCTTTGCCGACGGTTATCTTGTGGCTGGTACAGAAAAGGTTGCTGCTTTGGCGGAACTTAGCAAGATGTATTTCTCTAATACCGGGGGTACTACTGGTATCAACAGCATTGCGGATAGTGAAGGCTTCTCCATCGGCGAGGCTGAAGCCATCTATGATCTCAACGGGCGACAGTTGCCCCAAGGCTCTCAATTGCACAAAGGTGTGTATATCGCAAAGAAGAATGGTAAAACCTTTAAAGTGCAAGTGAGATGAAACGATTGACCACCTTTTTTGTAGCGGCTGTGTTAGCATTGGCTGCCAGTGCGCAGACACTGAATGTAGTGACGGGTAATGTTACCACGCAGTATGCCGCCGACCAGGCAGGCGAGATGACCTATAGCGACGACGGAGCCGTCCTCGCCATCGCAGGCAAGACTTTCAATACCAGTGATATCAGCAAGATTTATACAGACAATTCGTCAGTAAGCGGAAATACCGTCGCTGTCATCGGTGGCCTGGAAAATGGCTCCAGCCTCAGTCAGTCGTGCTACCAGGCTTCTTCCTGGAACAAGGGCATTTGGTATGCCCTGACCAGCGGTAGTGATACCTTCGCCTTCAAGACCCCGTCGAGCGGTGGCAACGGCATGGTGGTCTCTGCCTCATCGGAGCCCGCATTGACCTCTGGAGTCAGTGTCTCTGGCGGCACGACCATCTTCGACGGCATGGGCAATGTAGAAGGTACCATCAGCGGTGGCTCTACGGTATCCCTCTCATCCTACTCTGGTGGTGGCATGGGCGGTGGTCCTGGAGGTAACCAGCCTGGCGGCGGTGGTGGCCCTGGCGGTGGTGGCGGCCCTGGCGGTGGCTGGCATTAGTTCCAAGCACGATTCATGTATAACTCTTAACAATCAGCAGCATCGTGTCATTTAAGAAAGAACATAGGCAAGAAACCATTATCTACCTGGGGCTATGGGGAATCATCTTCATGGCTCCGGTGCTGAGTTTGTCTATCAGGGCAAACCTCACTAACGACGCTTTCGACTGGGCGGATATCCTGATGGTATGGAGGGAGTTCCTGCCTTTCTTCGCAGTCTTCCTCATCCATAACCACCTGATGGCGCCCATGCTCGTCTATCAACAGCGCAAGGCAGGCTACATCGGACTTTGTATGGCTATCGTTGTCATCTTCCAGGTCTATCAGTGCAACCACCGTCCGAAGATGATGATGGACAGGGGGCCACACCCTGAGATGACGACCGACGGTCACCGTCCGCCGATGCCGCCTGATGCCCCAGACCATGACTTCGACGGACCGCCGCCCAGGCCGCATGAGCGTGACAGCCTTTTCCCCTTGAACGACTCCACCGCTATTGCGAAGTACGACCCGCGGGACTATCGTCCCAGGCCCTTCCGTGACAGGAGGCCCGACGAGAAGCATCCGCCTGTGATGATAGGCCAGCACGATGTCATCGCGCTCATCATCCTTTTCCTGATGCTGGGCATGAACCTCGGCGTGAAACTCTATTTCAAGCAGCGGGGTGACCGTAAGAGACTGGAGGAACTCGAGCGCCAGAACCTCGAGCAGCAACTGGAGTATCTGAAATACCAGATCAACCCCCATTTCCTGATGAACACGCTCAACAATATCCATGCCCTCGTGGATATCGATCCCGAGAAGTCGAAGCAGACCATCCTCGAACTGTCGAAGATGATGCGCTTCGTGCTCTATGAGGGCAACAAGACGGGCGTGCCCCTTGACAGGGAGATCGCCTTCCTGCAGAACTATATCACACTGATGAAACTACGCTATACGGATAAGGTCAGCATCACTGTCGATGTGCCCAAGTCGCTGCCCAGCAGCGAGGTGCCGCCCCTGATGTTCATCACCTTCGTGGAGAATGCCTTCAAGCATGGCGTCTCCTATCGCCAGGAGTCGTTTATCAATGTGGCGGTGCGTATTGAGGAGTCACGGCTCGTCTTTGTCTGCAAGAACAGCCGCATCCCCAAGGAGGAAGATAAGCACGGTGGGGTAGGGCTGGCCAATGTGAAACAGCGCCTCGACCTCATCTATGGCAAGGATTATGCACTCGACATCAAGGACGAGCCCGATATATATACAGTTACACTAACGATACCACTATGATCAAAGTATTAGCCATCGACGACGAGCCCCTGGCCCTCCAGCAACTCGTCGCTTATATCAAGAAAGTACCTTTCCTGGAACTGGCGGGAGAGTGCCAGAGTGCGCTCGAAGCCATGGAGGTGTTGAACCAGGAGCCTATTGATGCCATTTTCTGCGACATTAACATGCCCGACCTCAACGGGATGGACTTCGTGAAGTCGCTGGCGGTGCCTCCGCTCGTCGTGTTCACCACAGCCTATTCGGAATATGCCGTCGAGGGCTTCAAGGTGAATGCTGTTGATTACCTGCTGAAGCCTTTCGGCCTGCAGGACTTCCAGCGCGCCGCCAACCGCCTGCGTGAGCGGCTGGAGACAACTACCTCCGCGGAGCCTGTGCCAGAACTGCCTTCACAGCCTGGCGAAGACGATACCATCTTCGTAAAGACTGACTATAAAGTGGTGAAACTCGCTATCAGCGACATCCGCTATATCGAGGGCATGAGCGAGTATCTGAAGATCCATCTCCAGAGTCAGCCCAAGCCAGTCGTCACCCTGCTCTCGATGAAGAAGATGGAAGAGTATCTGCCTGCTTACTTCATGCGCATCCATCGTTCCTACATCATTAACCTGAAGCAGATCCAGGAGGTGAACAAGAACCGCGTGATCATGGATGCCGACACCTATCTGCCCATCGGCGACAACTACAAGGAGGCCTTCAACGACTACCTGAACACGAAATTCCTGGGGAAGTAGGCAGTTGCATAGCCACCAAAGGGTTCGGAACCAACGGGGTACGTATCTCGCGTCCTGTCATGCTAATTGGCGGGCATCATGACGACCTCGGCATGGTTGCCCGCCTCCAGCATCTTGGCAATCATCTGCTGAACCTGTGCTGTTGTGAGACTGTTGACCATCTTGACATAGTCGGTATGGATATCCACGCCCTCAGCGGTATATTCTGTCAGCACGTCGATCCAGTAACCGTTCTCACGTGCCTTGTCCTGAGCCTGTTTCAAAAGAATCTCCTTGACGGTGTTCAGGTCTTCCTCGCTGATTTTCTCACTCGACTCCTTGAAGTATTTCAGCATCAGGTCGCGGGCAATTTGCTGTTTGTCGGGATTGGTAGGTGCCTCAACGGTGAGGGTGGCGACGGGAACAGAGCCCTTGGTGTCGATCTCGCATTCGGCACCCACATGATAGGCGGCGCTCTCCACCTCACGAATCGTACGGTCGTAGATGCGCGTCAGGATCCTGGCAGCAGCATCCAGCAGTACCCTGTTTTCCAGCGTATAGGCAATCTTGTCGCTCAGCCAGATTTCCGTGGTCTGGGCCTGTGGTGTCTCCATCTTCTGGGTGAAGTTGTTGGTCACTTGTCCCTGGAAGTAGGTGCGTATGTCCTTGGCGGGGAAATCTGTCGTGGCCTGGCTGGGCAGGCTGGCGATGTACTGTTCGATGAGCGGGCGGATCTGCTGTTCGTCGAAGTTGCCTATGAAGGTATAGATGAAGCCGCTGGCATTGCCAAGCAACTGGCGGGCCATCTCCAGCGTACGGTCATAGTCGAACTGCTGGATATCGGCAGCCTCGGGAATGCGGAACAGAAGGCTTCCGTTGTGGAGTGTGCTTGCCACAGAGTCAGAATAGACCATTTTGTGGTTCAGGTTCTTGTTGGCCAGGACCGTCTGCATCTGGTTGACGAAAGAGGCTACGGAGTTCACGTCCTTATTGATGTTGGTCTGTGTCAGATAGAGCAGTTGGAAGAGGGTCTCCAGGTCTTTCGGCGTGGAGTGTCCGATAATATACTGGCGGTCTTCTGCCACACTGGTGCTGACACTGGCTTGTTTGCCTGCCAGGGCCTTGTCGAGTTCAGATTTCGAGAAGTTGCCGAGTCCGCTGTACATGATGGCGGCATCGATCAACTGCAGGTTCATGATGTCCTGTTTCCCGAAGGCTGCCATACCGCCTTTGGCCTCTCCCTGCAGTCTGACCTCGTCGTTCTTGAAGTCAGTCTTCTTCAGGATGACGCGAGCCCCGTTGGAGAGGGTTAGTTCCTTGTAGCCGAGCGTGGTCTGCTCCGTTTCCTTGACGATCTTGCCCTTGGCGGGGAGTTCGGCAATCAGCGGCTCCTCCTTCACGTTATCGACCCAGGCGGTGAGTACCTCCGTGCGCACGCTCTCCACGGCCTGTTTCATGGTCTCGGGGGCGACATACGTCTTGTCGTCGGTCTCCTGTTCCATGAAGAAGGCTACGAGGTTATGGTCGTCGGTGTTGATGATCTGCTGGGCAAACTGGTTGACGACTTCAAACGGCAACTGCTGGGCCAGCATGTTCACCGTCTGGTAGAGGTCTTCGATTGAGGGGATGGGCTCCTGCTCTAGGAAGTTTTCGATATAATCGTCGGCATATTCCTCGTTCTTGCGCTTATCGCGGTTGGTATAGGTCTTCTCCAGCACACTCAGGTAGTCGGCCTTGGCACGGGCATACTCTGTGGCGGTGAAGCCGAAGTCCCTGGCGCGTTTAGCCTCGCGTACTACGGCCTTCATGGTCTCAATGTCCTGTCCAGGTTTAGCCACGCCAATCAGTCTCAGGGCTTCCTTGGTGCGGGAAAGTCCCATGAAGTTATCGTCTTGTGTGATGACCTGGAGGAAGGGACAGTCTGGCTGCTGTGCCATTTCAGAGAAACGGGCATCCAGCATGACACAGATCATATCGCTCAGAAAATCTTGTACAAGGTAGGCCATACTCTTTTTCATTTCTGTGGGAACTGGGTCGCGCTTCATCGAGAGTATTAAGGCGGAGTACTGTTGTTCCTTGTCTTTCTCTGCCACGTAGATGGCCTGCTCGTTGTCGGGCACAGGTTCGTCGATGACCTTGGCTGCATCGGCAGGCACGACAATGTCACCGAAAAGTTTCTTGATCAGGTTCTCCGTGTAATCGACATCAATGTCGCCCACGATGATTATCGCCTGATTGTCGGGACGATACCATTTTTTATAGTAGGCCACAAGTTCCTCGGGCTTGAAGTTATCCACGATTTCCATCTTGCCGATAGGCATGCGGTAGCCGTATTTCGACCCTTGGAACAGGATGGGGAGTGCACGCTCCTGCATACGGCCCATCGGTGTGTTGCGTAAACGGTATTCGTTGTGGATCACGTCGCGCTCCTTCTCGATTTCCTTGGGGGTGACGGTGATGCCGCTCGACCAGTCTCTCAGCACGAGCATGCAAGAGTCTAGGGCGGACTGACGGTCGGTGCTGACGTCGGCCACGTAATAGACCGTACGGTCGATCATGGTGTAGGCATTCAGACTACGACCATACTCCACGCCAATGGACTGTAGGTATTCCGTCATCGTTCCTGTGGGGAAATGCTCTGAGCCGTTGAAGGCCATGTGCTCTAGGAAGTGGGCCAGTCCCTGCTGGGAGTCGTTCTCCTGGATGGAGCCCACCCGCTGGGCAATATAGAAGTTGGCCTTCTTCTCTGGGGTGTTGTTGTGGCGAAGGTAGTACGTCAGGCCGTTGTCAAGATGCCCGATTCTTACACCTTGGTCAACTGGGATGTCTGGCATCTGCTGTGCGGAAACCAGTACGGTTGCGAAGAGTGCAACTACGACGAAGATAAACTTTTGTTTCATTTGGCTTAATTGATTAAAAATTTAGAATTGGGTTAGGCGCTTAGAGCGCACTAATAGTTGTTAATTTTTTCCCTGATTATCCAGTAAATAGGGAATTACGTAAAACCTTCGGCATACGCAATTTAATTTTCGTCCTTCATTTTTTGAAATTTGATGCATGAGATATACGATAAATAAAGGGTTTTGCAAGTGCGCTCTAAGCGCCTAACCCAAAGTTAGAATTTAGATGAGTGTGAGTAACATGAGGAACTGCTCATTGTCCTTAAACCGTTTGCGCAGGATCCCTATCATCTTGGCACGGCGCTTGTTGTAGCCGTCGATGGTGATGCCCAGTTGTTCCGCAGCCTCTGCATACGACAGTCCCTTCTCGAAACTGAACTCAAAGACCTGACGGTATTTCTCTGGCAGTTCGCTGACGGCTTGGTGCAGCAAGTCAAGGGTCTCTTGCTCGATGATTGCCACCGAGAGCCGCTCGTCCTCAATAGTTGTTTGCTGGGTGATATAGTTGGCTTGACTGTTGGTCTTGCGAAACAGACTGACGCAACTGTTGCGAATGCAGGTATATAGGAATGCCTTGAACTGTGCTGGAGAGGTAAAGGTCTTTCGGGTGTCATAGGCTTTGACGATGGCATCCTGTACGCAGTCTTCCGCCATCATGGCATAGTTGTCTGTCAGGAAACGTGCAGCAAAGGCCTTCATCGAAGCGTATGCCTCCCGGTAGAGACCGTCGATGCTGCCCTGCTTAAAATCTGCGTATATCTGTTCGCTTATTTGCACTTAACGTTGCTCTTTGGGTGCAAAATTAATACTTTTTGTTCGAATCTGAAAGATTTTTCCGAAAAATGCTGTATTTTTGTTACTTGAATTGAACTCGGTTGCGTATGAAAGGTCATTCAAGGCTGCGGCCCCGCAACAGACGCTTGACTATTTCCTGCCTATCTATCAGTCGCGTATCGCCACACAGGCAGGTCAGCCTTGTCCCGATGTGACCTTCAGCGATCTGCAAGGCCAGAAGCACCGTCTCTCCGACTTTTTTGGCAAGTTTATCTATATTGATATCTGGGCCACCTGGTGTGGTCCCTGCTGTGCCGAGATTCCCTATGTCGAGCAACATGTGGCTCACTACAAGGACAATCCCAAGATCCAGTTCCTCAGTATCAGCATCGACCACAATCACGATGCCTGGGTCAGGAAGTTGGAAAAGGACAAGCCCGAGTGGCCGCAGTTCATCTGCGACAAAGAGGAGAGCAAGGTCATCAGTCAGCAGTGGGGTGTGACGGGCATTCCCCGTTTCATCATCATCAATCCCGACGGCACCATCAACCAGGGTGAGGCGTTCCGTCCCAGTAGTGCTGACTTCAGGGAAAAGATAGATGCGCTGATTGGCCAATAGATTTAATCAAAGGCAATCGCTTGAAGAAATATATATAGTAAAAGCATCTTATTTTTCTCATCGCGAAACTGGTCACGAAGCACACTGACCAGTTTCGCTTTTCTTTTCTTGATAGTTTCTGGCGACACTTGAAGGAGTTTGGCTATCTCAATGTTTTGTAGCCCTTGTTCAAAACTCATCTCGAAGATCTCATGGAGATGGGGCGGCAGGGCATCGATGGCCTGATATAGTTGGTCGAGTGTCTCTTGTAGCACGAGATTGTCAAACAGGCTCTCTTCCATATCTTCCCTTTGCAAGTCTTGGAATTTGTATCGTACCTCTTGCTTGCGGTGTAGGGAGATAATCTCGTTATGGATGCAGGTGTACATAAAGGTGCGCATGTGCATTGGACTGTTGAACTCCCTTCTGCTTAGATAGACCTTATAGATGGCCTCCTGTACGCAGTCCTCTGCCTCATGGGCATGGCTCTCACCAAGGACACGCTCGGCGTATCTTAGCAGCGAAGGGTATATTTCAAGATAAAGTGGCTCTATATTCCCTTTCCGAAACTCTTCCAATGTATGTTCACTGATGTTCATGCTGATAATCTGGTGCAAAATTAGTGTTTTTTACTTAAAAATGTAAGCAAAAAGAAAAAAAATAGCATTTTCCGTTACCTCTCGATGCTGTTTCAGCGTGTTAAGGATAAAGAAGTAAGCCGATGAACAAACAAAGACTGTCAGACGCAGATCATATCAGCGGACTGTTTTTCAAGAAGATCACAGGTTCAATCACTAATGATGAGCAGCGTGAACTTGATGAGTGGATCAGTGAGAGCGCCAATCGCCGCCAATATGTGGAATTGATGGCAAATGCCTATTTCCTACAAGAAGAGTATCAGAGACAGAAGACCATCGATGCCCATCGTGCAATCAGACAGATGCAGGAGCGTATCGCCAGTGAATATCCGCAGGTCAAGACCATCTCTGGATGGCGGCGATATCGCTACGCTATTGCTGCCTCGGTAGTCATCCTCATTGTCGGCGGCCTTTTCTGGTACTGGCAGTACAGCCAAGTTGTTCCACCAGCCATCTCCCCAGATGTACAGCAGGCTATTGCCCTGAGCGCGGAGAGTGGACGGCAAGAGGCACAGGTTGAACCTGTTGTTACGGCCAGGCAGAGCAAACAGGCTGTCGTTCAGACCCTGAAGCAGAAATACAATATTACGCGTGAGGACGTGGTGGAGCAACTGCTCGAAGCCAAGCGCATTACCACCCGCAGCGACCGAGAATTCTGGCTGACGCTGCCCGATGGCTCACTGGTACATCTTAATTATAATACGCGTGTGATCTATCCCGAGCAGTTCACTGGCGATGCCCGAGACGTCATACTCGATGGGGAGGCCTATTTCATGGTGGCCCGTGACCGCCGTCACCCTTTCATTGTGCATACCTCTCAAGGTGACATCAAAGAGTATGGTACGGAGTTTAATGTATCAACAAGGGGTGAGACTGGCGGCACAGAAGTCGTCTTGGTAGAAGGCTCTGTCAGTGTTAGCCCGATATATGGTAAGGAACAGATGCTTCAACCAGGACAGAAATCAGTCATATATGGTCAAAAGACAGAGATTTCTGAAATCGATATAGAACCATACGTGGCCTGGAATACAGGCAATTTCGTGTTTGAGGACTATCCGCTTGGACGGCTTATGGACGTGCTGAGCCGATGGTATGGCCTGGAGGTGGAATTCCACAATGCGGCTACACGTGATATCCTCTTCACTGGTATCCTGAGCCGCTATGCCGACATCAGTGCTTTGCTGAAAGCCATCGGTACGGTAGCAGATGTTGACATAGTCGTCACGGACAATCACATTATAATATACTAAAATTCATAACAATTATCCAATGCAGAAAACAACAAAACTCAGACGGATTTTCGTGTTGTCGCTGCTTGCCCTGGTTTCGTCCTTCGGACTACCCGCCACTGCGCAGACAGCCTCCGACAAACCCGTGACGCTCAGTCTTCAGAAGGCTGACGTGAAGCATTTCTTTGCAGAGATGAAAAAGCAGACAGGTCTCGACTTTGTTTGTAGTGCAGAACTCGCCCGGCAGTTACCGCTGGTAACGGTTAGTGTGAAGGATGTGCCAGCCAGCCGCGTGTTGAGCGACGTGCTGAACCAACTCGGCTGCAAATATAGCGTCGATGGCAGCATCGTCACCATCACCCATCGTGACAAGACAGGACGTACCCGTCGCATAGAGGGTACGGTACGAGACGACCAAGGTGAGGTGCTGCCTAGTGCTATCGTCCGTGTAAAGGACGGAGCCACACAAGTCATCACAGACAATGACGGTCACTATGTGATCAATGCCCCTACCGCTGCCTGCCAACTGGAGTATGCCTATCTGGGCATGCTGACCCATACGGCAGACTTCGCGCAAGGTACGGCAGACCAGCACCAAAACGTGAAACTGGTGTCTGACAACCGCTTGAGCGAGGTGGTGGTGACGGGTTATCAGACGATCTCAAAGGAACGTGCCACGGGTAGTTATAGTATCATCAAGAAAGAAGACATTCAGAAGCGCCATACTGCCAGTCTGTCGCAGGCCCTCGAAGGGTTGGTTGCTGGTATGCAAGGAAATGATGATGGGCGTGGAGGCAAGTCGTTCACCATCCGTGGTGTCAATACGATGAATGCAGACACGCAGCCCCTTATCGTCATCGATGGCTTCCCTATTATGGACAATCCAAGCAACGGGGCTGCGAAGAACCCGAACCTGAACGCATTGGAACGTATCAACACCGATGATATTGAGAGCATCACCTTCCTGAAGGATGCTGCCGCTGCCAGCATCTGGGGCGCGCGGTCGGCAAACGGTGTGATTGTCATAACCACGAAGAAGGCACAGAAAGGACAGAAGAAATGGAGCGTGGAAGCCTCGACACAACTGTCGATAGCCAGAAAACAGGATGTCGGCCAGTTGACGAACCTCGCAACATCGGCACAGATGATCAATTATCAGCGCTGGATGTTTGAGAACAACATGATCAGCGGAGGCTATTCGCGTAATATGAACAACCTCCACAACTCGATGACCCAGTCGGAACTGTTGCTCTACCAAGGCATGAACTGGGGAACTATCAGCGCTGATGAGATGAATCGCCAACTTGCTGCACTGGCAGCCCTCGACAACCGTCAGCAGATAGAGGACAACCTGTTGAAGAACCCCCTGCAAAGCCAGACCAAGATAGCCGTCAGTGGAGGGGTGGATAACTGGGGGACGCGCTTCTCGGCTGAGTTCACCCACGACAAAGGCGACTTCATCAGCAACCGCGACAATACCTGGAAACTGGACTGGCAGAACGACTATCGCTTCAATAAGTACATAGCCCTTACCTTAGGCCTTAACTTAGTGAATGCCAACCGCCACTCGTCTGTCATCGGACTGAGCGACCTCGGCAGTCTCTCCCCATACGAGATGCTGCTCAATGCCGATGGTAGTTATGCCACCAACTTCCACAGTTCATACAACAGCGACGTGCTGCTCTCCATGTTCGACTGGAGCGGATTTACCTATAAGAACATGAATTACAACCTGCTGCAGGAGGCCCGTAACCGTCAGCGACGCACCACGAACACGCAATTCCGCACGCAGGCAGGTCTGCAGATAGATATCATCGAGGGACTGCGCTTCAACAGTCGGTTCCAGTATGAGACCAGCCGTTACAAACAGTGTGAAACGAACAGTGAGGAGAGTTTCTATACCCGCTATCAGGTGAATTACTTCACCCCAGGCGACCTGATGGGTAATGCCCAGGGACAGTCGGCTCTGCCAGCAGGAGACATCCTCGTCAATAGCAGGGGTAAGAACCACAGCACGCTTTTCCGTAACGACATTACGTTTGACCGTGTGCTGGGTGACAAACACGCCATCAACGCCGTCGTGGGTAATGAGATCAGCAACTACTACTATGAGTCATGGACTGATCCCTATCTCTACGGTGTGAAGAGTGGCAGCAACGGGATGACTGGACCTGCTGGCTATTTCGGCACGATGGATGCGTCTCAGAGTACTGTCAACGGAGTGCCCGCAGAAGGTAAGGAGCATGTCGTGGAGTCATGGAACCACAACCGTTTCGTTTCTTTCTATGGTAATGCGTCCTATATGTACGATGATCGTTATGGCCTCTCGGTGTCGGCACGTAGTGATGCCTCCAACCTGATTACCAGCGAGCCGAAATACCGTTGGAGTCCACTATGGTCGGTCGGTGCTATGTGGAATATCGCCAATGAGGCATGGCTGAAGGACTCCAAGGTACTGAACCGTCTGACATTACGACTTACCTATGGACAGAATGGTAATGCCGCCACCTCATCATCGGCACGTACCACCATCAACACCCAGTCCTCCTATCCCGACGAGTGGACAGGTGTCTATCCTGGTAGCATCCACGACTATGGCAATCCGACCCTGCGCTGGGAGAAAACGTCCATCACTAATGTCGGACTGGACTTCTCGTTGCTCGGTGACCATCTGTACGGCTCTATTGATTACTATTACAAAAAAAGTACAGACGTGTTGGGAGAGGTGGCTATCGCTGGAGTGAACGGAACAACCAGTGCCACCTTCAACAATGCGGAAATGTTGAATAAGGGCGTTGAGGTGACACTCGGTGCCAACGGCTCCATCGGCGACTTCACACTCAGTGGTACGCTGACCTACGCTTACAACAAGAACGATATCACCAAACTTTACTCGGAGGCGAACAACCTGAGCGATTTCCTGAACTCATGGTATATCCCGAACTATCCGATCAACCCGATGTTCGTCTTCGAATATGGTGGCATGGTCAATGGATTGCCGACGCTGGTCGATACCGATGGCAATCACTATGATCTTAACGACTTCTCAATCTATTATATGCCGTGGCAGCAACTGCTCCACTATCAGGGTACGACCATCGCCCCGCATACTGCCGGCCTCAATGTCTCCGTAGGATGGAAGACTCTGACACTCTCTGCCTATTTGAATGGACGGTTCGGACATAAGATGACCATGCCGCAGTTCTCCTACGATTATATCTCGAGTTGGGGAAGCAAGACCAATGTCAACGCACAGGTTGCTGACCTGATGGATGTTGGTGGCAAGGTGATCAGTAACCCTGTAGGGAAACTGCCGCTGCCGACCGTTGACGACGAAGGAAACCCTATCGGCCTGATGTATTACAACGCATGGAGTATGTACCGCAACTCACTCGACATCACTTCCGAGGATGCCTCGTACATCTATCTGAGTGAGATTGATCTGAACTACCAGTTGCCCCACAAGTGGCTGGGCAACGGCTGGGTAAAGGATATCAGTGTGTTCGGGAAACTGGAGAATGTCGGCCTCATCTGGGCAGCCAACTCCAAGAACTATCATCCGGAGTACTTGCCAGGTACCTACCGTCCGGAACTGACGTTCACGCTCGGAGCAAGCATCAAATTATAGTTAAGAACCAAGAGTTAAGAAAACAGAGTTATGATTACCAATTATTTACCAAATATAGTAAAGAACGTAAGACTGAAAGCGACCTACTTGCTGCCATTGCTCCTTGTTCCCCAAATCCTTTCAAGTTGCAACGACTATCTGGACACCGTACCATCGAAGGGAGAAAACGAAGTGCTGGGCAGCGGAAAGCAGATCGACGCGCTTTTCAACAGCAGTGACATCTTCAATAGTAAGGTGGCATACGCCATTGCTTCGTCTGACGATATCGATGTCAAACCTGAGATGTATGAGCAGTTGGGCTACCTGCCTGATAGTTATCTGAATGGATTCGTATTCGGCATTGCCGATGCTGCCAATGTACAATACGGTGACGAGGTCTGGGAGAGTGAATACAAGAAAGTGTTCATAGCCAACCTGATTATCAATGAGATTGGTAATGTGGAGGATATTACCGAACAGCAGCGCATAGACTATCTGGCACAGGCCTACTTCACGCGAGCCCTTGCCTTCTGGAATCTGGCCCAGACCTACTGTTTGCCATACGCTGAAGAGACCAAGGGCGAACTGGGACTGCCACTGAAAAAGAGTACCAGTTATGAGGAAAATGTCGCCCGTGCTACACTGGAGGAAACTTATGAGCAGATACTGTCTGACCTGAACGAAGCCTTAAAGACATCCCAGGGCGATGTCGGCAGCCGCTGGCGCGTGAGCAAACCAGCCGTGGCGGCTATGCTGGCAAGATACTACCTGTTCACCCAGCAATATGACAAGGCTGTTGACTATGCGAAGCAGGCGCTGGCAAGCCAGTCGGCCACGCTACAGGACTACAACGAACTGGAACTGATGGAGGATTATGCCTCGAATCCAATTACCAGTGAAGGAATGCCTGTCTTTTACTCGGAGTACTATGGCTATGCGCCTAATCAACTGGCTGACTTTCAGGAGAACTACTACTCCCAGTATTTCGCAGCCAGCAGTGGACATTATATGATTCCTTCGGCGACTCTGCTGGGACTCTATGACCACGACAATGACCTGCGCTTCGAGCAGTTCTTCGGCAGTCACACACTGTGGAGTGTATGGGTTGGCGGCTTTGGCGATGATATCCTCTATCGCAAATTCTACCACTACATCTGGGAGGATCAGATCCAGTCGGGACCTACGGTGCCTGAGATGTTGCTCACTGCCGCAGAGGCCCTGGCGCGTCAGAACCAGATTGACGAGGCAATGAACCTGTTAAATCAACTGCGATATGCCCGCATGCGTGCTGGTGGCGATGGCATCAAACTGGAGGCTGCCTCACAGCAGGAGGCCATCCAACTGATACTGGATGAGCGCCACCGAGAGATGCCGTTTGTGATGCGTTGGTTCGATATCCGCCGACTGGCCTACAACGAGACTACTGCCGACGATGTGACCGTGGAGCATGTTTTCTATAAGGTTATCGACAATGTCCCCGATGGGGAGACATTTATCCGTTATACGCTGCCTGTCAAGTCACATCGCTATGCCATTCCTATCACGAACATGGAGATTACTCGTAGTGGCAACCAGATTGTTCAGAACACATATCTTGACGGTGATGTGCGTACAGAGGTTGTTGACAACTATGATTGGATAGATGTCTATGAGGGCGCAGATATGGGAAATGAAGACTGGGGTGATGAAAATTGAAACGAAGACTATGGTTGGTAAGAGGATAACACTATGTGCAGTGTTGCTGGCACTCTTCTCTCTCGGTGCCAGCGCACAGACTTCCAACGATTCCCTGAGAGGACAGCAGTTGCCAGAGACCTACGACGAGGAGGCCATCACAGACTACCTGGCACAGAAACTGCCACTCACGGATCTGGCAACTCATGACGACTATGTCAATGCTATGGCCGAAGCCATTGAGAAGAATATCCCTAACGAGGAGTGGCGCGTGCGCTACAGGTGTGATTTCGCCATTAGTCTGATTCAGATGGTTGGCACAGTAGAGAATCCGAAGGCGATCATGGAAAGGTACCTGGCTACTACGCCGCCCGACTCACTGGCTGTCCGTGTCAGAAATGCCTATGACGAGACGACAACCTCCTTCGGCAAGACTTACCCAGGCGAGCAGGCCCCCGACTTCACCTTTACTGATACTGATGGCAGGCAGTTGTCGCTGAGCGACTTCCTTGGCAAGACGCTGCTCATCGACATCTGGGGCACCTGGTGCGTGCCCTGTATCGAGGAGATGCCGTTTATAGAGAAACTACAACAACGGTATGCGCAGCGCGAGGATGTACACATCATGAGCATTGCCTGTGATAAGAAAGCCGACCGCTGGAAGAACTTTCTGGCCAAGCATCCCACCTCATGGCATCACTACCTGATCACCCCTGAGGGCGATACTGTGCTCAACGATGTCTATCACACCATCGGCATTCCTCGTTTCATCATCATCGACAAGGAAGGGAAGATTGTCACACCCGATGCCATGCGTCCTTCTGAGGAAGAGTTTACTGACTATTTCGATAAAATCACTAAATAATGAAAAAGATATTTCTGACTTTGATGGCATGCTTGACAGGAGCATCTGCGAGCGCACAGGACGCGCAACTCTCCGGCAACATCAAGGGTATGACCAGCGGTAATCTCATGCTGATTCAGTATGTCGGTGACGACGTGCGCTACGACACCTTGCAGGTGGCTGCCGATGGCAACTTCCAGACATCCGTCAAGGTGCTTGCACCAGCCACGGCCTATCTGCAGGCCGAGGAGATGCGAGCCACCACAACTTTCTTTCTTGAACCAGGCATGAAGGCTAATTTGAAGATTGGTATCAAAGAGGTAGAGCAGGACGGTGAGAAATACAATAAGATGGTGGTGGACTACCATGGTGACAACCGCGACTGCTACGACTATCTGAATGGCGATGCTGATGACCTCTTTGAACGCTGGCCCTTCGAACGTATTGACACGCTCACCTTTGCAACCTACCGTGAACTCTTCCTCAAGGACATCGATCGAGAGAAGGCCCGTGTCATGAGCGTGAAGAGCCTCAACTTCCGCAGACAAATCCTGCAGCAACTCCAGGAGCAGACCAGTGCATCGCTCTGCCGCTATGCCTGGTCAGAGGCCGATAAGATGGACCCCGACTTCGTGGCATGGATAGAGTCTTTCGACCGCAATGACCCAGACCAGATCGACATGGCAGGCCGCTACCTGCGCTGGTACGGCAGTTGCCATCCCGATGAACCAGGCAAGAACAGCCATGAGAGTTACTTTAACCGACTCAGACGGCTCTTCTTCAATCAGGACGTCATCAACAGTTTCGCCGACGAATACATCCAGTCCGTGCTGAAGGATGCCCCTGAGGATATGGACGATGCCTATGAGGCCTATCTGAAGACTTCCACCAACGAGCAGGCTCATGCAGAAGCCAAGCGGCTTTATGACCACTACTCTAAGTTGAAGAAGGGGGCTGTTGCCGCCGACTTCGAGATGTATGACAAGGAGGGTAAACGATACACCTTGAAAGACCTGAGCGGACGTGCCGTCTATATAGACTGCTGGGCTACCTGGTGCGGCCCCTGTGTGGCTGAGACACCTTACATGGAGAAACTCTACCAGCACTTCAAGGGTGACAAGCGGCTGGAGATCATCAGTATCTCACTCGACCAGAACCGCCGGCTTTGGGAGCGTAAGGTGGCAGCCGACAAGCCTGAGTGGCGACAGTTCATCTGTCCTGATAACTTCAAGTCCCAACTCTGCAAGAACTACGATATCGACGGCATTCCCCGTTTCCTGATGTTCGACAGGGAGGGTCGCATCATCTCCCTTGATGCCCCCCGTCCTTCACACGAAGGCATCGTCGAGTGGATAGAGCAAAACCTCAGGTGAGTATGGACAATGGCAAAATAAAGAATATAAACAAACTTAGAATGATGAAGAAAATACTATTTGCTTTGATGGTCCTGACCGCATTCAGTAGTTGTGCGGCAGGTAACAAGTTGCACGTGAAGATGAACGTGAAGAACGTGGGTGACACCATCGTCGTGGTGTCGCAGGATGACAACCGCCAGACCTTTACGGGCCAGAAGGGCGTGTTCGACTTCGAGGTTGAGGTGCCTGCAGTGACGACGCTCTATCTTGTGGAGCCCCAATTGTTCCGTGGGTTGCCTAGCGCACAGTATCAGATTCCCGCTGTACCTGGTGAAGAGGTCGTACTGACAGCCGAGGACGACAGCCGCTACGACATCAACGGCTCGGCATTCTATGCTCAGTTCCATGAGGCCGACACCGCCATCGAGGAGGCTGGCAAACCTTTGTTTGCCTTTATGGCCGACCTTCAGGCGAAACTTGACGCTGGTGCCTCGAGAGACTCGCTGATGAAGGTCTATCAGGAGCAGTTGCCCGCTCTGCAGCAGAAGATTGAGGATGCCGTTACGGGCTTCATCAAGGCTCATCCCGACTGGGAGGCCTCTGCTGCCATCATCCCACAGTTGCAGGACTTGGACAAGATGAAGGCTGCCGCCCAGTTACTTTCTGCCAGTGTGCGCGATGGTCGCTGCAAGCCTCTCTATCAGAACGCCATCGACCAGATGGAGACCCAGCAGAAAGCCGAGGAAGAGGCTGCCGCCAAGCAGGCCGAGGGCATCGAAGCCCCCGACTTCACGCTGAACGACCTGAGTGGCAAACCACTTACCCTCAGCAGTCTCCGTGGTAAGTACGTCATCCTCGACTTCTGGGGTTCCTGGTGTGGCTGGTGCATCAAGGGATTCCCTCAGATGAAGGAGTATTACAAGAAGTACGCTGGCAAGTTCGAGATCCTGGGTATCGACTGCAACGACTCGGAGACCAAGTGGAAGGCTGCCGTCGAGAAGCATGAACTGCCTTGGCTCCATGTGTATAATCCCAGTGACTCAAAGGTGCTGGAGCAGTATGGCATCCAGGGATTCCCCACGAAGATCGTCGTCGGCCCTGATGGTAAGATCGTGAAGACCATCGTTGGCGAGGATCCTGCCTTCTACACGCTGCTTGACGAGTTGTTTAAGTGATATCTAATGATTGAAACTTAAGCAAACTGTGCCATAACTCTGCACTATTAATAAAAAAACTTAAATGGCGGACGATTCCGCCATTTTTGTGTACCTTTGCCAATGGGGAACGCGTATTAAAATTAAAAAAGTATAATAACCCATGATGAAGAAGTCTTTTGCAGCCCTGCTGCTGTGTGTCCTGACGTTGGCGACTCAGGCACAGATGATGAATCCCGTGCATTTCTCCTCTCAGTTGAAGGAACTGAAGGGGGGTGAGGGTGAGATTGTCTTCTCGGCCACGATCGACCCGGGATGGCATGTGTATTCCACGGACCTTGGCAACGACGGTCCTATCTCGGCTACCTTCAACCCCGTGAAGATGGAGGGTGTGGAGGCTGTGGGCAGACTACAGCCGCGCGGCAAGGAAATCAAGCAGTTCGACAAACTCTTCGACATGGAGTTGCGCTTCTTCGAGAAGAGCGTGACGTTCGTGCAGAAGGTTCGTTTCACGAAGCCCGACTACGATATCGACTGTTACTTGGAGTATGGCGCCTGTAACGACGAGAGTTGCCTGCCTCCTTCCGAGGTTGCCCTGAAGAAACAAGGCAAGGCCAAGGAAGTGGCAAAAGGGGGAGCGCAAGGGTCTGAGGGCAGACCCGGACCACCGCCAGGTGGGATGGGGGAGGGACCCGACGGCCATCGTCCGCCACACATGGACGGGCAGATGCCCCCAAGACCTGGGGAGCAGGGCGGTCCAAGACCCGAGGGGGGACAGAACGATCCTAACCGTGAGGGTGCTTCTGCCATCCCTGATTCATCCTACTCAGGGGAGGGAAAGGTCTCTCCTTCTGAGGCGGGAACCTTTTCTTCCCCTGTGTCAGGGGAAGAGGCTGGAGGCCGAGGGGGACTGAGCGGGGGGGACCTCTGGCAGCCCGTCATTGCCGAACTCCGCTCTGCGGGCGAGGGCGAGAATCTTGCCGACCACTCCTTATTGTATATCCTGCTGATGGGATTCGTCGGCGGCCTGCTGGCAGTCTGCATGCCTTGCATCTGGCCGATTATCCCGATGACGGTGTCGTTCTTCCTCAAGCGCGCCAAGGATGACAAGGCGAAAGGCATCCGTGATGCCATCACCTACGGCGTGAGTATCATCGTGATATACCTCGGACTGGGTTTGCTGGTGACGGCAGTGTTTGGCTCTGACACACTCAATGCCATGTCAACCAATGCCGTCTTCAACATCTTCCTCTTCCTGTTGCTGGTGGTCTTTGCCCTCTCCTTCTTCGGATGGTTTGAGATCAAACTGCCCGACAGTTGGGCCAACAGCGTCGATACTAAGGCCTCCGAGACAAGTGGTCTGCTGAGTATCTTCCTCATGGCGTTCACCCTGGTGCTTGTGTCCTTCTCCTGCACAGCCCCCATCATAGGTCTGTTGCTCGTGGAGACGACCACCAGTGGCAACTGGCTGGCCCCGGCGCTTGGCATGTTCGGCTTCGCCTTGGCACTGGCCCTGCCGTTCACCCTCTTCGCCATGTTCCCCTCCTGGCTGAAACAGGCCCCGAAGTCGGGCTCATGGATGAACACGCTGAAAGTGGTGCTGGGCTTCGTCGAACTGGCCTTTGCCCTGAAGTTCTTCTCCGTCGCCGACCTGGCCTACGGCTGGCATCTGCTGGACCGCGAGGTGTTCCTCTCCCTTTGGATTGTCATCTTCGCACTCCTTGGCGCCTACCTCTGCGGCTGGCTGAAATTCCAGACCGACGAGATCGGCGGGGAACTTCATAAGCCGATGCCCGTGGTCTGCATCATGGGTGGACTGGTGTCGCTGGCCTTTGCCGTGTATATGGTCCCCGGACTCTGGGGCGCACCGTGCAAGGCCGTCAGTGCCTTTGCCCCCCCGATGAACACCCAGGACTTCAACCTGAACACCAAGGTGGTCGAGGCGAAGTATAAGGACTACGACCTGGGAATGGCTGCCGCCCGTGCTGAGGGCAAGCCCGTGCTCATCGACTTCACCGGCTTCGGCTGCGTGAACTGCCGAAAGATGGAGGCTGCCGTCTGGACAGATGCGACAGTGGCAGAGAAACTGACGAAGGACTTCGTGCTCATCTCCCTCTATGTGGATGACAAGACCCCGCTGGCAGAGCCCTATGAGGTGACGGAGGAGGACGGCACCGTGAAGACCCTGCGCACCGTGGGTGCGAAGTGGAGTTATCTGCAGAGCCATAAGTTTGGTGCCAATGCGCAGCCCTTCTATGTGATGGTCGATCCCGCGACGGGCAAGCCACTGGCAGGCAGCCGCGCCTACGACGAAGACATACAAGCCTATATAGACTTCCTGAACACAGGAATGGAGAATTACAGGAAATGATTGACAAGGAAACACGTGAGCGCATCATTGCTCTCGTCCGTCAGGAAGTGGTACCAGCCATCGGCTGCACAGAGCCGATGGCCGTGGCCCTCTGTACGGCGAAGGCCACCGAACAACTGGGCTGCCGTCCAGAGAAGATCGAAGCCCGCCTGAGTGCGAACATCCTGAAAAACGCCATGGGTGTCGGCATCCCCGGTACGGGCATGATCGGACTCCCCATCGCCATTGCCCTTGGCGCACTGGTCGGCAAGAGCGACTATCAGTTGGAGGTGCTGAAAGACCTGACGCCAGAGGCACTGGAGGCAGGTAAACAGTATATCCAGGAGAAGCGCATCAGTATCATGTTGAAGGAAGGTATCTGTGAGAAACTCTATGTCGAGGTGACCTGCCAAACTGGCGACAGGGAGGCAACGGCCATCATCGCCGGCAGTCATACCCATTTCGTGGAAAGGGGAAGTGAGGCATCAGAAGTGGGGACGGAGGATTGTCTGCCGGACTTACCACTCGATATGCGCCTCATCTTCGACTTTGCCACCACCGCTCCCCTCGACGAGATCCGCTTCATCGAGGAGGCGCGTACCTATAATATGAATGCCGCACGCGAGGCCATCAAGGGCAACTACGGCCATAACCTCGGCAAGACCATCGACCGTCCGCTGTCGAAGGGCATCTTCGGCAACTCTATCTTCTGCCATATCATCTCCCGCACGGCCTCTGCCTGCGATGCCCGCATGGGTGGTGCCATGATACCCGTGATGTCGAACTCAGGCAGTGGCAACCAAGGCATCTGCGCCACGAATCCCGTGTGTGTCTATGCCAAGGAAAACGAGAATACGGAGGAAGAACTGATCCGTGCGCTGATGCTTTCCCACCTGACGGCCATCTATATCAAGCAGAGCCTTGGCAAGTTGTCTGCTCTCTGCGGTTGTGTGGTTGCCTCGATCGGCAGCAGTTGTGGCATCACCTACCTGATGGGTGGGGACTATAGCCGCATCTGCTACGCTGTCAAGAATATGATTGCCAACCTGACGGGTATGATCTGCGACGGAGCCAAGCCGTCCTGTTCGCTGAAGATCACGAGCGGTGTATCTACCGCCCTGCTCTCCGCCCTGCTGGCTATGGAAGGCAAGTGCGTCACCTCCTCGGAGGGAATCGTGGATGACTGTGTCGATAAGAGCATCCACAATCTGACCAGCATAGGTGCTGACGCCATGTGCAAGACCGATGAGATGGTGCTGAACATCATGACGAATAAGGGCTACTGAATGAGCAGCCCTTATTCGTTTACCAGATCTGTGCACGTTGCTTCTTCGGGATGAAGAGTTTGTCGCCCTTCTTGATGCCATTTTCTGTGACATTAACATGCCCGACCTCAACGGGATGGAGTTCGTGAAGTCGCTGGCGGTGCCTCCGCTCGTCGTGTTCACCACAGCCTATTCGGAATATGCCGTCGAGGGCTTCAAGGTGAATGCTGTCGATTACCTGCTGAAGCCTTTCGGCCTGCAGGACTTCCAGCGCGCCGCCAACCGCCTGCGTGAGCGGTTGGAGACAACTACCTCCGCGGAGCCTGTGCCAGAACTGCCTTCACAGCCTGGCGAAGACGATACCATCTTCGTAAAGACTGACTATAAAGTGGTGAAACTCGCTGCCCATCGGCGACAACTACAAGGAGGCCTTCAACGACTACCTGAACACGAAATTCCTGGGGAAGTAGGCCTGCGGCCATTCCTCCCCAGGAATTTTTTTATAATTTTCTTGCATACACTGCATACACTAAGGCGTAAACAGTTGGCTGTCAGATGTTTGCTTAGTGTATGCAGTTTATTTTGGTGTATGCAACTCTCTTACCAGGTACTGCTTACTGGTTCCCATGCGACGGTGCTGCAGGTCTGGCATGTTCCAGAGATACCTGCCGAAGACGGCCACGCTACTGGCTTTCAGGCTGCTGCCTGCGATCTGGCGCAGATGGTCGAAGATGGCCGTAGGCGACAGCCAGCGTCCCTCCTCCTCATTGGCGGCAGCCTCGTAGTATTCATGGAAATAGTGCACGGCTGCGGGGATGACCTGGAAGTGGCGGTTGTGCTCCTGTATCTCCTTCACTTCCTCGGGCGTGAACCACCACTGCTCCCTGCGCTCCGTCACCAGTGTGTAGGCCTGTCCGTAGAGACCCTCGTAGTTGGGCTCGAAGTCGGTGGCGATGGGTGCCGTCAGGTTCACACAGATGAAGCGGCGGCTGCCCGTGGGATCGCTCAGCACGTTCTGCTCGTTGGTCGTGGCGATGAACGAGGCATAGCGCTTGAACTCCTCGACGTGCCTGCCGTATGGACGCTTGATCTTCACGCTGGGCAGTTGGATGATGTTCTTGAGGAACCCTTCCTGTATCCTCGCGCCGATGCTGTTGAACTCGTCGAGGTTGATGAGCAGGAAGTTGTGCATCGCCTGTAGCATGGGCCGCTTGTCGCTGGCATCCTGGTTCTCCAGGAATCCCCAGCGCAGTTCCTTGGGCAGCAGGTTGCGGCAGAACGTCGTCTTGCCGTCGCCCTGTGGCGAGATGAGCAGCGGCACCACGGCGTTGCCGTACTCCTGGCGGTTGGGCAGCCACTGGGCCACCATGTAGAGGAACCATTTCCTGAACCACCGTTCCCACTGCGGGATGTCGCAGGGCACGGCGCGCGCCAGCATGGCGATGTGGTCGGTCTGCCCGTCCCACGACTTGCTCACCTTCAGCAGATAGTCCTCCACGGGGTTGCTCTGGCGGATCATGTTGGAGTGTACATAGCGGCGCACGTCCTTGTCCCTCACGTCGAGGTTGGCCAGACGGGCCTCGATGCTCATCCCGTTGACGGCAGCCTCGTCGCATGGCTGCCAGTCCTGGATCCATGTGTTGTTGGGGCGGTATTCCGTATAGCCCATCACCGTATTGTAGCGGAACACGTAGCGGGTGGTGAGGAAGCGGATCAGTCTTCGCGTCTCCATGCTGACCTCCGCGCCCGTCGGCTGTCGCCTCGGCCTGTTCTCGGCATAGACGGCTGAGACGATGGCGCGACATTCGTCCTCGTCGTATGTCTCCTTGAACTTGTGGTGGTTGTGGATATGCACGAAGGTCTCCTCCTCTGGCACGCCCATCTCGCAGAGCCTGTAGGCCAGTTCCGTGAGGTAGGCTTCCTGGCGCTGCGACTCGATGACGCCGGCCGTCTCCTGGTAGGCCTGCTCTGCGGCCCGCTCGTACATCCGCTCGTAGTCCGCATAGAGTCTCATATCGACCTCGACTTGCTCTTCGGGTCCATCAGGGTCTTTCTGATCGAGGGAGCGGCGCAGCCTGGTCGCCTGTACCGTCAGGGGTGTCGGCTGGGGGTTATAGTATGGCTCGGCATCGAGGGTCATCATGAAGCAACTGCGTGCCGATGCCTGCTGGCGCTCGATGGGCTCGGGCAGGATGCCTCCGTAGGCGGCCAGTGCCGTCTCGTAGGCTTTCTGGCAGAACCTGTCGATTTCGTCCTCCGTCTCTGGCTGCACGCCCTCCTTGGAGGCCACGGCCACGAGTATCTCCACGCTCCTTCCGTCGGCTCCGGCGAAGGCTGCGAGCGTCATCGGCAGCATCCTCGCGGCATCCTTGACGGCATCGATGTCCTCCTGTCGCAGCAGGCTGCCTACGTGGAGCGTCACCAGTCCGTTGAAGGCGGCGATGTCAAGTTCGCCGTTCTCAATCCTGAACATCTCCACCGAGGGGTATATCCTTGCGATGGGGTTCTTCTGCTCATACGGGGCGTAATCCCCATGATCGGCGATGTATTGGCGCAGTCGGCCGATATCCTCTGCCTTGGTATCCGTCTGGATACGTTCCATGAACCACTCGGCGGACTTCACCTGAAGATGAATCGCCTCTTTCTTGTCTGTCTTTAAGATCGTAAACTTCATCGTTGTTGTTATTGGTTTTGTCCCAGGGCCTGGGACGTTTGTAGAGTTGCCCTTTTGGTTTCTCATGCAGCCCTTTGGCTGCGAAGAGTGGCTCCGTAGATTCGTCCCAGGGCTTGGGACGTTTCCCATGAGGCTCTTCTCTGCTGTCAGGGATGCCGCTGGAAGTCGTAGCCCTCCTTCATGTCTCCGAAATCGACCTCTTCTCCGTTGCCGTAGGTCTTGGCCAGTTGCTGTATCCACTGTTGCTGTTCTGGGGTCAGCAGCCGTTCTCCGTGCAGGTAGCGGTAGTAGGAGCCCTTGCTGCCCAGGTAGTCGGTGAGCCGTATCCTGACGAGATGTCGCGTGCGCCTGTCGCGAACCTTATCATACAGATTGCCGAAACCGCTTGCCAACAGGATCCGCCTGGGACTCTGGTAGTAGGGGCATGCCCCTTTGTGGAGGGCATTTGGCAGCACGCAGGGCCATTGGGTGACTCCTGTGGGAAGACTCTCGAAGGCCTGGTGACGCAGACAGTCTTTTGCCATCGTGCACTGGCCGTTGGGGCATATAGCCCACCATTCTGGTATCTCTTTGAAGTTGATCATGATAATAATGAATTGTTCGCTGGCAAAGATACGCATTATTTGAATGGATGCCAAACTTTTTCCTGCGTATTTTCGGTTTTTGGATTGTTGCATACACCAAATAAATTTGCATACACTAAATAAGTCACTGAAAAACAGGTTGTTAGGGCTTAGTGTATGCAGTGTATGCAATAAAATTTTCGTTTTTTTAAAATCAACCTAAACCCCAAATAATGATATAATTCTTGGCAAAAGCATTGCCGATTCAGAAAAAAATAGTAAATTTGCACTCGAAGAGTGCGAGAACGGGCTGCACCTCGGCAATTCAAGCATGCTTGATTGCTCTCGGTTTGCACCGTCCTTGCAGCGACTATACAGACGACGATGCAGACAAAGTGTGTGACTTTTCGCTATACAGGAACCATTTTTCAACCCATTAAAACCAAACAGATCATGACGAAAAGACTGAAGTATGAAAAGCCTTCGATGAAGGTAGTATTGCTGACACAACGCTCAATGCTGCTGGCTGGCAGTCCGTTGGGCAATCCCGACAACTATCCCGGACAGCCCGATCCGTTCAACTTCTAATTCACCCAGTGTTTCACCATTTAACAGAAAGAAGACAATGAAGACTACAAAGATTTTCCTGATGGCTGCACTGGCGCTGACATTTGCCGCCTGCAGCAGCGATGACCGCTTGGCTTTGCCGCTTGACCCTGTCAAGAACGACATCCAGAACCCCGCCCAGCAGCCCGCCAAGGCCGAGGGCATCCCCTTCTCTGCTACTATCAGCATCGACAACGGTGCTACTACACGAGCCATTACAGAGAATGGAACAACGCTCGAAACATCTTGGGCTGAAGGTGATAAGGTGGCTTTGATTCACAACAGCGTTAGCGACGAGATGACAGTCAGCAGCGTTAGCGGCGGTGTGGCTACGATTACGGGCACCATCACGGGTTCTCCTTCTGGTGGCGACGACGTGACCATCATCTATCCCTCAAATGCTGCCGACGGCACGACGGGCAACGTAAAAGCCGACCTGTTGTACGCTCAGGACGGCACGCTGACAGGTACCGGTGGCACCAGCATAGAAGAGAAGTACGATGTGCGTAAAGGTACGGGTACGTTGAACGCCAGTGGTACCTCGCTCAGCGGCACCGTGTCGCTCACTAACCAGTTCGCCATCTTCAAGTTCACCGTGAAGAACTCCGACGCTTCGGCTACTATTGACGTAAAGCCCCTCACCATTACCATCGGTGCGCAGGACTACGTCATTACTCCCTCGTCTGCCACGAGCACGCTCTATGCCGCCCTGCCCGCCGTTAGCAGCCAGACCGTGAGTTTCTCCGCCTCGGGCAGCGACAACAAGGCCTACACCTGTTCCAAGGATGGCGTGACCTTTGCCGCCGCCAAATACTACCAGAGCACGCTGAAGATGGCGGAGATTTCCGGAGCCCTCGGAGGCCTGTTCAGCGTCAGTGCAAGCAAGAAGGCGTTCTTCTCGAAAGGCAACCTGCAGGCCACCTACGACGGCGCAACCTGGACGTGGGCCTTCGCCGCGAACCAGTATGACTACATCGGCAATGCCGCCGCCAACACCAGCATCAACGGCAACGGCACCGTCTCTGCCAACGGCACGGTCGATCTGTTCGGCTGGGTGGGCGCAAACAGCAGTTTTGCGGGAACTGCTCAGTACGGCATCAGCAATTCCACCGCCATCAGCGAGTACGGCAACACGGGTGGAGGGTCACTGAAGACCGACTGGGGCAACCTTGCCATCACCAATGGCGGCAACGCTGCGAACTCTGGCTGGCGCACGCTGACGCGTGACGAGTGGACGTACCTGTTCGACACCCGCGAGAGCGGCTCCACCGTGTTCGGCACTGAGAATGGGCGCTACGCCCAGGCCACCATCAACACCGACGGCACTGGCGTGAACGGTGTGATTCTGTTCCCCGACGGCGTGACGATAACCGCTGACAAGGTTTCCACCGCCGGCACTGTCAACGGTAGCAGTGCATACGCCACCAAGTGTACCACTGCCCAGTGGACCGCCCTTGAGTCGAGGGGCTGTGTGTTCCTGCCAGCCGCTGGCCACCGCAACGGTTCGTCGGTGACCGGTGCCGGCTCGGACGGCCGCTACTGGTCCGGTAAGGCCTATGTTACGAACGACGCCTACAACGTGACCTTCAATTCGGGCAAACTGAATCCCGAGGACAACCACTATTGCTACCTCGGGTACTCGGTGCGCCTGGTTCGGCCGGCCGAGTAGAATTTGATACCCTTCGCCCTTGCCCTTCCCCACGGCATTCGGCGTATGACGTGCGGGGCATTTAGAGTAACCGAGATCAGTGGGACAGGTCTTTGACCTCTTGACAGATCAAAGACCTGTCCCACTGATTTTCCGAAGAACCTTCCCGACTTGGCAACAGGTCGGGAAGTCGGGGGGTGATGGCGGGGGCTTTACCCTTGCACGTGGGTTTGATATATGGCTTAACTTCTTACTTAACTACTACTTTTTTACCCTCATGGATATAGATGCCCTTTGCGGTGGGCTTGCCCGAGAGGCGTCGGCCGTCGAGTGAGAACCAGCCTTCGATTCCGGACTTTTCACTTTTCACTTCCTTGATGCCCGTTGCCGAGCCTGCGTCGATGATGTAATCCAGCGGCTCTATGTCGGAGGCGTAATCGCTCCAGCAAGTTTTATATGTGTCCACGCTGCCACTGGGCACGTAGATCTTGCGACCGGTGGCATTATTCGCAAAAGCAAGATCTCCATATTTCGTCAATGATGGAGCAAAGATGGTGACCGATGTCAGGCCAGTACAACCCATGAAGGCACCGTCATCGATGGTCTCCACGCTGGAGGGGATGGTGACCGATGTCAGGCCAGTACATCCCCTGAAGGCACTGTTACCGATGGTCGTCACGCTGGAGGGGATGGAGACCGATGTCAGGCCAGTACAACCCATGAAGGCACCGTCATCGATGGTCTCCACGCTGCCAGAGATAGTGACCGATGTCAGGCCAGTACAATTCCTGAAGGCAAAGTTTCCGATGGTCTCCACGCTGCCAGAGATAGTGACCGATGTCAGGCCAGTACAATCCAGGAAGGCATAGTTACCGATGGTCTCCACGCTGCCAGAGATAGTGACCGATGTCAGGCCAGTACAATCCCTGAAGGCACTTTCCTCGATGGTCTCCACGCTGCCAGAGATAGTGACCGATGTCAGGCCAGTACAACCTTTGAAGGCACTTTCCCCGATGGTCGTCACGCTGGCGGGGATGGTGACCGATGTAAGGCCAGTACAACCATAGAAGGCCATGCTCCCGATGGTCGTCACGCCAGGCTCGATGACGACTTTAATTATTAAATATTCTTTAAATGTTGAAGGAAATCCATCACCCATAACTCCATTGCCAGTTCTCTTGGTGACGGTCAGCGTGCAGGAAAAATCTAATGTTACATTTGTTTCACCGCTTTCCACTGTTATTGGAGAAAAGGTATTATAGGTAATGTTAGTGAATTGGGCACTTGTCCATGCTTCGATATCAGCATCGGGCGAAAGATAAAATGCTGTATTATTATTAAAAGCCTCATTATCTATCGTCAAGTTCGTGGGGTCAACGACTTTACAATATACAGCCTCCAGACTGCTACAATTCTTGAAAGCAGATAGGTCTATTGACTGCAGACTCTCAGGGAGTATCACGCATTTCAGACTCGTACAGCCTAAAAAAGCACTGATACCAATGCTCGTCACGCCCTCTGGTATCTCAATGGCCGTCAGACTACTACAACTATTAAAACAACTTCCAGATATAGATGTCAATTTTGTGCTCAAGATAGTGCATGTTTCAAGACCAGTACACTCCCAGAAGGCCTCACGCCCGATGGACGTCACGCTAACAGGAATATTAACTGACTTCAGGACACTACAACCCCTGAAAGCTCGTTCCCCGATGGTCGTCACACTGGCAGGGATAGAGACCGATTCCAGGCTCCGACAGTATTCAAAAGCATTGTTACCAATCGACGTCAGATGCTCGGGCAGCGTGATGGCTGAAAGACTTGTGCATGAATTGAAAGCCTTATAGCCAATCTCTGTCAGTTGGCTTCCTGTCTGAAATACGACATCCTTTAGATGCACGTGATCGTTGAATAGCTGTTTGCCGATGCGCGTGATGCCACTATCAAAGACCAAATGCTCAACCAACGTTCTATCCCAGGGGAACTGGTAGAGATTGGGATTATCTGGTATTATGCCCGAACCCGTAAAGGTAAGTGTCTTTGTTCCTGTGTCGAGATTCCAAGTAACACCCGAACTAAATGTACCGCTAGAATTTTGCGCCCCCGCCGTCATGGTGGTGAGGAGCGTCAGCAGGATGATGAGTAGTCTCTGTTTCATTTGCCATCGTCGATATTTTACTTTTGGTATTTTACTTTTGGTGTGATACCTATTGGACGATACAAAGATAAGAATAAAATGCAAAATTCGCAAGTCTGTGAGCCACAAACCTGCGGAATTTAGGATATATTAAGCGTTTCCGTCCATTCGGGTACGGCAAGTCCCAGGACGACGCCAACGATGAGACCTACTTCTTAGTCAAAAAACACAAAATAAGAACCAATTTTGGTGTGGATTCGGAAAAATATCGTAACTTTGCAGCATGATTTGAGTAAAACTGCAATTAGAATTGAGTAAAAACGACATCTGATTTGAGTAAAATGATTTATAATCGTAAGCAATTCAATACGCTTAAAGAACGCATATTCTGTGATCAATTACTCGACACTCTTGCTGAATATCAGTCATTGGGAATCGCAGATCAGATAGATTACAAGAAATCACAAGAGGATGACCCGATAAAAGAGCGGCTCTATCAAGCCGTTTTACAGAATGGAACCCTTAACTACGCGGAATACGCTGCTATCGTAGGAACTTCAGAAGCGACAGTAAAAACGCCGCCTTGGAGAGTTGAAAAAAAAGGGCGCTATCATTCGTGTTGGAAGCAATAAGACTGGACACTGGGAAATTAACAAAGAAAAGTGAGCGTAAGTTATTTTACGAATTAGAATAAACAAAGCCTACATCGATTTCCTGGACCAAGGTCTGAAGAACTATAGGAAATAAGAAAAGAAGGCTCGCTTGTGCGAACCTTCTTTTCTTTGGAGCCTCTTGTCGGATTCGAACCAACGACCCCGAGATTACAAATCACGTGCTCTGGCCAACTGAGCTAAAGAGGCGGGTGGGCAGCGATCTGCATCGCGCCGCTACAACCTAATACCCTTGCTGCGTTCCCACCCTGGGGGATTCAAAGGGAGCTGGCCGTACAGGACTGCCCATTTTGCTTAAAGCGGCTGCAAAGGTACAATATAAAATTAAGAATTAAGAATTAAGAATTAAGAATTTGTCGGATTTTAACTATTTTTTGAGGCGAAGCCCTCGTTATATGCGGGAAAATGCGTAATTTTGCACCTTGAAACAGATGATTGTTAAATAATGACAGCACCGGAATACATACAATTGAAGGCTTACGCTCGTCAGGATGGCTTCTTTTTGGCATTGTTGTGGATAGCGTCTTTCGCCTGCTATATCCTGGGCATCTCAAATGGCATGTTGGGGATGGTGGCCATGATGCTGGCCGTGTTGACCCCATTTTTCGTGGCAGGCCGTCTCCGTAGGTTCCGTGATGAGGGTAGGGCGGGAGTCATATCATTCAGGCGGAGTTATGCCTATACGATCTTCGTGTTCTTCTATGGCGCAGTGCTGCTGGCTGTGGCACAGTTTCTTTATTTTGCTTATCTCGACAATGGCTATCTGCTGAGCACATTCTCCAAGATTGTGTCGTCAGAGGAGGGTAAGGCCCTGATACAGCAGTACGGTATGACGCAGATGGTGGATGAGAGCCTGGCAGAGATGGCTACCATCCGTCCGATAGACTATGCACTGAACATCTTGACGATGAATATCATAGTAGGTCTGATACTGGGTGTCCCTATAGGCCTCCTCATGTACAAGAGCAATGGTCAGGAAATGATAAATGGAAAATAGTAGAATGGATATTTCAGTCGTTATACCTCTTTATAATGAGGCAGAGTCACTGCCAGAATTGTTTGCCTGGATAGAACGGGTCATGAAGGAGCACGGTTTCTCCTATGAAGTAATCTTTGTGAACGACGGTTCAACCGACGGCTCGTGGGATGTAATCAGCAGGCTTGGTCAGGAGTCGGAGCACGTCAGGGGTATCAAGTTCCGCAGGAACTATGGTAAGAGCCCGGCTCTCTATTGTGGCTTTGAGCAGGCCCAGGGCGACGTGGTGATTACGATGGATGCCGATCTGCAGGATTCTCCCGACGAGATACCAGAACTATATCGGATGATCAAGGAAGAGGGCTATGACCTCGTCTCCGGCTACAAGCAGAAGCGCTATGACCCTATATCCAAGACGCTTCCCACAAAACTGTTCAATGCGACGGCCCGTAAGATCAGCGGCATCAAGAATCTGCATGACTTCAACTGCGGGCTGAAGGCCTATCGCAAGGCTGTGGTGAAGAACATCGAGGTGTATGGCGAGATGCACCGCTACATCCCCTATCTGGCAAAGAATGCCGGCTTCGACAAGATCGGCGAGAAGGTGGTGCACCATCAGGCCCGTAAGTACGGCTCGTCGAAGTTCATGGGACTGAACCGCTTCGTGAATGGATATCTGGACTTGCTGACCCTTTGGTTCTTGAGCACCTTCGGGAAAAAGCCCATGCATGTGTTTGGCTTCCTGGGCTCGATCATGTTCTTCATCGGATTTGTGGCCGCTTTCTGTATAGGTGCCGACAAACTCTGGTGCCTGGCCAATCATATACCTCAGCGCCTGGTGACCGACTCACCATATTTCTATATCGCCCTGACAATGATGATCATCGGCACCCAGTTGTTCCTTGCAGGTTTCATTGCCGACCTGGTGAGCCGCTCATCCAGTGGGCGCAATGACTATCAGATAGAGGAGAAAATATGAAGAAGTGGCTCTTTTTGGGATTGATAGCCCTACTGGTGTCGTGCACGTCGATAGACTGTCCGGTAAACAATGTGGTTGCCACTCGCTATCGGTTTTACAATACTGCCGGCGATTCCCTGACGATTATGGACACGCTGAGCATTACATCCACGCGAAAGGACGGTTCGGACGTCACCCTGCTCAACAGGCATGTCGGCAAGGCCACCTTCGCCATACCCATCAGTTATTCCCATCCCGAGGATATCCTGGTGTTCAATTTCTACAACAGCACGTTCAGTGTCTATGACACCGTCTGGGTAAAGAAGGACGACATCCCGCATTTTGAGTCCGTCGATTGTAATGCATCCTTCTTCCACGAGTTGACGGGTGTGCGCTATACGACCAATGTCATCGATTCTATCGTCATTAAAAATCCAAGAGTGGACTATGACAAGACAACCATTCATTTCCATATCTATCCGAAGGTTAGCGATTAGCCTGTTGCTGTTGCTGGCGACCTCTGCTATGCAGGCGCAGACGAAGTTCTTCACGATGGAGAAGGACTCGATTCCCCTGTTCCGGGGCTTCTCCGTATCGTTTGACCTGGTGGGCGCAGCCATGATGGCCCTGTCAGACTATGGACAGTACGAAGGTGCCCTGCGCATCAACCTTCACGACGAGTGGTTCCCGATCATAGAGGCTGGTCTGGGCAGGGCGAAGCATGATGATGAGGTGACGCGGTTGAACTATAGTACATCGGCACCTTACTTCAGAATCGGCATCGATAGGAACCTGCTGAAGAACAAGCATGGGGTGAACCGTCTCTATGGCGGTCTTCGCTATGCATATACCTCTTACAAGGTCGATATCTCGCGACCAGACTTCCCCGACCCAGTCTGGCAGTGGGATACGGGCTATGGCATGAAAGACGTCTCGTGCTATTATCACTGGCTGGAGGCCGTCGTTGGTATCGATGCAAAGATCTTCGGACCGTTGCACCTTGGCTGGAGTGTGCGCTATAAACGCCGTATTGCCCACTCTAAGCAGGACTTTGGCGAAACATGGTATGTTCCTGGCTTCGGCACCTCCAGTGACTCGAAGATCGGAGGGACGTTTAACGTAATCATTGATATATAGTTCTATGGACGCACAGCAGAAGAGAAGACTCCTTTGGCAAGTGCCTTTCCTGGCGTTCTTGATCATAGGGACGCTATTTGTCGTTCGACAGCAGCGGAACATGCCCTATCAGCGATGCTCGGATTTCGTGTTCGGGACGACCTTCAATGTGACCTACCAGTCAGATTCCGATATGACTTACAGCATCAAGGATGCCCTCAGGAAAGTCGATTATTCCCTGTCGCCCTTCAATAAGGAGTCTGTCATCACGGCTATCAACGACAATAAGGACGTGCGACCAGACAAGATGTTTATGGATGTGTTCCAGATGGCGATGGATGTGTCGCGTGAGACTGAGGGAGCCTTTGACATCACGGTGGCGCCATTGGTCAATGCCTGGGGCTTTGGGTTTAAAAGTGGACAGAAGCCCACACCGCGGCAGGTCGATAGTCTGAAGCAGATCATCGGTTATCAGAAAATTCTTGTTGCCGATGGCATGGTCAGGAAGCAGGACCCTCGTATGATGCTCGACTGTTCGGCTATTGCGAAAGGATATGGTGCTGACGTCGTGGCAGATGTCCTGCGTCGCCATGGGGTGAAGAACTTCATGGTGGAGATAGGCGGCGAGATCGTGACAAGCGGCGTAAACCCCGACCGTCTGCCCTGGAAGGTGGGCGTCATCAAGCCTACCGACGATTCCCTCAGCGTCTCGCATGAACTGCAGACCATCCTGAATGTGACTGACGTGGCCATGGCCACGAGTGGCAACTATCGGAACTTCTATTATGAGGGCGGTAAGAAGTTTGCCCATACCATAGATCCCCAGACGGGCTATCCTGTGCAGCACAGCCTCCTTTCCGCCACGGTACTGGCCAGGACATGTGCCATTGCTGACGCATACGCCACCTCCTTCATGGTGATGGGGGTGGAGCGCGCCCAACAGGTGTTGGAGCGCCATCCCGAACTCATGGCCTATTTTATCTATGATAACGGCCATGGGGATCATGCAGTGTGGTTCTCTCCTTCCCTGAAGAAAAAGATCGCTGACTGATGGCTACACTGAAGATCTATGACCAGTTGCTCCAGTTTCCCCTCTTTCAAGGGATGAGTCGCGACGACCTGGAGATTATTGCTGGCCATATCCGCTTTGGTTTCGTCAAGGTAACTGCGGGCAAGCCCATCGTGAGAATTGGTGAGGCGTGTACTAAGTTGTGCTTCCTGATCAAGGGAAGCGTGAAGGTAGAGACGTATGGCGACGAGCACCGCTATATGGTGACGGAACAGATGTCGGCTCCCTATATCCTGCAACAAGAGGCGATCTTCGGATACTATCAGGCATATACCCATAACTTTACTGCCGTGACAGATGTCAACCTCCTGACCATAGCGAAGGAAGAAGTACTCCGTCTGTTGGAAGACTTCCTGGTGTTCCGCCTGAATCTTGTCAACCTGTTTGCCACACAGACCCAGAAGCATCTGCACCAGATATGGTGGCGCTGTCCTCATACCCTGCGGGAGCGCTTGATTCGTTTCCTGGTGCAGCATTGCATCTATCCGGCAGGTACTAAGACGTTCTATATCCTGATGGAGAGTCTGGCGGAAGAACTGAATGACAGTCGCCTGAATGTGTCACGCGTCCTGAACCAGTTGCAGCGTGAGGGACTGGTAGAATTGCATCGTGGAAGGGTGGATGTTCCGCAGATAGAACGCCTGCTGATGTAAAATAATATAAAAATATACCACATATTTGTCTGAGTCTGGCAATTTTTGTACTTTTGCAATCCAAATAGAGTTAGTATCAGATATGAACGATAAGAGAGAGAGGAAGAATCCTTTTTTTGAGCCATATAATACGCCCCACGACGTAGTCCCCTTCGACCGTATTCGGTTGGAGGACTTTGAGGAGGCCATGTTGGAGGGCATCCGCCGTGACGATGAGCAGATAGGGAAGTTGATCAACAACCCTGAGAAGCCCACCTTCGATAATACCATCATCAGTGTTGATGACGAGAAGGATGGTGAGGGCTATTATGACCTGCTGAGCCGGGTATCTACCGTGTTCTTCAACTTGCTCTCTGCGGAGACAAACGACGAGATGGATGCCTTGGCCCAGAAGATGAGTCCGATCCTGACCAAGCATGCCAATGATATTCGTCTCAACGAGCGACTTTTTGAGCGTATCAAGTATGTCCATCAGCATCACCGTAAGTTGACGCCAGAAGAGAAGATGCTTCTCGACAACTGCTACGACGGTTTTGTGCGCAGTGGAGCCCTGCTGGATGCAGCAGGCAAGGAGCGCCTCCGCCAACTGACTGAGGAGGCTTCGATGCTGGGGCTGCAGTTCTCGCAGAATCTGTTGAAGGAGAACAAGGCCTTCTCCCTGCATATTACCGATGAGGCCCAGTTGGACGGTCTGCCCGATACAGCCCGCGAGGCAGCCGCACAGACGGCACGCGAACAGGAGAAGGACGGTTGGGTGTTTACACTCGACTTCCCCAGTTACTCGCCGTTCATGACCTATAGCACCCAGCGAGAACTCCGTCGCCAGATGTATATGGCGAAGAATACGGAGTGTATCCATGACAATACAGAGAACAATCTGGAGATATGCAAGCGACTTATCAACCTACGCAGGGAGATAGCGCAGTTGCTGGGTTATAAGACATACGCCGACTATGTGCTGAAGCATCGTATGGCGGGTAATGTGCGCAGTGTCTATAAACTGCTCAATGACCTGATTGATGCCTATAAGCCTTCGGCCGTCAAGGAGATAAAGGCTATTGAGAAGATGGCCAGAAAGACGATGGGTAAGGACTTCGAACTGGAACCGTGGGACTTCTCTTTCTACTCCCATAAACTGCAGTTGGAGAAGTATAATATCGATGCCGAGATGCTTCGCCCTTATTTCGAGTTGTCAAAGGTCATCGATGGCGTCTTCGGACTGGCCAATCGCCTGTATGGTATCACGTTCAGGGAGAACAAGGATATTCCCGTCTATCATCCCGATGTGAAGGCTTATGAGGTGTTTGATAAGAATGGTGAGTATCTGGCCGTCTTCTATGCAGACTTCCATCCGCGAAAGGGTAAGCAGGGAGGTGCCTGGATGACAGAGTATCAGGGGCAGTGGAAGGAGCGCCTGGATAAGAAGAAGCCCTTTGGCGATGATAATATGAGGAACGTGCGTCCGCATGTCAGTGTGGTGATGAATCTCACTAAGCCGACGGCAGAGAAGCCAGCCCTGTTGACACTGGGTGAGGTGGAGACGTTCCTCCATGAGTTTGGCCACTCCCTCCATGGCATGTTCGCTAATACCCGATTCGAGAGCCTCAGTGGTACGAATGTGTGGTGGGACTTTGTCGAACTGCCTTCGCAGTTCATGGAGAATTTCTCCGTCGAGAAAGAATTCCTGCGTACGTTTGCCTTCCATTACGAGACAGGGGAGCCTCTCCCTGACGAACTCATCGACCGCATCGTCAAAAGCCGTAACTTCAATGTGGCATACGCCTGTATGCGCCAGGTCAGTTTCGGGCTGCTCGACATGGCCTACTATACGAAGAAGGACGAGTTTACCGACGATATTATTCCCTTTGAGAAGAAGGCCTGGGAGAAAGCCATGGTTACCAAGCAGTTGCCCGACACCTGCATGACTGTCCAGTTCTCCCATATCATGGCAGGCGGCTATGCTGCAGGCTACTATAGTTATAAATGGGCGGAAGTGCTCGATGCAGATGCCTTTGCCGTCTTCAAGAAAGAAGGTATCTTTAATCAGGCGACGGCCCAACGCTTCCGCGACCAGATACTCTCAAAAGGTGGTACGGAGAATCCGATGACACTCTATAAACGGTTCAAGGGCAGTGAACCCACGATTGACGCTTTACTAAAGAGAAATGGAATCAAACGATAAACAACAGAAACTGGACTCACGCTATCTGAGGATGGCACGTATCTGGGCAGAAAACTCCTACTGCCAGCGCCGTCAGGTTGGTGCCTTGGTGGTGAAGGACAAGATGATCATCAGTGATGGCTATAATGGTACGCCCAGTGGGTTTGAGAATGTGTGTGAGGATGATGATAACGTTACCAAACCGTACGTGCTCCATGCGGAGGCCAATGCTATTACCAAACTCGCCCGTAGTAACAATAATAGCGATGGGGCCACGATCTATATCACGGCCTCTCCCTGCATCGAGTGTGCCAAATTGATTATTCAGTCGGGCATCCGGCGGGTGGTATATGGTGAGAAATACCGTCTGACGGATGGCATCGATCTCTTGAAGCGTGCTGGCATCGAGGTCATCTATATGGAAGTGAAAAGTGAGGAATAGACATGAGCAAGAATAAGAATTACCGGTTTACCCCCCTGTGGATGGCAGTCTCTGTTGTCATAGGAATCCTGATAGGGACCTTCTATGCCAATCACTTCTCTGGCAATCGGCTAAATATCATCAACTCCAGCGGTAACAAACTCAATAACCTGCTCCACATCATTGATGACCAGTATGTGGATACGGTGAATATTAATGACCTCGTGGAGAAGGCAATGCCCCAGATACTGAGTGAACTTGATCCGCATTCCGTCTATATCACTGCCCGTGAAGGAGAGATAGCCAATGATGACCTGCGCGGCTCTTTCTCTGGTATCGGCATAGAATTCACCATCCGTCAGGACACCATCCGTGTGCAGAACGTGATCAGTAACGGCCCGGCGGAGCGTGCCGGCGTACTGGCGGGCGATAAGATCGTGGAGGTTGACGACTCTGTCTTCGTAGGGAAAAAGGTGACTAATGAGGAAGCGATGCATCGTCTGAAGGGACCTAAGGATACGAAGGTGAAACTTGGCGTCATCCGTTATGGCGAGAAGAAGATTCAGCATATCACCGTCACCCGTGGCGAGATTCCCACGAAGAGCGTCACTGCCAGTTACATGCTGGATGATGAGAGCGGGTATATCAAGATTCGAAACTTTGGTGAGAATACCTATCCAGAACTGCTCATTGCACTGGCAAAACTATCCCAGAAGGGCTTTTCCAATCTCGTGATAGACCTGCGCAGCAATACAGGCGGCTATCTGGAGTCGGCTGTTCAGATTGCCAATGAGTTCTTGTCCAAGGGCCAGTTGATCGTCTATACAGAGGGCCGTCGCTATCCACGTCAGGAGTATCGTGCTGATGGGCGAGGCTCCTATCAGCGCATCCCACTGGTCGTTCTTGTCGATGAGGCCTCTGCTTCTGCATCGGAGATTCTTGCCGGTGCTATCCAGGACAACGACCGTGGAACGATCGTCGGGCGCCGGTCCTTCGGTAAGGGCCTGGTACAGAAACCGATGGAGTTCAGCGACCACTCGATGATCCGTTTGACTATCGCCCGTTACTATACCCCATCTGGTCGATGCATCCAGAAACCGTATGCCGACGGGGAGGACTATGAGGGTGATTGGATGCAGCGTTACCAGCACGGGGAGTTCTTCTCTCAGGACAGCATCAAGCATACGGGACCAGCCTATCATACTAATAACGGACGGACGGTCTATGGCGGCGGCGGTATTACTCCCGATATATTCATCCCGGAGGATACCATTGGCATGACATCCTATTATAAGGAGGCATCCATGACGGGACTGATCCTTCAGTTTGCCTATAACTATACGGATGCCAACCGTACCAAACTGAGCAGTATGACTGACGTGTGGGAAATGGAACGCTACCTGAAGTCACAGAATACAGTGGAGAAGTTCGTCGTGTTTGCCGACAAGAATGGACTGAAGCGCCGCAATCTCATGATCCAGAAGTCTCACAAACTGTTGGAGCGCTTTGTCAATAGCCGTATCATCTATAATATCCTCAATGAGCAGGCGTGGACGGAATATCTCAACCGCGACGATCCTGCTGTTATTGAGACGCTCCGTCTGTTCCGCAACGGTGAGGCTTTCCCGCAGAATAGCGCTCCCGCAGAGCGTGCTAATGGTAAGGTTGCCATGTTGTTCGACAGCCATTGCCGTAAGATGTCACGGTTTTCTATTGCCCATGCGTAAGGAAGAACTCAGGGAATTTATCCGAAGGCAGAAGCGACAGTTCACTCCACAGCAGTTGGAGGAACTGTCGCTTCCTGTTATTGCCCGTCTGCGCCCGTTACTTACAACGGCCCATACCGTTATGGCCTATTATTCCCTGCCGGATGAAGTATATACGCACCAGTTGTTAGATGAGTTGGTGGATGAAGGTAAGACTGTCCTGTTACCGAGAGTCCTTGACGATGAGACGATGGAACTGTGCCGCTATACTGGTCAGGATGACCTGCGCAGAGGTGCCTTCCATATCATGGAGCCCATCGGCGAGCATTTTTCCGATCTCTCCTCTATCGACCTCGTCCTCACTCCTGGTGTCGCCTTCGATGCTCAGGGCCATCGCCTTGGCAGGGGGCGCGGCTATTACGACCGCTTCCTGAGTTCGCTAAGGACTGTCCCCGGGGAGTTTACCCGTGTTATTGGTGTCTGTTTCGATTTCCAGAAAGTGCCGGAAGTACCGGTCGATGCCAATGACATCCCGGTGGATATCGTCGTCTAATTGAAGCGTATATCTGCGATAACCTGACTGCCTACATGCTCATTCAGTTGCTTCACGATATCCTGTCGTCGCATGGACAGGTCCGCCCTCAGGGCAGGACTCGTCAGGTGGACGAACAGGGTCTGGTTGCGGATGTAGAGACTATGGGTATAGCAGGCAACGGCATCACCCATTACCGTGGGCCACGAGTCGATGAGCCGTTTCTGCAGTAATGGCGTCTCCAGTCCCTGTGAACGCAGGTTCCTGAGGATCAGGTTCTTCAGTTCTTGTACGTCTCTCTTAAACATGTATGTCTCCGTTTTCCACGTGGAATATCTTATAGTCATGGGATGAGCGGCTCAGGATGCTGTCCAGATGCTCGCGGTTGGTATCCGTGATGAATATCTGTCCGAACTCGTCGCCCGCCACCAGCCTGACGATCTGCTCCACCCGCTCAGCATCCAGTTTGTCGAAGATGTCGTCAAGCAGGAGTAGGGGAGTGGTCTGATGGTTCGTGCGCCGGAGGAAGTCAAACTGTGCCAGTTTCAGGGAGATGACGAAGGTCTTGTGCTGACCCTGACTGCCCTCGCGCTTTAGGGGGTGTCCGCCTAAGGTGAAGACAAGGTCGTCTCGGTGCACACCATGGAGCGAATACCCCATGATACGGTCTTTCGCCCTGTCGCGCTGGATGACCTCCTTCAGCGGACCGCGCTGACAGTGTGACACGTATTCGATGCTAACCTGCTCCTTGTTGCCGGATATCTGTTCGTAGTAGTGCTGGAAAATCGGCACCAGTTGCTTGACGAAGGCATCTCGCTGTTGGTATATCCGCTCTCCTTCGATAGCCATCTGCTCTTCCCAAAGTGCCATGATCTCTGGGTCTGGCTCGTCCTCCTGTTTCAGCATGGCATTGCGCTGTTGCAGGGCCTTGTTGTAGCGGTTCATCGACTCTATGTAGTTCCGGTCGTACTGTGAGATGACGATATCCATCAGTTTGCGCCGTTCCTCGCTGCCTCCTTCGATGAGCAGGGTGTCAGAGGGGGATACCATGACCAGCGGTATCAGTCCGATATGCTCGGAGAGGCGCCTGTATTCCTTCTTGTTGCGCTTGAAGTGTTTCTTCGTACCGCGTTTCATGCCCACGGAGATCGTTTCCGAATCCTCTGAGAACTCCGAGGGCTCTGAGTATTTCCCCTCAATCATGAGGAATTCCTGTCCGTGGCGGATTACCTGTGAGTCGATGGGGTTGTTGGATGAGTGGCAGAACGAGAGGAAGTAGATGGCATCCAGCACATTTGTCTTGCCCACACCGTTCTGGCCGATGAGGCAGTTGATCTTCGGCGACAATTCCAGTGTGGCCGAAGGGATATTCTTATAGTTGATCAGCGATAACTTCTCGAGAATCATAGTGCAAAGGTAAGAAAAAAAAATGAGAAATGAGGAATGAGGAATGAGAAATGTTGGACGCAAATCTCTTAAAGGGTTAAATTCGGTTAAATTGCTGTTGATTCCCTGCATTTCTTTAAACATTTCTCATTCCTCATTCCTCATTTCTCGTTAAAAAGTAGTAACTTTGCACCCGATTTTGGAAATTAATACATAAAATATAATGGCAACAAAGAACAATCAACAGCAGGAAGCCCCCACGATGGAGGAATCCCTGAACCAGAGCGAAGCCTTCTTCCTGAAGTATAAGAAGGCCATTATCGGCGTTGTGGTAGCCCTTGTGGTGATCATCGCTGGTGCAGTACTTTACAAGACATACGTTTCAGAGCCCAACGAGCAGAAGGCCAGCACGGCAATCGCCAAAGGGCAGGATTATTTCGCACAGGGACTCTTCCAGCAGGCCCTTTCGGGTGACAGCACTGGTTTCAAGGGCTTTGCCAAACTTGCTGATGAGTACAGCAGTACAGACGCAGGCAACCTGGCCAACCTCTATGCTGGTCTCTGCAATGCCCAACTCGATAAGTGGGATGAGGCCGTGAAGTATCTGGAGAAGTACGATGGTGCCGACGATGCGATGATTACTCCTGTGGCAGAGGGTGCCCTGGGTAATGCATACGCTCACCTGAACCAACTCGACAAGGCCGTCTCTCATCTGAAGAAGGCTGCCGAGAAGGCCGACAACAACTCGCTCTCTCCCACCTACCTCATTCAGGCTGGCGAGATCCTTGAGAGCCAGGGTAAGGGTGATGAGGCCCTGAAACTCTATCAGCAGGTGAAGGAGAAGTACTTCAACTCCATGCAGTATCAGCGCATCGACGAGTATATCGAGCGCGTATCCGCCAAGTAAGCAATGGCAACAGCACTCCATAACCTCAGCGACTACGACTTCTCGAAGGTTCCCGATGCGTCGAACATGATCTTCGGAGTGGTAGTCGCTGAGTGGAATCCAGAGATTACGGGCGCTCTGCTCGAAGGCTGTGTTTCTACGTTAGAGAAGCACGGCGCACTGCCCGAGAATATCCACGTGAAGACCGTGCCAGGTTCTTTCGAACTGATCTACGGTGCCCATCAGATGACGCTCAACGATGGCTATGACGCCATCATTATCCTCGGTTCCGTCATTCGTGGCGAGACTCCGCACTTCGACTATATCTGTCAGGGTGTCACCGAAGGTATCGCCCGCTTGAATGCCACGAGCAATATCCCTGTCATCTATGGACTGCTCACGACCAATGATTTGCAGCAGGCCAAGGACCGTGCAGGCGGTAAGTTCGGCAACAAAGGCGATGAGTGTGCCGTTGTTGCTATCAAGATGGCAAAGTTCTAAGTTGATAGTATTTCCCTTTCATCGTTAGAAGTTCTTCATGGGTGCCTTGTTCAATGATGCGCCCATGTTCGAGCACGATGATCTGGTCTGCGTTCCTTACTGTGCTGAGACGGTGGGCAATGACGAAGGTCGTGCGCCCCTGCATGAGTTTGTCCATGCCCTTCTGTACCAGAGTCTCCGTACGGGTGTCGATGCTCGAGGTGGCTTCGTCGAGGATAAGGACAGGCGGGTTTGAGACGGCAGCGCGGGCGATGGCCAGCAACTGGCGTTCACCTTGCGACAGGTTGCCGCCGTCGCCATTGAGCATGGTCAGGTAGCCATTGGGCAGACGCCGGATAAAGTCGTCGGCTCCCACGAGTTTGGCAGCCTCCACGCATGCCTCGTCTGTGGCATCGAGTTTGCCGTAGCGGATGTTGTCGAGCACGGTTCCTGTGAAGAGGTGTGTCTCCTGCAGCACGATACTCATGCCCTGGCGCAGTGAGCGCTTCGAGATGTCGGTGATGGGGATGCCGTCGTAGAGGATGCGTCCACCCTGAATCTCATAGAAGCGGTTAATCAGGTTGATGATCGTGGTCTTGCCAGCGCCTGTGCCGCCTACAAAGGCTATCTTCTGCCCGGGATTGGTGTTGATGTCGATGTCGAAGAGCACCTGTTTCTCACTGGTGTAGCCGAAATCCACATCCTTGAAGTCAACGTCGCCCTTGGGGTCCTCCAGCACGATCTTGCCCTCGTCAGTCTCGGGTTCCTCGTCCATCAGGTTGAATACGCGTTCTGCGCCTACGGATGCATTCAGCACGCTGTTGATCTGCTGGCTTACCTGTGAGATGGGACGCGTAAAACTCTTGTTGAGTTGCAGGAAGGCTACCACCGTACCCAGTGTCACCATGCCCCAAGAGCCATTGATGGCCAGGGTGGCCCCCACGACAGCCAGACAGACGAAGCCGAAGTTACTGATGCCGCCATTCACGGGCATGACGATGTTGGCAAAGCGGTTGGCATTGCAGGCTGCTGTGCGCAGTGCCTCGTTGATCTCCTCAAATCGGCTGATGGCCTGCTTCTCATGGCAGAATATCTTGATGACCTTCTGCCCAGTGAGCATTTCCTCTATGTACCCGTTCACGTTGGCCAACCGTTGCTGTTGTGTGCGGAAGAAGTCGCGCGAGCGCTTGCCGATCTTGGTGGTGGTCACGGCCATCACCACTGCCATCGCGATACTCACCAGCGTCAGCGGTACGCTCAGCACAATCATCGAGGTAAACGTGGCCACGATGGTGATGATCGACGAGAAGACCTGTGCCAATGCCGTTGAGATCATCTGGCGCAGCGAATCGACATCGTTGGTATAGACACTCATGATATCGCCGTGCGAGCGCTGGTCGAAATACTGGATAGGCAGGTGCTGCATCTTCTCGAAGATGATCTTCCGCAGTCTGAGCATCGTTCCCTGGCTGATGTGGATCATCAAGCGGTTGTAGGTGTAGGAGCAGACGGTGCCGAAGAAGAGGATGAGGCCCAGTTTGAACAAGGTCTGTGCCAGCGACTGGTACTGCGGATTCTCCGCCTGTGTCAGCGGCACGATATAGTCGTCCATCAGCGTCTTGGTGAACAGTGATGATATCAGCGAGGTGACAGAGGAGACAAATACGCATGCCAGTACGATGACTATCGCCCACCTGTAATGCTTCACGACGAATGTGAACATCCTCAGGAGCGTAGCCCGCTGCTGCTTGTCGATCTTCTGGAATCCTGCTTGAGCCCTTGGTCCGCGAGGCCCTCCGAAGTTTGGTTGTCTCATGCCGCACCTCCTTTCGCTTTGCGTTCGTCTGTCACGCCTCGGCCATCCGAGCCAACTTGGTGGCTCTCGCTGTTCCATCCTTTCTGGTCGAAGTCGCCCATGTCGGCCTCCTGTATGGCATAGATTTCCTGATAGAGCGCATTCGTCTTCAGCAGGTTGTCGTGGGTGTCGAATCCTGTTACCACGCCATTGTCCATCACGAGGATCCGGTCGCAGTGCTCCACGCTGGAGATGCGCTGGGCGATGATGATCTTGGTCATCTCTGGCAGTTGGGTGTGTATGGCCTTTCTGATCCTGGCATCCGTTGCAGTGTCGCAGGCCGAGGTGGAGTCGTCGAGCACCAGTATCTTAGGCTTTTTCAACAGGGCACGGGCGATGCAGAGTCGCTGCTTCTGTCCGCCGCTCACGTTGGTGCCACCTTGTTCTATATGCGTGTGATACCCTTCGGGCATCTGGTCTATGAACTCATCGGCACAGGCTATCTGACAGACTCTTCGGCAGTCTTCCTCCGTGGCCTCGCCGTTGCCCCAGCGCAGGTTGTCGAGGATGGTGCCCGAGAAGAGGATATTGTTCTGCAGCACCACGCTCACGGCATTCCGCAGAGCCGTCAGGTCGTAGTCTTTCACGTTCCTGCCACCCACCAGCACTTCACCCTCCGTGACGTCGTAGAGGCGCGACACCAGGTTGACGAGTGACGACTTACCCGAGCCTGTGCCACCGATGATGCCGATGGTCTCGCCTGAGGCTATGCTGAAGTTCACATTGAAGAGTGCCGAGCGGCGGCTCTTGCCTGGTGTGGGACGGGCATAGTCGAAGCGCACGCCTCTGAATGTCACGCTGCCGTCGGCTATCTCATACACGGGCTGGTCAGGGTTCACGATGTCGGGCTCTTCCTCGATGATCTCGGCCACGCGCTTCGCTGAGGCTGCACTCTGGGTGAGCATCACGAAGACCATCGAGAGCATCATCAGCGACATCAGGATCGACATCACGTAGGTAAACAGCGAGGTCAGTTCGCCAGTGGTCAGGCTGCCTTCCACGATATAGTGGGCGCCCAGCCACGATAATGCGATGATACAGCCATACACCACCATGTTCATAATGGGATGGTTCCAGGCCATCAGGCTCTCGGCCTTCACATACAGCCGATACAGGTTGTCGGCAGCACGGGCGAACTTCTCGTTCTCGTAGTCTTCGCGCACAAAGGCCTTTACCAGTCTGATGGCGCTGACGTTCTCCTGCACGCTCTGGTTCAGTTCGTCGTACTTCGCAAACACCTGCTGGAACAGTCTTGCCACGCGTGATATGATATGGTAGAGCGAGAAACTCAGTATCACGAGTGCCGTCAGGAACACCAGCGACAGACGGGCGTCTATGATCAGGCACATCAGTATCGACAGTACCAGTTTGAAGGGTGCCCTCACGCTCACGCCCAGTATCTGCTGGAAGGCGCTCTGCAGGGTGTTTACATCGGTGGTCATGCGGGTGATGAGCCCCGAGATGGCATATTTGTCGATGTCCGAGAAAGCCAGCCGCTGGATGTTGCGATACATCGCCGAGCGCAGATTGGCTGCAAATCCCGTGGAGGCGTATGCCGAGCAACGCCCGCCAAGGATGCCGAATACCATGCTCATCATCGCCATGCCCAGCATGATAGTGCCGTAGAGATACACGTTCTGCATATCCCCGGCATTGATGCCCTTGTCGATGAGCGAGGCCGTCACATAGGGTATTAACACATCCATCAATACCTCCAGCGCCGTCCACACAGGGGTGAGGATGGAGGCCTTGCGGTATGTGCCGACCTGGCGTAGAAGTGTCTTCAGCATGATTGATGTCTAATTCATTTGCAAAGATACGAAATATGTGGGAGAAAAGCAAAAAGAAAAGTGGATTTTTCTTTTTACGCACCGTTTCTGTCTTTTCGTTGTCATTCAAATTACCTTTCAGCCGGCACTTAACTCTCTGGTTATCAGTTCTTTCGGCTGAAAGGTGATTTTTGGTTATGTTCCCCGCTGGAAGGGGAGGCTGTCTGTCGCAAATAAGTGGCTCTTCACGCTGCTAAAGTGCCTCCCTACGTTGCTAAAGTGCCTCTTCGCGCTGCTAAAGTGGCTCTTTATTTTTGTCCCATGCCTTGGGACAATCGCGAAAAACATGTCGGCACAAACTTTTAGATACGCGTTAATGATGGCTGACAACCTGGCTTTCGTGCCATCAAATGTCCCTTCAGCCGGAAGTGCTGACAGTCAGACAGTTAGTTGCTGGCTGAAAGGAAATCACGACGTGGACAGGCTTCCTGAAACGGTGTGACATAACGAAACATCTCCGATTTGAGGAACCCTCAAGGAAGAATTAATCGGAAAAGGTTTGGTTATTCCACTTTTTCTATGTACCTTTGTCCCCGCAACCCAAAACCGTTATATGATAACAAGATGAAATTGATTTCGTGGAACGTGAATGGTCTGAGAGCCTGCCAGGGCAAGGGCTTCAGTGATGTCTTCCGACAGTTGGATGCCGATTTCTTCTGTCTTCAGGAGACGAAGATGCAGGCCGGGCAACTTGACATTGAGTTCGAGGGATATCAGTCGTACTGGAACTATGCCGACAAGAAGGGCTACTCGGGTACGGCCATCTTCACCAGGCACCAGCCGCTCAGCGTGGACTATGGCATCGGCATCGACGTGCACGACCACGAGGGGCGGGTCATCACGCTCGAAATGGCTGACTTCTACCTCGTATGCTGTTATACGCCTAATTCGCAGGACGGACTGAAGCGCCTCGACTACCGCATGACGTGGGAAGACGACTTCCGCCACTACCTGAAGAGGCTCGATGAGAAGAAGCCCGTCGTCCTCTGCGGTGACCTGAACGTAGCCCACGAGGAGATAGATATCAAGAATCCGAAGACCAACCGCCATAATGCAGGCTTCACTGATGAGGAACGCGCCAAGTTCACGGACCTGCTGGCTAGTGGCTTCACGGACTCCTTCCGCTATATGCATCCCGACGAGGTGAAGTACTCCTGGTGGTCGTACCGTTTCCAGGCCCGCGAGAAGAACGCTGGCTGGCGCATCGACTACTTCGTGATCTCCGACCGCCTGCGCGACCGTCTTCAGGAGGCCGAGATCCATACGGAGGTCTTCGGCAGCGACCATTGTCCCGTGGGAGTTACGTTAGACTTTAAACATTAGGCTTTGGATTGGCTGAATAAATCGTATGATTCGTTGAACGGATTTGCTGGAGTGGGGTAGAGACACTATCTTTGCACCAGAAAACAAATAAGGATGCAAGAGATTTTAGACAGATATGAACCCATCACGCTGGAGGAGATGAAGGACATCCGGCTGATGAATCGCATCGACACCAAGTTCGTGACGACGGTGCCAGTGCTGAAGCGCCTGCTGGAGATAGCCCGCGACGACTATTTCGTGCAGGAGACGGGTGGACTGCGCATCTCACCCTACTATACACTGTATTTCGACACTGCCGACTGCGCGATGTATAACCGTCATGAGGCAGGCTATCTCGTGAGGCAGAAGATCCGCATTCGCTCGTATGTCGATGCTGGGCTGAACTTCCTCGAGGTGAAGACTAAGAACAACCACAAGCGTACGAAGAAGAAGCGCATGACGATGGAGAACTTCGACGCCGTCAATCCCGACCACAACATCCTGTTCAGGCGGCAGGACGAGCAGTTCGTCGCCTACGACGACTTCCTCCGCACCTACCTGCGCTACGATCCAGAGGCGCTGACGGCGCAGTTGGAGAATCGCTTCGACCGCGTGACGCTGGTGAACAAGGGCAAGACAGAACGGCTGACCATCGACACCAACCTGCGCTTCCACAATATCGCCACCGACAACTTCCGCTTCATGGGCGACATCGTGATCATCGAACTGAAGCGCGACGGTCTGAAACCGTCGCCCATCCTGCCGAAACTGCTCGACCTGCGCATCCATCCTCACGGATTCTCGAAATACTGCATCGGGTCGGCCCTCACCAACGATGACCTGCGCCGCAACCGCATCAAGCCCCGTCTGCACAGTATCGAGCGGTTCCTGGCTCAAGCAAAATAAGCAATAAAAATGTATAAACAGTAAAAGATATGGAATTTTTTAGTTTGTCTTCCGACTTCCTGATGATGTTCATCCGCCTGCTTATTAACATGCTGGCCACATGGCTCATCATCGACCGCCTGTATTATCAGAAAAGTAAGCGGCGTGACTTCTACTTCACGTTCATGCTCATCTCCGTGGCCATCTTCTTCATCGTCTTCTTCATGATCTTCGTGCTGGAGGATATGAAGGGCAAGACGTCGATGGGTGTAGGTATCGGACTCTTCGGCATCTTCTCCATCATGCGCTACCGCACGGATACGATGCCCGTACGCGAGATGACCTACCTCTTCGTCATCATCGCCCTCTCACTGGTCAATGCCGTATCGGTCAATCTCCCTTATTTCGAGGTCATCATCACCAACCTGATCATCATCTGTGCCGTATGGCTATGCGAGATGCACCTGAAGACCAATCCCTCTCGCCTCGTGCAGTACGACCGCATCGAACTTATTACGCCTGAGCGTCGCGAGGAACTCATTGCCGATCTGGAGAAACGGCTCGGCGTGAAGGTCGTCAAGGTGGATATCGGCTCTATCGACTTCCTGCGCGACATGGCTATGATCCGTGTCAGTTACGAGGGAGAACCCTCTGCCGTCAGTAATAACCTGAAACTGTCGAAGGATCAACTCAAAGAGTTCTGAAGAATTGAAGGATTGAAGAATTGAAGGATTGAAGGATTGAAAGCGTTATGAAGAAGTTTATTGGACTATTGTTGGCTTTGATGCCACTGGGCGCTATGGCGCAGGGTGACGACTTCGGGCTCGACTTCTCGCTCGAGGCACAGAAGAAGATCAACAAGCAGTGGAACATCGGACTTGAAGCGGAATACCGCACTCGCGACAACACCAAGACCAGCGATCGCTGGGCCTTCGGACTCGGTGTCGATTACAAGGTGGCCAAGTGGCTGAAGGCCTCTGCCGGCTATACCTTCCTCTATGATAACAATAAGAAAATATCTTATTATGATGCCACCGATGATGCCGTGCTCGATGGTGATGCCAACGAGGGCGATCCCAAGAAGTGTGCACAGTACTGGGCTCCGCGTCACCGTTTCAACGTGTCGCTGACGTTCGACAAGAAACTCTTTGGCGACTTCAAGTTCTCACTTCGTGAGCGTTGGCAATACACCTATCGCCCTGCACATACAGTGAGCGAGCGATGGAGTTACCTCGACAATGCCTGCGACGGTAAGGAGAAGACCTACTCGGGCAAGGGCAAGAACGTGCTGCGCAGCCGTCTCCAGATTGAGTTCGACAAGAAGGGACTGGCCGTCACACCTTATATCAATGCCGAACTCTTCAATGCCTGGAGTCTGCAGAAAGTGCGCTATCACGTCGGTCTCGACTGGAAGATCTCAAGGCAGCATTCGCTCGGAGCCTTCTACCGCTACCAGTCCGTGCGTGACGATGATGACGACAACGAGCCCAATACCCATCTGATAGGTTTAGGCTATAAGTTTAAATTTTAAAGGGTGCCAACTGGCACCCTTTAATGATATACTACTTCTTTACTTATCACATGTCATAGACCATCTGCATGAGCCGTTTGCCGAGGTCGTCGGCCTGCTCCATGGTCTGTGCCTCACTATAGATGCGGATGATGGGCTCCGTGTTTGACTTGCGCAGATGTACCCATCGGTCGGGGAAGTCGATCTTCACGCCGTCGATGTCGTTGACCACGGCGGAGTTGTCCTTGGCAAACATCTCCTTTACCTTCACTAAGATAGCATCAACATCTGTATCAGGAGTGAGGTCGATGCGATTCTTCGCAATCTGGTAGTCGGGGAAGGTCTGGCGCAGTTCACTGACCGTACAGCCTTTCTGTGCGAGACTGGAGAGGAACAGGGCAATACCCACGAGGGCGTCGCGGCCGTAGTGGCTCTCGGGATAGATAACGCCACCATTGCCCTCACCACCGATGACGGCTCCTACTTCCTTCATCTTCGTGGTGACGTTTACCTCGCCCACGGCTGCAGCAGTATATTTCCCGCCATGCTTCTCCGTAACATCGCGCAACGCACGTGTTGACGACAGGTTGCTGACGGTGTTGCCTGGCGTATGGGTGAGCACATAGTCGGCTACGGCGACCAGCGTATATTCCTCACCGAACATGGTACCATCCTCGCAGATGAAAGCCAGTCGATCGACATCGGGATCGACGACGATACCCAGGTCGAAGCCACCCTTCTTCATCTTGTCCATGATACCGTGAAGGTTCTTCTCCAACGGCTCGGGGTTGTGGGCGAAATCGCCTGTGCACTCACCATTGAGAATCTCGTAATCGACGCCAAGAGCCTTGAACAACTCTGGAAGGATGATGCCTCCCACTGAGTTGATGGTATCTGCACAGACGCGGAACTTGCGCTGCCTGATGGCTTCGAGATCTACGAGTTTCAGGTTCAGCACAGAGTCGATGTGGCGCTGGTTGAACGTATTGTCGATGGTCACCTTTCCCAGATGATCCACCTCGGCATAGTTGAAGTCCTCGCTCTCTGCGATACGGAGCACCTCGGCTCCATCGGCAGCAGTGAGGAACTCGCCCTCGCTGTTGAGCAGTTTCAGGGCGTTCCACTGGCGGGGGTTGTGCGAGGCGGTGATGATGATGCCGCCGTCGGCCCCAGACATGCGGACAGCCAGTTCCGTGGTGGGTGTGGTGGCATAGCCGATGTCGATGACATCATAGCCCATGCCTGTGAGGGTGCCGCATACAACATCGCGCACCATGGGACCCGAGATACGGCCGTCACGACCTACGACGACGACTGGCTTGTCGCCCTTGCGGGGCCGCTGTCCGATGAATGTAGCGTATGCTGTGGTAAACTTGACGATGTCCAGTGGATTAAGCGTATTGCCCGTGGGGCCTCCGATGGTGCCACGGATTCCGGAAATTGATTTGATCAGTGTCATGGTTCGTTTTATAGAAAATTGTTATTGTTCCTTCTGAAGTGTCAACACATAGAAGTAGGGCACCACGTTGGATGAGGCTGTGACATGCCCTTGTGTGTGTGGAACGATGAGTTTTACCTTGGCGCACTCCTCGTCTTCCGACTGCGGGCGCCCTACCTTGACGTAGGAGAGTGGTACTAACCAGCCTGCGGGTACGGAACTGGTATAAACGGTGTACATCACGCCGCTGAGGAAGGCTGCCGTAAAAGTGCTGCCGGAGCGAGATACGTACAGGATGTCGGGGGAGAGGGCGTAGGCCGATGTGTTGTTGCGCAACTGGATTGTGTCTGCCAGGATATTGTACTCGGAGAAGCGGCATACGAGATTGCCTTTCTCCCCGTCTTGGAACATGGAGCCACAGCCCTTGCGGACGATCTGCATATAGACACCGTTCTTGTCGAACTTTACATACTCATTGCGCGATACGTCGGTCGTCTCGCCCTGCGCCTTGAACTGGTCTTCAGTGATCACGACGATGGATGAGTCGGAGATGAACTTGGCGATGGCGTTGCGTTCTTTTTCTTTCTTGTCGCCGTAAGTCTCGTAGTCATTACAACTGGTCAGGACGGCAGCGACGGTTATCATGATAAACAGGAGTCTCTTCATCGTTTCTTGTAATTGACGGTGCAAAAGTAGTGAATTTAATTAAGAATGAAGAATGAAGAATTAAGAAATTGCCGCGACAGGACTATTTTTAACGCTTTGCTCTCTGCTCTTAACTCTTTTTCAGCAGCCCGGCATAGGCGCGTATCGCCTTCCTGACGGTTTCCACAGCCTCATCCATATTACCGTAGATACGTCCGCCGGCGGCATTGAGGTGACCGCCACCGTTGAAGAACTCCTCGGCCATCTTGTTACAGGGGAAGTCATCGACGGAGCGAAGGCTCACCCATACCAGGTCGCGCTTGTCGGTGTCCTCGCGCAGCGAGATGGAGAGGATCAGCCCCTTAATCTGCTGGGGAATGTTTACCAGTCCTTCGGCATCGCCCTTGATGAAGTGGAAGTGCTGCTGCTCCTCCTTGGTCAGCGTATAGAAGGCAGCATGGTATTCGGACAGGTAGGTGAGTTTCTCGTACATGACGTAGCCCATCAGACGGATGCGGTCCTCGGAGTAATTGTGATATACGTTCCGGTAGATGCGGTCCTTGTCGATCCGCTTGGTGAGCAGTTCACTGATGATGAAGAATATCTCCGGAGCGGTGGAGTTGAAAGTGAAGCCCCCTGTGTCGGTCATCATCCCACAGTAGATGGGGGCGGCAAACTGCTTGCCGAGGTCCTTGAAGCCGTCGAGTTGCCAGACGATGCGGAAAATGAGTTCGCAGGTGCTGGATGCCTCCGGGTGGGAGATGGTGAGGATGGTCTCGACATCTGGGTTGGGATGGTGGTCGATGAGGATGCGCTTGGCAGGAGTCGAGATGAGGGCCTGCTGCATGTCCTCCACGCGGCTGGGGGTGTTGTAGTCAAGGCAGAACACAAGGTCGGCGATCTTGAAGAGCATGTCGCATTTCTCGCGGTGCTTGTCGTAGCGCACGATTTTTTCCGTGTTGGGCATCCATTGCAGGAAGTCTGGGTACTGGTCGGGCACGACGACGACGGGCTCCTTGCCCTGTGAGCGCAGGTATTCGGCCCACCCCAGACAGGAACCGATGGCATCACCGTCGGGACTCTTGTGGCAGGTGACCAGGATGGTCTCTGCATGAGAAATCAGGTGGCTTAGTTGGGCCACCTGATCTTCTGTCATGATATTGATATCCATTTAGAAGAGTTGTTTGGGATAGACGCCTTCATCAACAAGTTGCTGAATGCGTGCCACAGTGGCATCGCGGTCGGCTGCGTATGTCACGCCGAACCATTTGCTGGTGGTGTCGAGCACCTCAACGGTGGCCGTGCCGTCGTTGATGAGTTTGTTGACCATCAGGGGGATGAAGAACTCGGCCTTCAGGTTCTCGATGTTCTTCGGGTCGGAGAGGAACTCCTTGAAGTAGGCCTCGCTGTACTCGAAGTAGTCGGGGGTGAAGCCCCACATGTTCATGGATACGGGGGTGTTGTCGGCCACCTCAACCCACTGGCCGTTCTCGTCCTTGTAGCGGATGGGTTCAGTGGCGGCACCGGCATTGGATCCGTCAGCGGCACAGCGCACAATCTCCGTACGCTCTACGACGGTGGTCAGATGGCCCTTCTCGTTCTTGGAGCAGATGCCGCGGGCCACGGTACCGTTCTCGCTAAGGGTGTTGCCCACGCGGAAGCCCACCATGGCATACTGGTTCCTGGCACCCTCGGGGAGATTGCTGAGGAACTTGCCGATCACCATGAAGGCATCGCGGTTGTAGAAGTCGTCGCAGTTGATGACGCAGAAGGGCTCCTTGATCACGCCCTTGCCCATCAGCACGGCATGGTTGGTACCCCAAGGCTTCTGGCGACCTTCAGGTACGCTAAAACCTTCGGGCAGGGCATCGAGTGCCTGAAAGCATAGTTCGCACTTGACCTTGCCTTCATATTTGGAGAGGATCTGACTGCGGAACTGCTCCTCAAAGTCCTTGCGGATGACCCATACTATCTTGCCGAATCCGGCCTGGATGGCATCGTAGATAGAGTAGTCCATGATCGTCTCACCATTGGGCCCTAGACCGTCGAGTTGTTTCAGGCCGCCGTAGCGGCTTCCCATACCTGCTGCAAGCAGAAAAAGCGTTGGTTTCATAAGCGAATTATATTAGAGTTTTCAATAAATTGACTGCAAAGATACGAATATTAATTCATATATTCATCATTCATCATTCATAATTTTCCAGGCTTGACGCTTTTTTCGCAATTCTTAACGATGGAATTCCGCCCTTTGCCTGCTTAGAACGGATAGCCGATGGCGAAGTTGAGCGTGTGGAGGTCCTTGAACCTCTCGACATTGAAGAAGTAACCGGAGACACCGTTCTCGCATGGGAGGTGGAGGGCTATTCCCCAATCGACGCGGAGCACGAGGAATCCCAGATCGTATCGCAGTCCGAAGCCAGTGCCCAGGGCAATGTCGTTGAAGAAGCGTGAGGGCTTGAATTTCATCGTGTCGAACCATTTCTTCATGCCGTAGGTAAAAAGGATATCCTCGTCGGTCATGTTCTCCAGGTTATCGAAATTGAAGTCCTCTTCATCGTAAAACGATGTCATCCGCCACACATTGCCAGCGTCGAAGAAGATGGCTCCTTTCATATTGCCAAAGAGGGGCGTGCGGTATTCAAGGTTTGCCACCAGTTTCAGGTCTCCGTTGCGCATGAGATAGAACATCTGGCGGAAGAACTTGTCTTTGAGCCCGAGGTCGGTGAACGCACCTGGACCGATATCGCGTACGGTAAAGGCGCGGATGCTATTGGCACCTCCGACATAGTACTGTTCGGTGAGTGGCGCCTCCTTGCTATTGCCGTAACTCCAGATCACGCCGGCATTCACGTGGGCAATCAGACTGGACTCCGTGCCCATGCTCCAGGTCTTGGTGAAATCGGTCTCCAGTCGCAGGAACTGGGAATAGGGATTCTTAAAGAGTTTCTTCTCTTTCTCATTGAAAGACTTGCCTCTGGCCATGTCGATCAGTGATACCACATTGCCCGACTCCTCGATAGTGGTCTCCCAGCGGATGGGGTTGCGCAAGGTGGAGGGACTGGTATAGGTATAGGTGTAGCGCATCTTAGGGATGAAGTAGTCGCCCATGGTGCGCTCGAGGTAGGGGCTTTCAATCATCAGCGTATCGAATCTGGCGGTGGTGGAGTTCTTGAACTGATACGTCACGGTGAGTGGTGAGAACTCGTGCTTGCTGGTGGCCGTGGGCTGCCAGCGGTAGGTCCACTCACCAGTCACGATATGCATTTTATAGTAGTCGGGGCGGCGCACGATGTCGGTGGAAACCTTGGCAAAGGTCGTCGGCGTGGCAAAGGGGCGCCTGCGGCGGATGCGGCGCCCATTCTTGTCGCGGCGCACACGGTCGCTGTTGTAGAAAGGTGCTATGATGCGGGGAAACTCGATGCTGACTTCCGCACCATACTGATAGGTGGCACTGTTGTTACCACCGCCATGTTGCCATTCGTACGAACCGTGCAGGTTGATATCGAGTTTCTCACCGCCTCTGAAGAGGTTGCGCCGTGTGAAACCGATTTTCGCCTCAGGTCCATAGCGGCCGTTGGTGCGGCCGATGGCATTGGTCTCGATATAGAAGTCGTAAGGCTTGTCGAGCACACAGTTCAGGCGTAGGTCGAGAGTATCGGAATCTAATCTGGGCGTAAACTGGAAGTCGGTAGTTGAGAATATCCCATTGGCATTGATCTTACTGGCGGATTCCATGTAATTGTCGTAACTGAACTGCTGGCGTGGGCGCAACTTGAGGTCCTTGAGGATGATCCTGGGGCGGATGGGCGGGTTTTTGCCATTGAAGTAGATGGTGAGGTGGCGGCGCCTGATGCTGTCGGTCAGTTGCTCGCGCATGGACTTCCGGAAGTGCACGCTCACGTTGCCTATATACCACTTCTTGAGGGCATTGTCAGGCAGGCCGTCGGCCAGTTGAAAGCGCAGTTGGGCTTTGTCGGCCACCTGGAAAGTATCGGCCAGATAGGAGGCATAAGTGCTGTTGTAATAGTAGTAGCCATTGTTGCGGAATAGGTTGCTGAGGCGGATGCGCTCACCGTCGAGCGTAGAGGCGCTGAAGGCACTGCCACTTTTGATCAACGATTCACTGCTGGTGGAGTCGATGAGTTGTCTTAGTGGCTTTGGGAAATTGGTATAGGCCACGCTGTCGAGAGTGAATAGTGAGTCGAGGCGCACGGTATATGCTATCTTGGATTTCTTCGGATTCTTCTGGGGTATGATCTCGTAGGTGACGTCACCTCGGAAGTAGCCGTTGTTCTGGAGGACGGAGCGTGCCACGGAGGCGCGCAGGGCAGGGTTGACCTGGCTCATCAGCACGGGTGCCTTGCCAAACGACTTGGTCATCCACTTGGCAAACTTGGAGTCCTTGCCCGAAAACTTGTTGTATATCCAGAGGTGCCATGACCAGGGTACGGTGTAGTAACTACTGCCGAAGAGGGCACCGTTGGGCTCGGTGGCCAGGGCGGCCTCCAGTTCTTCCTTCGTGGTGCTGAGGTGGTCGTCAAAGGCCTTGTCGTTATAGTCTGGCGTGTCAGCGTAGGCAATCTTCTTCAGGCCCGTGAAGAGTTGATCGTCCTCAGGGATGTTCTTGGTCATCGAACAGGAGGTGAGGACCAATGAGAGGCAGAGCCATAGGAGTATATTATCTTGTTTCATGGGGCGTGGGTCTGATGGAGTCTGTTTTAGTACTGTCGCGCTGCATGGAGGGCAGGGTCGTGGTCCGAGGACGTTGCATCTGAGGCTGTTGTTCTTTCTTCCAGAAACGGATGATATCCCAGAAATTATCGAGTCTCCTGCGCCACACGAAGCCTGCGCCATACATGCTGGTATAGCCTTCGAGCCAGTCATAGACATTCTGCTGGTAGAAAAGTTTGATGTTCTTAGTGGCATTCTGGTTCAGGCGGTATTCCATGGTTACATTGTCGAAGAATGACTTGTTTTGCCCAGAGAGGTCGCTATTGCCCGACGATACCTTTCCACCGATCTCAACCTTGAGGCGGTTGTTGAGGAACCGCTTGGCAAACTTAAACGAGTAGTCGGTGTGCATGTTGCCTGATGCATCTGTGCTGTTGTCGATGCCCACGCTGAGGTCGAGGGTCTTCAGGGCGGAGCCGGCGATGCTGTTGATCTCGCTCTGTAGGAAGGAACTGAGGGCGGAGTTCATCGAGAAACTGCCTGTGTCGCCCCCGGCAAGATACATGCCTGTGGTGAGCATGCCCACTGCCAGTTTGCCTCGTTCGTCTGCCGACATCATGGCGAGATCATTGCTGACGGAATTGTCCTCTGGCGCGTCGATAGTGAACTCCAGCCCCATGTCGTTGAGGGTCTTGGTGATGATGACACCGCAGTCGAAGGTGACGCTCCGACTCTGCCCGTCATCTGCATTGACCGTTGCCTTTACGCGTTCTGTGGCAGTGATATTCAGTTTGGGGTTCATGGGGTCGCCAGTAAACTCCACATAACTGCCATCCTTGATAGTGAATGTCTTCAGAGGAATTACTGGCAGTGAATATTTCATCTCACCGCTGTTCAGAGTATAGCGGCCGGTCATGTTGATACCCTCCGAATTGTATTTCATGCGGAGGTCGCCCCCGCCCATCAGATCCAAATAGTTGGTCTGGTCGGGATTGAGGTTGCAGACGATATGGGCGCCTTCGGATACGTTGATAGTCAGGTCGGCTGTCAGTCCGCTGGGGGCCGGACGGGTGACGACGGTCTGGGTGGAGTCGGTGAAGTCAGTAAATTTCACCAGTTCATTCAGCCGGTTATCGGCAGAGAGTGGAGAGTCGAGCAACATGTACGTCATATCGGTAGAGCCTAAGACATCGAGTCTGCCGCGCATGTTCATCTCTTCCAACGGTCCCTGCAGACGGGCAAAGAAGTTCACATAGGCCTTGCCGTATGCAATGCTCTTGGCCTCCTGCTTGGCATTGATAAGTAGCAGGTCACGTGCCCGCATCCTCATGTCGATGCTGATATGCTCCGTGTCGGAGAAGTCGATGTCGCCCATTAGGTTTAGCGGCTGGTCGTTATAGGCATAGAGTCCGAAGTTCTCAAGGAGCAAGTGGCTGCCGACGATGCGCACGGGGTCATTGTCGAAGCGCATCCTGACACCGTAAGGGATACTCACTAAATAGGCAGAATCGACAAATATTTCACCATTGACGTCGGGATGCGTGGTCGTGCCTTGGATGGTGAGCGTTCCGTCGCCGTAGCCTTCTAATCCGATGATCTGATCGGGTACGAAACCGTTGGCAATGGAAAGTGGCATCCTTGTCATGGTGAAAGTGGCGTCGATGATACCCTCGCCTGTTCCCGAGACTTTTTTGTTCTGGTAGGAACCATTGAGCAGTCCGAACTCCTCGTCGTCGAGCATCAGGCGTGCCTCTACGGCGTGGGTGTCGTCTTCTTTCTGCAGATAGACGAATTCTGTACTGATGTTACCGATAGGTGAACCCTCATAGGTCATCTTCTGTATGGCCATATCGGAGGCCACGGAGAACTGTCCCTCTCGATTCTGCACGATGTGGTAGTCGCCATCCAGTTTTCCCGTGATATGGGGCAGATAAGGTAGTACGGAGGTCACTTCACCCAGGTCCAGTCGGTGTAGGGAGAGGGTGAGGTCCTGCTGCATGGTAGAGTCTTGGTTCTCTGTATAGAGTTTCATACCTGTCATGTCGTCGGAGATCAGATCGACCTTTGCCTGTAATCTGTTGCTCTTGTCCAGGAAGATGAAATTGTCCTTATTCAGATTAAAATCCTTATAGCCAATGGTGGGGCGCTCTGGCATCAGTCTGAAGCGGATGCCCTGAGCCTCCATTTCTGCCGTGACTCCTAAGCGTACACCCATCTTTCCCTTGGCGTCATAGTAACGTAGTCCTGCCAGAAGACCATGCTCATGGAAATGCCCGTCGAGTAGGGCATTGAAGACGAATTGGGGATTCTTCTTGTTATTGCGTATCTGTCCCTGGTAGGTCAGACGATCGCCCTTTTGCGTCAGGTTCAGACGGATGGTATCAATACGCGTACTGTCGTAGTTCAGAGAGTAGAGATAACTCTGCCCGTTGATACCAGTCTCTGGTGAGGTCGATAGGTCGAGCATCATCTCCTTGAAGGTGATGTCACTGGTCCTCAGCAAGTCGGCAATGGGGTTGTCACGCTTACTTTCTACGTGGAGTTTCAATGTGGGCAATAGTCGCTTCACGGCTGGTTGATCGATGGTGTTCTGATTATATTGTGCCATCACCGAGTCGGAGAGCATGCTTACCTGTTTCAGCACATGTTCATAATCATCGCTGGCATCGAGTTTCACGATGAAGTCGCCGCTCTGCGCCCTCACGATGGTGGTATCCTCATCTGTCTTTACCAGCAGGCCAATCTTGTCGGGGTGATAGGCCTTCTTCTTGTCTTGTATCAGAATGTCGCCCAAGAGTCCACTGATTCTATGGGTCTTCTTCAGGTCGGAGTTCAGGTCGATATTCCCATTAAAGCCGATGATTAATGGCTTTTTAACCAGTCGCATCCTGTAGAGGTCGGCTTTGTCCAATGCCGCCTGAATCGAGCCTTCAATCTTTTTGGTGTCAAGGAGGGCATCGAGGCTGATGGTGCCGTCGAGGAGTTCGTTGTTGCCAGTGATGGAGGCTTGTCCGCGACCGTCGCTCAGGGTTGCCTGGGCCGTGATGCCATCCAGGTCCCATCCGCCGTATTGTAGGTGGTGAATGGTGGCATCGGCTGTAAGCCTGCTGCGCTTTGAAAGGAAGTCTGTCCCGTAACCTTTCGCTTTAATATCTGCGGAGACGGAATAGAGTGAGTCCTTGGGCATGAAATGGTGGAGGTTCAGGTTGTTGACCTTGACGTCTGCATCGTAACTCATGTTCTGCGTAACCATCTCCCCTCTTGCATCGTAAGGAATGGTGGCAGATCCCTTCAGTTTCACACTACCGCTTCCCTCTCTGACCGTCAGGTCCGTGGAATACCTTGGGCCATCAGCCTTGACCGTACCTTCTAACGTGATACCACTGGGAATACGATAGCCCCCCATCATTTTGGGATCGATGAATGCCGTTAGGAAATTGACATCCTGGGCTTTCGCACTGAATTTGACATCGGCTTTCAACTGTTTGGGATCAGCCAGATTGCCAGCGGTACCGCCTGCTGTCAGGTACATGGCAGTTGGCAGATGGACATCCAGTCCCGTAAATTCCATCTGCTGCATATTTCCATTGACGGACCCTTTGATGGTCAGCGGGTGGTTGGGATAGCGCTCCATCAATTTCTGGGGCAGGTCTCCTATAAGGCGGCTTAAGTCCTGCTTGCCTATCTGGGCATTGAGCCTGACCCTAAGATTCCCTTGTCGTGGATTCTCAGTTCCTTGATGGTGTGGAGAAAATGCACTCAAATCGATATCTGCTTCCGCCATGATATCCGAGTCGGGCGTGCGTAGTGTCATCGATGGAATCTTGATATTATGGAATGCAGAGTCCAGCCGTATGCCACCCTTCAGTTCTGTTATCTCCAGTCCACTTTTCTCTTTCAGGGCCATTTTGCGCATGAATAAGGAAGTGCCCTGTGGGGTATAACTGATGGAATCGATACCCAGGCGGATGTCGCTAAGAGCAATATGATAATAGTCTAGTCCCTTGGCTTCAGGTTCGGAACGATCGTCGTAGGTTAGGGCACCATCCTGCCAGTCAAGACTGGATACTTTATATATTTCCTGACCAATATCAATGAGTGCCTCACGGGCAACGGCTCGGGCTAAGTAGCCACCCACCTGCAACGTGTCTCCTGGCAGGTGAATCTTCAAGTCTGTGCGAGTGATGCTAAGGCTGTCGGCATTGATGATCCATTTCACTTCAGAGGTCGTGGTATCTATGGCAGCCGTGTCGCTCAGGGCGATATCAAGACGCGCGTCAGAGAGTCGTGCCCCGTTGACCTCAACAGTCTCCCGACCGAGGTCGATCCCTTTTGAGGATAGCCAGAGTTCGTCGAGTTCACCCTTGATACGTAGGTCGCTGATAAAACCGTTGGTGTTGATCTTTGCCTGATGGAACGACAGTTCGTCAATCACGACTCTTTTCCGCAATAATGGCAGCAGTCTGACATCTGCCACTAGTCGCCTGACGTCGGCAATGGTGTCATTGAGGGACGGGATGGAATCATTAGGCTTGATGACGCGAAAACCGTCGATGCCCAGGTCGAGGGGAAAGGCCAGGTCAACATGGTCGATGGTGATCTTCATTCCCGTCTTTTCTGAGGTTATGGCAGTCACTTTCTTTACCGCCCAGTTCTGAATGGGTGGCAGATAGATCAGTACGGCGATTATAATAAAAAGCAGAAAGGGCGTGAGCACCGCGAACCCTAACCACTTCAGGGACTTCTTCATCGTTGATGCGATTCGATTGTGCAAAAGTACAATAATTCTAACGATTGCCAAAGGATTTTTACAGAAAAAGTTTGCAAGTTAAGGACTATTTCGTTAATTTTGCAGCGAAAAGGAGAATGCAGGGACTGATGGTGATGAGACTGCTGTGGCCGTTGGCGGCAACGATTGTGATAGAACTGGGGGTGCTGCTCTACCTCGGTGAGCGTCGTGGGAAGGTGCTTTGGGGCTCTGTTGCGGTAAATATCCTGACTAACGTATCACTGAACCTCTGGGCGGTCTATGTCGGCAGCGGACTTGAAACAGTGGTCGTTGGCGAACTATTGGTGGTGCTCGTGGAGGCGCTGTGGTTCTGGTGGCTGGTGGGAGACAAATGTCAGGGAGTTGTGTATAGCCTGTTGTGTAATGCCATCAGTTTCCTCATGGGTGAAGTATTTATAATCGTTATATCAGTATTAACTTAACATGTTGGAATAATGATATTATCAGACGTTTTACCTTTTGATCGGAGTGATAAAGACCGGATCATAGAAATTAGCAGGGATGTGAGAAATGTGGTTATTGATTCTGTGGATGCCATCAAAGACTCTGTGGGAGCCACAAAGGATGCTATTGCCGACAGCATCAGTCAGTCACAGGTCGTACTCGACAGTGGGGGAGCCAGCCAGAGTGAAGTCTCGCTGGGGGTCATGATCGTTGTTGCCGCTGCTCTCGCAGGATGCTTCTACCTGGCCCACCTCTATCGTCGGCACCTGGGTACTCAGGCATAGGAGAAGTCTGATTGTTAGACTCCGAATGATTGCCAGAGAGAATCGTCAGGAAGGGGAGCCTCAACAATAATCTGCTCCTTTGAGACCGGATGGATGAATGCTACACGACGAGACATCAGAGAGATACTGCCGTCAGGGTTGGAGCGTGGGGCACCATACTTCAAGTCACCTTTTATCGGACAGCCCATCGCTGCTAACTGGCAGCGGATTTGATGGTGACGTCCAGTCATCAGTTGCACTCCCAGCAGGGTATAGTTGTCGCTGTGGCCGATAACCTTATATTTTAGGATGGCCTTCTTGGCATTTGGACGCTCGTGGTCGTAGGCATAACTCTTATTCTGCTTCTCATTACGCACGAGCCAGTGGGTAAGGGTCCCCTCGGGCTCCTTGGGGGCATTCTTGACAATGGCCCAGTAAGTCTTTTGTACTTCGCCTTCGGCAAACATCTTGTTCAGGCGCGTGAGAGCCTTTGAGGTTCGGGCAAAGACCACGAGACCGCTTACTGGACGATCCAGACGGTGCACTACTCCTAGAAACACGGCCCCAGGTTTCTGATACTTGTCTTTGATATAGTCCTTTACAATATCAGAGAGGGGGCGATCGCCAGTCTTATCGCCCTGTACAATCTCCCCACTCTGTTTATTGACAATGATGATATGGTTGTCCTCGTAGATGACCTCCATAACTATAAACTATGCACTAAAGTTACATGTTCATGCCACCATCAACCTGAATGACTTGCCCACTGACATAACTAGACATGTCGCTAGCGAGGAACGTAGCCACGTTGGCAATGTCCTCCACCTGTCCACCACGGCGCAGAGGAATCTTGTTGATCCACTCCTTGCGGATATCATCAGGCAGAGCCTGTGTCATGGCTGTATCGATGAAGCCTGGGGCGATAGCGTTGGCACGGATACCCTTCGGTCCCATCTCTTGGCCGATACTCTTGGCCAGGGCTATCAGTCCAGCCTTTGAAGCGGCATAGTTGGCCTGTCCTGCATTACCATGAACACCTACAACGCTGGCCATATTGATGATAGAACCACCACGCTGGCGCATCATTACGGGCACGCAGGCGTGGATAAAGTTAAAGGCTGATTTCAGGTTGACAGCAATTACGGCATCCCATTGCTGTTCTGTCATACGGAGCATCAGGCCATCCTTTGTGATACCGGCATTGTTCACAAGGATATCAATGCTTCCAAACTCTTCCTTCACTGCCTTGACAACCTCCTCGGTCTGAGCGAAGTCCGCAGCATTGGAAGCATAACTCTTGGCCTTCACGCCTTTGGCTGAAATTTCCTTTTCAGTCTCCTCGTTGACCTCAAGGTCAGTAAATGCGATGTTTGCGCCTTCTTCGGCGAATTTCAGTGCGATAGCCTTTCCGATACCGCGTGCAGCACCCGTGATAAGGGCTGTCTTTCCTTCTAATAATCCCATAAATTCAATGTTTAATATTTAATGATTAATGTTTCTGAAACTTCCCCAGTGCGCCATAAACCACCTTAGCCACCTGAGGCTTGGTGTCCTCCTCTTTCATACCATGGGCGATACGGCCATAGATATATGGTACCTCCAGTCCCTTAATACAATAGTGAGTGATGTCGGCCACGAGGTCAATGTTGTCAATGTCGAACTCACCGTCTTCCTTTCCTTCTGTATAGACTTTGCGGAAGAGTTCAATCTCTGCATCGTCGAAATGTTTGCGCACCTTCTCTACCATCCAGATATTTCGGAAGAATTCGGCGCGCAGATTTCCGTTACGCACGACGGTCTCTCTGATCATGCTCAGGTGGGTGTAGATCAGTTCGATGATCTTGTCCTGTGGACGAATCTTACGGGCAGCAACCTCGTCAAGTTTGTCGCTCAGTCTTTCCAGTTCACCCTCAATCACGGCGTAGTAGATTTCTTCTTTCGACTTGAAATAGGTGTAGAGCGTACGACGCCCTTTTCCCGACTGCAAGGCAATGTCGTTCATCGTCGTATTTTCCAGGCCGTTCTTGGCGAACAACTGGCGCGCTACGTCAACTAGTTTTTGTCTTGTTTTCGATACGGACATATATACTTTCTCCTTGAAATTATAGAATTGCACATGACAATTAGTGTGTGCAAAAGTAAGTGTTTTATTTGAATTGAGCAAGAAAACGGAGGAAAAATGTTGGAAAAATCGCAAAATTATAAAAAAAGTGCGTAATAATTTGTATATCTCAAAAAATATATGTACTTTTGCACCCGCTTAGAAAAAACATCGCGGAGTGGAGCAGTTGGTAGCTCGCCAGGCTCATAACCTGGAGGTCGCACGTTCGAATCCTGCCTCCGCAACTCAAGAAGCCCGACATTATGTGTCGGGCTTCGTTGTTGTATTATTTTTTCTTGTGCATGAAGGGCAGGTCAGTCACCTGTTTCATCATGATGTTAGCAAATGAATCTCCCTGTTTACCATACAGATGGTTATAGAACTGTTTCAATCCAGGCAATCCTTCTCCTCCCTTGAGGATATGTACAATACATAGGTTGAGCAGGCCAACGTTCTCGGAGAGGATGTCAATGTCTGTAAAGGCAAGTTGGGAGAGTGCCAGTTGGTAAGCATCATCAGCATCTTTAGTTATCATACGGTCCACGTCGCCAAGGGTCTTGAAGCCAAAAGACTGTAATATGGGGACGAAACTCAAGAGGGAGCATGGTAATATTTCTGCTTGATTGACGGCAGCGATACGCTGGTTCAACCGGTCGAACGGCTTGAGATGCAAGTAACTCTTAAAGGAGTCGGAGTCGAGCAGGACATCATCTAATTGTCCTGAAGCAACCAGCGACTGCACCTGGCGCCGATAGTCCGTCAATCTGGTTCTTAGACGGCTGAATTCATCATCGATGAGTTCAAGCATTCCTGCCAGCCTATTGAATTGTCTTTGGTATTCATGGGGAATCTTGACTTCCCCTTTATAGCCTGTGTCATGCTCAATTGTGGACCAGACATGCTGTAGAGCCGTACGCATTTGTAATTCAAACCGGTACTGGTTGAGTTCTGGCATCTCGGGATCGTCGATGACTGATTTCGGCAGTCGGCAGATATAGTGTAGTGAATTATAGCCGAAACTGTCCAACTGGTGAAGTTTCCTCTTATCGACAGACTCCTGCCAGTCTATGTCGAAAGTATGCTTGGCTATAGCCGCAACCTTATCTACATCGTCTGTATAGAATGTGATGACCCGAAGGCCCAGGATGTCAGTGATGTCATCGAGTGATTCGTATTTGGCACCTTTGAGTTCCAACTTTCCCGCGAGTGAGTGCTCTTCTTTGATGCGATGCTCGATAGAAGTGACATAGATGCCCTGTCGTCTCAATGTGTAGCGTAGGTGGTCGTAGGCGATTTTCTCCATCCTTTCATAGATGGGGCGTCGCTCCTGATACTGCAGGAGCAGTTTGGTACCGTGTGGATCTAAGTGATAATTCATGTGTTAAAGGTTTGTTTTCCTGGTCGTACACTCCTGAACCAGATATACTATGTTCATATACGGTATGCCGGTGTTTGTCTCCAGCCCTATCTCGCAAGTGCGGCTGTTCGAGTAGCCTACCTCAATATGATTTGCTTCAATTTGTGGGCGAAGTTTGCGCAGGCCGTATTTGTTAAGTTCCGGATATGTGAATCCCCTGTCGCCAGCAAAGCCACAGCAGCCCACACCCTCAGGCAAATAGACATGATTTGAGCACATCTTGGCAAGCGCAATCAAGTCGTCAGCCACACCCATCTGACGGGTGGAACAGGTAATGTGCAGGGCGATGTGACGGTCAATGGGGTGGAAATCGAGGCGTGGCACGAGGTACTTCATGATAAACTCGGCAGGTTCGTATAGTTTCATTTTGTGCATCACCTTCCGCATGCGGTGCAGGCAGGGACTTTGTGCACATAGCACAGGATAGCGGCCGTACTCTGATGCTTCCCAGAGAGACTGCTCCAGTTCGGCGCTCTTCCGGTCTGCAATATCCAGCATGCCCTTCGACTCCCAGATCTGTCCACAGCACATTTTCTCCATGCCTTTTGGGAATATAGTTTCATAGCCGGCCTTGGCGAGCAGTTGGATAACCTCATCAACGAGATCGTGCTTCTTGCCACTAAGTTTTGACTGTCCCATCGTCTGGTTAATACAACTGGGGAAATAGACGACCTTGAGGTCTGATGACTGCTGCTTAGGGTCAGTTTTGTGCGGGATTGACTTCTCGATGATAAACTGTGTCAGGTCACTCTGCTTCGGTTGGCGCTTTTTCTTTGGCATAGCAGTTGTCCAAAGTGGCAGTCCCATCTTGTTCATCGTGCGGCATACGTTGGTCATCAACTTAGGTCCAAGGGTGATATGTCCAAGATGGGCCACGTCAAGCACCACCCGCAGGCCAGATTTGATACCAGCCATGTGGTTAGCAGCGAACTCACCGACTTTATAGCCCATGGGGTTATTGTTCATGTCCATCTGACGGATCAGGTGGGTCAGTTCGCCTGTATTGATCTTCATCGGACAAGAGGTAGAGCAGAGTCCATCCGTGGCACAGGTCTGGTCACCATAGTATTTGTATTGCTTCCGCAGGGTAGCCACTCGTTCTGGGTTTTTGCCGGTTGCCTCCAGTTCACAGATCTCGCGCTGTACGGCGATACGCATTCGTGATGAGAGTGTCAGACCGCACGACATGCAGTTTACCTCACAGAAACCACATTCGATACACTTGTTGGCGCGCTTTACTTGCTCGATAGTCTCCTTGGCCGTAGAGAGTGACGGGTCCATCAAGTAGTGGCCGCCGTCAGGAACCTTATTGAAATCAAAGTCGAGTACGGGCAGTGGCTTCAGGCACTTGATGAAGCACTCTGGGTCGTCGTTAAAGATGACCCCTTGGTTGAGCAGACCGTCTGGGTCGAAGATAGCCTTGAGTTCCTTCATCGTCTGGTATGCTTTGTCGCCCCACTCGTATTTCACGAATGGTGCCATGTTGCGCCCAGTGCCATGTTCAGCCTTCAGTGATCCGTCATACTCCTCTACTACGAGTCTCGCCACGTCTCGCATCATCTCGGCATAGCGTGCCACCTCGTGCTCATCGGCAAAACTCTGGTTTAAGATGAAGTGGTAGTTGCCCTCGAATGCGTGTCCGTAGATGCAGGCGTCGGAATAGCCATGGTCAGCGATGAGTTTCTGGAGTTTTACAGTAGCCTCAGGCAGCGAGTCGATGGGAAAGGCAACATCCTCGATGAGACAACTGGTACCTATGGGGCGTGTACCGCCCACTGAGGGGAAAATGCCTGAGCGAATAGCCCAGTACTTTCCATAGACTGCAGGGTCCTCTGTGAATTCGGCAGGGATGTAGAGGCGGAATGCTCCCAGGCATTCCTTGATTTTCGCAACTTTTTCCAGCAACTGCTCATGGGTTATACCTTTGGTCTCGGTGAGGATGGCCGTCAGGTTGTGATAATCACCAGGCTCCACACCCTCTATTTTGCCGGCATCAACGTCTTTCTTGTATTGCAGGAACACTGGGTCATCAACGGCATTCAACGACATATAGTCGAGCATCTCCGCGCTCTTCACCATCAGGTTCTCCGCACTCATCTTCACGTCCTCATCACCAGCCATCAACTTCTTCATGGCCACCACGGCCTCGCAACTCTCCTTCATCGTCAGGAAATAGACCATGGCTGAGGCTTTGTATGGGTAGTCGTAAAGGGTTCTCATCGTTACTTCCGAAAGGAAGGCCAGTGTGCCCTCGCTGCCCACCATCGAGTGGGCGATGATGTCGAAGGGGTCATCATAGGCGACCAGAGGACGAAGATTCAGGCCTGTTACGTTCTTAATTGAGTATTTGGTACGTATGCGCGAGGCCAGTTCTCCATCGGCCCTTACCTTGTCGCGCAGGTCTTCTATCTTTTTGATAAAATCCGGGTGGCTCTTTCGGAATGACTCCTTGCTCTTGGCGTCGCCCGTATCGAGGATCGTCCCGTCGGTAAGGACGATCCTGGCAGAGACCATCATGCGGTCGCTGTTGGCATGCACGCCACAGTTCATGCCGGAGGCATTGTTGATCACGATGCCACCTACCATGGCAGAACCGATAGAGGCAGGGTCGGGGGGAAAGACACGGCCGTAGGGCTTTAGGATTTCGTTGACCTTGGCACCAACGATGCCAGGTTGCAGACGGATGGTGTCTTGGTTCTCGCCGACCGTATATTTCTCCCAGTGCTTGCCAGCCACGATAAGCACGCTATCTGTGCAACTCTGTCCTGAGAGAGAGGTGCCAGCCGCGCGGAAGGTGTAGGGTAGTTTGTGCTTCTTGCAGGCTTTCACGATCTTGCTGATTTCCTCCTCTCCATCGCTTCGGATGACAACTTTTGGGATCTGACGATAGAAACTGGCATCCGTTCCCCAGCCGAGGGTTCGGAGTTCATCGGTATAAATGCGGTCAGACGGGATGAATTGTCTGAGTTCTGCAAGGAATTGTTGTATCATAGGTTGTTATTGGTATTTGTCTGTTATGTACATTGATTGGGGCAAAGATACAAAAAAGATGTGATAAGTGGCAAGCGAAATGGAGAAAAACTTTGTATAGAATGATCCTTTTTGATTTTTTCACATAATTATTGAGGGGATGTCGCAAAAAGTTCGTATATTTGGCAACAATTTGTGAAGCAAGTAAACCTCCTTATAAACAACAATTACTAAAAACCTATGTCAGCATTAGTATCTGTCATTCCAATCCTGTTACTCATCGTATTGATGATGGGTTTCAAAGTATCAGGTTACAAGAGTGCAGTCATCACACTTGTCGTAACAATCATTCTGGCCTTGTTTGCCGCTCCGGCGATGGGTATCGTGCCGGAGAAGTATGAAGGAGTCTCTATCTATGGCGTGACACTCTGGTCGGTTATCGAGGGGTTCCTAAAGGCCTGCTTCCCCATCATTCTGATTATTATCTGTGCCATCTTTAGTTATAATATCCTCTGTGAAACGAAGGAAATTGAGACTATTAAGACGCAGTTCATTCAGATGACCTCCGACAAGGGCCTGTTGGTGTTGCTCCTGACTTGGGGGCTTGGTGGTGTGCTTGAAGGCATGGCCGGTTTCGGTACGGCAGTGGCCATTCCAGCCGCCATCCTCATCGGTCTGGGCTTCAAACCGATGTTCTCCGCTGTCATCTGTCTGGTGGCCAACACGGTGGCCGTAGGCTTTGGTGCCGTGGGGCTTCCTGCCACCACGCTGGCCAATCAGGTTGCTGCCAGTGGTGTCGCCACGCCTGAGGAACTCTGTGAGGTGGCCACGTTTATCATCCTGCAACTCTCGCTGATGTTCTTCATCACCCCGTTCCTCATCCTGATGATGACCGACCGTACGAAGATCGTAAAGAATATCTCCATTGCCCTCTTCGTGGGTACGTTCTCCATTGTCGTACAGTTCTGCTGTGCCCACTGGATTGGTCCGGAGACACCAGCCATCCTCGGTTCCGTAGCAGCCATCATCGCCATGCTCATCTATAACAAGTTGTTTATCCATGACGAGAGTCCTGCCGATGAGGTGATCGTCGAGAAACAGAAGTTCGGCCTGACAAAGACCCTCAAGGCATGGAGCGTCTATGGGCTGATCATTTTCTTCATCCTGATCAGCAGTAAGATTGTGCCTCCCGTCAATGAACTGTTGAACAATACGCTGGTGACCAAGTTCGACCTGCCTGTCATTGGCAACACCTTTAAGTTTGGCTGGCTGTCGAATGCGGGTCTGATGATCTTCTTGGGAGCCGTCATCGGTGGTCTGATACAGGGCATGAGTTTCGGCAGTCTGATGAAACTGCTGGCCAAGACAACCCTAAACCTTCAAAAGACGGTGGTGACTATCTGTTGCCTCGTGGCGATGGCTATGCTGATGAACAATACGGGCATGACCAACGACATTGCCAAGGGTCTCGTGCTCCTGACGGGCTCTGCCTTCCCGTTCTTTGCTCCCCTCATTGGCTCTATTGGCACCTTCGTTACGGGTAGTGCCACGAATGCCAACATCCTCTTTGGCAAACTTCAGGCCACTGCCGCTGCAGATCTTGGCCTGACCAATCCTGGTACGTTCTTCGGTGTCACGGGTAATGAGACAAACTGGCTGGCTGCTGCCAACTGTGCTGGTTCTGAGGGTGGTAAACTTCTCTCACCGCAGTCGATTGCCATCGCTACGGCAGCCTGCGACATGGAAGGGCAGGATGGCGACATCATGCGTAAGACGATGCCGTTTGCCATCTTCTGGATTCTAATGAATGGCCTGATGGTCTTCCTTGGGCTGCATGTCATCTGATAGAGAAACTAAGACGTTAAAACGAGTGTGAGAGTTTATGACGATAACAAAGAATTACTTAAAGGGCTTTTTCTTGTTGGTTCTGTCCATAGCCCTCTGCTGTGTGGGCTATGCCCAGGAGCCTACTGAGGAGGAGGTGGTGTTTGCCCAGAGGATCTATCATTTGCAGGAGATTGGTGACGAGGAAGGCTTCCTTCAGGCCGAGCAAGCATTCATGGACTATTTGGAGAAAAAAGGTGACTGGGCAAAATACTACAATGTATGGATGAACAAGGTGGTCTATGATGTCAACGAAAAGAAGTTCTACCGTGCCTATACGGAGATCAGGAAGATTACCGACGACATCAGAGAACGCAATAAACCGATGTACCTGTATATCCCTCATCAGGCGCTGGGCTTCTATTATGTCAACAAGAGTAATCCGGAAATGGGCGCCCAGCAGTTTATGAAGGCGCTGGAGAAGATAGACACGCTGAACAATAAACTGGCAGCGGCCAACCTCTATATCTCACTGGCTCAGGCGTTGAGTTTTACCAATCCCCAACAGGCACTGCGCTATCTTGACAAGGTGGAGCCGATGACGCGTAACCCCACCACCACGAGTGGGTTGCTGGGCTATCGCTGCATCATTACCTACGAGATGGGCGACGAGAAGGCTTTCGATCGCTATTATTCCCAGTATGATAGCATCAGACGGCAATATCCAGAGGAATTCAACGAGTTGAACTACGATTATGTGATGGTGTATCGGAACATGCGCTTGGGTAACTATCAGGAGGCGCTGGGCTGGTGTGACTCCGTGGATGCACGCGACGAAGCCTGTGAACTGCGGGAGAAGGTCTATGCCAAGATGGGATTGTGGGAAAAGGCCTACCAGGAAGATACCATGAAGGACAGTCTGCGGGCTCTCCAGTACAATGAGGTGCTGATCGACGACCTGAATTCACTGAATCATGATATTGCCGTGATGGACTATGCCCTGGAGCGTGCTCATGCGAGGAAGATACAGATTATCTTAGTCAGCCTGTTATCCCTTGCTGTTATCGCCCTGTTGGTAGGTATGCTTATCTATCGCCATAAGAAGAACTTGCGGCTGAAGCGGCAGTATGATGAACTTCTGTTGGCACAGCAGCGTACTAAGGACGCGCTGGCCATCCGAAAGGCCTTCGTCGGTTCACTGCAGGAACGTCTCACCTCGCCAATCAACCTGTTGCTCGGCTTTGCCCGCGCATTCAATAATCCGGATTTCCGTCTCAATGTGGAGGATAGGGAGAAGGCATACGAGAGTATTACTGCATCGGCCAAGAGCATTGAGTCGCTCCTGGAGCCGTTGCTTGACTCTTTTGTCTATAATCACAATGGCATCGGCCACGAACAGCGGCAGTTGTGCCTCGACACCCTCCGTTCGCCACTGAGTGCTATGATCGGCATGGCTGAGATGATTGCCTCCGACAAGGCTCATTCGATTACCGAAGATGACTATATGGCGATGCGCAGTGAGATATCCAAAGATGCCAATCAGGTGGCTACGGCCGTACATGAACTGCTCGTGTTCTCCACGTCTGATGAGGGCGCTGAGGTGGTGAAGGGTGACCTCGTCGGTCTGAACGAAAGCGCCTTGTCGTCGCTGAGTGCTTACGACCTCCGTAATACTAATCTGAGGACTCAGTTTAGTACCAACGTTGACTATGATGTCAGGATTTCCACTAACCAGGACATGCTGCATGAGTTGCTGATGACGCTGATCTCGAATGCCGATAAGTATGCTACGGGAGGGGTTATTTGGATGTACTGTTATCAGGAGCCAGCCGGCACGTACGCCATCTCGCTTGTCAACGATGCGCCAGCCATCGGTGCGGAAGACGCGAAGAGGATATTCGAACCCTTTGTACGTCTGTCGGGAGATGGCAAAGGCTACGGACTCGGACTTGGCCTCCCGCTCGCCCGAAGACTGGCACGTATGCTGGGCTATGAACTCATTCTGGACTCCGACTACCAAGATGGTGTCAAGTTCGTCATTACTGGCATCGTCAGGGCATAGGTATTCATGGACAGACTTTGGAACAGGAACTACTGCAAGGTGATGGCGGCGAACTTCACGCTGTTCTTTGCCTTTTATGTGCTGACGCCATTGTTGCCGCTGTACTTGCGTGATCATTTCGGGGCGACGAAGGATGTCATTGGTCTGGTGCTCTCCGGCTATACCATCACGGCGCTTTTGTTCCGTCCGTTCAGTGGCTATTTCGTCGATTCCTTTCCTCGCCGCACGGTGCTGATGGTGTGCTTCGGCGGCTTCGCGATCTTTTTCGCTGGCTACCTCGCTGCCTCCACCTTATTATTATTTACTATCGTCCGGACGCTCCACGGTGGACCCTTCGGGGCCCTGACGGTGGCAAACTCCACGGCGGCCATCGACGTGCTGCCCTCCAGCCGTCGCACGGAGGGCATTGGCTACTATGGTCTGTCTAACAACCTCTCCATGGCGATAGCACCGACCGTTGGTATCTTCATCTATAAATATACCGCCAGTTTTGAACTTCTCTTCTGGATTGCGCTTGTCGTGGCCTGTGCAGGCTGGCTCATCGATGCCACGGTAGAGTTTCCCGAAAAGGAGATCGTGCGCAACAAGTCGAAACTATCGTGGGACCGTTTCTTCCTGGTGCGTGGCTGGTTGCTCGGCCTGAACATGGTTGCCTTCGGCTTCAGTTTCGGCGTGCTGAGCAACTACCTGGCCATCTATGGTATGGAGACACTGGGTATTACGGGTGGTACGGGCACTTATTTTCTGCTCTGTTCCATCGGTCTGATGGCGTCACGCCTGCAGGGCGGAAGAGCCTTACGGCAGGGTAGGCTGACGCATAACGCAGGGGAGGGGATGGTGATTTCTCTCGTAGGCTATACCTTGTTTATATTAATGCCAACGCTCTTCCCCGACAACCATGAGGCCGTCATGGCAGGATACTATGGCTCGGCCCTGCTGATCGGCTTGGGCAATGGTCACCTGTGGCCTGCCTTCCAGAATATGACGATCAGTGTGGCCCGCAACAACCAGAGGGGTACAGCCAACTCTACCATCCTCATTTCCTGGGACATCGGCATGGGACTGGGAATCCTGGCTGGTGGTGTCATCGCTGAACACCTAGGCTATGGGGCCGCCTTCTGGACGGTTGTGCTTATCAATGCCTTGGGGGTGGCCGGCTTCTTCCTCGCCACCAAGGCTTTCTTCCTGGAGCGCAAACAAAGCGCGTCGGTATGTTAAGGAATTCCGGCCTGCGTGCCTCGTTTTACTTGGGCCTTTTCTTGTTGAACGTATAGTCAAGGGCAGCACCGATGGCGGTGCAGTACTGCGAGTGCTTGGGCACGTGGAAACTGATGTCGTAGAGTTTCTCCAATCCGGGGAACACCTCCTTGCACTGTGGCAGAAGCGAGAGGTTGCCAATCAGCACGAAGTCACGGATGCCACTGCCGAGTGAAGCCAGCCAGGCGGCTGAGCCGATCGACTGGAGCACCATTTTGATCAGGCCGGCAGCAATATCCTCTTTCGAGGCATCACTCTGGGCCTTGGCGAAGTTGGAAGCCGTGGTGTCCATAGGCAGTCCGGGCAGGGGATGAAGGCTGATGTCGCCGATAGCCAGGTCGATGTTCCGGACATTTCCCTGCTTGGCCAATGTGATGATCTGTTTGTAGTCGCCTGTGTTGAGCATGATGCGGGAAAGTCCTACCAGTGTGCCGCCACCGACACCGATACCACCGATATGCCGCATCTCATCGCCATTGCATAGGATGAAGGTAGTACCTGTACCCATGGATACCACGATGGCATGGTCGAGTTTCGATTCGTAGCGGGCGCCAAGGCCGTCGGCCACAAACTCCTCCGACTTGTCTGTCGGCAGTCCGTAGATTGGCGTGTCGATATAGGCGGCACCCACGCCTGTAAGCATCACCTGCTCGACATCCTTGAGATCGATCTCGTTGTCGTGCAGGTACTTGCCGAAAGCACCATAGAGAGAGGTGATGGGGTCGGCTGCCGTGATGTGGATGGGGGCAGAGACCTTGCCGTTCTTGATTCCTACAATCTTAGTGGTGGAGATGCCCACGTCGATACCAATGACAATACCCATAATACTTCTTGTTTAGGTTAAAATAAAAAACCCGGCCGCCATAACGCGAAACCGGGCTAATGAAAGGAGGAGTGGTACCTCCAGGAATCGAACCGGGGACACACGGATTTTCAGTCCGATGCTCTACCAACTGAGCTAAGGCACCAATTTCGGTTCTTTCAGTCGCGTCGCTTTGTGAAAGCGGTAAACCGAGCGGCAATCCTTTCGTTTGCGGGTGCAAAGGTACTGCTTTTTTCTGAACCCACCAAATAAATTGGCTATTTTTTTTGAAAAAGTTTTTAAGAGAGGTGCGTCCACCCTTGCGCCTTGAGTTCAAACTCCTGATTATCACGGGTCACGAGCACCTTGCCGAACTTCTCCTCGGTGATGTGCCCGATGAGTTTCACACCGTCAATCTGCTCTATCTTCTCGTGGTCACCGATGGGAACGGTGAACAGCAGTTCGTAGTCCTCGCCGCCATTGAGCGCGCAGGTGGTGACGTTCATGTTCAGTTCTTCAGCCATCACCGCCGTCTGGTAGTCGATGGGAATGTTTTTCTCATAGATCCGACAGCCCACACCCGACTGTTTGCAGATATGCAGCAGTTCGGAGGAGAGTCCGTCGCTGATGTCCATCATCGCCGTCGGACGGATGCCTGCCTCCCGGAGTCTCTCGATGATGTCGCCACGGGCCTCAGTCTGCAATTGGCGCTGCAGCAGGTATTCCTTGCCGCTGAAGTCGGGCTGGAAGGTGAATGTTGAGAGTTGGGAGTTGAGGGCTGAGAGTCTTTTTCCGTCGCCAGCGGCCTTGGCCTCGGCAATCTTCTTCCGCAGGTCATCTACCTGTCCGTAATAGACGGTCTTCTCGCGCTCCAGCAGTTGCAGACCCATGTAGGCGGCACCGAGGTCGCCAGAGACGCAGACGAGGTCGGTGTTCCTTGCACCGTTGCGATAGACGACATCCTCCTTCCGTGCCTCTCCGATGCAGGTGATGCTGATGGCCAGGCCAGTGTAACTGGAGGTGGTGTCACCGCCGACGATATCGACGCCCCACTTGTCGCAGGCCAGACGGAGTCCGCTGTAGAACTCCTCCATGTCCTCTACAGAGAATCGCTTGCTGAGGGCCAGGGAGACTGTGATCTGGCGGGGCGTTCCGTTCATGGCGAACACATCACTGATGTTCACCATCGCCGATTTATAGCCAAGGTGCTTCAGGTCGATGTAGGTCAGGTCGAAGTGCACGCCCTCCATCAGCAGGTCGGTGGTGACGAGTACTTCTTTGTCAGGGTAGGAGAGTACGGCGCAGTCGTCGCCCACACCGTATTTCGTACTCTCATTCTTGATCTCTATGTCCTTAGTGAGATGGTCGATCAGACCAAACTCACCGAGTTTTGCTATTTCCATGATGTCTTGTCAATTATTCCGAAAACTGATGATCCGAGGCTTCTCTTCCGTATGACTGCTACCCTGGGCCTTGCGGTCAGCCTTGCCTTTAGCCAGGATGCTGTTCCTCGAATTCTTCCGTACGTATCCTAATATCTTCTCGTTGAATGCTTCTTCCTGGTCCTGTAGCAGTCGGATGTGAATGGGAAGTACGTAGAGGTGCTGTCTGACATCATCGCTCAGACCTTCGACAGTGGCCAGGCGGGTGGCGTCTTTCTCTGTCGTGATGATCAGTCTGGGTGATGGCATACTGTCGAAGACCTCGTTGATGCGCTGGATATCCTTTCGACTGAAGTTGTGATGGTCGGGGAAGGTCAGGGGCTGGATATGCTCCGTATAGCCCTGCAGGTCGTGGAGCATCTGCTTGGGCGAGGCGATACCGGTCAGCAGGAGGATATGCTGGTTGGCCAGGGATTCCAGGGAGACTTGGTTTCCTAGGTTTCCTAGGTTTCCTAGGGATCCTAGGGGGACTAGTTCTCCGTACTCATGGGTGGAGAAGAACAACTGCTGATAGGGGTAGAGCCTCATCGCCTTGGTGATGACACGGAACTCCATCGGCTTCAGGTCCAGTGGGCACTTGGTGACAATGACGATGTCGGCCCTGTCCTTACTCTTGACGGGTTCGCGGAGCCTGCCAGAAGGGAGCAGTTCGTCGTAGATGATCAGACGGTGATAATCCACGAGGAGGATATTGATGCCTGGCTTCACGTAGCGGTGCTGGAAGGCATCGTCGAGCAGAACGACGTCGATGTCGTCAACGTATTCGCCGCTGGTCAGTTTGTCAATCCCTCTTGTACGCTTCTTATCGACGGCCACGGTGATGTCGGGGAATTTCTGCATCATCTGGAAAGGCTCGTCACCGATTTCCTTCATGGTCGTATCCTTTCCGGCCAGCACGAAGCCCTTGCTCTTCCGCTTGTAGCCCCGGCTGAGTACGGCCACCTTCATCTTGTCCTTCATCAGACTGATCAGGTATTCCACGTGAGGTGTCTTGCCAGTACCGCCGACGGTGATATTACCCACGGAGATGACGGGCACCTTATAGGCGCGGCTCTTCAGGATGCCCATGTCGAAGAGCATGTTCCTGAATCCGACGCCCAGGCCGTAGAGCCAACTCAGTGGACGGAGTTTCTTGTTGATATAGATGAGGTCGCCTTCCATACGTTTACTTCACGCGGATGTCGTCGAGCATGCGAGCCTGGATGCGGTCTGTCGTGCTGAGGTCGCGGCGCAACTGCATCAGCGGCTCGTAGAGGTCACCCAGCAGGACGCGGAATTCCGCGTCAAGGTAACTGCTCTTGTTCTCGCTGGGCAAGAATTTATCCATCCAGTCTCCCTGTCCGGGATAGGATACGGTGTGGTACTCCTTGAGTTTGGCGAGTTCAGCGGCCTTCTTCACGGCGTCGTCAAGACTGCCGAGTTGATCGACGAGTTTGATCTTGATGGCGTCGGATGCCAGCCATACGCGACCCTGTGCGATCGAATCGACCTGTTCGGGCTTCATGCCACGGCCCTCTGATACGATGTTGAGGAAATCCTGGTAGCCATGGTCGATATAGGTCTGCATGTGTCTCATGATGTCGTCGGTATTCTTGCCGAAGACGAGGTCTGTCTCGAAGTCAGAGTATTTGTTCGTTGTCACGCCATCGAAGGAGACACCCAGTTTGTCCTGTACCAGTCCGCCTACATTGGGAATCAGTCCGAAGATGCCGATGCTACCAGTAATGGTGGTCGGCTCGGCCACGATGTAGTTGGCAGGTGAACTGATCCAGTAGCCGCCTGAGGCTGCCGCACCGCCCATGGACACCACGACGGGCTTCTTGCCCTTCAGTACCTTCACGGCATGACGGATCTGCTCTGAGGCCCTGGCGCTGCCGCCAGGAGAGTTGACGCGGAATACAACGGCCTTGATATCATCATCGTCGGCCAGTTTGCGCAGGTCTTCTGCCGTCTCCTTGCCCACGATGCTATGCCCGCCACCGTTGAGCAGGTTCATGGCCTCGCTGTCAACGATCGAACCGTATGCGTAATAGACAGCGATCTTCTCTCCGTCGTCGTTCTTTTCCGACTTTACGTTGAGCATGTCAGCGAGTGTCAGTTGTGGGATGTTGTCGTCCTTTCCGAGTTTCAGGCGCTTCTTGATCTCTGCCTTGATCTCTTCGGGGAAGAGCACCTTATCGACGAGTTTGGCTTTCACATAGTCCTTGGTATCGGCAAGGGCCATGATACTGTCACTGGCCAGTTGGTTCAGTTGCTCGGGCTTCACCTTACGGCTGGCGGCTATCTCCTTCAGCCATTGGTTCCAGATGCCATTGACCATCGCGGTGCGCTGCTCACGGTCGTATTCGCTCATGCCCGTCTGGGTGTTGGCTTCCACGGCACTCTTGTATTTGCCCACCTTGGCCACCAGGTACTTCACGCCGAGTTTGTCGTAGAGTCCCTTCATGTACTCGGTCTTAGTGCCCAGACCCTTGAAGTCGATCATGGCATGGTCGTTGATATAGATGTTGTCGGCAATCGAAGCCACATAGTAGTTGGACTGGAAATACTGGTCGGCGTATGCCACAATCCACTTGCCCCCCTGCTTGAAGTCTTTCAGGGCATCGCGCAACTGCTGGGCTGTGGCAGGTGAGTCGAATGATGCTTCGCCGCCCTCCAGGTAGATGCCCTTGATGTCGTCGTTGGCCTTGGCCTTACGGATGCTGCTGATCAGGTCGTCAAGCCCCATGGCACTCATATCGCCCATGCTGAGGAGTGTGTTGAACGGGGAGCCTTCTTCAGCGCGCTCGTCGATGGTCCCTTCAAATTTGATGACAAACACGGAGTTCTCCTTTACCTTGGTGGAAGCGGAGTCGCTGGCAAGCATGCCCACCAATGAGATAACCAAGAAGAATCCTGTGATCAGCAGGAAAACTACAATACCACAGACCGTGGCAAACATCATTTTAAAGAACTGTTTCATACTTAATCTAAATTATAGCCATAATTTGGCGCAAAGATAGTGCTTTTTTTTTAATCTGTCACGAGAAAATGTTGATTTCTTTGTAATTACTCCTTTTTTTTGCTTTATTTTTGCAATTCCTTTTAATCCTTGTTGACTGACAATGTGGCAGAGTGGCATCATGTAACTGGGGTTGGCACGGTTTTGGCAGAGTGAATGGCGGAGTGGTCGGAAGACTATTCCGTAACTATATAAAACAAGGTATAACATTAAAATAATTAAGTATTATGAACATTAAACCATTAGCAGATCGCGTGCTGGTATTGCCAGCACCGGCAGAAGAGAAAATCGGTGGTATCATCATTCCTGACACTGCCAAGGAGAAGCCCCTCCACGGTACTATCAAAGCCGTTGGTCAGGGAACCAAGGACGAACAGATGATCCTGAAAGAAGGCGACGAAGTGCTCTACGGCAAATACAGTGGCACGGAACTCGAGTTCGAGGGTGAGAAGTACTTGATGATGCGTCAGAGCGATGTGCTCGCAGTGATTGAGAAATAATTGAAGAATTGAAGGATTGAAAAATTGAAGAATTAAAGTTATGGCAAAGGATATTAAATTCAATATTGAGGCTCGCGACCTGCTGAAGCAGGGCGTCGATCAGTTGGCTAACGCAGTAAAGGTGACACTCGGCCCGAAGGGACGTAACGTGGTCATCGAGAAGAAGTTTGGTGCCCCACAGATCACCAAGGACGGTGTGACAGTGGCCAAGGAGATCGAACTCGAGGACAAGTTCGAGAACACTGGTGCACAACTCGTGAAGAGTGTGGCTTCTAAGACTGGTGACGATGCTGGTGACGGTACGACGACGGCTACCATTCTGGCTCAGGCCATCGTCAGCGAGGGCCTGAAGAACGTGACTGCTGGTGCCAATCCCATGGATCTGAAGCGTGGTATCGACAAGGCTGTGAAGGCCGTGACGGATCATATCGCCAAGAGTGCCGAGCAGGTAGGCGACAACTACGACAAGATCGAGCAGGTGGCTACCGTCTCCGCCAACAATGATAAGGAGATCGGTGAACTGCTGGCTGAGGCTATGCGTAAGGTGTCGAAGGACGGCGTGATCACCATCGAGGAGTCGAAGAGCCGTGACACTCACATCGGTGTCGTCGAGGGTATGCAGTTCGACCGTGGCTATCTGTCGGCCTACTTCATGACAGACAGCGACAAGATGGAGTGCGTGATGGAGAATCCGTACATCCTTATCTACGACAAGAAGATCTCTAACATCAAGGATTTCCTGCCCATCCTGCAGCCCGCTGCCGAGAGCGGCCGTCCTCTGCTGGTGATTGCCGAGGATGTGGATTCTGAGGCTCTGACCACACTGGTCGTGAACCGTCTGCGTGGTGGCCTGAAGATCTGCGCCGTGAAGGCTCCTGGTTTCGGTGACCGTCGTAAGGCCATGCTCGAGGATATCGCAACGCTGACAGGCGGTGTGGTGATCAGCGAGGAGAAGGGTCTGAAACTGGAGCAGGCTACGCTCGAGATGCTGGGTACCTGTGACAAGGTGACCGTCTCCAAGGACAATACTACGATTGTAAATGGTGCTGGCGACAAGCAGGCCATTCAGGATCGTATCGCCCAGATCAAGAAGGAGATCGAGGTGACTACCTCTTCCTACGACAAGGAGAAACTGCAGGAGCGTCTGGCCAAGTTGGCTGGTGGCGTGGCAGTGCTCTACGTGGGTGCCAACAGTGAGGTAGAGATGAAGGAGAAGAAGGATCGTGTGGATGATGCCCTCTGCGCTACTCGTGCAGCCATCGAGGAAGGTGTCGTCGCTGGTGGTGGTACTACCTACATCCGTGCCCAGGAGGCCCTGGCTGGTCTGAAGGGCGACAATGCCGACGAACAGACTGGTATCAACATCATCTGCCGTGCCATCGAGGAGCCGCTGCGCCAGATTGCCTTCAATGGTGGTCAGGAGGGCGCTGTGGTTGTCCAGAAGGTTCGCGAGGGCAAGGGCGACTATGGCTTCAACGCCCGTACAGATGTCTATGAGGATCTGCGCGAGGCAGGTGTGATCGATCCTGCCAAGGTGGCACGTGTCGCTCTGGAGAATGCTGCCAGCATAGCAGGTATGTTCCTCACCACAGAGTGCCTGATTGTTGATAAGCCTGAGAAGGAGCCTGCCATGCCGATGGGCGGTGCCCCAGGTATGGGTGGAATGATGTAATCAAAGAGTATTAGTGAAGGCGGCAAAATCGGTATAATTTTGCTAAGCCAACATAACAAATTAGGGGATGGATAGGAAAATCCATCCCCTTTTTGGGGTATTTTTGTGCGCACACAATGATTTTTATACAAAATTACTTGGAGGTTATGCAAAAAGGCCGTAACTTTGCACTGTGGACGAGAATTTCCTTTTGTCTGCAAAATAGTATTAGATATTGTCGATTAAAAGATATTTTTTTGATTTGTTTTAGTAGATTAGTTTTTAAGTAGTTTGTTTTTTGGAACTGGCTGTCGGGAGACAGCCAGTTTTTCTATATATCTGGATATCATGAAAAAAGGCCGGCAAGTTTCATTCTTGCCGACCGTCAACACATCAAATACTTATCACTCACTTGACGCTGCGCGTCGAGTTCGTTCACGCTCGGCAGAGTTCATGCGAGCATGACTCTGCTCTCACTTGCTCACTCACTTGATGCTCCGCATCGAGTAGGCTCATGCTCGGGAGAGTTCATGCAAGCATGACTCTCCTCTCGCTCAATCGCCTACTTCCAGGGATTCTCGAAGGCCACGGGACCGTTCTCGAGTTTCTGGCACACGATCTCCATCTCCTCGAAGTGCTCCTGACCGTCTTCCCACATCTCCTTGTAGTGGATGCAGTAGCAGCCTGTGCCCTTCAACTGCTTCATCGTGTTGCCATCCACCGTGTTGTAGAACGTGCAGGTGAAATCGCGCGGGTCGTTCGGAGCCAGCATCCACTGCAGCATCTGGCTGTTACTATATAGTTGTCTTAAGCCAAAAACAAGTGTCCCACCTGTCCCATCTGTCCAAGAAGGATAGTTCCCACCAGGGACAGATGGGACAGGTGGGACACATAAAAAGTGGGTAAGACCACTCTATATATACGCGTGCGTATATGCGCACATATAGAGATTTCGTCAGGTGAACAGTCGGGTGCGACATAGAAAGAGTCTTTTCTGGAATAGGAAGGCTCTTTTCTGAATTCCCAAGGCCTGGGAACAAAATGAGAAGGCACTTTACGGAACTGAGGAGGCTCCTCACGTTGCTAAAGAGGCTCCTCACGTTCGTAAAGAGCCTCCTCATTTTCGTAAAGAGGCTCTTTTCTGGAGAGTGGGACACATATTATGGGCTTAATTGCGTTAATCTTCCAAAATCGCTTTGCGGCGTCAGCATAATTTCGTATCTTTGCGGTCGATATGGAGAAACTCCTGAATTTATATAAGGAATGGAATGGCAGTGAGCCTGCCAATGTCCAGCAGATACCTGGCGGTGGCAGCAATCGCACCTACTACCGTCTGACGGATAAGGAAGGCCAGACGGTCATTGGCGTCATTGGTACGAGTCGTGACGAGGATCATGCCTTTATCTATCTGACAGAGCACTTCAACCGTCGTAGGTTACCAGTGCCGAAGATTCTTGCGGCCAGTGACGACGAACTGCGCTATCTGCAGACAGACCTTGGCAGTACCTCCCTCTTTGATGCCATCCGCGGAGGTCGCGAGGCCGGTGGGCGCTATACGCTCAGGGAGCAGGGACTGCTGAGGCGTACGATCAGGGAACTGCCGAACATGCAGATTCGCGGTGCCCGTGATCTCGACTTCTCGAATTGCTATCCACAGGCTGAGTTCGATGTTGACAGTGTGCTCTTCGACTTGAACTATTTCAAGTACTGTTTCCTGAAAGCCACAGAACTCGACTTCCACGAACTGAAACTGGAGGCCGACTTCCGCCTCTTTGCCAAGGACCTTACCACCGACCTTGACAATCCTGTGCCTGAAGTGGAATGCTTCTTGTATCGTGACTTCCAGGCGCGCAATGTCATGCTCGACAGTGAGGGTAATCCCTGGTTTATTGATTATCAAGGTGGTCGTAAAGGACCATATTATTACGATGTCGCTTCCTTCTTGTGGCAGGCCAGTGCTAAGTATCCTTATAAACTTCGCCGTGAACTGGTCTATGAGTATTACAACTCGCTCAAGAACTATACTGAGGTGCCACCCGTGCGCCACTTCGTCAACCGCCTCTCCCTCTTCGTACTCTTCCGTACATTACAGGTGTTGGGAGCCTACGGCTTCCGGGGCTACTTTGAGCAGAAGAAGCACTTCATAGAGTCTATCCCGCCTGCCATCCAGAATCTGCGGGAACTGATTGCCAGTTCATGGCATGGTTCCGCGGAGAAGGCGGAAACATCAACTTTCCACTATCCTTACCTGATGGATCTGCTCCGCAGGCTGACCGAATTGCCGCAGTTTGCGCAGATAGAGGCGACGGCCAGTCGTGCAGATGGATATAAGACGACCGACTTGAATCCCTACAAGGCGCATCCCCAGGACGGACCAGCCACATTTTCCAAGTACGATGCCCAGGGACCGCTGGTAGTACGAGTCTTCAGTTTCTCATACGCCAAGGGGATTCCTGAAGATGAGAGCGGCAACGGTGGTGGCTATGTGTTTGACTGTCGCAGCACTCATAACCCCGGGCGCTATGAACCCTATAAGAAACTGACGGGACTTGACGAGCCTGTCATCCGTTTCCTTGAGGACGATGGTGAAATCCTGACATTCCTGGATTCTGTCTATAAACTGGCTGATGCCCATGTGCGCCGTTATATCCAGCGTGGCTTTACCTCCCTGATGTTCTCCTTCGGCTGTACTGGTGGACAGCACCGTAGCGTCTATTCTGCCCAGCATCTCGCAGAGCATATCCACGAGAAGTTTGGCATTGAGGTGCGCATCTGCCACCGTGAACAAGGTATCATGCAGACGCTGGATGCCCGGAAGGGGAAGGTTTAGAAGTGCTTCCTGATAGATTTCTGTCCGTTTTGGATTATAATGCCGCGTGTGGTGTCCGTAGCAGGCGTGCCGTCGAGCCGATAGATACGAGCCGTGGGCGTAGTCGTTTCAGTGCGAGTGGCAGGTTCGATGCCTGTAGCCTTCTCTTTGTATTCTGCACAGGCCTTGGCTATGAGTTGTGATATTTCTGCATCGGCGTGTAGTCGGGCAACGAGAGCACTGGCAAGGAGTCGGGTGACCTCGATGTCGCTGGCCCAGTGGTAACCCACGATAAGGCGGTTGTAACCATATTCGTAGCCGCGTCGGAGAATCTCGTCCTGATGGTCAGGAGCCACCTCTGCCATGATTAGGGCAGTGGTCCATCCCAGATTGGTGTGCCCTGACGGGAAACTGCTCTTGCCACGCTCCTTCTCCTCATCACCTGGTACGAAAGAGGGATCGCCCAGTTGGACGAACGGCCGCTTGCGGAAGCGGATGGGTTTCAGACGGTCGGCAGTGTCGCTGGAACGTACGAGTATCGAGTCGATGAGTTCGCTGATGGCCGGTGTCGTCTCAGGACTGAGCGTCATCCCGACAGCCTCGCCAAACACTTTCCGCATCATGTCCTCACTATATTCGGCCTCGCTGGCGGCACGGTCGCCTCGCTCTGTGTCACGCTGTTCCTTTGCCTTCCAATAGCGCATCACATCAGCCAGATAGCGATAGTTCGTTGTATCGACAGGATTGTTGAGAAAGTCCTCACCATGGGGTAGGTCAGCCTCAGCAGAAGGATCATAGTCGGCAGACTTGCCCTTCAGGGCTGCATATTCGGCCCGAGCGGCAAGGATATCCTTATGGAACTCAGGGTTTGTATGGGCACGGGCAATGCTGGCAGCACCACACAGGTAGCCTGCATAGACATCGCTCTGCCAGTGGGCACCCGTGATGACACGGTTCTCACCATATTCGAAGCCACGACGCCAGATTGTGTCTTGCAGGGCTGGCCACATCTCTCCGAAAGCCAGGGCCGTTGCCCATCCGCAGGCCGCATGATCAGAAGGGTAGGAGTCGCCGGAATGCGAAATGCCTTTGTCCCACAGTGCCCATGGCTCCTCGTTCATCATTCCAAAAGGACGGGTACGCACGAAGTCTTTGGCGGCTGCCGTGCTCTGTGCCCCCGTATTGTAGGCTTTGGACAGAAGGCGCGACAAGGCGGGAGTCTTCTCGTCGGAGATGGTGTCAAGTTCCAGTACTTGCGCCATGATTGAGCGCATACTGGAGGGCTGCCCGACCGATTCTCGGCTGGCCTTCTCACCACGCGGGGTACCTTTCTGGGTCCTGGCCCACTGCCATTGTATCAGGTCATCGACAAAGTCGATATTGACTGAGTCTGGTGGGGTGGGAATGAAATAGCCCGCATTGGGCTGGTCGGTCAGATACACATACACCGTATCCTCAGCGGTCTGGGCCTGAGCCCTTATGCTACACATGGTCGTTAGAGTGATTGTTATCCATAGGCGGATAAGCGTACTCGTCTTGGTGTTGGAGATTGTCCTAATCATATTATTATTGTTACTTGTAATTTGCTGCAAAGATAGAATTTTTTTCTCAATAAAACAAATAAAAATGGAAATTTTTGCGACATGATTTGCAGACGTCCGTATCATTTGTCGCAAAAATTGTTTTCTGTCGCTACATGAGGCGATAATTACCGGCATAAATATTTGCATAATGTCGGAAAATTAACTATCTTTGCAGCAGAAATAATAAAAAAGTAAAGAAAAAATGGCATTAACAGCAGTTTTAGAATTTGGCGATAACAACATCAAGCGTTACTCAAAGCAGTACTTGGTGTCTGACTTTCGCTTTGTATTCAACCGCGCTTACACGTCTTTCAGTCCTGAAGGTGGGGCTCGCTGCAAGCAGGTTGAGGTAACGGTCGTCGCTCCAGGAAGGAACGATTTGACTTTGTTTGAGTGGTTTTCTACTCAAGGTGAACAGAGTGGTCGGATATTGATTAGTCTGTCTAACGAAGACAAACTTTCTGAATCTGACACACAGTCTCTCTTTTTCGAAGATGCCAAGTGCTTCTCTCTGAACGAGTCTTATGACGTTGAACAGACCCGTCGCAGATACCTGAAGTTGGCTATCGGTGCTGAACAGATTAAAATTGACGATGTTTTTTTTAAACGTATCTAAGTAATGGCAAAACTATATTCAAACGAACTGAAGGCTTTCGTGGTACCGGAGAATTTTCTTGATAACCCCAAGAATGTGTTGAAGGAACACTGTTTGTCTGTTCAGCATTTTGACTATGACTGTGTGCATAAGCGCAACGATTCCGACGAGGTTTATGGCGCCACCGAGCCAGTGATTCTGAGTTTCACCGTGCGTGTCAACTCACCAGTCCATTCACGTGTGTTCTACCGTAATCTGGTTAGCAATGCCCATTATAACTATTCTTTCCTTTTCAATGCGACATTTAATGCTTACCAGCGTCTGGGAGACTATGATGACGGGATGGTTGTAAATGGCTACGTTGTCAGTGTGGAAGAAAAATTCTCAACGGATCGGGATGAGGCAGGTCAGAGTGAGCAGATTCTCCTGGATGTGAAACTTCTGGTGCGGAGTGTGACCTATCTCGGCCGTGAAGAGCAGAATAATCTGAAAAGTGTGTTTATTCAATGACGTCTAAAAAACTGAAATAGATTATGGCATTAAAATTGGTTGTTAATAGTGTTGAGTCTTATAAAGACACAAACGATTTATCTAAAGAAACGTGTAAGAATAATGTTACATTGACTACGTCGGATACGACTTCGTCGTTGATACTGTATAATGTTGCAAAACATAAACAGACATATATACTGAGTCTGTTGAACCTGACTTTCCAAAAGAAGATGTACCAGCCGACAGAGATTGTCATAACGCTTCAGGTTAGTCCTAATGAGACAAGTGATTCTAAGGATGCCTGGTGCGCTATTCCGAAGGAGAAAGTTACAGACTTGTTTCAAAACAAGAAAGTCGGACTGTATGACGTGGCTGCAAGTTATAAGATAGGGGATGATTTTTATGTGAAAGATGTTCTTCCGAGTTTTAAGTCTAACTCTATGCTTGTCGTGCTGAAGGTTTATAGTCTGGATAAATTATTGACGCTGGAGCACGATTGCCGCTCGTTCGTGTCGAAGAAACTGGTGGCGGGTATCTTGGCATCGGAAATGACCAAATATAAGAAGCCTTATGACCCTGATACTTCAGTAGCCTTTAGTAAAGGCCAAATGAAAGTGTTGTCATATTTGAAGAAACTCTCCGTTCAGAAACCAAAGGAGAAGTGGGCCAATTCAAGCCAGGCGGAATACGATGTCAAGGACGTTGGCACAGAGCACATATTTCCCTATCTCGTGCAGTATAACGAGAGTTTCTACGATTTGCTTGCGCGAACAACAAACCGTTGGGGCGAGTTCATGTATTATGAGGACGGAAAATTGAATATCGGTTATCCTGATGAGCCAACGGTAGTTATTACGCATACAGATTCCGTGGATGATAAGTTTAAAAGTATTAACTACATTAATCTCGATGATCTCAAGTTGGCATCCAATTATGACCTTGAGGCAAACTATGACAAGAATATCCTGGACGCACCATTGGAGAAAAGTCCTAATAAACTCTCAGGTTTGTTATATGCTCCTGGCAAAAAGATGGACAAAGTCATTATGAAGAAGTTTGCCGCTTTCTTTAAGAATGATAAGAACATACCAACGTTTATCGGGAATCAGTTGTTTGACGATCTCTATGGACTGGCAACTAAGACTATCGCGGTGGATAACAGTAATAATCAGTTTGATGAGCAGCATTTCTCGGATGAGAATAGAAAGAACTGGCCGGAGAAATATGGGCAGTATAAATTCAAATCGGGAAAAAAGGAAGGGTTTAATATCTTCTCAGAACTGAATTCTGATTATGATAGTAAGAAGTATGGCGAGATCCTCAATAATGAAAGATCTGCGGCAGTCGATGCTGTGTGTATCGATTTTGACACCACGTTCCCCTGCCTGAAGTTGGGACAGGTGATTCAGGTTTATGGAAAAGAATATATTGTTGTACAGATTGACTGCAAACCGCGTTACCAGTATAAGGTTAATAAGAACAATTGGGTCGAAGCAAATACAGATAATCCTGAACTGGTATATAGTATCATTGGGACAGTACGAGACACTGTTAATAAAAAGGTCCTGAAGAAAGTAAAGAATGAATCAGGTGTAATGGAGGATAAAGAAGTAGAGGAGAAACTTTTCTATCCAACAGTTATCGCTTCTGGTCATGTCAGATATGCCGACCCGCAGATGGCTACGGTCATCGATGCCGGCGACCCTTTGGGCAAGGGGCGTGTGCGCGTGATGTTCTCTTGGCAAAGTATTCCCAAAACAGATGGTGAAATCGATTTTGACAAAGCAGTGGAACTGTCTTCTCCCTGGCTGCAGTTTACGGCAAATGCCGGTGGCGGTAGTGGCATTACGGGAATGCACTATCCTGAGGACAAAGTCTTTGTAGGGTTCCTTGATGGTAATGTGGAACGTCCCTATGTCCTTGGTGCATTATCAGGCGGAGCAGGTTCCGATATAGCCTGCGAGACCCCTGGCGGACATAAGATGACCATTGGCGACGATGATGGAGGAATTTCCAACTTCGTGCTGGGAACCCTTGCACCTGGTCTTGGTACGCTTTCGGCTTTTCTCCCTGGTGTGGGCGACAAACTGGCCTTTGGGAAGAATTGGGAAAAGAACCTCAGTTTCGGCGGTGGCTTCGAGATTACCGACCAATATGGTATTTATAAGGTATCGGGCTCTACTGATGGACGAGAGGTCGGCATTGCTTCACCTTGGGGCAATGTGAACATCAGTGCTTTCACAGGCATCAGTATCTCAGCCCCCAATGGCGACATCTCCATCAGAGGTAAGAATGTTTCTATTGAGGCAGGCAACAACTTGTCGCTTGTGTCTGGTAAAAACGTCAGTTACAAGTTGTGGAAGGAAAAAGACTCCAAGAAAGGTTCACTAGCGCAGTTCTTCATCGACATCCCTCTTCAGGTGACTAAGAAATTGGCAGAAACATTGACGAACATAGTCGATCTGTCGATTGTCAGGTCAGTGGTCGAGGTCGTCATGAAGCCTGTGGAGGGTGCTCTGACGGTGAAGTCCAACAGGTTCCTGAAACTCGAAGCAGGCAAGAGCAAGTGCGCATATCCCGTCTCGGCTTACAAGAAATCGAAAGTGGAACTCCAGAAAGAACTTGATGAGGAGAGAAAGAAAGACATCCTTGCGGGCACAGGAAAAATACTCGGCGTGGGCAATGCCATGAAAGAGATTTTCAGTTCCATCGAGAGTGTGGTAGCAAACCTTGACACCCGATATCAGACGCACTACAATAAGTGTGTTGACTTGAAGGCGAAACTGAAGGACAGTCTTGCTGCGTTGGAACCATGGAGAAATAATTTGGACAAAGATGACAAGTCTGCTCTTAAAAGGAAGTTTGATGATCTCTGGAAGGATGATCTGATCGGCAAACTCTGGGTTGTACAAGATGAATATAAGGACTTGAAGGAAGATGACCTTCAGTTCTCTGACGAGATTAAAGTCGATGGTAATCCCAAGGATATAGTTGACGTTACCTGTCGTAATGCTCATACCTTCGGGGCAAACTTCAGGCATCCCATAGTTAGTATCAAGAATATTAAAAAGGACAGTGTTGAAAATATTGATATTGCCATCGTAGAGGAGCGTAAGCGGCTCAGGGCGAAGGCCCTGAATGCCCTTAATGATCTGGGCAGGGAGATACACTATCTGCTTCACTTCGATGCGAAACGTATCTATACCAAGGATCTCTCTTCATTTTATCTGACACCGGCCCCGGAGGACTATAAGGATAAAATGACAACGGCATTAAGCAAGGCGAAGTGTCCGAATGTGTATTATTACAAGATGCCTAGTGCAGATTTGCAGAAACTGGAGAGTAAGGGCGATACAGGTAACTGGCTGATTGGGGATGATGAACGCCTTTATGTCAAGCGTCTTGTGGCGATGAACCTGATTGAAGAATTTGGGTTCTATCATGAGGAACTTGCTGTTGCCGACGCCAAATACAAAGTTCAACCTGCAGTCATTGACGCTAATAAGGATCACAGTCTCGTGAATAACACCTGTTGGGGGAAATATGTCGATTCGATCAGCGGTGTACCACCTTTAGGGAAGGCTGAGTCGTCCATCAGTTCCATTGCCAAGGGGGCTCTTAGTGATGCTCTGGGTAATCTGACGTTCTGGGACAGCACCGTTGAAAAATTCACATGGGGACAAGGTAAGGCTGGTAAGATACTGTTCGCTGATGGCAGCAAGACCTATTACCTTACCCAAAAAGGCGGAGATGAAGCCGATGTCGCCGAAGCAAGTAAGGAGTACCTGAAGGCCGCAGATTGTGCGGGCAAGGAGCAGACAGAGATCACTAATTTCCTTACAGTAATCAAAAATGCATTAAAAGAAGTAAAGAATTCGTAAGTTATGGCATATATATTTGATGATTGGAAGAAAGTTCTGGAGAACTTTCAGAAGAGTGTCGAGAAGGATCTTGATGAGATTCATCAGCAGAAGGCTGAACTTCTGCAGATCAAGGTTGACATCTTCAACAAACTCGAGAAGGGATTGTTCTTCCGTGATAATGACCGTATTGTTATCTCTGCGCCTGAAGTTATCATAGGCAATGTGGATAAGGGCGGTATGCTGATCGGAGAATCAGGTCGGGTGGTAGTAAAGGGTCAGGAAGTGGCCATGGATGGTGTAGGTAATACAGGGCATATCATCAGTCGTGCCCCCAGCATACGCCAGATAGCCGTCAATCCTGGCATCGACGGTGTTGAGAATGTGGTTTGCGATACCTCCGAGGTTGTTTCTCAGGCCTGTGATATCGTGCTCCATAGCAGCGATGCCAAGGATGTGTTCTCTCAGAATCCTGTGCCAGCAGGTCATGGGGGCATCCGCATCCATGCCGATAGCAACCTGAATTTGGAGTCTGCCGTTTCTGCCGATAACCGGAAAGCCCAGATCGAGGCTTCCGTAAAAAACATCTCAGAACAGATTGATACGCTGAAGAAACAGATGGATGCCGAGAAGAAACAGGTAGATGACTGTTTCAAGAGAATGTCGAAGGCGCTCGACCAGGAGGAGAAACTGAATCAGAGCGAGAATTATCTCTCCCGAATCAATGTCTATGATATTACAGAGGCCCATGAGGAGATGGAGGATATTATGCCGATGCTCTATCAGTCAACACAGGCTTTTATCAGTGTCATGTCGAGGTTGGCCGAGATGAATCGTCAGAAGAAAGCCTTGGAGACGGAAAAAGGTGCCATCAAGACTGGCAATGACTTTAAGGAGAATACCACGGGTGCCTCGATGAATATCATATCAGAGACCATCAATGTTACGACCTCTGACGGTGACGGTAACCTGCATTCCAATATTGAGGCAGGCATCAATGTCAGGTCTCCGAGAATGGATGTGTCGATGCTTGATGAGAAAGGCCAACTGGTGGAGAATGGCGGCTTAGCCGTTACCGCACAGAGTATCTCTCTTGCCTCCGTTGCCTTGGCTGGCGAAGGAAAGGAGATGTGCAGCACAGGTGTTGTCAATATTCAGGCCAAAGACATTAGTCTGCAGTCTGTCGATTACAAATTGGATGACAATAAGATGTTCTCGGAGAAAGAACTCACAAATGACGGCAAGATTATGATGACAGCCAAAACCGTCGAGGTTTCTACAGCCAATCCCACCAATGTTGAACGTGACGAGGAAGGCAAACTTTCCAAAGGTGAGTTTAAGAGCGAGGGCGATGTGATCTTCAGGTCGAAGACGTTTACCGTTGAGAGCCTTGATTACGAGGTGAAGGATGGCAAACTGGATACGAAGGCCTTGACAAAGGACGGAGTATTCTCGATCCGTGCTGAGAAGACAAATATCCTTGCTGCTGATGCCGAAGGTAAGGCAACAGGCTCTATCAACCTTAATGCGAAGGCCGTGGCTGTGAAGTCGATGAATGTCGATAAGGAGAAACTTACTGACGACAAACTCGCCGAAGGCAGCACAATGACCATCGTGTCGGAGAAGATGTTCGTCGGTGCCAAGTCGAATGACGTCAAGAGTAAGAAAGTGCAGGTGGTATCCGAAGAAATGGGCGCATTCGCAGACAAGACATTGGAGATACAGCAGGGCGATGGCAAGGCAGTGGTCCAACTTGATGGCGGCAATGCCTCCGTGGGCGGCAGCAAGACGCAGTTGTTTGGTGCCACGACGATCAACGGCAAGACGGAGGTTAAGGACGAACTGAAGGCTCCCCAGGCCACGATCGACAACCTGGAGGCCAAGACATCGTTCAAGTCGCAGAATATCAGCGACGGAATAGCCGTTCCCGGTGCCGCGGCAGGTGGAAGCCTGAGTGCTAAACTGAAGACGGAGGATGCTCCGAAAGATTAAAGAATCGAAGAATTAAAGAATTAAATAAGTTATGAGAAGAGCAGTTGTGAAAGAGTTTGAGCAGTTGGGCGAGAAACTGTCTAATTACAATGCCATTTTCGCCTATCGCCTGATGAACCTCTGTGTCAAGGCAGAAGAGGTCTCCTTATTGCCAGTAGAAGCCTTTATAGAAGGCGAACTCCAGAAGTTGGAGGATTGTACCACTATCTCCAAAAAAGATGAATACAGTTTTATGATATTCCCCATCTACGATGAGGATCTGCCGGCAATTGGTCAGGCATTGTTAAGGGTACATCCCGAGTTCAAGCAGAAGATAGAGTCTATGACGGTCAAAGGCGTAGATATTAATGGACATCTGGAAGATGCCGATGTCCGCTATATCTTAGTCACGATGCCAGAGGTGGACGACAATCGCTATGACGCGCTGAAGGATGGAGTGAAACTCTGTTATGAAGAGTGTAAGGCACAGATGGATGCCGAGAATCTCAAGGCCGATGCTAAATTTGCCACTTTGACGGTGGGTGAGAGTGAAGATGATATGAAAAAACTGAAGGATGGTCGTGAACAACTCAACGACCAGTGGTTTGGACAGCGTGATAATCTTTACAATAGTAAACTCCAAGAGATAGAGGAGGCACATAACAAGTGGCTGTCGGAGGAGGCTGAGAAGAACCAGAAACTTCAGGATGAAGATGCTGCGCGCGGTAATGGAGTCGGCTCACAGATGCGTATGATACCAGAGGATGGAGAGTTTGTCAATTAAATCATTTATTAATCCAATAACCAGATGAGAAAAATTCTGATAATGGCTCCCGTGTTGCTAACTGTTTGCGCGGTCTTCATGGGTTGCTCAAAAAAAGATGCCTATGAACCCGACAGGATCGAGAAGGATGCCAACGTAGTTTATCGTGAGAATTTCAAGGCCTACGTTGGAGGCGAGATCAACAGTGGGGTAGATTGGGGATTTGGTGCTACAGGCAGATCCAGAGCGCTTACTCGGTCAGGTGAGGCCACAGGTGTGTGGGATACCCAAGGTTATGCCACTTATTTCCATGCCGAGTTCTTCGAGACTGTTCAGGAGTATTTCCCGGAAGGTGCAGTGTGTAAGTCATCCGAGTGGACCAACTTTGAGTTCAAGCAGAATGCTGTTTACCACAATCTCCAGTTGATTTATTCCAATACTTCAGCGAATGACGAGATAGGCATCTATTACTATGACCCGAAGACAGAGGAACCGTCAAAGGGGAATAGGACTTTAAAACTCATTGATAATCTTCAGGACAACTCGGGCAATCTTGACTATTATCTCCAGTTTAACCGAAGTGAAGAAGGAGGACGGTGGTGGGGCGTCACTACCACACATGGATATGGGTTGTGGAATGGTGAAAATGCGGCTAAGCGTATTCAGTGCCGTACATGTGTCGTTGAGATGGATAAGGACTACCAGTTCGGCTTCTATGTGAAGAATAAGGATACAGGTAAGACCTATTATACCAATCAGAATCTGAACGATGACCAGCAAGCGTATAGTGCTGCCTTAATAGGCGACAAGGCTGTGGGAAATGTGTACCAGAATTATGTATTCGGTCTTAGTGACGACGGTCAGCCTGGTTGCAATATTCTTTTTGTGATGCCTCAGAAGAGTGATGACGGTACCTATCCCACGCTGGTCAAACCAGAGAAGAAACTGGAATGGCATCGTATCATTGCTGAAGATTTGAATGCTCATGACCTCGATGCTGATGGTGATGCCGACGATACCGACTTCGACTTCAATGATATAGTACTCGATGTGGCGCTGACAGATGGTGGTGCAAAGTGTATCCTGCAGGCTGCCGGTGCTACGCTGAAGATTCGTATCAACGGCAATGATAATCTCGAGGTGCATCAATTGTTCGGCGTTGACCAGGCTACCATGGTGAATACTAATGCTGATAAGAGAGGCATGAAGAGCGCGAAGAAGGATGTTGTGGAATTCGAATTGACGGGCGCGTTCAACTCCGTTAACGATATTAAGATAGAAGTTTTCCGCCAGAACAGGTGGATGACGCTAACGGCTCCTAAGGGCGATGCGGCTTCAAAGATAGTAGTAGCCAACGATTTCGTATGGCCCGACGAGCGCGAGAGCCTGAAGGTGAAGTATCCTAACTTCCTCCGCTATGTCCATGACAATGACATCACTGAATGGTGGAATAGGTTCTGATGACGTAACGCCGTTCAGATAATCTTCATGGCCAGCATGGTAATATCATCTTCCTGCTGGGCCGAACCTCGATAACTCTCCAAGGTGTCCTGCATCTTGGAGAGTATTTTTTCAGGACTTTCACCCATACGGGCAGCACTATCCAGACGAGCCATCATGCGCTTGATGCCGAAGATCTCATGATAACTATTCTCAGTCTCGTACAGTCCATCATTGTATAAGAATAAGGTAAAGTCGTCGATCATCGTGATTTTCTGTTCTTCGTATTTATAGTCATCAACGACTCCTACTGGCACATTGGGGACAGTGTCGAGCAATTTGGCACCCGTTGAGGGGTTGAGCACCACAGGGGCAGGATTGCCGGCACAGCAGTAACCAAAGCGTGCGCTGTCGAGGTTGAGCACTCCGATGAACATCGTGACGAACATCTCATTGTGATTGATGGAGCATAATGCATGGTTCATGGCGTTCATGATGGCTGCAGGCGAAGGATCCTGTCCTGGTGGACAACTGCCACAGTGGATAGAGGCCGCCGTTCGGAAGGCACTCCGCGTGATCGACATCGTCAGCGAAGCCTTTACATTGCTTCCTGGTACGTCGCCGATGCAAAACACGATGCACTGTCCAGAGTAGATATAGTCGTAGAAGTCGGCACCTACGTCTGGCGCGGAGAGCACCTTTACCTGTAGGTCGAGATGGTGGCGCGCGTTCTCGCCGGAAGAGACGTTGGGCAGCATGGCTTCCTGTATGTCGCTCGCAATCTTGAGTTCCCTGCCCATGATCTCCTGCGACATAATCAGTTTGTTCACACGGCGGAACTCACGTGAGTAGCGCCACACGATATAGATGATGAGGAATATGCCCAGCAACTGGAAGATAAGTACCCATAGGTGCATACGGTGCATGTCCTCGTAGGCCTCGTAGGTTGCGATGTCATCATTGACGAGTTCCTTGAAATAGACATCGGCTGTCAGCACGCCCACCACCTTGCCTTTCTTGTTATGGATAGGCAGGCCGTATGTGTAAATCAGGAGATTGGCACCGCCAGTATCATAATAGGGCTCGCTCCAGTAGGCTGAGTCCGACTTGAATGGATGCGTGAACCATTCCTGCTGGGTATAGTCGTAAGGTAATACCTTGGTCCGGGGCTCGTCAGCACGCTCGTCCTGAAAGGCGTAGGGCGCAAACAACTTCTCCTTTTGTGGATAGAAATGGGGAGCCATAGACACTGAACTACCGATAATCTCAGAGTTGCGCATGACCAACCTGGTAGCAATGCCATAGAGTTTATCCGGATCGCTGAGGTTCATCTCTACGTCACCCATCGCATTTTGGACAGCCGTCTCAACAGAAGTCTTCAGGTTGACCACACGCTGGATCTCATTCAGGTCATCATAGGCCTGAGCAATGCTCTGTTCCCTGATGGTATTGCGGGTATAGAAGTACTGCGCCACGTTGATAATTTCTATGAGGGCGGCAGCCACAATGATCAGCGCAACACTGGTCTTGGCTTTATTGATGATTTTCTTTCTGTTTGTCAGTTCCATATTGTTCTTTGCCGCGGCAAAGATAATCATAATTTGCGAAACGAGCAAGTTTTTTCAAATTATAATGACGTGCTACCGTAATTTGCAACCGAAACGCGCCATCAGTAAGTTATCATAAAAAGACATAATTCCTTGGCTATTTCAAGGAATCTTTGTAATTTTGCGGCATGAAACAGGCGATGATCTTTGCCGCAGGGCTCGGAACGAGGCTGAAGCCCTTGACCGATACGATGCCCAAGGCACTCGTGAGGGTAGGGGGGCAGCCGTTGCTCTGGCATGTTATCCAAAGACTGAAGGAGGCTGGCTTCGGGCGCGTTGTCATCAATGTGCACCACTTCGCCCAGCAGATTATAGACTACCTCCAGGCGAACCAGAACTTCGGACTTGATATCCGCATCAGCGATGAGACCAGCGGCTTGCTCGAGACAGGTGGCGGCATCAGGAAGGCACTGCCGCTTTTTGATCCCGAGTTGCCCGTGCTCATCCATAACGTCGATATCCTGAGCAATGCCGATCTGGCAGGGATATACGCAATGGCTGAGCGTGGCCATGCCGATGCCCTGCTGCTCGTGAGTCCCCGCCATACGAAGCGCTACCTGCTCTTTGAAGAGGAAGAGTCCACGGCTGGTGCGTCTGGCATATTGCTTCTTCAGGGCTGGACCAACATCGAGACGGGAGAGGTGCGCAGTCCCTATCCCGGTCTTGATCCCCGTCATGCACAGCAACTCGCCTTCAGTGGCATCCATGTGCTCTCGCCATCGGCATTCTCCATCCTTAAAGACATGCCCGAACGTTTCGGCATCATCGATTTCTACCTCCGCTACTGTCATAAGTACGCCTTTCTGGGCAAGAATCAGAGAGACCTGCAATTGCTTGATGTCGGTAAACTCGACTCTCTCGACATGGCTGAGGCCTTCTTGTCAATTCCAAATAGATAAATATGCAACAGAAGATAATTATATTAGACTTTGGTTCACAGACCACGCAACTCATTGGTCGCCGTGTGCGTGAACTCGACACTTTCTGCGAGATTTTGCCCTATAATAAGTTTCCGAAGGACGACGAGAGCGTGATCGGTGTCATCTTGAGCGGATCTCCGTTCAGTGTCCACGACCCAGAGGCCTTCAAGGTCGATTTGTCGCCATTCATAGGCAGGATTCCCGTATTGGGCATCTGCTATGGGGCACAGTTTATCTCCCATACCCTCGGCGGGAAGGTGGAGAAGGCTGACTCAAGGGAGTACGGCCGTGCCAACCTCGAGACGGTGGATAACTCCAACCCGCTCTTCAAGGGCTTCGAGCAGCACTCGCAGGTGTGGATGTCGCATGGTGACACGATCACTGCCATTCCCGATGGTTTTCAGGTGATTGCCTCCACGAAAGACGTGAAGTATGCCGCCTACTGGTGTCCCCCCGGCTCTCAACTGTCAACTCTCAACTGTCAACTCTCAACTGGTATCTGGGCCGTACAGTTCCACCCGGAAGTGTTCCATAGCCTGCAGGGTACGCAACTGCTGAAGAATTTTGTCGTTGATATATGTGGCTCCCGCCAGTCGTGGAGCGCAGCCTCGTTTGTCGATTCCACGGTGGCAGAACTGAAGGCGCAACTTGGACAGGACCGTGTCATCCTCGGTCTCTCCGGCGGTGTCGATTCCTCCGTGGCTGCCGTGCTCCTGAACCGGGCCATCGGCAACCGTCTGACCTGTATCTTCGTGGATCATGGCATGCTTCGCAAGAACGAGTTCCAGCAGGTGATGGACGATTACAAGGTGCTGGGGCTCAACGTGATTGGCGTGGATGCCAGTGAGACGTTCTTTAGCGACCTCGCCGGGGTCACGGAACCGGAGCAGAAACGCAAGATCATCGGGCGTGACTTCGTGGAGGTGTTCAATGCCGAGGCTAAGAAGATCACCGATGCGAAATGGCTGGCCCAGGGCACGATCTATCCCGACCGTATCGAGTCGCTTAACATCACGGGCAAGGTCATCAAGAGCCATCATAATGTGGGCGGACTGCCCAAGGAGATGAACCTCCGACTCTGTGAGCCGCTGAAGTGGCTCTTCAAGGACGAGGTGCGCCGCGTAGGCCGTCAACTCGGCATGCCCGAGCACCTCATCACCCGCCATCCCTTCCCGGGGCCTGGACTGGCTGTGCGCATCCTCGGTGACATCACGCCTGAGAAGGTACGCATCCTTCAGGATGCCGACGATATCTACATCCGTGGGCTGCGCGAGTGGGTCGATACCGATGGCGAGACTCTCTACAATAAAGTGTGGCAGGCAGGCGTCATCCTCCTTTCCACGGTGAGAAGCGTCGGCGTGATGGGCGATGAGCGTACATACGAGCATCCTGTGGCCCTGCGTGCCGTCACCTCCACCGATGCCATGACTGCCGACTGGGCTCATCTGCCCTACGAGTTCATGGCGAAGGTGTCCAACGAGATCATCAACAAGGTGAGAGGTGTGAACCGTGTCTGCTATGACATTTCCTCCAAGCCGCCCGCAACCATCGAGTGGGAGTGACCCCTTTGCATACAGCGTATGAAAAAACTGCTGACACATGTTGCACTGGTTTTTCTGACAGTATGTCTGGTAATAGGCTGTGGGAGACACCATTACCCACAGTCGCTGCTCACAGCAGACAGTCTGGCAGAAGTGCGACCCGACAGCAGTCTGAAGATGCTGGAGGCAATGGCTGGCGAGATGGCAACAGCCCCTGCGACTGATCAGATGTACTATCGTCTGCTCCGCATCAAAGCATCCGACAAGTGTGACCGTCTCCAGCCAGATACCTTTGAAATCACCCAGATTGTAGATTATTATGAACAGGCAGGTGACTCTCTTCTGCCTGCCGCATACTATTATGCGGGCCGTACTTACTATGATCTTCATGATATGCCGCAAGCCTTGGGGTACTATCAAAAAGCAGTAGATGCTATATGTGATAGACAGACCAGACCGTTCCTGCTATTGAAAGAAGTCTGCTATAGTCAGATGGGGTATATCTTCATGTACCAGAAACTGTATGAGCAGGCTAAAGAAATGCATATCAAGGAAATATCAACTGCCCAACAAATAAATGATACTTTGGGCTTGTCATACGGCTATCGGGACTTGGGCTTTATCTATTCAGAATTAGAAAACTATAAAGATGCTATCAATATGCTGAAAATGGCTTTATTCAAAGCACATTCCAGTAACAATGATAAATTGGAATTTGCCATTAAGTCATATTTGGCTAATACATATAGACATCTTGGAGATTATGACTCCGCACTATATTATCTACGACCAGTCTTAGAAAACGTTAATTTGTTAAGCAAAAGTTCTGTCTATTCCAATGCGGCTAAGATATATTACGATAAAGGAAAAATCGACTCTGCCCTATATTACTTTCATCAACTTGAGTTGGTAGGGGGTGTCTATGCCAAAGAGAATGCATATAAACATCTACTTCAAGATGCAATTATTAGGAAAGAATTTGTAGATGTTTCAAACTATTATCAGAACTATCTTCTCTATTCAGATTCAGTCAAGAAAATAACCCAAACAGAGGCCATAGCAAAGATATCCTCTCAATACAGGTTTCAAAAGAAAGAAGACGAAAAGCATCAGTTAGAAGCGGATAAGGCCAGGCAGTTGTTCTTATTCATTATCCTCAGTCTGATTGCTGTCACGATTATTGCTGCTTTAATGGTCGTCTTGCTTATTTACAGAAAAAAACAGGCCATCCAAGCAGAACGATATGAGAATCTTCAGCGAATTAAGGAGGAGGACTACAAAAAATCCATGGAATACATTGAGGCGAATAAACAGAGGATAGGAGAATTAGAGAAACAATTGATTTCAACTAGTCAAGATAATATAGACCTGAAGCGTCAATTAGAACGGGAAAAAGAAAGACTAATCACTTCCAATAGGATAGCGAAGATAGGGATAGAGCAGAAGGATATGTCCATTGCGATAGTAAGAGACTCGCACATTTACCGCCATTTAATTAGCATGGCAAATCATGAGCACCCTAGTGAGAAAGACTGGAATAACCTTGAATCATTATTAAACCAGGAGTGTGACAACTTCTGCGACAAACTAAAAACGCTATGTAAACTCAAACCGATAGCGTATCGTATCTCTTTACTTATCAAGATTGGAATCGAACCATCCCAGATGGCCCAGTTGTTGAATACCAGCAAGCAGAATATCTCTACGACCAAAAGCCGTCTATACCGTGAAATCTTCGGCAAAAAAGGTGGTGCTAAAGACTGGGATGAGTTTGTGAAGTCTATTTAATAGTCCGTTTTTAACGTCTTTTACGCTTTGTGTACTAATTGCGTATTACTTCACTTGGCTGCAAATGAATAAAATAATATCTTTGCAAAAGATTATTCATTTGTAACTATCGGTAAGGATGTGATAACTAAGAAATTATATATAAGCGAAAAGAACTAAAAAGTGATTAATATTTACTAATTAGTTTTACTATGGTTAAATAGTTTATTTATATTTGTAGAACATTTTAAAACAAAACGGACATGAAAAAGTATTTTCTATTTGTGATCAGCACCTTCCTGATGGGTTTGGGTATCCTCTCGGCAACCGGCTGCGATAGTGATGCAACTATAACTCCTCAGACAAGAAACGCGTATTCGAAAGTTAATCTTTCCGATTGGCAGATGCAAAAGTGTGACTACTTAGAGGGAATGGCATGCCCTTTCCAACTCTTGAAGCGTGAGTATGAGGGCGAAACCTATTATTGGTACAGTTCAACAGTGTTTTCGAACATCTTTGAGCATCTTTATGACAGCAAGGGCAACCACTGGAAGGATGTGAACAACGTAGAACCTCCCTATACCGAATTTACACGTTACGAGGACGGGAAATGGCTTGGTTGGGAGGTCATCTATGAGTATTGGCCCTGATTTTTTTCCTGCACCTCAAGGCACCCTGTGACGGGGCGGTATCCTCTTGTTTAGTGGGGGGGAGCCTTGGTTGTGTTGCAAGTTTTTCCGCGAATTGTTTGGCGGAATGGAAAACTTATCGTATCTTTGCAGGCGGATAGGTCATCGAGGGCCTATCCGCAGCAATATTGTTTAACCCTCTAAATTTAATGATTATGAAGCATGAGGACAAAAATGTGAAAGGAGAAAAGGCGATGATCAACGAGAAGTATGTACGGTTTGACTGGGCCATGAAGCGGATGCTCCGCGACAAGGCCAACTTCGACGTGCTTGAGGGGCTGATGACGGTGCTCTTCGAGCAGGAGGTGAAGATAGTGGAACTGCTTGAGAGCGAAGCCAACCAGGAGGCTGAGGATGACAAGTACAATCGTGTGGATCTCAAGGCGAAAGACTCCCGTGGCGAGATCATCTTGGTGGAGATCCAGTTGAACCGCGACATCGACTACCTGAAGCGCATCGTCTATGGGGTGGCCAAGACCATCACCGACCACATGTCGCTGGGCAAGACCTACAAGAACGTGAAGAAGGTCTATTCGGTGAGCATCGTGTATTTCAACTTCGGGGAGGGGAAGGACTACCTCTACCACGGACAGACGCAGTTGAAAGGCGTGTTTAAGGGCGACACGCTCCAGATTAGGCCCGGCACGAGCGACCTGGTGAAGATTCCGCAGCCGAAGGACGTGTTCCCTGAATACTATTTCATCCGTGTGAACGAGTTCAACGAGTTGGCCAGGACACCGTTGGGCGAATGGCTGGAGTACCTGAAGAGCGGCCATATCAAAGACGATACGACGGTGCCCGGCTTGCAGGCCGCCCGTGAGAAACTGCAGTACATCAGGATGAGTCCGGAGGAGCGGCTGGCATACGAGCACCACCTTGACAGTGTGCGTTCGATGAACGGCGTGATTAACACCGCGCTCCTGGAGGGCATGGAGAAAGGTATGGAGGAAGGTATTGAGAAAGGCCGTGCAGAGGGCCGTGCAGAGGGCCGCGAAGAACGGTCAGCAGAGATTGCACGCAGCCTCAAGAAGATGGGCCTGCCCACTGCCGACATCGCAGCGGCAACTGGTCTCACAGTCGAGGATATCGCCGTCCTGTGACGGGGCGTCACCTTTGTCGTGTGGAATAGCCGTGGGCACCTGGGGTATAGCAGCCGTCATACCCAAGTATCTCTTACCTGCGACTACCTAGAACCCTCAAACGAAGAAAGAATTATGAGTCCATAATAAGAAATAATTCCAAATATTTGGGTATCTCCAAGAATCTTACTACTTTTGCAGTATGATTCAGAATGAAGATTTCCTGACAGACGAGATATACGGGGAACGCTTGCTGATCAGCGTTCGTGCAGACCAGACAGAACTCAACGATAACATCCGAGTGGCAAGGGTGCTGTTGCGGTGCTTCGACGACATGTACATCCGCATCAACGAGCATCTGCTGGTCATCGGCCACAAGAATCCGGAATATACCATCAACGGGAAACTGGGCGACCGAAAAGGCGTGGAAAGCGAAAACGGCATCAAGTCGGCTTTCCGTAAGGCCAAGCAACAAGGATGTAAGGTGGTCGTACTTGACTTTGATATGCACATGTCCGAAAGTATTTTGAAGACGAAGAAGATAGTCTCTGGTCTCTTCGGTCGTCATGAAGATTTCAGCGAGGGGAGTCTTGAAGAGTGTTACGTGGTTCATAACAGCAAGGCCGTTGTCGTGAATGCTGATGCCTTCTCTGCGCCAGACAAGGAAACCATCAAACAACTGATCAAAGACGTGATAGAACGACTGAGGACATAACCTTGCGGCTATGTCCTCGTATGGTGGTCAGAAAGGTCCAGCTTGAAATATTGCTCCGAAAGCAGTTCGTTTCGCGCCCTCTGACGACATTCTGACGATGCAAAGATAGACATAATTATTGAAACTTCCAAATTTTCGGCCATCTTTTTTTTCTCATTACACGTTTTATGCCAAATCCCCTGCTTTTGTCTCGGAAACTTTTGTACCTTTGCAGCCAAATAGCCACTGACGATGGAACAGAAATTCGGGAAAAATAGCATTGACATCAAGGTGCTGCGCGAGTTTTGCGAGCGCGAGGGCAAGATGGTGGAGTACCGCAAGGGCGACCAGTTGGAGCGCGAGGGTGACCCCGCACGCTGGCTCGGCTACGTGACAGAGGGATGCTTCAAGTATGTGAATCATAGCAGTGACGGCAGGGAACACATCACGTGGTTCTCGTTCGCCGGCGAATTCGTGGTCGACTATCCCACGTTCCTCTACGGCCAGCCATCGCAGACTACTATCGAGGCGATGATGCCCAGCCGCGTGCTCAGGGTTACGGGTCAGCAATTGGAGCAGTATTTCGATCAGAGCATAGAGACGATAAAACTGCGTGCCGTCATTGCCGAGCACATTCTCTTCCAGTTCCGTTCGCGTTATCTTGACCTCCACTGCGCCACAGCCCGCGAGCGCTACGAGTTGCTGCTGCAGCGTTGTCCCGGCATTGTTGAACATCTTGACTTACAAGACATCGCCTCGTTCCTCAACGTCACTCCCAAGACCATCAGCATGATCCGAAAGGATATCACTTTCGGCAAGGATTAGCCACAGATTTCGCAAAAACTCAAAAAAAGTGAGAAATCCGTGATCACTTTTCATGGAAAGTTCGTACCTTTGCACTTGAAATCGTTTTAAACATCATCAGTCATGACAACCGTTAAACTCAGAACCTCCATTGTGGCAGAACTCGATCAGATGAGCGTCGAGATGCTGGAGAGCGTGCAGCACTACGTGCGACGCCTGCGCCGTCACGCCCGTCCCACCAGACGAACTTCTGCAACAAAGGCCGAAGCCAAAGCAGAGACGAAAGAATTCACCCCGAGAGTGATGCGCTTCAAGCGTGGCAACCCTTGGTATGCCACCGACGAGGAAGTGGATCGCCTGCGTTACGAATTCCTAACTGAGAAATTCAAATGAAGCGCGTATTCGTTGATGCAAACATCGTCGTAGATCTGCCAGATGTGTACGCCTACCGTGGTAGATGCTTCTGTGGTAAGGGAGGCGCTCGACTCCGATTTTACCGATTTCGAGGATGCCTTGCAGCATTTCTCTGCCAAGACCGTTGATGCCGACTGTATCGTGACGCGCAACAAGAAGGACTTCGGTACCTCCGAGATTCCCGTCTATGAGTTAGACGAATTCATGACTCTCATGGATAACGATGAATGACCGATAACCAATGCCGCGACATCACGTTCGACGGCAAAGATTAGGACCCATATTAACAAAAACTCTTAACCTGGGTAAAGACTTTCACCCTCGGCGGCCGGTTTCCGGACCATGCCGAGGGTGAATTTGTTATTAATGTTGTAACTTTGCAAGGTTATACATGGTAATAATTGGGTCTGCGCTTTCTTTATGCCCATACCGATAGTGCTTCCCCCTACCAGACTTTGATGAGAGAATTATAAAGCAACCATAATACAAGAACAATTAAAAAAGAAACAAAATGAGGAGTATGAAACATTCGATTAAACGAGAGCAGAGCCATGCTCGCATGAGTTTTGCCGAGTGTGAGAACCAACGGTCGCTCGCTCACAAAGTGTCAGACACTTTGTGAGCAAGGTCTTCGTCATTACCAGCATCAAGGACGACGTGCTCCGCATCCGTAACGGATCCTTCTACAGTGGCCCCGGCGACTACACCCTCTTCGTCCTCGACGGCAACCTCCTCCATCCCCGCCAAGTCCGCCTCGGCGAGTGTAACTATGACTATATCGAGGTTGTCAGCGGCCTGGAATCTGGCGAACAGGTCGTGGTCAGCGACATGACGAAGTACAAAGGCAAGGAAAAACTGAAGGTGGAATAGGTGTGTTGGAATGCTTTAACAACTAAAAAAAGTGGTTAAGAATCTCAAATGTCAGGCAAATGTCAGGGAGTTTTCCCTTCTTTTCAGGCAATTTGGTTTAACTTTGCATCGCATAACGTTTAAATATATGAACAAGCAAATCGTCTTTTCTATCCTACTCGCCCTCACCGCTTTCAACGGGTGGACACAGAAGGTATGGACCAATCCCGGCTATCGTAACGAACCGCACGGATTCCAGTTTGATGTCAACGAGGTGGAGTTCCACGATGACGAGACGGTGCTACACATCACCGTCAGGAACCGCCCTAACGCTAAGTTCTCCTTCGGAAAAGGCACTGCGCTCAAGACGGAGGACGGCAAGTCGTACACCATCACCAGCGCGAAGAAGACACGCGACGGCGAGACAGACCTTGCGCTTGACGAATATATAGCGGTTTCAGAATCAGGCAAGACCGATGTGGCCCTACACTTCCAGCCGTTGCCCCAAGGCGTCAGGCAGTTCGACCTTGTAGAGGGTTACGCCCGCAACTTCTTTAAGATATGGGACATCACCGACCCTNNCTCTATGGCAGCAGTTGGCGCAACGCGGAGACGGGCGAATGGATTATCAGTCTCTTCAGTGACAATGCCGTATATAATAATATGGTGTGGCAGTATGGCAAGAAGACGGACAAGAAACTGGTGTTATCTTCTGGAAAAGAAAAGATAACCGTCTCTGTCGGCAAGGAGAAAGACGGCAAGCGCTTATTCAATATCGGCGGCAAGAAGCAGACGCTCGCAGCCATCACAGCCAACTCCATCGGCGACTATCCAACAGCCGACAACACTTCATTCAACACTGAGATGAGGGAGGGCAACGCCATCGTGAGCGGTTGGCTGAGGTATCCCAAGGAGATTCTGCAAAACAGTTTGACCATCGAGGCTACATACGGCAACGTCGCCACCGACGACTATGCACGCGTCTCTACCCCCGTTGACTCTCTCGGCCGGTTCGAGTTGAGTGTGCCGCTGGTTGGCACACAGTCGGTTTCCTTGCTCATACAAACTAAGCAGAATGCGGCGTTTGACGTTGTCGGCGTCGTACTGACGCCAGGCGAGAAGTATTTCATGCTGAATGACTTCAAATCGTCGCAAACGCTCTTTATGGGCGACGACGCCCGACTGCAGAACGAGTTGCAGGCAGATAGTCCTGGCATGGACTATGTCGGCTTTATCGACAACCCGGTGAGCGATGACTCCGTGAGGGTCATGGCTCAGCAGTGGATACACAGTTATGAGCGATGCTTGGCAAAGACCAAGGACTTCCTGGCTCAGCACCCTAACCTGAGCAAACGCTTTCGTGACTATATCCGTGCGAGTCTTCGCATAAGCATCTGCTCCCAACTGTTGATGATGCACTACGACACCTATACCCGCTTGTTGCCTGCCGACGTGATGGAGTGGGTGGAGCAGCACTCTGCCGTTGACACCACATTGCCTGTCAATCTAATTAGCGGACTGGCTTCGATGTTGAGATACAAGCGTGAGTGCTACACCTGGGGCGACCCACGAATCAATGTGTTGTGGAGGCGGCCAGCCATCCTGCCTTGGCTTGAGCAGAGTGGAATGCTCCGCCTGAACGACAAGGAGCGTCAGGCCGTCAGCCAGATGGAGAAGATGAACCGTGAGATCTTCACCCTCTATTCGGAGATAAAAGACCGTAAGGCACTCAACGATTCCGTCGCGGCGGTGCAGGAGAAATACGCAGAGGCAGAAAACATCATCACCACGATTCAAGAAAGCGAAGACTATCTGAAGGCAGCGAACACGCTCTGTGTGGGCGGTGAGCAGGGCATCGCCCATGCCATCATCGACTCGCTTTGCACCGACCCGCTCGTCAACAGCATCTACCATGCGCAGATACTCAATGAGTACATCGACCACGAAAGGTGCGCACTCCCCGAGGACGTGGAGCCTTACATTGCACTGATCAAGGAGCCTTACTTCAGGAAAGTCATTACTGATAAGAATGAGTACTTTAAGCGATTGATGAGTGAAAAGCAGGAGGCCGTGAATGCGGTGATCCATCCGTCGACGGATGTAGAGGGACTCACCGACGGCAAGGCTATCCTCGACAAAATCATCGAGCCCTATCGGGGCAAGATAGTGTATCTTGACATCTGGGGCACGTGGTGCGCCCCGTGCAAACGCAAGTTGAGCGAGTCGCACAAACTCAAGGCCGAACTTGAGGACTATGACATCGTGTATCTCTACTTAGCCAACCGTTCGCCCGAGAAGTCGTGGAAGAATGTCATTGCAGAGTATAACCTCACCGAGTCCAACTGTGTTCACTACAACCTGCCCGCCGACCAGCAGCACGCCGTTGAGCAGTACGTCGGGCTGACAGGCTACCCCACCTACCGCCTTTTCGACAAGCAAGGCCGCATGCATCACCTCAACTGGCTCGACGACGAAAACCTGGCGGAGTTCAAGGAGAAACTTGATGCGATGGAAAAATAATTGGGATTAACAACGAAATGAATATGAAGAAAACCATCATCACCATCCTGCTCGCCCTCGTGGCTGTGGCGGGACTGGCACAGACCAAAAAGACTGCTATAGTCAAAGGTTATTCACCCGCGTTGGAAGACAGCACGGTAGTAAACATTTATGTCGACGATGTGAGTGTGGCATCAGACACCGTCTTCGGTGGACGCTTCATGCTTAGTGTTCCAGTGGAGAAGCTCACTAATAGTTCTTTGTTCCTCTGGGGTAAAGGCTGTCCCAACTACTTGTCAACGCTCTTCCTAAGTCCTGGTGTGACTGTAAGCCTGACGGGCACGGACTGCCTCCATCCTTTATGGAAAGTGGATAGCCCGGTGCCAGAGCAACAGACCATTAACAGGATTATGGAACATAACAGCGATGCCATCAGAGAATACCTGCTAATTGATTTGGATGACGCTTCCTGGAACAAAATGCTGCCTGTCTATATGAAAATTCTCAAACAGACAATGGACATTCTGCCGTCGTTACCCGTAGATGCCGCATCGCTGACTGAGTTGGAGGGAGTGGCACATACGGCAAAGAACATGAACGATTTCCCCTACATGCAACAACTCAAAGAGTTGGAGGCATCTACAGCAGCACGTGCTCCGAAGGGATTTGAGAAGGAACTTGCAATGATACACGCATTCGTCTATCCCGCACATATTCAGCAGGTGGGGGAAGAGTTTGTTGATGCCGAACTCTTCGATATGCAAGGCAACACGCATCGTCTTTCAGAGGCCTTCGCGGATGGCCGCTATGTACTGCTCGACTTCTGGAGCCTTGGCTGTGGCCCATGCCGCATGGCAGAGCCGGAGATGAGAGAGGTCTATGAGCGAATGAAGGGACGGTTGGAAATCATTGGCATCAATCAAGACAACACCTCTGCATGGAAAGAGAACGACTGGAGCAAAAAGATTATATGGAAGAACTGGAGCGACGGAAAGATGGGCAAGGGAGGCGTTGAAAGCCACTATTGCGACCAAGACGCCATACCATACTATGTACTCCTGTCGCCTGACGGTCGTATCCTTTGGAAGAATGTAGGTTACGGCATAGGCTGGTTCTTAGGAATGGCCGAGGCCATCAGTGGCCCCAAGCAGGACAACAGCGCCAACCTGTCATTGGCAGTCCGCCATATCGATGTCAGTTCTGAAAGTACGACCGTGGCTTTTCGCTACTATGGGAAGAAAGACTACTGGTTCCGCATTGTCGGCGATTCCTACCTTGCTGCTGATGGCAAGAAATACAAGGTGACAACTGCCGACGGTATCAAGCTCGATGAGAACAGTTATCCTCAGGTGAAAGCGTCCTCAGCTACGGAGGGCATCATGGGAGATCTGTACTACAGCAACTTCACGCTCACTTTCGAACCATTCGACACCATCCCCGAAACATTCGATTTCAAAGAAGGCGACGGCGAGGGTGCTTTCGTCATCCGCAATATTTCTGTTAAATAAGCCGGTTATGAATAAGAAAACCATCATCACCATCCTCCTCGCCCTCATCGCAGTAGCGGGGCTGGGGCAGATACCAACAGGATTGCCTGAACACGTAAAAAATCACCAGATGAATATGGAGGCACCGCTGCCGGAACCATCGTTTGAAATGGATACCACAACGGTACGGGTGCATATCCTTAACTGGGAGGCTAACAAGACTTCCACAAAGATTGTGTGCTTGGCTGTAAGCAGTTTCTTCCCATATATCGCTGATAACCATACTGGCTTCACTGACGAGAACGGACTGGCTATCGTCCGTTTCCCGCAACGTGGCACCAGCATGGTATCACTCAGCATAGGCGATGGATTCTCCAAACATTTCTACTTATGGCCAGGTGAATTGGCAGACGTATATGTAGATATAGAACGTATGACACAGACCAGCCGTAGCCACAGAGAGTGGCAGATGCAGCCCAAGGATTATGGCTTCGGTCAGAAGGACACACTGACGGCAGAGCAATTGGAGCGGCATGTCATTACTGAAGAGTATGGTTTCGACAAGCAACCGTGCCTCTGGTTCGAAGGAAGATATGCCGACCTCAATACAGCCCTTCACCGTTATCTGCCTTTTATTGACGGTTATGGATGGGACGAAGCCTACGAGCGGCAGCTGATTGTGAACCAACCGCTGGCCCCTGTCTATGCTGAAGGAATGCTGACTTGGCACGACTATCTGAAACAGCGCATCATGGAAGACGGGCGACTGCCGCTCTGCGCCAAACAACTCTGCGCACTGGCCTACGACGTAAGGGCCGAGAACTGGCTGTGGGATAATACCCAGGTGCAAGACTTCCTGACTGCACGACGTGATGGAGCATCGCCCGGAAACTATGTGGAAAACCGCCCCCTCAGCCAAGAACAGATTGCCCGATTCCGTTCACTGGGCACCAACACCAACTATCGTGCCTACTTCCGCAGCCTCGACCTGACGCACATCACCACTCCGAAATTCTGGGATGCCATATCGGGCGACAATCCTTGCGACTACGTCCACGATATGCGCATCGTGCAAGGCTATCCTCGCCACATCGAACTATATGGAAGTCTGCCAGAGGGTGCCATGAACGGTGTGCGAATGCCTTATTTCCACAAACTTTGTCAACAGTTGGAGGCCGCACAGGAGGGAATAGAGCACGATGTGTATAGTGACGTGCTCGAAGATCTTCAGCGTCGTTATCGCGGCAAGGTGGTGCTCATCGACTTCTGGGCCACATGGTGTCATGGCTGCATTGTGGCGATGAATGCGATGGAGCCGGAAAAAGACACAAAGCTGAAACATCCCGACCTCGCTTTTGTCTATCTCACCGACCATACTTCGCCCGCCGACCGCTGGCAGGACTATCGCAAGCGCATCCGTGGTGAACACCTTCGCGTGAACGAGCAGCAGATGGATGCCTTGCAGAAGCGTTTCCACATTCAGGTCTGGCCCACCTATATCCTGATGGACCGACAGGGCCGTTGCCGCGAACTACCACATAATCACGTGGAGGAAGAACTATTGAAGGAATTGGAGAAAAAGTAATAATATGAACAAGAAAACCATCATCACCATCCTGCTCGCCCTCGCTGCAGTGGTGGGGCAGGGGCAAGTGAGGTGTCACGTCATTGGCACGGTGGCAGAAGGAACAACGCCCATTGAACTGAGGATATACCGCGACGGCGAAGACCCGAAGAACAGTACATTGCGACCAGTGATAAAGAACGGACGCTTTGAGCGCGACGTGGAGGACGCACAGATAGAGCGATGGCACATTGTGGACTTCGGCGAGGTGATGGAGAAGGGCATGACCCTCCGCTCAGGGGAGTTCTTCGTGGAGGGCGGCGCAACCATTACCATACGGCTCGATGGCGACAAGTTCGACATCCAATCCACAGGCAAGGAGTATCAGGCGTGGCACGCTATGGAGCATGCCGCCGAAGCAAAGTTTCGTCTTGCCTATGAGAAACTGGACGAGAACGACAAGCAGAAGATGGCGGAACTGGAAGACGAATACCACGAATGGACGCTTGACTACTACAAAACCCACCCGATGCTTGGCTTCCTGTTCGAACTCGACGGGCGGCTCAAAGGTTTCCACTTCAACGACACGGGCCTTGCCGCTATGCTTGACATTTACCACCGCCAATACAGCACGCTCTATCCTGAGCACCCCGTGCATCAGCGTATTGCCGAGCAAGAGGCTGTGGGCTATCAGATATATGGACGAAAGTACAATGACTACGATGTGCGGACAATGGATGGGCAGCAAGTCCGCGCCTCTGAATACTACAAGGACAAGTTGACGCTCGTCATCTGCTGGGCCTCGTGGTGCTCGCCCTGCATCCGCGATGCCTGCGATATCATCCCCATCTATAATGAGTACCGCAATCGTGGCCTGAATGTGTTCAGCCTCGCCCACGGATTCAAGTCCACCGATGCCATGCGCAAGGCCGTCGAGCGTCATGCCTTCCCTTGGCCCTGCCTCGTTGACCTTGATGACGAGTTCGGCGTGTTCCATAAGCACGGCACTCAAAATAGTGCCCTATTCCTCATCGACCGCGACGGCACCATCATTGCCGTGCCTAACAGCGTAGAAGAACTGAAAGTGAAACTCAAGGAGATATTCAATGATAACAAATAAGACGATGGTGAGTACCAATCGTCCGAAATGAATATGAACAAGCAAACATTGAAAAAAGAAATGAGTGGGTATTAGATGGTTCTTGAAAGAAATTTGTGGGGATTGTCATATTTCGTCGAAATAAGTTTGTGGGGAATATATTTTGGGGCACAATTTGTTGAAAGAGATTAAAGGAATATAGTTAAATTGAATTAAGTAAGTACGGAAAATCATACTTTCGGCTTGCCGAATCAGTATTTCTTCGTATCTTTGCGCCAAAAGTACGATAAATCATACGCCGATGGATATAGGAACAGTGATTAAGGAGCGCAGGGCATTGCTGGGAATCTCTCAGCAAGACCTCTCGGATTACTCTGGAGTAGGCATCTCTACAGTCAAGGATTTGGAGCGAGGCGTGGGCAATCCGTCGCTACAGACACTACAGAAGATACTGGATGTGGTGGGTATGGAAATGGTGTTGCAAGTGAAACAGACCGTTAAATAGCATAGAGCATGAGAAAAGTGAATGTGTATTACGGAGATGTCTATGCCGGGCAACTCGTTGAGTTGTCAAGGGGCAACTATGAGTTCACCTACGATGATGCTTTTCGTGCCGACGGCAGCACCCCTCCTGTGTCTGTCAACTTGCCCAAGAGTCAGAAGGTGTATCACTCAGAGCGCATCTTCCCCGTGTTCACCAACATGTTGCCTGAAGGTGCTAACCGCAGGGCATTGTGCAGAGCAAGGAAAGTGGACGAGAACGACTTTTTCGGTATGCTGGAGATGATTTGCGGCATGGATGCTATCGGGAAGTTTGTACTTAAAAGACCAGAAGAATGAGGACGATAGAAGTATGCTCGATATGTTTATGGAGATTCCACAAGAGACATACGCACTCATCGACCACTCCTTCTTGAATGACAAGATGAAACGCACATACAAGCGTGTTATTGAGGAACGGAAAACACGTTTCATTCGACAGTCAGAATAACTCTAAAAGAAATGATGATAGCCGTGGGCACCTGGGTATGGGTGCCTGTTTTCATGGCAATTTTTTTGCAATATTCCTGATGGTCTCGTAATGGGTCAAAGTCCCCTGACCCATATATTTTTCCGAAAAACTTGTATTTCTCCGGAAAAGTTGTTACCTTTGTGGCAAAAATGAAAATAATGAGAGGTTTCTTGAGCCATGCTGTGTTGATACTTACGGCTGTAGTTTTTTTGGGGGGTCTTTTATCTTGTAACGTGGAAAGCGACAATCCTTCTGTGCCGACGATGCCTGACGATGTACCCACTCCCGAACCGGAGCCTCAGGACGAGACCGTTGCGCTGACTTTCGAGGCCGCAGAGGCGGGAGCAGTCGTGAGGTTTCTCCACAGCAGCACTTCTGCTGCTCCCGAGCATGTAGAGGTATCCACCGACGGCGGCTCAACGTGGACGGCTCTGACATCCGACGGTGTGACGCTCGCCCATGTGGGCGACAAGGTGAGTTTCCGAGGCAGGAATGCTGCCTATGGGAGCGAAGCCGATGGCTGGTACAGTTTCGATCTCAGCAGGCGCTGCTACGTCTATGGCAACATTATGAGCCTTATCGATAAGGAACACTATGCGACGCTGAAGAATCTCTCTGCCGACTATACCTTTAGCAATCTCTTTAAGGATCAGTCTAATCTCCTGACTAAGGATGACAAGAAACTGCTGCTGCCTGCCGAAACGCTGACCGGGCACTGCTATTATTATATGTTCCAAGGCTGCTCCAGCCTAACTGTGGCACCCGAGTTGCCTGCTACCGAACTGACGGAATCGTGCTATTGCGGTATGTTCTACATCTGCTCCAACCTGACTGTGGCACCCGAACTGCCCGCTATGGAGTTGAAGGAAAGTTGTTATGATGAAATGTTTTATGGCTGTCAGAAACTGGCTTCGGCACCCGCGCTTCCTGCCATGAGCCTGGCAGACAAATGCTATGCGCACATGTTTGAATACTGCCTCGCCTTTGTCGAGGCACCCGAGTTGCCCGCTACGGAACTGAAGAAAGGCTGCTATCAGTGTATGTTCAAAAGTTGCTTCAACCTGACAGTGGCGCCCGTGCTACATGCCAAGACGCTGGTAAAGAAATGCTATTGGGGAATGTTCGAAGACTGCCAGTCGCTTGCCAGCGTCACCTGCCTCGCCTTGAGCAAGCAGGCAACTGAAGAAAACGAACTGACTTTCTGGCTGTATGGAGCCGGTTCTGAAGTCCCGGCAGGTACCAATAAAACGCTCTACACATCTTCATCAAGCACCATAGACTGGGATACCGACAAAGAAGGTTTCACCGTGGTGCCGCTGTGAGCCTCTCTTTTGTTTGGTGATAATCTTGCACTGGTATTGATATCCAGCAGGTTACGGTGCTTATCTTGCACCGTAACCTGCACTTTTCCTCATTTCTTTCTTGCACCTTTGGACTTCAGGTAGTAGCCATGGATGCCATCCAGTGATCCCGTAGGGTAATGTTGGCGCTTCAGGGCCATGCCAAGTTTGCGGAGCGTGGGCACATCGGCGGCTATCAGGCTTTTGCGTAGTCGTTGCTGGATCTCGGTGGTGGTCAGGAAATACTCCTTGCGGTGCTCGGCAGGTGAGAAGAGGGTGCTGAGGACATCCTCCACCGAGGTGCGCGACTGGTGGCGCCCGTTGTGGGCCACGATCTCGGCCTCGTCGGCGTTGGTGAACCAGTAGATATCGCCGCGCTCCAGTTCAGCCAGGGCCTGGGCGTACATCTGTTTGTAGTTGATATGCCCCGACATGTCAGCCTGTCCTGTCATCTCCACACAGAGGTAGCGGCGCGAGCCCGTGGGATCGGTCAGGGGCTGATGCTCGTTGGTGGTGGCGATGAATGAGCAGAGGCGTGGTGTCATGGTGTATTGGTCGGAGCGCATCTTCCTCACCTGGACATCCTTCTCCGTGAGGAGCCGCTTGATCTTGGCCTGCTCGCGGTCGGTCTTGGCATTATACTCGTCGATGTTCACGAGCCACATCCTTCCCAGCACGCGCTCCACCTGCTCGGCATTGTCCATCTTGATGTCGTCCATGTAGTACTCCCTCAGGTAGTAGGGTAGGATGTTCTTGCAGAAGGTCGATTTCTTCATGGCCTGCGAACCGATGAGGAGCGGCACCACGGAGTTGCCGTAGTCGCGGTTCTTGTTCAGGGCCTGGGCCACCATCGCCAGGAACCAGCGGTGGAAGAAGTGGGGCCAGCGGTCGTAGTCGGTCTTCAGCCTGCGGGCGTATGCCTCGATGTAGTCGTGCTTGCCGTCCCATTTCCCCACGCCGGCGAGGAACTCGTGGATCGGGTTGTAGGGTTTCACCAGCGACGACTGGACGAAGAGTTCGATGTCGATGCTCCAGCCGTGTCCGCCTTCCAGCATCTCCTCGAAGGCGATGCGCTTCACCTCACGGTCTGTCAGCGGCTGCCACGGACGGAAGCATTCGTCGTTGGGGCGGAACTCCACCATCTGCTTCACCACGTTATAACGCAACTGGTAGCGACGTGCCATGAAGTCGCGGATGGAGCGGGCGATGCGCTCCTTCTCGTTCATCTGCGAGACCGCCTTGCCTGTGGACGGACGGGTATAGGTGGCGCGGAAGATTTTCCTCACCACATCCTCGCTCTGGCTGATACGGCTGCTCCAAAGCGTGCGCTTGACACAGCCCTCCTCTGCCAGTCCGGCCCTGTGGCAGTAGCCGGCCAGCGATGCCACCAGGGCTTCGTCGTCATCCCCGGGGTGCTGTTCTATGGCTCGTTGCAGACAGGTGTAGAACTCCAGGCGCAACCGTTCCTGCTCGTCGTACGCGGGATACCACTTCACCATGCCGTTGTCTTCCGACTCCACTCCCTTGTAGGGCGCGAGTGGCTCACTGGCATCCCTGGCTACAGGCAGCATCGTCGCTTCAGGCTGGTAGAACAACTGCGGGTCGTGGCTCATCCGGCATCCAGTCTCAAGGGTGAGTTCCTGCCGCCGGAGGTCGCACCTTGCCAGGCCCTGGTAGATGGGGATGGCTGCCTCCTGTGCCTTGCGCAGCAGGGTCAGATAGGCGTTGGCAGACTGAGGCTCATGGCCGTCGGCATATCCCACGCGGATCACCACCTTCAGCGTGCGCTGACTGCTGCCTGCAAAGGCCATCAGGGTGTAGGGCACTGCCGCTATGCGCCTGCGTACCTCACTGATTTGCGACATTCCCCGGCGACAATCGACGCTCATCATCAGCAGATAGGTCTTGGTGCGCAGGTCGTTGAAGCCATTGCGCCCGAAGGTACCATGAAACACCAGCCTGGGCAACTTGTCGCTGGCTGGCAACGGGCCGTCATGGCCGTGTCCCTGCTCGTCCAGCATCCTGTTGTACGACTGGGTGGCTATTTCTGCTACGGTCTTTTGGTACTTGTCAGAGCGAATAAGGCTGATGACGGTTTCTAACTCTGTTGACACAGGCATGGCTGCTATGCCATCGCAGGTCTTTGCTTTTGTGATCTTCATAAAGTGTTGTTTCTTGGGTAATCGGCTGCAAAGATACAAAAAAAATCTGTACGCTGCAATACTTTGCAAGTGCCTCGCGGACAGGAAATTACGTTTCTCGAACAGTGGAGTTGTTCCAGCGTTTGTACCAAACCTTGGTACAATGTGTTTCAAGCCTTGGTACACTGTGTTCCAACCTTTGGTATTTTTCTTGGTACATGTGTTAAAAAAGCATAAAGCCAGTTTCAGGGTGCAGGATAAGGTGCAGGATGACTTGCCTAACCAGTTGATGTTCAGGTCAGGTGCAGGATAGGCAGGATGAAATGATGAAATGTATTAGAATTGGTATTCTGTCACGTATCCTTCAAACTCCAGGTCGGTACATCCTCTCTGGCGGAAGAAGTTGAGAATCCATTCCTGTTGTTCAGGCGTGAGCAGTTTCTCGCCATGCTGGTAGCGGTAGTAGGCGGTGCGGCTGCCCAGGTAACTGACCAGACTTCTCCTGATACCTGCAGCATCGCGCTCCCTGACATTATAGAGAAGTTTGTTGAATCCCCAGGCCAGTCGCGTCTTCTCGTCCTTCCTGAAGAATCTGCATGACCCGTCCGCTCCCAGTGCTGTCGGATATACGGCAGGACCAAAGGTCAGATGACTGGGTATGTAAGCGGTGATCTGTCTGCGCAGGCAGTCTGTAGCATGGGGACAGTGGTCGTTGAAACAGACCTGGAAACTGGGCGGTACTTTGTAGTAATTGAAATCTTTCTCCATAGATTGATGTCTTTTGGCTGCAAATATAGTGCAAATAGTTTAAACTACCAAATATGCCAGCCTAAAACTGGGGTGAAACCGTATAAATACCCGATTTGCAAGCCTGAATCGGTTAAAAAATGTAAAATACCATTTATTCAAACGTAGGATTGTATTGTAAGAACGATTTTTTTCATTAACTTTGTACCCTACAAATTAGTTATAACTAAAAATAAAGAAAATGAAAAGAATCAAGTATCTACTCAGTAATGCCTTATGGCTGACAGGCATGCTGTTCATTTCCGTAGCCTGTTCCACTGAGGACAATCCCTCTCCCAGTTCTCCGACAGATGTCTCACAAGGCTTCTTCTCCGACGCTATCAACAAACTGATTGACGAGAACTATGAGAAAGTGAAGGCCAACGGCTATGCCGAACTCGTGATCCCCGCCTCGCTCTATCCGAAGGGCATGATCAAGATGCCCGCCGCCGACATGGAGGCCATGGACTACGTGATCAAGGCCGGTCATACAGCCTTCGTCAACGGTGGTGCCGTGCGCGACGGTGTGATGGGCAAGGAACTCCACGACGTGGATTTCTCAACCGACGCCACGCCCGACGAACTGATAGCCATTGTGCCCAACTCCCACAAGACGCAGGCCGGCAAACTCACCATCGCCCAGGCCGAGCACGAGGGCGGCATCCGTACCGACATGGTGCCCTATCAGGCTATGGACATCCGTTTGAAGGGTCAGTGGGGTGTTCCCGAGAGCCCCTACTTTGGTCAGACCTATAGTAAGAATCTGATTGACGACTCTTATGGACGCGACCTGACCATTAATGCCGTTTACTATGACTACAAGACAGGCGATATCATCGACTATCACGGTGGTCTTCGCGACATCCGCGAGAAGATTATTCGTACTCCCGTTGAGCCGAACCTGGCCTTCACGATCGACCCGCAGTCGATCCTCCGTGCCGTGCGCTTCGCAGCCCGCTACGACTTCACCGTCGAGGAGAATACCGCCAAGGCCATCGAGACCCACCTGCCCAATGTTGAGCAGATCACGCCTTCGCTCCGCCGCTATGTGGTGATGAAGGGCTTCTGCGACAAGTGCGCCTTCCGCACCTATCAGTACAACGTGAAGTACGGCGTGCTCGGCTATCTGTGCCCGATGCTGAAGGACTATATCGGCAATGCCGAGTATGAGGACTACCTGAAGACCGTGTTCGACTATGTAGATTCTCAGAAAGCCATGGAAGCCAGTCTGGCATATTGTATTCTCTTCATGCCTCCTGTAATGAAAGAACTTGGCGACAAGGAGCCTACCTTCGCCAATATCACGGCAGCCTTCGACAAACTGGAGCAGGGCAGCGGCCAGGACAAACTCTTCTGGCTCGAGGACTACCGCTTCACGAAGAAAGACCCCATCCTCATCTGGAGGAACTACTGTCTGATGACCAGTGATGCCACGCTGAAGGACGCCGCCCTGGTGAACAGCCTCCGGAAGGAGTTTACGTTCAAGAGCAGTCTGATGCTGCTCAACGCCATGGCCCTGCGCGACCCCAACCTGAAGAAGTATGCCGACGAGTGGAGCAAGGACCTGCCTGCAAGCACCGATCTCGACAAGGTAGAAACTGACTACACAGTGAAGGATGGTGAAATTCTGACAGGTATCTCCGAGCATGCGCTGATCATCCCTGACGGTGCAACGATCACGCTGGAGAGTGCCGGTGCGCTGAATGCCATCATCTGTCAGGGTGATGCCAAGATCATCCTCTCGAAGGGAACAACCAATATCTTTGATTGCGAAGAGCGTTATGGCAGTGCCATTAAGACCCAAAGTGGTAAGACGCTGACCATCGACGGTGAAGGAGCACTCTACGCTCTCGGCGGTCAGGAAGGTGCCGGCATCGGCGGCAACGGCAATATCGTCATCAACAGCGGTACGATTGAGGCCCACGGCGGTCAATATGGAGCCGGTATCGGCAGCGAGATGTATTCTCCGTGTGGTGACATCACCATCAATGGCGGTAAGATCAAGGCTCAAGGTGGAGACCAGGCTGCAGGTATCGGTAGCGGTCAGGACGGTGAGTGCGGCAATATCGTCATCAAGAGCAACGTTACGGAGGTCGTCGCAATAGCCGGTTCAGAGTGTGAGAATCATATTGGATCTGGTGTCGGTGGCAAATGTGGCACAGTGACCATTGAGGACAAGACCAAGGTCTTTAATGAATAAGTGTTAATATGTTTATGTAGAAGTAATAGTCGATTTGGTAATGAAAGCATTAAATTACAGGATAGGAATATGGCTGATGACGTTCAGCCTATTCCTATCTACTTCCACGACCTTCGTATCATGCGCATTCGAAGATAATGCCATAGATCCGAGGCCGGAAGAACCGACCTCCCAAGGTTTCTTTACAGATGAAATCAACAAACTGATTGACGAGAACTACGAAAAAGTTAAGGCCAATGGCTATGCGAAGTTGGTGATACCGAAGTCATTGTATAAGGAAGGTCTTTTTACGTTCCCTGTCAATGCTGCTAGTGACATGAAATGCATGGTGGATGCCGGCTACAAGGCATACGTCAATGGTGGTACAGTTCGCGACGGGGTGATGGGTACGCCGAGCCACGATATCGATTTCTCCACCAATGCCAGCATCGATCAGATTGTGGCGACGGTGCCTAATGCCAAGAGTTTCAATGCCTTTAAGAATATCTGGGTAGTCAAGGCCTATCATGAAGGTGACTTGGAGACCGACATCGCTCCCATCTTCTCCATCTTCCCGGAGTACAGCGGAAAGGGCAACGTGCCTGTCACCAAGTATCCCGACTCCCCCTACTGCGACGACCTGCTGGAGGACACCTACAGCCGAGATTTTACCATTAACGCACTCTATTACGACTACGGGACAGGTGACATTATTGATTATCACGGCGGTCTGCATGACCTGCGGGATGGCATTATGAATACCGTGGTTACTGCCGATGTGAAAATTGCCCTGGACGCCCGTGCTATCCTGAGAGGTCTCCGCTTTGCTGCCAAATATCAGTTCCGCGTGGGCGATGAACTGGACAAGGCATACAAAGATCATATTGATGCGTTAAAGGAACTCGACACTTACAATAGTATCTATAATATGGAGAGCGGCTTCAACGGCGGTTTCGCCCTGCGCTACTTCAAGTTGCTGGAGCAGTACAAGGTGACCGACTACTTCCTGACCTCGCTGACCGACCGTCTGCAGACCTCCGCCTACAAGGATTTCGTGGAAGGGATGCTCGGTGAGTTCGACAAGGTCGGCAAGGCCGACATGGCACTCTCCTGGGCCGCCATCTTCTGGCCCCGCTTCGCCGACGACATCAAGGCGAAGGCCAATCCCACGAAGGACGATGTGGTTGCCGCCTGGACAGCCATCGACAAGGCGAACAAGGAGAACTTCAAGTTTGACTATAAGGACTATACCTACATTCCCGGATTTGTACAGGATGTGTGGTACCTGCAACTGCAGATGACCGATCCCGCCAATAAGACGGAGGCAAAGGCAGCCGAGATCCGCAAGTCCGCCCACTTCGCCGAGGCCCTGCGCTTCCTGAAAGCCTGTGCAGCCCTGGACAGCAGTCTCGCTGACGTGGCTGCTTACTGGGAGTAGGTCACAGACAAAGATTCGTTGACAAAGCATGAAAGACAGTTTTAGGGGCTGTCTCAGACGTTCCCTCCCGGGCTTGGTCCTCGGCGTTTCCGCGGCAGTTGCCTCGTGCACGTCCGAGGACAACCCGGCCGGACCGGTCAGTCCGGTCGCGCCCCAGAAGAGCATCGTGATCCTCTATGAGAGTGATTCCCATTGTGAGGTTTCCGGCTATCCGAAAATCGCGGGACTGCGTGACGCTATCAACCAAAGTGACACCGCCTATGCAGGGGTCGTCTGTTGCGGCGACTTTCTACAGGGCGGTGCCGTTGGGACAGTCTCAAAGGGTAAGTATATTGCCGATATCATGAAGGCCGTGGGCTACGATGCCGTCACGGTAGGCAATCATGAGTTTGAGTTCGGGAGTGTGAATATGGAAAACCTCCTCAGTCAGATAGGTGCCCCGGTGGTCTGTGCCAACCTTTTCCGACACGGAGAGGCGAAAAGCGTCTATCCCGCCTATGCGATCCGCCGATATGGTGACAAGCGTGTGGCCTTCATAGGGCTCCTGACGCCGGAGACGTTCTCGACTCAGAACTTTGCCTTCTTTGACAGCGAGGGCAATCAACTCTATGACCTGACCGGCGAAGGACTGGAGAAACTGGTACAGCAGGCTGTCGATGATGCCAGGAGCGAAGGAGCCGACTATGTTGTGTTGCTCTCCCACATGGGTGAGCGTTCGGTAATCGCGCTGACGTCTCACGACCTGATCAAGCGGACACGAGGTATCGACGTGGTGCTCGACGGCCACACCCACACGTCCGTTCCTTCTGCGTATGTGAATAACATCGATGGCAAGCCGGTGCTGGTGTCGCAGTCCGGTGATAAGTTCAAGCATATCGGCAAACTGGTGATCAAAGGCAGCGGAGAACTGTCGGCCACGCTCCTCCCGACGAAAGAGGTGGCGGAGGTGAGCAAACCAGTTTCTGATGTCATTGACGCCGTGGCGGTTGAGGTGAATAAAATGGTGGGCGTCGTATTGTGCCATAACGACTACCCCCTGGTATCCATAAGTCAGGAAGGGAAGACCTTGTCGATGGTACAGGAGACGGCCATAGGCGACCTACTAGCCGACGCTTACCGTGACTACTGTCAGGCGGACATCGGTCTGCAGCAGGGCATATCCCTTGCCCGGGACATTGCCGCCGGTAGTATTACGATGCAGGATATGCTGGACCTCATCCCTTTCGAGGATCAGATCTATCTGATCGAGGTGAAGGGCAGTCTGCTCCATCAGGTGCTGGAAAGATGTACGAAAAGTCTGCCGATCCCCGGCATGTACTTCCCCCAGTGTTCCGGTCTGAAATACACGGTGCACCAGAAGAGTGACACGGTGACCGACGTGATGGTGCTCGACCGCGCCAGCGGTGCGTACAAGGCGCTTGATCCGGAGCAGCATTACCGGGTGGCACTGGGCGTGTTCTATTCCAGTCTGGGCTTCTATGGCATGATGAAGGACTGCAAGGTCATCAGGTTCTCTTCAGAGACTACCCGTGATGCCCTGGTGAAATACCTGGCTAAGACACTCAACGGGCAACTGGGCGACGGCTACAAGAGTGCCCAGGGGCGCATCACGATCATAGACGATTAACAACTAACAGGAATAGTGAAGGCAATGAAAAAAGTTCAGGAAAAAAAACGGATGGAGTTTGCTACTGTTGTTGGGTCTGCTCCTGACTGGATCCACGACATTCGTTTCGTGTACTGTTGAAGACAATGCCATTGAACCACAGCAAGAAGAGGTGGCGAAAGGCTTCTTTACGGATGAGATAAACAAGTTGATCGACGAGAACTATGAGAAGGTGAAGGCCAACGGCTATGCCGAGTTGGTAATCCCTGCCGCCATGTTCGACCATACGTTTTTCAAGATTCCCGATAATGCGAAAGGGGATATGGACTATGTGATAAATGCCGGCTATAAGGCTTATGTCTTTGGAGGTACGGTTCGAGATGCTGTGGTGGGTGTAGCCTCGAATGACGTGGACTTCACCACTGATGCCACACCTGAGGAGTTGGAGAAGATTGTGCCTAACACGAAAATCTTCGTCGCTCCCAACGGCTATAAGGTGGCTCAGGCATGGCATGGAAACGATCGCACTGACATGGGAACGATGCGCGCCATCTATTATTATCTGCGCGGAAAGGATGGCATTCCCGAGAGCAGTTATCCCACCGACGGCACCATCAACGTGTATTCCAAGGAACTTTGGGAAGACAGTTACAGCCGCGACCTGACTATTAATGCGATCTACTATGATGGCAAGACAGGTAATCTGATTGACTATCATGGCGGTCTGCACGACATCCGTGAAGGTGTCATCCGTTCTACGGCAGATCCAGATGCGGTCTATCCCTATAATGCGGAGGCCTTGATAAGGGCTGTACGCTTTGCTGCGCGCTTTGGATTTACCATCGAAACTGAGACCGACAAAGCCATCCGCAAGCATCTTTCGGCCTGCGATGAACTCGGAGCCGGAGGTATTGCCTACGACTTGATCAAGGTGTTCCACGATGGCAACATGACCCTCGGGTATCGGCTGATGAAGGATTATGGTATCCTCGATCGTTTCTTCCTGACGCTGAAGGACACGCTGAATACCTCCAACTACGACAGTTACGCCAAGGCTCTGCTGGTGCTGCAGGCCAAGGCTCAGACCGACCCGGAAGCGGCAAAGACCGTTGACCTCTGGAGATAGAAGCAGCAGACAAAAGAAGAGAGGCGACCTGTGCAGGCCGCCTCTCTTCTTTTGCCCCCTTTCGGTTTACTTCCAGTATGCCGTGTATTTCTTGAGGGCTTCCCTCGTCTTGGCATAGCCGTTCAGCAGGAGCAGGGCCTGAGGATAGCGCTCGTTGGCCTTGATGGCAGCCGTCTGCTCTGCATCGGTAAGGATGGCGTCGGTGGTCATCCGCTTGTAGAGGCTCCAGATGGTCAGCGTCGCGGTCCTGGTGCCGGAGAAGTCGTCCATCTCGAAGTTGTCTTTCTGCTTGCTCTCGGACTCCAGTTTGTCCCAAAGGGCTGTGATGTTCTCCAGCGTGGGCTCCTGGGTACCGATGTTGTCCTCGATGCAAGGCAGGAAGAGGGCAGCGATGCCCAGGGCGATGAGGTCGTTCTTCTGCTCGTCTAGGTAGTCGAGGGCAGCGAAGAGACTGGTCTCGTAGGCCTCCTTGCCGATATAGTCCTTCAGCATCGGTGTGAAGTGGTCCATGATGCCGTACTTCACATAGTACTGATAGGTCCGTTTGCCGCAGCCGTCGGTGAATCCCTTCGTCACGTAGAAGTTGTTGAGGCTGGGCGCCACTTTGTCGCAGTAATCCATATTGTCTTTGATGGCCTTGGTGGTACCCTCGTCGATGTCGAAGCCGTAGCGGGCAGCAAAGCGCACCGTGCGGATGAGGGCCGAGGCGTTGATGGGGAACATCAGGTTGGCGTCATAGACCGTGCGGATGATCTTGTCGCGCAGGTCGTGCACACCACCGTGGTAGTCGATGATGTCGCCCGTCTTGTAGTCCCAGAAGATCGAGTTGATGGTCAGGTCGCGGGAGTATGTGTCATCGAGCAGGTTCTTGCTGTAGGTGCCCACGGTAGCGTCGGCAGGCACGCCGGACTTGCCCTTCAGGTTCTCGCTGATGCCGCGGATGGGCACCATGTCGGTCACTTCACCGCTCGTGTGCTTGGCCTGGGCGATGGCACCGCCGCCAGTGGTCACCACCACGACCTCTGCCCCCTCGATGGCCACGGCCTTCATCTGCTCGGGTGTGGCGTCGGTTGAGAAATCCACGTCGTGGAGGGGTGTCCCGAGGATACCGTCACGCACGGCACCGCCGTTCACATAGGTCGCATAGCCTGCAGCCGAGATGGCATCCATCGCGCGCTTGTGCTCGTCGGCGATCTTGAAGATGCTCTGGTCGTAGAGACCGGCGGGAATGACGAGTTTGGCATAGCCGTCGGCCATGACCTTCGGGTAGTTCTCGTCGATCAGTTTGTTGATAGCGTCGGAGAAGAAGCCCTGTGAGACATCTGTCGGAGAACTGGGAGAGGGATTGTCCTCAGTGGAACAGGCTACGGAAATGAACAGCATGCCTGTCAGCCATAAGGCATTACTGAGTAGATACTTGATTCTTTTCATTTTCTTTATTTTTGTTCTGCTTGCTTGTTTATTGCCGCAAAGATAGACATTATTTACGGATTTTTCAAGAAAATGCCAAGAGAATTTGAATTTCCCCGAATTTTTTTGTGCTTTCATCGAATTTTCTTAACTTTGCAGCACTAATTTCTAATTGTCAGATGAAACAAAAATTTCTTATCGTTGCGTTGGCGGTATGGACGCTATATTCTTGTACCACCACAGAGAACCCTATCGTCAATCCCGAGCCCCAGAAGCAGTCCTATCGGGAGATCTTGACCAGTCTGGACTGGGGCACGGACACCACCTTCGTCTATGGGCATAAGACCCCCGACGTGGATGCCGTCACCTCGGCCCTGTCGTATGCCTCGCTGATGCGTGCCATGGGCTTCAACTGCAAGGCGAAGGTCTCGTCGGCCACCAACCGCGAGTCGGCGTATATCTCCAAGCGCCTCGGCTTCCGTCTGCCGGAACTGAAAAGTTCCGTGCCCGCCGGCACACGGCTGATCATTACAGACCACAGCGACTATGCCCAGTGCGTGGATGGCGCCAGGGAGGCGAAGATCCTGCAGAAGATCGACCACCACATCGAGGGAGATATCCGCGATGCCATTGTGCCGTACGTCCGTCGGGAGATGGTGGGCTCTACCTGCACTATCATCTTCGGATGTTTCAATGAGTTGGGCGTGCCTATCGACGACGAGTCAGCCAAGATCATGCTCGCAGGTATTCTCTCCGACACCCGCAACCTCAGCACGACGACCACGAAGGGCGTCGATTCGGTCGCCTGGAAGGCCCTCGTCGCCCAGTTACGGTTGGAGGATCAGGTAGCACAGATCAGCCGTGAGATGGAGGAGGCAGCCTACGACTATGACGGTATGACCGATGCCGAGATCATGATCTCCGATTACAAGGACTACGAGATCGGCAGTCACCTGGTAGGCTTCGGCAGTCTGGCATGTAGGAAGGCGGAGATGGAGGCCTTCATCACCCGTATGCTCGCCGTGATGCCCGAGGTGATGAAGCAGAAAGGCCGCGATATGATCTTCGCCAAGATCGACAACCTGGTGCCCAACCCGGATACCAGCAACGGTGCTTCGCCTTTCCTGAATGAGGGCACCTACTTCATCTACTATGGCGAAGGTACCAAGGACGTGGCCGAGAAGATTTTCGGGGCTTCCCTCCGCGAGGGAGTCACCTATACCACAGACAATCTGTCGCGTAAGCAGATCGTACCAAAAGTTACGGATTTGCTGAAGTAGAAAGTGGCTATGAGAGAACGAAGAAATCGACTTGTTTTTATGCCCTTTAAGGCAGAAAAACTGGGGTGAAACCGTATAAATACCCGATTTGCATGCCTGAATCGGTTAAAAAATGTAAAATACCATTTATTCAAACGTAGGATTGTATTGTAAGAACGATTTTTTTCATTAACTTTGTACCCTACAAATTAGTTATAACTAAATAAAGAAAATGAACGCTAAACTAAAATCTATTGCCAATTCCTTTGCCGAGGAGTATTGTAGCGATGCCATCTATCCTGCGCATCTGTTCAAGGCTGTGCTGCATAAGGAGATTGGGCTCGTCCATTTTATCGAGAGTGAACTGGACAAGGATTATTATTATCTTCAGGACTGGGCCGACGTGCAGATGCAACTGGCTCCGCGTGCCGTTCGCCCGATGCGCGACTTGGAATATTCGGAAGAGTCGGTGGCCGTGCTGGAGGAGGCAGAGAACTATCAGGTGAAGTTCAACCTTGACGAGTGTACTGACGTGTGCGTGCTCGCCTCGTTGGTGACCCCAGGTGTCGGCTTCTCATTCGACCAGTTGAAGACGCTGCCGCTGACCCCGTCGGACATCAGTGCCAAGATGGGTGGCGGTGCCAATGTCGAGGCCCCATATATGGAGGGTGCTGAACTGACGAAGCGCACTGGCGGCAGCAGTGCTGCCGGCGGCAAGGGGGCGCTCGCCAAGTATTGTATAGATAAGACCGCCATTGCGCGTGCAGGCAATCTGGATAATGTGATCGGCTTCGAGAAGGAGATCTCCGTGATCTACGAGATCCTCGGCCGGAAGACGAAGGCCAACCTGCTCATCACGGGTGAGGCCGGCGTGGGAAAGACGTCGCTGGTGAATGGCTTCGTGCGCGAACTGGCTGCCGACCATGTGCCGGGCTTCCTGAGCGGGGCCGTGGCCTACGAGTTGGATACTGCCTCCCTGGGTGGCGACGCCCAGTACAAGGGTGAGGTGGAAGACCGCTTCAAGAACGTGATCACTGAGATCGAGGGCCTGCCGAACGCCGTGCTGATCATCGAGTCGATCGACAAACTGTTCGACAAGCAGGGCTCCCTGTTCGGCGCATCTTCCATCCTGAAGAACGAACTGTCGAAGGGGCGCCTGCAGTTGCTCGCCACCTCGAGCATCGACGGCTATACGAAGAATATCGAGACCGACAAGGAGATGACCTCGAAGTTGGAGAAGATCACCGTGGAGGAGCCTACGGCCGACCTGGCCCTCCGCATCCTGAAGGGTGCCATCCCCGCCTACGAGGAATACCACGGTCTGAAGTGCGACGAGACGGTGATGAGCGATGCCATCCGCCTGGCCAAGCGCTACCTGACGGAGAAGTCGCTGCCCGACTCGGCCTTCGACCTCATCGACCGCACGATGGCCCAGGTGAAGACGATGAACGACCTGACAGGCAGCATCATCGAGGACCTGCGCGGCAAACTCGAGGATATCAAGGCACGCGCCGAGGGTAAGGAGGCTGCCGACCAGAGTCTGATGAAGGAACTCGACTGGCTGAACTACGAACTCTTCAACAAGGTGAGTTGCATCCTGCTGGCAGGCGTAGATAGCGATACCGACTTCAGTAAGATCGCCACCATCAAGGAGCGTACGGACTTCCTGGCAGGCGTGCTCGACAAACTGACGGAACTGAGTGCCGAGCAGCGTACAGAGTTGAAGAGCGACGACCTGAGTGCCGTCGTGGCCAAGCAGACGGGTATTCCTCTCGGTAAGGTGCAGACCAAGGAGCGCGACCGCCTGATGGGTGCCGAGGAGACGCTGAAGAAGCGCGTCGTCGGTCAGGACCATGCCGTGAAGAAGGTGCTCGACGCCGTCTATGAGAGCCGTTCCGGTCTCAGCAAGAAGGGACAGCCGATGGGCTCGTTCTTCTTCCTCGGTCCGACGGGTACTGGTAAGACGGAGTTGGCAAAGGCGCTGGCTACCTTCCTCTTCGGCGACGAGAGCGCGTTGATCCGCTTCGATATGTCCGAGTTCAAGGAAGAGCACTCGGTGGCCCTCCTCTATGGTGCGCCTCCGGGATACGTGGGCTACGAGGAAGGTGGTCTGCTGGTGAACAAGATCCGCCAGAACCCCTATAGCGTCGTGCTGTTCGACGAGATTGAGAAAGCCCACAAGTCGGTGTTCGACCTGTTCCTGCAGATCCTCGACGAAGGTAAGTTGCACGACCGTCTGGGACGCGTCGGTGACTTCTCCAATGCACTGATCCTGTTCACCTCGAACATCGGTGCACAGACCATCGTGGAGAAGTTCAACAGCGGCGTGATTCCCGAGAACAACGAACTGATGGACATCATGCAAGGCTACTTCCGTCCGGAGTTCCTGGCCCGTCTGACGGAGATCGTGCCGTTCTCGCCGATCACCGACAAGACCGTCACCGCTATCTTCGACATCCACCTGAAGGGCTTGCTGAAGTTGCTTGAGGAGCAGAACATCACCCTGACGCTGACCCCCGAGGCCCGTCAGAAGATTGCCCTGCGCGGCTACAACCAGCAGTACGGTGCGCGTCCAGTGCTCGGTATCATCCGTAAGGAACTGCGCCACCCGATCTCGAAGATGATGATTGCCGGCAAGGTGAAGTCTGGCGACAACATCGTGGTGGAGGCCGACAAGGACGGCAATCCCGTGTTCGTGGTCAACGGCGTGAAGGACGAGCCGAAGCCTGCCAAGGCAGAGAAGGCAGAAAAGGCCGACAAGAAGGAGAAGAAATAAGGGAAAGAGTTAATTCAAGAAATATTTATTCACTAAAAAACCATTTACAATTATGGCAATGAAAGAGAATTTTATCTCTATGGCTCCCGATGAGGAGTCTAGTGCGAAAGTCAGTTTGATCGACCAGAATAAGACTCTGATGATCGATCAGTACACCACCGACGTGGAAGCCGGCAACCCGGAGTTCGTGGAGGATATCCAGAACATCGATGATGCCTTTGCACACTTCAAGCCGAAGGTGGACGTGACCTTCACCGACGAAGAAGGTGGTGCCGTGGATGAGACGCTCCACTTCGGTGAACTGCGCGACTTCGAGGCACAGGGCGGCAAGGGCCGTCTGGTGCAGAACAGCCCGTTCCTCTCTGGCGTGAAGGAGAAGATCGATACCAATCAGTCTATCCGCAAGAGCATTGAGCAGAACCGTAAGTTGCGCGACATCCTGAAGGAAGCCGGAAGCCGCGAGGAACTGAAGGAGATGCTGCAGTCCATGCTTACAGAACTGGAGGGCGCAGAGTAATTCGGAAAACTGACTGGTCATGGCCAAGAAGATAGAAGAACTGGAATCGGAAATCGTTCGTCTGAAGGCGGAGAACGCAGAACTTCAGCAGGAAAACGAGCGGCTCGACATGGAGAACGTTCGCCTGCTGGGCCGTAACCTCCTGATGAGCGAACAACTGATGTCCTGGTATGAACTGAAGCAGCGCGTGGAGTGGCTGAAGGCAGAGATGGAGCGCGGCCGCAGGATGAAGATGCAGGCCGACCTCGTCGATGACACAGAACTCCTGGCAATGCTTGAGCATCGGCTGGAGAAAGATCCCCATCTGGTGACGGCCGACTTCGGTACGGCTGAACTGGCCGAACTGATGGGCGTGTCGCAGGCCCGGCTGTTACGCCTCTTCCGTAATTCCACTATCTTCAGGTCGCCTGACGAGTATCTTGAGAACCTCCGGTTGATGAGGGCTATGCAGTTGCTGCGGGACCATCCCGAGTATGGCATCGCCGCCATCAGTGCCGAGGCAGGCTACAACTCCGTCCGTACGCTCCAGCGTCGGATGAGTGAGGTCGTCGGAATGACCCCCGTGGAGTTCCGTATGATGACCGAAAAAGATAAATAGACAATTAAAAAATTAAGATTAAGAAATTACTATTATGGCAGATGTAGAAATGCAAAAGGCCCAGGCCGCCGAACAGGCCGGTGCCGGACTTCAGGAGAAAGAAGGAAAAAAAGACGTCTCCCAGTTGCTGAAAGCCTTTGGTGGATTTAATGCCATCCGCGGCTTCATGCCTGATGCAGACAATATGAACCCCGCCCGTAAGGCTGCAAAGCAGGTGTTCCTGACAGACAAGCGCTTCAAGGACAAGCGCGAGGGACTGAAGCGTGACATCAAGCGCTGGCTCGAACTGTTGTCGGACACGGGCATCGAGAGTGCCACCGGCTTCGCTGATGCCTGCAAGCAGGATGAGGAGAAATATACCAACGTGCTGAAGCAGGGTATCACTGATGCTCTCTATGCCACCCAGAACCTGGAGCGCAGTTATCGTGAACTCGACTCGTTCTTCAAGACCTGTGGTTCTGACAAGGTGAAGAACCTGCGTATCATCAACGTGCTGAAGGAAGATATCGCCGACGCAGACTCTGGCTTTGCCGGTGAGGTGGAGAACATCCTGCGCAACGGCTTCGACCGCCTGAGCCTGAAGGATGCATACAGCCTCGTATGCGTGCCTGGTGCCGTGCTCACCGATAAGGTCGATCTGCTCCAGTGGGCCAAGATGGCATTTAAATATAAGGTGATGCTGTTGACCGACCACGCCGACGAGTATTCGTTCGACGACCTGCAGGCCAACACCGAGGGATACCGCGACAGCGACCAGTGCCTGATGAACGTGGTGATGACCGCCAACTGGATCGTGGGCCGCGAGGCAGAGAAGATGTCGGCCGACGAGGAGGATGCCAAGGCCTTCTATATCGCACCGTCTGCAGCCCTCTGCGGAAAACTGTACGACGAGACCGCCAACATGGCACAGGGTGCCGGTGGTAAGAAGTATGGTACGCTCGACGGCGTGAAGGGTGTGAAGAGCGACCTGCTGAAGTCAGAGATCGCTGCCCTGATGGACAACCAGGTGATCCCTATGGTATATAGCGAGGGACGCGTGATGGCCTTCAACAACACCACGCTCTACAACGGCGACCTGGATGCCATGAAGGAGTATCCTATCGTACGCGTGTTCGACTGGGTCAAGAAGGTGCTGATGAACTTCGTGCATGAGGTGGCCCTGGAAAACTGGGATCCATACAACAGCCCGAAGAACCTGAAGTCGAAGATCCAGGAGTTCCTGAATATGTACAAGGGCTATGGCAACCTGTTCCAGAACTACGAGATTGGCGAGCCCCGTCAGGATCCTGTCACCAAGCAGATTACCTGCGATATCACGCTGACCCCGTTCTATGCAGCCAAGAACTTCGTGATCAAGGTGGCTGCCGACAAGAAGGATAAGGAGGCTGCACTGGCCAGTGCATAATCAATCAAGAAACAGGGAGTATGCGACAGCCAGGAGGACAATCCTCGCATATTGTCGCATCTCCCCTTCTCTGTCGCCACAACTTGAGGAAACTTTCCGAAAAAAGTTTGGAACGATTGAAAATCCTTCTTACCTTTGCATCGTCAAAAGGTAATAAACCCAAGACAAAAATAATACATTAACATTTAAACAATTTAGAGAAAGGAAAAAGATTATGGCAAAAACTCCAGTGACAATGAAGATTGACGGTTACAAGGATCGTGAAGTGATGATGGTAACCTATGAGTTTGATCAGGCAACTGATGTAGAAGGACAGATGGCCGGTATCCCCCGCGGCGGTAAGATCCAGGTCCGCGTGAAGGCCCTGAACGACGGTACCCCCGACCTGCTGGCATGGATGACCGAGCGCAACCTCGGCAAAAACGGTAGCATTGAGTTCTTGGAGACCAAGACAGGCAAGGCTATGAAGACCATCGAGTTCAAGACAGCCTACTGTGTGAACTTTGAGGAGAAGTGGGAAGACAAGGTTGGTCACTTCGAGGAGATCACCATCACCTGCAAGGAGATCGCCATCGGAAGCGTGAAGTTCGAGAACGAGTGGGCGTAATTCAATGCACAATGCACAATTCATAATTCATAATTCATAATTAATAATTAAAGAAAGAAAGGAAACAAGATATGGCAGAGAATGTAACACCGGTAACTCTTGAGGTTAAGGATTTTGAGGCTCGTGAGGTGATGATGGTTGACTACAAGTTTGATCAGGCCACCGACCGTGAAGGTCAGATTGCAGGTATTCCCCGTGGTGGTCGCATCACGATCCGCGTGAAGGCGATGAACGATGGCAACTCTCAGATGCTGCAGTGGATGCTGGCTCCGAACGATCCTCGCGACTTCACCTGCACGTTCTACAACACGGTGGATGGCAACACGATGAAGCAGTTGAAGGGCACAGGCTGCTACTGCATCCATTACAAGGAGATGTGGGAAGACGGTCAGGAGCACTTCGAGGAGATGGAGATCGTGTGCCAGAAACTCGAGAACGGTCCCGTCGCCTTCGAGAATCCCTGGAAGTAATCCGATGGTTCAGATATATTTGATCCAGCCCCTTTGTGGGCTGGGTTAAATTTGTCAAAGATTATCACCATAATTCCTCATTAAAGAGAGATAGTGAAATAGAAGAATATGGGAAATTTTGTAACGATGGGCGCTATGCTCCAGTGTAACTTCGGGATGGCACCGTGCTCGCTGATTGTCACGGTACCGCTGCGCCCCAAGTGTATGAACATGTTGATGGCGACGACCATGGACTTCACACCTGCCAACATCCCTACGTTTGGCATGTGCCAGTCGATGGCTAATCCAACGGTGGCTTCCGCTACATCGGCTGCCATGGGTGTGCTGACGCCCATGCCGTGTGTCCCCGTGCTGACGGCACCCTGGGCACCTGGCAGTATGCAAGTGAAGGTGATGAATATGCCAGCCTTGACGAACAACAGTAAGTGCATGTGTGCTTACGGTGGTCAGATCTCCATCACAAGTCCTGGCAACACGATGGTGCAAGGTAAATAACCTTATGAAGAGGAGCCTGCTGACTGTCTTGTTCTTGCTTGCACTGGCATTATCGTCGGTCGCTCAGAAGATGAGTATTGAACAGTTCAAACGGGTCAAGAAAGACCTGTTGAATCAGACTCCTTTGCCGACAGATAAGAAACAAGCCATTCTCGACCTGATGACTGACGAGCAGGGTTTTACGTTTAAGGCAGACGGAAAGACGGACATTCAGGCAGAAGCGGGGGAAGGCAAACTGACGTTGCTGGCGCCCCACAAGACGAAGTTCATCGTGATCAAGCACCCCGACTACGGGCAACTGACGTGGAAGGTGCCGGGGAAGGGGCTTAGGAAGAAGAAACATTACCAGGGGAATCTATTGACGGACAAGCCTGGCAAGGAATATAAATTGTCAAAACAGTGGGTGGTGTTCCAGGTAAAACCTGAGAATGCCATCTTGCAGGTTGATAGTACTGTGTCTCTCATCAGAAATGGGTTGGCACAGTTTAACCTTCCGGTGGGTAAGCATGCCTACCGTGTGGAGGCACCTTTCTATGAAGAGGTGACAGACACTCTCGAGGTGACTGACAGCGTGAAGTTGATCGTGCCTGTCGTGCTGCAGTCGTTCTACTCGTATCTGACGGTGAAGACCCCGATGCAGGACGGTACCATCTATGTCGATGGCTTGCCCATCGGGAAGGGAGAGGCAACGAGTGGTCATCTTCAGGCGGGCGAGCATCAGGTGCAGGTGATGAGGAATTACACCTGTTATTACGATGCCATCGTGAGTGTCAGGAAAGGAGAGAAAAAGGTGGTCAGCCTTCAGCCGGCTGACTTTCAGGCAAGACCATTGGTCAACAGGGCGATCAAGCCCGGGACCGATATGGTGGAAAATATAGATACAGTGTCTGCCAAGACAGACACTGTTGAAGCGATGGCTCCCATCAGTCCGGGTCAGGCAGAGGTGACCATAACCGCTGCCGATGATACCACACAGATATGGATAAACAGGGAGCCCATGGCGGTCGGGAAATGGGAAGGACAGTTGGATATGGGATATTATATCATCCATACGACGAAGGATGGCCTGGAGTCGAAGCCTGTCTATCTGTGGATCGATGACACCCTGCCGGTGAACTTGGATATGAGTGCGCCGATGGCCAGTTATGGCCTGCTGAACATACACAGTAATGTGGTGGGGGCGACCGTCAGCGTGAACGGCGTAATCGCCGGTGTGACTCCCTGTGTGGTGGAGAACCTGCCTGCCTCCAAACCCTGTGAGGTGCGGTTGACCATGGACGGCTATAAGGAGGCCAAGGCCACGGTTATCCCGATAGGGAATGATATGGTTGACGTAGGACTGAAGATGAAATTGCAATAGAGCATGAGTTACGTCTTTGAACAACAGAGGATCTCTTCCGCCCGTGTGATGGTGGTTGGGTGCGGTGCCTTGGGAAACGAGGTGCTGAAGAATCTGGTGTTGATGGGCGTCGGACATATAGTTGTGGTGGATTTTGATATTGTGGAGATGGGCAATCTGTCGCGCTCGGTTCTGTTTAACAGGGGCGATGCCGAGGCTCGTCGCCTGAAGGTGGAGGTGGTTGCCGAACGACTCCGCACCATGAATCCAGCCATAGAGGTGCAGACCATCTGCGGGGATATCGCATACGATGTGGGCCTGGGATTAATCCGCCGCATGGATGTCGTCATCGGCTGTGTGGATAGTCGCTGGGCCAGGTACTGCATCAACCGCCTGTGCATGCGGGCTGGTATTCCTTGGGTCGATGGTGGCATCGAGGAACTGGAGGGGACCGTCCGTGTATTTGCGCCTGGGAGGAACTGCTATGCCTGCAACCTGGGTCCGGAAGGACTGAAGGATATGGCACGGCGGATGCCTTGTGCTGGTATCATCCGCCGCCAGGAAGCGGCTGGAGCAGCACCGACGACTTCTATAGTAGCCTCCGTGATTGGTGCCGTACAGGTGCAGGAGACCATGAAATTGCTTGACCAGAAGGCCATCGAGCGTGGTGACGTGACTTCCCTCTGCGGGAAGATGTTCTATTATGACGGACAGCATCTGTCGTCACGCCTGTTGGACTTCCGTGCATACGACGACGATTGTGCAGTCCATGAGCGTTGGTCGCCTGTCCTCCGCTCCGGGCTCTCTGTAGGAATGACTGTCTCGGAGGCCCTTTCTGACGGGTGCCGGCTCCTTGGCGCAGGGCAGTTGGAACTCTGTCTGGAAAACGATTGCTTTGTCGATTACGTGGTAGAGCGCTCAAATGATTGCCGGACGGTAGTGATGTGTCCGGGAAGGGACGTGGAGCGGCATATAGAGACGGACTCCAAGTTGCGCGGACTTCCTAACAGCGCGCTCTATCAGCATGAATATAGGGAGATTGACAGTACATTCCCTTATTTGGAGATGACGCTGGCACAGTTGGGGATACCCGTCCATGATGTGCTGCATGTGGTGGCTGACAGTAAAGATTATTATTTGGAGGTTGACGTAGCATGAGAATAGATAGGAATTTGTATCAGATCAGGGCTGAAGTCTTGTTGAACTATCTCTATCCGGAGATGGAGAAGGAGTGGATGGCTCTGTTCAAGGGTACGTTCTTTAGGAACTACAATGAAGACGTCCTGGCGCTGTATGAGGATGAGAAGAAGGTCTATCTGGCGCGAGACGGCTTCCTGCGCCTGTTGCCGGAAGGCTTGCTGACAAAGGATGATGACCTGAAAGGTGAGGACGTCTCCCAGAAGTTCAAGGATCTGGAGTGGCGTAGGGAATTGCTGAATGAGGCATTCTCTCCTTTTGATACCTATATCTTCAAGAAGAAACTGGCCATAGAGCGTAATGCCTCTCAGTTGTTGCAGGAGAAACTGGAATATATCCTGAAGGCGTACTTTGACTTCGATATGGCGGCAGAAACCAGTGAGTTGGTTAAAGAGGCTGCCGTCATCCTTCCATTTGTCAAGCAGTACAAGGGGGATTTCCATTTCGTTGCCAATCTGCTGGGTGCACTGATGGAGTGTAAGGTTGAGATGAGTACAGGCCGTTACAGTCATCTTGATACGACGATCTGCTGGTTGCCGAAGGTGAGATATAATCTCCTGATACCCGATCTGACACCGGAGTCCTATAACGGCCGAATGAAGGAATTGGAACCACTGGTACAGTTTATAAGAGAATGGTTTATTCCTTTTGACGTGCTATGTGAGGTAAAGATCAAGGAATATCACTATATGCGCAAATCGCAGCAGGTGATCACTTTGGATTATAATACAGAGTTGAATCAATAAAAGTTTAGGATTATATACATAGAAAGTTATGGATCTGAATTCTAAAATTATCTGGTCGCCAGGAATGGAGATTACGGCGCAGACCTTCATAGGTCTGGAGGAGAAACTGGATCTTCAGCAGCGTATTGCTATCCGTGCAGCGTTGGGAAGTACCCGTATGGGTATGTTGCCTGGTTCAGAGTTGAACTGCAATGGTAATTTTGTCAAGAATACGTTTGAGATAGATCATCTGCAATGTATGGCCCTGCTGCCTTCTGGGAAATTGATCGATGCCGACGAGCAGGCCGTCATTACCATACCGATGCTGTTTGGCGACAGATACTACCTGACCATAGGGATCGGAACGACGGAGACAGAATTTGAGAAGGAGGGAATTGCGTATGTTCGTCCGCATTACGAGTATGCCCTATATACGATGGAAGAGGTAGAGGAGCATGACGTGATGCCGCTGATGCGCTTCTCAGTCAGTGAAGGCGTCTTTGCCATAGATACCGCCTACATCCCGCCTTGTCTCCTGCTGTCCAGCGATCTCCGTTTCGCAGAATATATCATGCGGTATGCCGAACAGTTGACGACCATCACCTCTCACCAGAATCTGGAGGATGGTGACGGGAAGCGTGCCTTGCTTCACTACCTGTTTATCATGAAAGGGTATAACCTGAAGAACAGTGTCCATGACTTTGTGATGCTTTTGCAGGAGATTGCTCAGGCCATGAGTTATTATATCATGGTCCCGAACACGGGTCAGGCCATGGAAATGCCAGAACCATCACAGGTAGATGTTCAGGTATGGCTCGAATGGTTCGATAACTATCTGACGGGAGCCGTCACCGTGCTTGACAAGGTGGTGCTGGAAGATCATACGATTGACTATGATGCATTGCTCAGGCAGGCCAAGGAAGAACTGTATGCCCAACTGCATGAGGAACTGATTGTCAGGCTGCTTTCAGAAACGAAGGAAGAACTGCTGCGAATCGTGAAAGATGAATTAGAGAACTCTCTGTCAAGGCAGACACAGGTGCTGACCGAGTATATCGACAACAACCTGAAGCCAACTCTGCAAGAGGAGTTCCAGCGTGAGTTGAAGAGTTCGCTGGTCGCAATGGAAGACGACCTGACGGAGAAACTCTACGAGCGTCTGTACGAGGAATTGTTCGAGCACCTTTTCAATGCGCTCTATGTACCTGAGCCTGAAGATGAAAAGTTTGTCCCAATTATATAATCATAGCGTATGGCATATATAGCAATCCCCTTAGAGGTCAAAAAGAGCGGGCTGGCTCGGCAGCAGAACTTGAAAAAGGCGATAGATGAGTCGCTTTATATGCTGTTGACTACACCGCGATACAACAATATCGGCGACCCTCAGTACGGATTTGTTTTTAATAACATGCGTTTTGAGATTTTCGATGAGCATGAGGGCGTGATCTATAATTCTGGTGATACCATCTATGAATCAGGTATCCAGGATTTATACAACAAGAAGATATCTGGTTCGTCTAAGAATATGAATACCTTTGCCGCAGAACTGAAAGAGGTTGTGAAAATGTATGAGAAGCGTTTGGACGACGTGGCGGTAACCATGACGTATATCCGTGAAGAGCGACTTATCTACATTACCGTTAAGGGCATCATCTCTTCAACGAAAGAGGAATATGTATTCACGAACACATTGAGAGTATGGAAATAAAATGAAGAAGAGAACATGAGGCAAACAATATTTGAAAATAAGCAGAAGGCAGACGAACTGATTCAGGAAGCCATCCGCATTTGGCAAGGAAGCGACCATCCAGACCAACTGGAGGGACTTGAGCAGGATCCAGTGTTCTCGCTGTTGATGACAGCCCTGGCCTATCAGTCTAACGAACTGGAAAGTGAGTTGGACCACATGAAGGCTGACGTGTTGGAAGAATTCTCCCACATGCTGACGTCCTATGAGGTAGGGCATGCCATTCCTGCAACCGCAGTGGTGGAAACCTCCCTTCAGTCAGGGGTTCCTGAAATGGAAATGACGGATCGCCATGTGTTTACCATGACGGAGACAGAAGCACGGTTTATCCCCTTGCTCAAGACCCGTGTGCTGAATACGACGATACGTTCTGTCATCAGGATGGATGGCCGCAGATGGAAAGTGTCGCTCAGATTCGATTCCCCTATCACGGACCTGTCGGGATTTGCCTTTTGTATCAAGAACCATTACTTCAAGGACCTCAAGGTGACTCTGAAGGGACAGCCGTTGCCCCTGGTAGCACCCTGGGATCTCTCGGAACTGCCTCTGTCTCCCTGTTTTGATATCGACGCCGTCTTGTATAACCGTTCCCAGACCTATATGGCAGCCGCATCGTGTCTGGACCTTTTTGCAAGGCAGAATGTGAGGATGTATTGCATTAAGCAGCATCAGGGCAAGAAGTTTATACCGTCAGAGACGGACAGTGTGGACCTCATCTTTGAATTTACAGGCATCCAGGATAATTTCCTGTTCGATAAGGATAATCTGTCCCTGAACACGATTATTCTGGTGAATGCCCACCTTCACACGGCCGACCTTTCATCCACGTCACCGATTGTACGTGTGGCTGGTTTTCAAAGCCAAAGTACGGAGGGGAACAATATCAGTCAGCAGTTCCTTCACATGATCCGTCCCTCATCGGACCAGATCTTTGGCACGGTGCCTGTGGAGGTGAGAAAGATGGATGGCGACCGCTTCAATCAGGGCAGTCTGGTGACCCTGCTCAACAATCTGATCAGTAAGTATTATACCGACTACTATGCGTATCAGAATATACAGGCAGAGGCCAACGATCGCGTGATGCACAGTCTGATAGACCTGCTGACACAAATGCGTGACTCGGCAAGGAACGACCTCGAGCGCAGGGTGCCCGGCATTTATCTGATGCTACGGCCACAGGCGGACAAGAAGATGAAGCCAGTGAACCTTTCCGTTTCCTATCTGACGACATTAGGGGCAGCCATTAATTCACAACTGACGCAGAGTAGTTCGTTCCAGTCTCCAAGTGGCTTTAATAGTGCTGCTACACGTCAGATTGCCGCACCTGTTCCCGGAAATGATGAGGTGCGTGACAAAATGGAGGAAGCCACTCTGTCCCGCTATTACATGGTGACAGCCGACCGGTTGGTTACGCCTGCTGATATGAAACTCTTCTGCTACACAGAGTTGCTGTTGCGCTTTGGCATTAACAGGCAGATGATAAAAAGCATCAGTATCAGTCACCGCCAGCAACTCGGCCGCTGGAATGCCGGCTATGAGATATTGATAGATATTATCCTGAATGACAACCCGTATATCCGAAAGGGCTTTGAGGAGAAGATTCCCCATGCCGAGATGCTGTTAGAGGCCATGATGAGTGTCAGAAGCGTGAATATCTATCCAATTCAGGTAACTATTCAAATAGACAAAAAATAAAGTATATATATATGGACGATTTCTTTCTGGATATTGCATACAAGAATAAGACTGTGCGCTTTAAGGTCGTAAATCCTGATGCACCGTTGAGTACGCTGGTAGATAACCTGCGCCATGCCATTGGCGAGGATGGGCGGTTGATCTTTGATTTCCCCTCAATAGACCAGACGGGTGCTCCACTGGACTACTTCTTTGGAAAGGAAGACCCTGACGTGCACGAAATACGGGTGATGCGTCCGCGCATCGGTCATGAGGACCAGAAACTGAAAGATTATAATGTCAGGAATGGTGATTTGGTATATCTGGTGCCAGATCCTATTCCGGGTTGATGGAGAAATAGCGAACGGAAGCGAAGATATGATCGAAAGTAGCCAGCAAATTGATCCTGAGATGCTGAAAGGCCGTAACCGCAGGTTGTGGCATGAGTGGCACCTGTTGGAAGAAGGACTCTCAAACCGTCGGAATATCACGTTTAAGGTGACAAGACGGAATGCAGAAGGACTTCCTACGGGCTATCTGGTGTATTACGATCTTCGCAGTATCTGTGGCGTGACACATGAAGAGGAGTTGAATGAGCCGGGGGTGGAGAATCATCCGATCTTTGCCAGGGGCTTCCAGATGACAATCGACCTCCCTAATGGCTATCCCTGTGTCGATGCACCACCATCGCTTCATTTTCAGACCACGGACCCTCAAGGTAAGGCCATCCCTCATCCATGGCATCCGAATATCAGATATTTCGGAGATTTCGCCGGTAGGGTATGCATCAATATGGCAGATACATATACCGACCTGCTGTGGGGAGTGGATCGTGTGGCATCCTATCTTCGGTATGATACATACCATGCCTTGATGGAACCACCCTTCCCTGAAGATCTGAAAGTCGCTGCATGGGTCATTCGCCAGGGAGAACCTAAAAGTTGGATAATATTTGAACAATAGATACAGATTAATGAAACTAAGTCATAGAACCGTCTTTTTGTTGTATTGCCTACTCTGGCTGTCAGGCCTCAAGGCTGCAACTGTCAGGACCATTAGTGTGGCCCAGGGGGCGTCATACACTGACCACATCTCACTGAAGGAAGATAGCAAGGATATGGATTTGATGGTGAAGTTCGTTTTCGCAGAAGAAACGAATACGCTGACCGTAACCTTGATATCTTATCGCACGCTCTTCGTGTTTTGGGATAATGTGCATTATACTCCACTTTTCAAAGGACGTACGCTCAGGCCCGACCAACTGCCGTATGTGGTTGAGTATAATCCCAAGGATAAGTTCAAGGCGACAAAACTCTTCAGGGCTACTATTCCGCAACCGCGCTCTGAGTTCCATTTCAAGCGTTGGATCGACTATGAAGGTCTTCAACCTGCTCCTCAGGAATATAAGATGGTCAATGACTTCATCTCTCAGCCATTCGATATCCAAGGCAAACGAACTCAGGTGACGATTAGGCTGCACGATATCTTCCTTCTTGAAAAGGTCGAAAAGAAGAAATACAACCGCTATAATATCCCCTTCGGGCGGGATGTCGATCTGACCTATCAAGTGACAATCGTGCGAAACCCGTGCTTTGGGCTGGACGAGGATATTACTGCTGCCAAAGGCGCTTTGGAAAGTGTATCATCGAGTTATGCCTCTTTCAAAAACAGGTTCCGTAGCCGGGTTGTCGGATCTCAGGAGGCTCTTGATGTCTTTGAGGAATTAAAGAGTACTCTATTGAATCAGTTCCCACGTAAGGACGTGCAGAGTGACTGCCCGGATATTCAGACAGCGTGGGATGACTATAATCAATATGTCGATTCCATCGGACAAATGAAATGTGTGGTAAAGGTGTCTGAAGATGTGTTAGGAGGCACTTTCTCGGCAGAGGGACTGACGATCCTGATGTCGAGGGCAAGGCAACTGGATAAGTTGGTATCACGGTGGCTGGTAAGTATTGACCCAATGGAACGTCATGACCTGGATGCCAAGTGCCAAAACCTGATCAACGAGGTCAATGGACTTATCGGCAAGAACAATGGCCGAACGGCAGAAGAACGGCAGGCAATAGCCACCTTCAGGGCTGCGGAACGGTATTTTTACAGGACATGCAGACAGTAGGTGCAAAGGAGTATAGAGAGAAGATATGAGTTGGCATAAATATATATATGTGGTAGTGGCCTTAGCATGCCTGACAGGCTCAGCCAAGGCTCAGGAGTCGTTACAGCCTGCCATGGCAGGTACCTCGCAGGTGTTGTCACCAGAGGCAGAGGCCCTGAGACTGGAGATCACTGCCCGTATTACCCAGTTCTCTCAAGAATTAAATGAGTTGTTGGTTGTCGGCAAAGTCCCTATCTCTGTGGATGGCGACATGGCTCTCTCACAGTCTCTCGTAAATGCCATGGAACAGAGGATACAGACACTTAATCAGTCGTACAATCAGTTGGACGTGAAGTGGAATACTTATTATCAGGCCCAGCAGATGGATATTGCCAATAGTGAGGACCTGATGGATATGGTTGCGAAAATCGAGGAACTAAAGCAGACGGTGAAAGATACACTTGATGCAAGGACGCAAGCAGTGGAGGCCATTTCAAATTTCGCCAAAGCCGACCAGTTTGTCATCAGTAAGGTGAGTGTATATAAGAGCCTCTACAAAAAGGCATTCAAATTATCACTGGTAGAGAAACTGGCTCCTCAGTTGGAGAAGGTAAAGGCTAAGGAACAGGTTTTGTTTACCGATTTACAGACAAACTACAATCAGGCGAAGGCAGCCTGTGAAGTTGTCCCTTCACTATCGAAGAGGATGGAAGTCATTGACAAGCAGTTTGTCACGATGAAGAGTGTATCGGAGAAAGTACAGGCTTTGGAATTCAAGCCATTCATCACGCGTGCCAAGGACTATGTGCTTGGTATGGCTGCTGTGGCGATTATCCTTTTGTTCCTCAACGGCATGGCTACAAGGTTCAAAGCCTATAGGGACAAAGTGGCGAACATGAAGAAATACAATGAAATGTTGAAGAATAATGGTAGGGAGACAACATATCCTACTATATAAGACTAAGGAAAGAAAAAATGATAAAGATGTATAGATTCTTGTGGTTGGTTATCCTGTCCTTGTTTCTTGCAGGTTGCGGAGATTCTATGGATGTGGATTCTGCTGACATAGACTTGGATGAAATCTTCAGTGAAGGGGATGGGCAAGACGAAGAAGGACAGGCAGATGCCATGAAGGTCATTGGTGTCAAGTTCTCTCCGGGTTATAAGGAGTTCACGATCCAGACAGGAATTATACGTGACCTGGGTCCATATACTCTTGCTGATACCAGCCTCGTAGAAATCAAGACCATTGAGAAACTGTCGGGTGTTGAGAATGATTCCGATAGCAAGCCTATCCTGAAACATGTTATTAATTCCGAGGCCGAAGAGGTGGCTAAGCGCCAAGTAAAACTACTGGTACTCGTTGATCTGGCGTTACCTCAGTATGTCGTAGATATGGAAAGGGCGGCTGTCAAGGAAATGTATGCAGTCTTCAATCATAAAAACCTCTTTGTGGCTTTTATGCATGGAATGAACGTTTCGGAAACCATTGAGGTCTCGGACTATGTACTTGATTCCTATTTTACAAGTAAGGAAGACGATTACATTTATCTTTACAGGTCTATCCAACTTAAGAAACGTGAGATGGTGGATCGATACGGGGTCTGGGCGGATGCGAAGAAAATGGGACTGATTGTGTTCTCGGATGAGAAAGTCTATGGCGACAATGATATCCCCTATGATCCTGAGCATTTTGAACTACAGGGGGCATTGGTGAATGATACATTGTTGACAGACAGCCTGTCTATCTCTTCGGTAAGTTTCAAGAAAGAAAAGGGTGGGGTGGATTCTGATCAGGCTCAGAGTATCCTGAAGGTTATCAGCGAGAGGTCTGGAGGCATATACCAGAATACGTTTGAATGGACAGCCATGAAGCATAACCTTGTCCAGTCTGGAGAGAATATCCTTCTGGCTAATGAATTTGTCTTTGAGAATCCTGATGGCAAGGTATATCGCGGCAATCCTCATACGATGCGGATCGAAATATATTCCAAGGCAGACAGTTCGCTGATTGGATCTGCGACGGGAAGCATTTACCTTGGCAGTCCGTATAGTCCCGTCATTGTCAACGGTCAGGGTAATTGGTGGATGTTCGTCCAAGGGTTTGCATTAGGCGGACTGCTGTTACTACTGGTGTATCTGGTGTTTCAGTTCTTGATACCCTATATCCGTTATTATCTGTTTAAGAAAAACTATGTTATCCAGTATGAGCCGGGCCTGATGAGCGTCGGCAACGTGCTGGTTACCGAATCGTGCTATTACTGTAAGGCACCTTTTAAGACAGGCGATGAGATCGTCGCTAAGTGTGAGCATGTGATGCATAAGCACTGTTGGGACGAGAATGGGTATCATTGTCCGGAGCATGGGCGGCACTGTGAAGATGGTTCACATTATTATAATAGTAAGAATCTGTTTGACTTACAGAACGCCTCCTTCTACATGAAATGGATTCTGGTTGCCATCTTGACGGCTATTTGCGCGTGGTTCGCTTATATGTTGTACGTGATCGACTACGATACCCAGACACAGTTATTTGTCGCCAAGATGATGGAGGAGAAATTTGCTAATATAGGAGAACGGGCAGTCTTCAATGAGACGTATGGCTCTCAACAGTTTGTGCCGGTCTTTGGCTTAATCCTCGGTTTCTTCCTGACAGCCTCTTTGTCTGGTATGGCAGTTCGTAAGAGAGAGTTATGGAAACGCCTGCTTGATGTCATGGTCAGGGCTGTCTTCGTCGGAATTGCATCTTATTTCGTCTTCTGGCTTATTCAAACTATTGAAATTGCCTTTGACATAGAAGACCTATCCATCCTTTTAGACTGGATCCCATGGGTACTTATGGCTCTGCTTATTGCAGTCGGCTCCACAATGGGTACAAGGATTCTCCTGAAAAAGTACGTACTTGGAATTGCTATAGTGCTTGGTGTTGCGTCCATGTATTTGTGGACGTTTATCTTCAAGGGGCTTGATCAGGTTGACATCCGCGTATTCCTGTTGATTTCCTGCGTCTTCTTTGCTGTGGGCCTGGCACTGGCAGTGGCAGAGATGTCACCGAAGTCAGAGCGCTATTTCCTGAATGTCAAGGGAGCAGTTAAGGAGATGGACGTTGCCTTGTTCAAGTGGTTCCTCAACAACCCCGATGAGGTGGTAACAATAGGAAAGTCTATCGATTGTTCGTTACAGATGTCCTGGGATATAAAGGGGCAGGTGGCTCCTATCCATGCGGAGATCCGCATGGTAGGCAGTGGCATCCGTTTGACTGCTATTGAAGATGGTGTCATGGTCGGTAGTTCTCCGTTAAAGCCCGGGCATAGCATTTGGCTCTACCATAATACGCAGTTTAATATAGGTGATACAACCTTCACCTATATTGAGAGAGACCTATAAAAAGAGAATCCGCATCAATAACAGATGCGGATTCTTTGTTTTAATTGAAAAACAGTATATATTACTTTTTCTTCAACAGGTCGCGGATCTCTGCGAGCAACTCTTCCTGGGTGGGTCCGGCAGGGGCAGCAGGCTCTTCCTCCTTCTTCTTGTTCAACTTGTTCATAGCCTTGATCATCATGAAAATACAGAATGCCACGATGAGGAAGTCAATAATGTTCTGGATGAACTGACCATAGGCAAAAACTGAAGCACCGGCCTCCTGGGCTGCTGCCAGAGTGGCATACTTCGTGTCGTCAGTGAGATTCACAAACATATTGGTGAAGTCCAATCCGCCTGTAGCCAGACTGATAACAGGCATCAATAGGTCGCCTACCAGTGAGGTGACAATCTTGCCAAATGCACCGCCGATGATGACACCAACTGCCATGTCCATCACATTGCCTTTAACGGCAAATTCCTTGAATTCTTTAATAAATCCCATAATCTGAAAGTTTTTAATGTTTAACGTATGATGTTTGAATTGTAATCTATATTTTGCAATCTCTAACTTTACATCTAGGATTTTTCAATCTTTAATGTTTTATGTTTGCCGTTTAATCTTAATTAAGACTGATTTCGTGTGCAAATATAGAAAAAAAATCGTAACTTTGTAGCCGAAATCAAAAAAAAGTGTCCAAAAGGTGTAAATAATTAGTATATTTAGGTATAAACCCATTAAATAATTAAGTAAAATGACAAAAGTAGCAATTAACGGTTTTGGCCGTATCGGTCGCCTCGCTTTCCGTCAGATGTTCGAGGCTGAAGGTTATGAAGTAGTAGCAATCAACGACTTGACAAGCCCGAAAATGCTTGCCCACCTGCTGAAGTATGATACCGCTCAGGGCGGTTTCTGTGGCAAGATTGGTGAGAACAAGCACACAGTGGATTGCACAGACAACTCTATCATCGTTGACGGTAAAGAGATCACCATCTATGCTATTCCCAACGCTGCTGAACTGCCTTGGGGCCAGTTGGACGTAGATGTTGTTCTGGAGTGCACAGGTTTCTATACATCTAAGGAGAAGGCTTCTGCCCACATCAAGGCTGGTGCCAAGAAGGTTGTTATCTCTGCTCCTGCCGGCAATGACCTGCCCACCATCGTTTACAATGTAAACCACAAGACCCTGACTCCTGCCGACACCGTGATCTCTGCTGCTTCTTGCACCACCAACTGTCTGGCTCCTATGACAAAGGCTCTGAATGATTTCGCTGCTATCCAGAGCGGTATCATGACAACCGTACACGCTTACACTGGCGACCAGATGATCCTCGACGGTCCTCAGCGCAAGGGTGATGTTCAGCGTGCCCGTGCCGGTGCCCAGAACATCGTTCCAAACTCAACTGGTGCTGCCAAGGCTATCGGTCTGGTTATCCCCGAGTTGAACGGTAAGTTGATCGGTGCTGCCCAGCGCGTTCCGACTCCCACAGGTTCTACCACTATCCTGCACGCTGTTGTTAAGGGTGAGGTGACTGTTGAGGGTATCAACGCTGCCATGAAGGCTGCTGCCAACGAGTCGTTCGGTTACACCGAGGAGAAACTCGTTTCTAGCGACATCATCGGTATGAAGTATGGTTCACTCTTCGATGCTAACCAGACCATGGTCAGCAAGATTGGTGATGGCAACTCTCTGGTTCAGGTTGTTGCTTGGTACGACAATGAGAACTCTTATACTTCTCAGATGGTTCGTACCATCAAGTACCTCGCTGAGTTGAAATAATACCGCTTAGTAGAAAATAAAAGGCCGTCCGATTTTGTCGGACGGTTTTTTTGTTGTATTTTTGCACCATGAAATTGTCGTATAAAGGTCTTTTAACCATCTTCATGGTTTTTGCCATCGGTTTGGTGAAGCCAACTCAGGTTTCGGCTGACGATCTCCACTTGGAACGGTTGCTGAAAGTCTTTGACGAGCAACAGACTGCTGAGGTGGCCAATGAGTTTCTGGACAGTCTGAAAGGCCGGGCGTTTTTCAAGATTCCCATTCGTTTTACCGGTGAGCATGCTAAGGATACCGTTCGACAGCAGGTATGGTACTGGGCTGCTGAGTATTATTATGATCGGCAGCATTATGACCAGGCGGTTTCTTATGCCTTACGCTCCTTGCCCTTACAGCATAATAAGACTGAGTTGTCAGATTGCCTGAACCTCATTGCCATTTCTTATCTTCGCTTGGGTGACTATCATGAAGCAGCCCGTTATGCCAAGCGGTGCTATGAGATGGATAAAGAGTCAGGCGATATCGACCGTGTCAGTTCTAGCCTGAATACGCTTTCCGCCATCTATATTGGAGCGCGCCAGCCAAGTGAGGCTGAGAAGTATGTCCTGCGCGGAATTGAACTGAGCAGGCAGGTAGATAACCCAGGGCGACTGGCTATCCTGCTGGGAAAAGCCTCTGAGGTCTATCATCAGTTGGCTGATGACAGCAAGTCGTTGGACTATGCCCGTCAGGCGTATCAGTTGGAACGCCAGTTGGGGCGTGAGGAACGGATAGGCATTCGTCTTTCGCAGATGGCTTCTGCCTATATTGGCTTGAAACAACCTACGATTGCCCGTGATACGCTTCGTAAGGCTATCCCTATATTGGAGGCGGCAGGAAACCGTCAGCAACTGGGTATCTGTTACAATCAGATGGGAGGACTGTTGCTGGGCGAGAAGAAACAATCCGAGGCAGCAGGCTATTTTGAGCGTGCCTACTTGTTGTTCAGCAACCTTGGAGATCGCTATAACGAGAGTATAGCGCTGAACGGACTTTCAAAGTCACTTCGAGATATTGATCCGGCGCGCGCCATGTCGTTCATGGAGCGGTATAATGAACTGAAAGACTCTATCTATGATAGGGAGACTGGTCAGTTGCTTAGTGAATATGCCGCACAGTATGGCTATGAGCAATTGCAGTTGGAAAACCAGATGGCCCAGCGTGATGTCCGCTCTGTAGTCATAGTAGCGATTGGCGGATTCCTTGTGATATTATTGGCAGGCATTCTCTTCACGATCTATCATCGTCGGCGCACCCAGAGACTACATGTAGAGATGGAGCAAAGACTGGATGCCTTAAAGCAAGATTATGATCAATTGAATAGTCAATATGCCAATATCATCAGTCCGAAAGTCAGTTCTGACGATGTTGATGAGAACCTGTCAGACGAGGATCGCCAGTTTCTCTCGCGTACCATATCTATTATTAATAAACAACTCGACGAGGGGCATGTCAATGTCGATGACGTGGCTTCGGAACTCTGCCTGAGCACCTCCCAGTTCCGTCGCAGGCTGTCGGCCTTGACGAAGGAGACTCCCAAGAACTATATCCAGGCTATCCGGATGCAGAAAGCCCTTCACCTCCTGGATACGCAACCCACTATGCCCGTTGCGGAGGTTGCCCTCCAATGCGGCTATGACGAGAATACTAATTTTACGCGTGCCTTTAAGCGGTTTTACGGAATTACGCCTTCTGAATACCAGAGTGGAAGGCGATTATAGGCTGTCATACCCCTTTTCCATGCATTTTGTTATAATTTGAATAGTCTTTGTTGCGAAATGATTACTATCTTTGATTGTTTTTTTGTATCTTTGCAACGAAAATCATTGTCGAGTATGCCAAAGACCAAACCAACTCCCAAGAATGCCGCTATGCAATTCACTGAAGAGTATATGCGGTTGCATCTGACAGTGAAGGATATGGTCAGGAGTGAGGTAGAGAAACTCATCAACCGTCAATAGAAAATACTGAATAATCATGAAGAAAAAACTTGTGTTATTAGCGCTGATCATGATCAGCAGTCAGACAGTTAGTGCTCAGTGGGGGAATATTGTCAATCGGATAGGGTATTCTGCTCAGTCGAGTGTTGAGAATTCCGTTGTGCGGACAGCCGAGGATGCTGGCAGAAAGGCTCTCCAGTCAGCCAAGAAGAAGGCTAAGGATATGAAGAAGGGCAAGGCTGAGGAGAGCAGTTGGAGTTATGGCGATCATACCTATACGATGAAGGGAAACTTGACGGCGGATAAATACAGGAAAGACGGCTTCGGTGAGGTGACCTTTACCAACATCCCCTCCAATTATGAGGAGTTTGAGGCTGTTTATTATGAGTTCTTGGGACGTACACCCCATGGTGCGGCAGCCATGATGCCCATGGCCATGGAAATCTATGCCCGTGACCGTGTGGAGGGGAAGAAGTGCATCGAGTTGCTGTGCTATAAGTCGAATGTCAACTCCGTCATTCCCCGCCTTAAGGATAAGTTCGGTGCGGAGCCTGATGATAGTTACGGGCAGCGCTATCTGCCAGCAGCCGTCCTGAAAGGTGCGACACCGCAGAATGGCTATACACCGCAGAAGCCTTATACGGTGGAGATGGAGGCCAGTGTGAACAAGCATCAGGAGTTGCAGATCGTCGGTAGTGGTACTGTGCTATATCTATATATGATAGGTGGAGGATGGGATACCCACCAGCGCCAGGTGGAACTTATTCTCGAACCAGGTCACGAGCAGTATCAGGTGTTCAACTGTCCGTCGCTCTATGTACAGTGTCGGCAGATACAGGGAAGTTGGCCTGGCCTTGAATGAAAACGATGATCACGATACTCGGGCCTACGGCATCGGGGAAGACCCCCGTGGCAGCGCACCTGGCGGCAGAGATAGGCGGGGAGATAATCTCTGCCGACTCACGGCAGGTGTATCGCCGTATGGATATCGGTACGGGTAAGGACCTGGCAGACTATATCGTCGATGGCCAGCAGGTGTCGTATCATCTGATTGATATTCGTGAACCAGGTACGAAGTACAACCTGTTTGAATACCAGCAGGACTTCTTTGAGGTCTATCAGGAGATACAGGGTAGGGATGCCGTGCCAATCCTCTGCGGTGGGACGGGACTCTACATCGAGGCCGTACTGAAGGGCTTCCATCTCTCCCCGGTACCCCAGAATCAGGAACTGCGTGACAGCCTGGAAGGGAAGTCGCTTGCCGAACTGACCGAGATGCTCAAGGACCTGAAGGCTAAGACGGGGTCGAACATGCACAACACCACGGATGTCGATTCCTGTCAGCGAGCCATCCGTGCCATCGAGATAGAGACCTATAATCTACAGCATCCCACACCGCGCAGGGAACTGCCACCGGTGGATTCCCTGATCATTGGCATCGACATCGATCGTGAACTTCGTCGCGAGAAGATCACCCGTCGGCTGAAGGCCCGACTGGACGGGGGAATGGTAGAGGAGGTGAAAGCCCTGCTTGATGATGGCATTCCAGCAGAAGACCTCATCTATTACGGACTCGAGTATAAGTTCGTGACGGAATACCTGACGGGGGCGCTCTCCTATGACGAGATGGTACGGCGGCTGGAGATTGCCATCCACCAGTTCGCCAAGCGGCAGATGACCTGGTTCCGTGGCATGGAGCGCAGGGGCTTCAAGATAAACTGGATAGATGCAGCCCTTCCCATGGAGGAAAAGATAAGCCAGATCCAGCAACTGTATCACTAACTATGAACTCTGAATTATGAACTCTGAACTAAATAACAAGTGGGGCATACTGTATTGCCCGAAGACGGGAATCACGAACAAGCGCAAGCGCTGGGAGAAGATTCAGAAGGTGCTCGACGAGCGTGGGGTTGACTATGACTTCGTGCAGAGCGAGACCAGTGACAGTGTGGAGCGGCTCTTCAAGATGATGATCTCCAATGGCTATAAGACCATCGTTATTGTCGGAGGCGACTCAGCGCTGAATGATGCCGTGAATTGTCTGATGATGGAAGAGAAGGTGGTAAGGGACAGTATCGCCCTGGGCGTAATCCCCAACGGCGTGATGAACGACTTCGCGCGGTTTTGGGAGTTTGACGAGGATGACATTGAGCAGACCGTCGATTGGCTCATCAAGCACCGCGTCCGTAAGGTCGATCTCGGCTGCATTCGTTATACGAACGCCAAGGGCGAGAAGTGCCATCGCTATTTCCTGAATTGTATCAATATTGGCATGACGGCCGACATCATGAACCTGCGCCGTCAGACACGGCGGCTCTTTGGTTCGCGTACCTTATCTTTTATCACGTCACTCTTCGTGATGCTCTTCCATCGGATGGAGTATAAGATGAAACTCAGGATCAATGCCGACGAGATCGACCGTAAGGTGATGACCGTCTGCATCGGCAGCGGTCCAGGTTATGGGCAGACTCCCAACGCTGTGCCCTATAATGGTATGCTCGATGTCAGTGTGGTCTATCACCCTGAGGTCGTCCAGTTGATCGAGGGCATCTGGCTGTTGGTGACAGGGCGCTTCCTGAACCATCGCAGCGTACATCCCTACCGTACGAAGGAGGTCCGGGTGGAGCAGGCGAAGCATGCCATGGTCGGGATCGATGGCCGTTTGATGAAGACACCTGTCGGCCCCTATCGCGTCAATGTCGAGCAGGAGGTCATCAACTTCCTGATTCCAGCATGAAAAACTCGGGCAGGCCCTCAAGGTCTGCCTGTTTTTTTTTATTTAAATATTTGTTAAAGTCAAGGTTTTCCTTTGTTGACTGCACAAAAATGCCTACCTTTGGGGAATAATACTAATATATTCGATAATTAAATACCTTTAGACAGGAACTATGAGCTATTTACGATTAGAAAAAGCCGTGATGACTAACCTGCAGGAAAGTCTCCGTCGTGAATTACTCCGGACTAACCGTTCTGGCGCCTATAGCAGTTCCACCCTCGTGGATTGTAATACGCGTAAGTACCATGGTCTGCTGGTTGTGCCTGTACCCGAACTCGACGACGAGAACCATGTGCTCTTGTCCTCGCTCGACTGTACAGTCATCCAGCATGGAGCGGAATTCAACCTGGGACTCCACAAGTATCAGGGCAACACATTCAGTCCTAACGGACACAAGTACATTAGAGAGTTTGATGCCAGTCTCGTGCCTACGACCACGTATCGCGTGGGTGGCGTCGTGTTGAAAAAGGAAGTGATCTTCCAGCACTACGAGGATCGCATCCTCATCCGTTATACGCTGGTCGATGCCCACTCTGCTACCACGTTGCGGTTCCGTCCGTTCCTGGCCTTCCGCTCGGTTCGCCAGTTCACCCACGAGAACTCTACGGCCAGCCGTGAGTATCAGGAGATCGACGGCGGTATCAAGACCTGTATGTATGCAGGCTATCCCGACCTTTTCATGCAGTTCTCAAAGAAGAACCAGTTCGTCTTCCAGCCCGACTGGTATCGCGGCATCGAATATCCGAAGGAGCAGGAGCGTGGCTACGCCTCCAACGAGGACCTCTACGTACCTGGCTATTTCGAGATGCCGATCAAGAAGGGCGAGAGCATCGTCTTCTCCGGCTCTACCTCGCAGATCAAGTCGTCTTCACTGAAGAAGTTGTTCGAGGAGGAGGTGGCCGACCGTGCGCCCCGTGACAACTTCTATCACAGCCTGGTGGCAGCCGCCCATCAGTTCCACCTCCGCGACCGCCGCAGTGGCAGTTCGGCCGCCCATCTCGACGACAACGACGACCGTTACCTGCTGGCCGGTTATCCCTGGTTCAAGGCGCGTGCCCGCGACACGTTCATCGCCCTGCCGGGTCTGACGCTTGCCATCGGTGAGCAGGACTACTTCGAGCATGTGATGAAGACCGCCGAAAAGGGACTCCGCGAGTTCATGGAGGAGAAGCCTCTCAGCGTGAAGATCTACGAGATTGAACAGCCCGACGTACCCCTGTGGGCTATCTGGGCCATCCAGCAGTATGTGAAGGATGCCGGCAAGGATAAGGGCTACGAGATGTATGGTCAGTTGGTAAGCGACATCGTTGACTATATTATAAAAGGTGGTCATCCCAACCTCCGTCTGGATGAGAACGGCCTGCTCTATTCCAATGGCCGCAACCGTGCAGTGACGTGGATGAACTCGACGGCCAATGGACGTCCGGTGGTACCGCGCTCAGGCTATATCGTGGAGTTCAACGCCCTATGGTACAATGCCCTGAAGTTCTGCGCAGCCATGAAGGCCGACCAGGGGAAGGCCAAGGAGGCTGAGAAACTGGAGGAGCGTGCAGTCCTCGCCAAGCAGTCGTTCGTGGAGACCTTCGTCAATGAGTATGGCTATCTGCTCGACTATGTCGATGGTAATATGATGGACTGGAGCGTGCGCCCGAACCAGATATTCGCCGTGGCCCTCGACTATTCGCCGCTGAACCAGCAGCAGATGAAGAGCGTGGTGGATATCTGTACGCGTGAACTGCTGACCCCGAAGGGACTCCGTAGCCTCTCGCCGAAGAGTGGCGGCTACAACCCGATCTATGTGGGTCCGCAGACCCAGCGCGACTATGCCTACCATCAGGGAACGGCCTGGCCTTGGCTCGGCGGATTCTACATGGAGGCTTGCCTGAAACTCTATAAGCGTTCTCGCCTCTCGTTCATCGAGCGCCAACTCGTGGGCTATGAGGATGAGATGGACTATCATGCCATTGGCACTATCTCTGAACTGTTCGACGGTAATCCACCGTTCCACGGCCGAGGTGCCATGTCGTTTGCCATGAACGTGGCCGAGATTCTTCGCACGCTGCAACTCATGGATAAGTATTCATATCAAAAGTAAGGAGGAACGACGATGAAAGTATTAATGTTTGGATGGGAGTATCCTCCTCATGTGTTTGGTGGACTCGCCACTGCTAACTATGGAATTTCTGAGGGCCTGAAGGCTCAGGGAGATATTGAGACCGTGCTCTGTCTGCCGCACCCGTTTGGCGACGAGAGCCAGCATGCCTGCCGCATCGTGGCCATGAATGCCGTGCCTATCGCCTATCGCGACGTCGATTACGACTACGTGAAGCAGCGCGTGGGCAATATCATGGATCCCGACTACTATTTCAAACTCCGTGAGCATATCTATGCCGACTTCAACTATATGAACGTGAACGACCTCGGCGCGATGGAGTTTGCCGGTGGCTATCCCGGCAATCTGCACGAGGAGATTAACAACTACTCGATCATCGCCGGTCAGGTGGCCCGCACTGAGGAGTTCGACATCATCCATGCCCACGACTGGCTGACCTTCCCCGCTGGCATCCATGCCAAGCAGGTGAGCGGCAAGCCACTCTGCATCCACGTGCATGCTACCGACTTCGACCGCAGCCGTGGTAAGGTGAACCCCACCGTGTATTCGATTGAGAAGAACGGTATGGACTGGGCCGACTGCATCATGTGTGTGTCTGAACTGACTCGCCAGACGGTCATCAACCAGTATCATCAGGATCCGCGCAAGTGCTTTACCGTGCACAATGCCGTCTATCCGTTGCCTGAAGAGTATCAGGCCATCCCGCGCCCGGATCACACGGGCAAGGAGAAGGTGGTGACCTTCTTAGGCCGTATCACGATGCAGAAAGGTCCGGAATATTTCGTGGAGGCTGCCAACATGGTGCTCCACCGCACCCGTAACGTCCGTTTCTGCATGGCTGGCTCGGGTGACATGATGGATGCGATGATCCAGTTGGCTGCCGAGCGCGGCATTGCCGACCGCTTCCACTTCCCGGGATTCATGCGTGGCAAGCAGGTCTATGAGTGTCTGAAAGACTCTGATGTATATGTGATGCCTTCTGTAAGTGAGCCTTTCGGTATCTCACCACTGGAGGCCATGCAGTGCGGTACGCCTTCGATTATCTCGAAGCAGTCGGGCTGTGCTGAGATCCTTGACAACTGTATCAAGGTTGACTACTGGGACATCCACGCCCTGGCCGATGCCATCTACTCGATTTGCATGAACGACTCTCTCTTCCAGTACCTGAAGGAAGAAGGTAAGCGCGAGGTAGATCAGATTACCTGGGAGAAGGTGGGCACCTGGATTCGCACACTCTATCGCCGCACGCTCGGTTGGGAACAATAAATTAATTAAGAATTAAGAGTTAAGAATTAAGAATTATGAAAACAATTTGTTTATATTTCGAGATACATCAGATTATTCATCTGAAGCGCTACCGTTTCTTCGATATCGGTACCGATCATTATTACTACGATGACTACGAGAACGAACGTAGTATCACAGATATTGCGGAGCGCAGTTATATGCCTGCCCTGAATACCATCCAGGAGATGATCAAGGAGCATGGTAACTATTTCAAGGTGGCCTTCTCGCTGTCGGGTACGGGTATCGAGCAGTTGGAGATGCATGCTCCTCAGGTGATTGAGAAACTACAGCAACTCAACGAGACAGGTTGCGTAGAGTTCCTTGCCGAGCCTTACAGCCACGGTCTGTCGTCATTGGCCAACAACGAGAAGCACGAGGAGACCTTTGCCCGCGACGTGAAGAAGCAGGCTGCGAAGATCGAGGAACTCTTCGGCAAGAAGCCTACGGTGTTCCGTAACTCCTCACTGATCTACAGCGACGACATTGGTGCCCAGGTTGCAGCACTTGGCTTCAAGGGCATGCTCACTGAGGGTGCCAAGCACGTGCTGGGCTGGAAGAGTCCGCACTATGTCTATAACTGTAATATCGCTCCGAACCTGAAACTCTTGCTCCGCGATGTAGAACTGTCGGATGATATCTCCCTGCGCTTTAACAACTCAGAGTGGGACGGCTATCCTCTCTTCGCAGATGCTTACATCGACCGGATTGCCCGCTTCCCGGAAGAAGAGCAGATCATCAACATCTTCATGGAACTGTCTGCTCTGGGTATCGCCCAGCCGCTCAGCAGCAATATCCTGGAGTTCCTGAAGGCACTGCCTGCATGTGCTAAGGAGAAGGGCATCAACTTCATGACGCCGACGGAGATCTGCAAGGCCTGCAAGAGCGTGGGTCAGATTGATGTGCCCGACACCCTCTCGTGGGTCGATGAGGAGCGCGACGTCAGTTGCTGGCTCGGAAATGCCATGCAGCATGAGGCCTTCAACAAACTGTACAGCGTGGCCGACCGTCTGCTGATTGCCAACGACCCGCGCATCAACCAGGACTGGGACTACCTGCAGGCTTCCAACAACTTCCGCTTCATGACCACGAAGCCCTCCAACGTGGGGCTCGACCGTGGCATCTACAGCGGACCGTTTGACGCCTTCACCAACTACATGAATATCCTCGGCGACTTCATCAACCGCGTGAATGCACTCTATCCGCTCGATATCGACAATGATGAACTGGAGGGTCTGCTTACGACCATCAAGAACCAGGGTGACGAGATTGAGATGAAGGACAAGGAAATCACCCGCCTGAAGGCTCGTCTGGAGAAGTATGAGGCAGGTACGAAATCCAAGGCTCCTGCAAAGGATGCTGCCAAGGCTGAGAAGAAGCCCGCTGCAAAGAAGGCTCCGGCAAAGAAGAAGGCAGAGTAAACGAGTGGAATAACTTGTATATGATAAAGGAATCGGGGCTTTTGCTCCGATTCTTTTTTATTTCTCCTTTCAGTCAACCGCTAACCGTCTGGTTTTCAGCATGTACGGCTGAAGGGTACTTTACATGGCGAAAGTTTGACTGTTGACTGCCATTCACGCGTATCTAAAAGTTTGTGCCGACATGTTTTTGGGGGTAGTCCCAGGGCCTGGGACCAAAATATGGAGGCACTTTTGCTTCCTAAAGTGCCACTTTAGCAATGAAAACAGGCTCTTTAGCAACGAGAAGCGGCTCTTTAGCAACGAGAAGCGGCTCTTATTTCCAGACAGTAGGCAAAAAACGCCCTTCAGCCGAATCGCTTGATATTCAGATAGTTGTGACTCGGCTGAAGGGTAAATGAGATTACTTGATGTTGACGATAGTCTTCTGTTTGTCTAATTGTCACTGATTAATAACCAGGGTTCTGCCACATACCGTCAGCCGTTGAGGTATATTGGAGCACACCGTCGTTATCCTGGCCAACGGCCATGTCGGTACGGTTGGTTACAGACTCCAACTCGCTCAGAGGAATCGGACGATAGTAGTGCTTCACGGCGATGTTGCCAGAAGCCTGGGCATTGTACTTCTTCACGTGGTCGATCAGCGTGTGGGTACGCTTCAGGTCGAACCAGCGCTGGTACTCACCGCAGAGTTCGAGGGCACGCTCGCGCAGGATGGTCTCGATGTCAACGGTGCCGCTGATGCTGTTGTCCTTACCGTCGATGGCGCGGACAGCGCGCAGGGCGTTGATGGTTCCAAGTGCGTCGCCGCCAGTAGCCAGTTCTGCCTCTGCCTTGATGAGATACATCTCAGCCAGACGGAGCACCATGATGTCACGGTAACTCAGGTCGTGGGTAGGATAGGTGGGATCATACTGGTCATCGAGGAACTTCTTGATGCAAGGATAGGAGCGACGGCCTTCGATCTTCTCGCTCTTATAGCGGTCGTCACCATAGACATCGGAAGTGGCCTTACCACCCTCAGTGGGCAGAGCCGTTGCGGGATCGCCTGAGGTATAGACGGGGATGTCACCACCGAAGGCGAACTGCAGGCGATACTTGTCCTTGGCCTCAGCCTGGAGGGCCTGACCCTCTTCAGAGTCACCGTCGAGGATGCTGTAGAGGATAGCGATACCACCACCGTTGAAGTAGTTGCCGTCTTCCTTGTAGGCCTCTTCGTAGTCCTTGAACTCCTGCTCAGACATCTTGGGATATTTCTCTGCATTCATCGACAGTTCGTATGGGATGCGATAACTGGTGATCAGTGTACCATTGTAGCGCTGGTCGGTCTCCTTGATGCTCTCAAGCAACTGCCAGAAGTACAGTGAGGGGAGATAACGGGTAAATCCGCGTCCGTAAGGAGAGTAGTACTTGCCGCACTCGATATCCTCACCGGTCATCTTACTCTTGATAGTGGTCTTACCGGCAGCCATACGGAAGAATACCTGAGTCTCCTTCTGGCCGTTACCACCAAGGTCGTCGGCACCATTGTTCCACAGTGAGGGGAACATCAGCAGGGAGGCACTACCACCGTTACGCTTGTAGCCCGTACGGGTGATAAGGCTGTTGTACTCGCCTTTGCCATTGTTGGAATAACGATAGGGCACGCAGTTGTCACGACCGGCATTGAGGTCGTTGCTGTAATGGACGGCAAAGAGGTTCTCTGTATTGGTGGTAGCCTCCTCGTTGTTCATGTTCCATGTGTCCTGATAACGGGTATAGAACGTAGCGCCAGAGTTATTGATAACGTCGGTGGCGGCATTCAGGGCCTCGGTGTAGAGGTTGCCATAACCGCTTACGCTGCTGGCACCGAGCCAAGAGGCTGCATAGAGGGCTACACGGGCATAGAGGGCCTCGGCAGAGTAGTAATAAGCACGGCCGGTTCCTGTTGCGGCGCCTGGCTTCATCACGTTGGCAGTCTTGTAGTTATCCATAGCGGCCTTCAGGTCGTTGAGGATGTTAGCATAGACCTCAGCCTCAGGGATACGCTTCGGCGCTCTGTTGAAGTTGTTCACATCAATGGCTTCCGAGTTGTAGGGAATCGGGCCCCACAGGGCTACCATCTGTGAATAGTAGAGAGCGCGGAGGAACAGGGCATCAGCCGTATAGGCGGCCTTCTTGTTGTCGTCGATGACAGCGCAGTCGGGTACATACTTCAGAACATTGTTACATACGTTGATGCCTGCATAGAACATCTCCCAGTACTCGTCGAGACAGGGGTTGTCGGATGTGTTGCTGCCAAGTGACTCTGCAGAGAGGTCATACTTCAGCATGGACTTCTGCTTATTGTCGTAACCGAAATAGAAGAGGTCGCTACCCATCTCGGCCAGTCCGAGTGACGGCTCCTTACCCCACCAGCCGTGTGTATAGTCGTAGGCTGAGGCGACCAGACCGTCGATACCCGATATGGTGTTGTATGCCAGATCGGCAGTCTCACCAGTCTTGTTCTCCTCCTCCAGATAGTCTGAGCAGGAGGTTGTGCCCAGCCCAAAGGCTGCGGTCACAAATAACATACTTAATATCTTTTTCATATCGATTCTCATTAATAGGGTTAGAATGTTACGTTAAGACCAATCACAGCCTGCTTCATCAGCGGGAAGTTCACAGAACCGCCGCGCTCTGGGTCGTAGTTGTCGAAGTGACTGAAGGTGAAGAAGTTCTTCAGAGAGCAGTAGATGCGAGCATTGCTGATGAGTACCTTCTTGATCAGGTTCTTTGGCAGATTGTATGCCAAGGTGATGTCCTTGATCTTGAAGTAGTCGGCCTTCTGGATCTGGATAGAACTCTTGTAGAAGGTTGGCGTAGCGCCTGCGCAACCTGGTGAAGGAATGTCAGCACCCAGATTGCTGGGTGTCCAGTAGTCCAGTTCACCCCAGTTGGCATTGTCGTAGAGATAGAGTCCATAACCGCTGTAGTCAAGGTAGCCACCCAGGCGGGCCATAGTGGAGATGCTCAGAGAGATATCCTTGTAGGTGAGAGAGGTTGACAGGCCGAGGATGGCTTTAGGAGAGCGATTGTAGATAATCTTATCGCTGTCGTCAATCTTATTGTCACCGTTGATGTCATTCACCTTCGGCGTACCAGGATCACCGTAGTCTGCCTGAGGCTTCTCAAAGTCGGGGTGTGCTGCCAAATACTTGTCGAACTCGCCAACGCCCCAGCAGCCGTCCATGTCGTATGCATAGAATGCAGATACAGGCTCGCCAACTTTCAGGATAGAGTTGCCGCTAACGAACTGCTCGATACCATCTGCCAACTCCTCAACCTCGTCGCGTGCGAAGGTAGCAGAGGCAGTCAGATCCCATGTAAAGTCATTAGTTCTGACGGGTACTGCACCGAGAGAGATTTCCCAACCGTGTCCCTTGGTCTTACCGACATTGTCGATGGTGCTGGTGAATACGGTGGAGGCAGGGGCCGTCTTGTAGTACAACAGGTCGTAAGTCTTGCTGTTGTAGTAGTCGATGCTACCATAGACGAGACCGTTGGCAAAAGAGAAGTCCAGACCGATGTCGATGGCAGAGGTCTTCTCCCAAGTCAGATTCTCGTTAGCCATTGTCATCGGAGCCTTTTCCTTAGAATCAGGAACGATAGACGAGATGGTGGCCAGCGTCTGGTATGCATCGATGGCTGCGTTACCAGAGAGACCCCAAGATACGCGGATCTTCAGGTTGTCGAGCCAAGACTTGGTATTCTCCATGAAACTCTCCTCAGAGATACGCCAACCGGCGCTGACAGAGGGGAAGTAACCCCACTTCTTACCATCTGCGAGAACGGACGAACCATCAGCGCGGATAGAACCTTGCAGGAGGTACTTGCCATCGTAGGAGTAGTTCACGCGTCCGAAGAATGAAACCATAGAGGTCTTGATGTAGCCAGAACTCTTATCAGGGCTGTCAATTTTACTGACATCATAGAAAGAGCCTTGCTTGTAACTCTCAGCACCTGCAGCACCGGAGATGCTCATGGATTCTGTCACCTGATGTGACATTTCATGACCGAGCAGGAAGGTAAGGTCATGCTTACCAATCTCCTTGTTGTAGTTGGCGGTGTTCTGCCATACATACTTGGTCGCGGTGCTCCTTGCATTGGAGATGTATGTGGTGGTAGGTGTCTGATAGCGCTGCTGGCTATGATAGTCCTGATACATGCCATCACGGGAGTCGCTACGGTCAGCCGTGAACTGTGACTTCAGGGTGAGACCCTTCAGCGGGTTCAGTTGCAGATAACCGCTGCCGAAGAAACGGGTGCTCTCAATATTACGCTGGAAAGCGCCATCCTCGTCCAGCAGTGGAGAGCAGTGGGCGGTGTACCAGGGGTTAGGTGTAGCATTGATGCTACCATCGCTCAGATAAGCGTGGGTGATACTGGTCATCTTCTGTGCCTGGTTGAACACACCACCGTTACGCTTGTCGTTGTTCTTGTAAGCGTAAGAGATGCTGGCACCGATCTTCACGATCTTGTTGATCTGGTGGTCAATGTTTACACGGCCAGTATAACGGTTGTACTTATCGCCCTTCAGCAGACCCTTGTCGTTCATGGCTGCCATAGATACATTGAAGTTCGTCTTCTCGTTACCACCCTGAACGGCCACCTCATAGTTCTGAGAGACACTGTTGTCAAGGACCATGTCGAGCCAGTCTGTATAAGACTTGTTCTTGTAGATATCGAGGGTCTCTGTACCATCTTCCAACTGGAAGGTCAGTACGTCGGCTGCTGTGGCTGCATTGGCAAAGTTCCAAATTCCGCTCTCGGCAGCGGCCGCAGCGGCATCCTCATAGTTCTTCTTGTCGATCAGGCGCTGTACCTCTGCGTCGCCATACATAGGCTTGACCACACCCGTAGCGCTGTTGAATGACAGATAGCCATTGAACGAAACAGTGGTCTTGCCAGCCTTACCGCGCTTGGTGGTGATCAGGATGACACCGTTGGCACCCTTCGTACCATAGATAGCAGTAGAAGCAGCATCCTTCAGGACATCCATCGACTCAATGTCGCTGGCGGGGATGTCAAGGGTAGAACCATACTCAACACCGTCAACAATCACGAGCGGACCGTTGCTGGCCAACAGAGAACGGTTACCACGGAGGGTCATGCTGACACCTTCACCAGCCTGACCGCCATTAGACTGCTGGAGGTCAATACCAGGGACCTTGGCCTGCATGGCAGCCAGGGCATTGGCACCAGCGACCTTTGCCAGATCATCGGTCTTCACACTGGCAACAGAACCGGTCAAGTCCTTTTTCTTCATAGTGCCATAACCAACGACAACGACTTCGTCGAGTGCGGCGGCATCCTCTTCCATCGTTACGTCGATACTGCTCTTACCAGCCACAGAGATCTTCTGATCCTTATAGCCGATGTAAGAGATCTTCAGGACACTGTTCTCAGGAATGTCCTTGATGGAGAAATTGCCGTCGAAATCGGTAACACCACCAATAGTAGTACCGTCAACGATAATGCTCACACCAATCATGGGCTCACCTGTAGCATCCTTCACTGTTCCTGTGATCGTCTTCTGGGCGTATGCCACAAAGCAGAACACAGACAAAAGCAAAGCCATAGAGGCTCTTTTGATTTGTAGATTCATACACGTTAGTTTTAGTTATACAAATAATTAATTAATTTAAATAATTCGGTTTTCTTATCCATACTGGGCATTTTCGGGTACAAAGATACATCTTATTTGATGAATTCATACTTATTGCCCGGCATTTTTCGTTGTAAACGTTTACGTAAATTAGGATATATCCTGTTTTAGTAGAGATGTTTTAGTAATGCGGGTGCAAATATACAAAATAAAAAGGAAATATGCAAATATTCAAGAAGAAAAAAAGCATTATTGCATTCTTTGTAAACCTTCCCAGCGTACGTTCCAGGTACCGTCTTTAGGGAACCCGGGGTTGAGAGGCTCAGCACAGCCATCCCAGCCTGCGCACATCATGGCCACAGCGGTGAGCAAGGCCCCATTGCCGGGAAGGTAGATACGCAGACGCTCAGGGGTCTGGAAATTATGGCCGCTTTGCAGGTATGTGTTCTTTTGCGTGTCAATTAGTAGGGCCTTGAGCGCTGTCTCGGGGTCGCCAAGACGGGCGGCTGCCATGGCAATCATACCGTAGTCCCAACCCCAGGTGGTCTGCCAGTTCCAGTTGGTCATCACCCAGTCGAGGGTCTGTTTCATCTTCTCTTTATTATATAATAAGGTGGAAGGAAGTTGCGTGCTATGGTTAATCGTCGGCCCGTAGGGTAGTAGTCCGCATGCACCGAGGACTGCAGGATGATCGTTGCGACACTTGTCGGATGGATTCTCCTTGGAATGAGCATGGGACTTATACAGTTGTCCTGCGCTATATATCCCGTTTTGCTCGGGAAGGGGGGAGAGCCCGTTGATAATATGATCCCATAGTTTGTTGCGCTCTTTACCCATACGCTCTCGCCATCGTTGAGCGACACTCAATCCATATTGCCAATAAGCCAGTTCGAAGGGGTGGTTATATGAAAAGTCTTTCGACATGGTCTCCTGCATAGAGGTGACTCCCTTCAGGGTATATAACTTACTCTTAGCATCATAGGTCACGAAGTCTGCCATAAACTCAGCGGTAGTCTCGATTCCTTCTCCGTATTTCCGAAGTGTCCCTTCCGTCGGGACTGAACGATACATTTCTTCTGCCAGATAAATATAGTGGGGCTGTTGCCAGATGAGGAAAGAGCCAATGTTAGAGGGCGCTTCACCTGCCCATGGATCTGTCATCTTCATCCATCTGACGCCCTTGAAGCCTTGGCGCTCTGCAATCTGACGGGCGATGGGATAGGCCGTATCATTGTACCAGTTAAGGATTTGGGCGACAACATCTGGGCGGTTCCACAAGGCGAAATCCACGATATGCCACCATGCCATTTCCAAATGTGGCCGGCCATACCAGGAATTGTAGGTCAGGCCTGTCTCCTGTGGTGGCATGTTGTTGGCACAGTTAATCTGTGTGAGGTATTGGGAGAGGACTACGCGGCGCTCCAGTTCCTTGGCGCGTGGATCGGTGCATTGGGAGAAATCAATAATGGCTCCCTCTTTCCACCAGTGATTCCAGTGGCGGAGGGTGGCTTTGTGATATTGGTCGTATTCAAACTTAGGCTGACTGGGCAGGCTGGGAAGGAATTCTGCTGAAAAGGTAAGGACATCGTCGGTCGCGGCGAGTTCGAAGTGATGGCGGTCGCACTCTTGTAGTGTGGCATAACCCTCCCATTGGAGAAGTACATAGTACTTGGAACTGTCGAGCGTACGCTCTATAAGTGCAGAATGGTCGTCTTGCGTGATGATGACCGACTGATGCCTTTCTGGCTTTGTCCAGTCGTTGGCATCATCAGCATGTTTTCCTGTAGGATAAGAGAACCGAAGGGCAATGGATGCCCTTCGGTCTCTTAACAGGTTACTTTGAATTCTTGTGTAAATGGCGTCTTTGTCGGGATGAATTCCTGTGGTGACTTCTACGGATTCACCGTCTGCAGTGAAGGTAGAATGTATTTCCCCATCCCAGATTTTTTGCTCTTGGTGAATATCTGTAAGGGATCGAAGGGGAATAGGGCTCCCTTGTCGATCCCGAAGATCGAGCCCGATTGTGCCGAGGTTGAGGCGGTGGGGGTTAACGCGGAAATAATCGGTGGCTTCCTGGTTGCGACCGCCCTCTCTGTATTCAACGGCATAAGCCTCCTGGTGACCGTGTCCAAGGTCAAAAACCTTCTCTGTATCTGACATCGTCAGGTGGCTGGTGTTTTCGAACGAGTGCCATCCCCAATCGGACATGGTGTTCAGGGGCACACCTGCCCCATACTCAAAAGGGTAGGTCTGCAGTCCCGTTATGTCAACCGTAGCAGCGAAGTGACCATTCCCTACAGAAAGTGAGGATAAGTTATTGGCTTCCGTGATGACTGGGTTGTTGCGTGAGACAACAGACTGCCTGTCGATGGTGGCTGTCGTATTCTCTGTGTCGTAGCCGAGCATTTCCATCTCCAGTGAAGCCCAAAGGAATGGGCCGACACCCTTGGCATCGTTGTCGCGGATGGGCTCTGAGAGGTAGTAGTCGTAACTGCCGTCACGCCTTGCATTCTCCTTGACACTTCCTTTCGGGTTAATTTTCTTCATCGCAGCCTGTACCTCCGGAGTCGCTGCAGGGCCGAGACCTGCTACACTGCAACAGTTGGTCAGTGAGATGGTCTTGTCGGCATTTACACGGATAAAATGATTGATGATGCCCTTATAGGCCTTGATGCCTGCATCGCGGTATTGTGCTCCCACATAGCCTTTGCGATAGGCCTTCAGCAGTGCATAGGCGAACATGGATGAGCATGTGCTCTCCAGATAGTTCCCTTTTCGATCTGGGCTATCCATGACTTGATACCATGTGCCAGTCTCCTTGTCTTGCCACTTCAGAATGGCATCGAAGTCCTTCACTAATAAGTCAATGACCTCAGAGCGGCGGGCATAATCTTCAGGGAGTGCGTCGAGCACTTCAACGAGTGCCATCGTGTACCATCCTTGGGCACGTCCCCAGCAGTGCTGGCTCAGTCCTGTCTCCTTGTCTGCCCAGAAAGCCTTGCGGGTCTCATCGTAGGCATGACGGTTCAGACCAGTCTTCGGGTCGAGTGTGCGCTCGTATGTCGTCTTCAACTGATTTACGGCATCATCATAGATTTTCTGGGCCTCCTTAGGTTTGTAGAGGCTTGCTGCTGTCAGACAACGGAAGGGAAGGCCCATGAATATACCGTCAAGCCATACCTGATAGGCGTAGATGGCCTTGTGCCAGAAGACCTTGTCGGCAATGGTGCGCGGTTGGTTCTGCATCTGCTTCATCATGGTCTGGATGGCCTTGAGGTTCTTTGCCTCTGGATAGAGGTTATACATGCGGGTGACAAAATGCCCGGTGCGGCAGTTGTCAAGGTTGTATTCTAAGATATCATAGCCACGGATGTCACCGTTGGCGTTGATCATCGTATCTGTGTATTCCTGGCAATACTTCCGGATGTCCTCACCACCATATTTAAGATAGGTATCGAGCATACCCTCCAGTTCGATGCCCATTACATAACTCCATTTTGGACTATTGGAGAAGTCAAGCAGGTAACTTTTTGGCACGCGCTTCATCTCCGAATAGGTAAGCCACTCGCTGTAGTGCTTATAGGGCTTTTCTGTCAGAGCGAGACTCCCGTTGATGAACAGATTGTCGAATGTGACATTGCGGGTTTTACCACTTATGGAGTTACCATCGCTCACACCGTTGAACCGGCAGTTCTTAACGAGGACGTCATACACGTAGGTGTCTTCGTTGAGACCGATGATCTGTACACCGTACTGGGATTTCTCGCTGGTGACATTCTCCATATAGATGTTGCGTACCGTGGGGTAGAAACCTCGACAGCATATCTCGTTGTGCTCATAGTCGAGGTTGATCTTGAGTACACTCTCCTTGCAGACACCCACTTTGATGTCGCGCATGTTGATATTCTCAATGATACCGCCACGGCAGGAGTTGGTCTTGATACGTAGGACGCGCTCCAGTTCGGGAGAGTCCATCACGCAGTCATGGGCATATACATTCTGGCAGCCGCCCGAGATTTCGGAACCAACGACGACGCCACCATGACCATTCTTCATCTCACAGTTGCGGATGATGATATTCTTTGAAGGCATGTTGCGCTCACGACCGTCGCGGTTGCGTCCGCTCTTGATGGCGATACAGTCATCACCAGTGTTGAAGAAACAGTCCTCAATAAGTACGCGGTCACAGCACTCTGGGTCGCAGCCGTCACCGTTGGGACCGTCATTGATCATCTTCACTCTTCGCACGGTGATGTCCGTAGAGTGGAGCGGGTGAATCACCCAGAACGGTGAGCGTAGGAGGGTGATGTCTTCCAGCAGGATGCCCTCGCATTTGTTGAAACTGACGAGTTGGGGGCGCAGGCCGTCCTCCGGACCGAAGATACGTTCAGGAAAGCGTTCGCCCTTCTCATTATACATGGGAATACCGTCCTCGCCGTTCTTCAGCAGACGGGCACGACTGCCCCCACGCTGACTGATCATACCTTCCTTCCAGCCGAAGCGGGGATTACCGTTCCAAGGCCACCATGTGTCATTGCTTCCACCACCGTCGATGGTACCCTTGCCAGTGACGGCAATGTCCTTGGCTCCGAAAGCATAGATACAGGGCGACAGGTTAAAGCACTCCAGACCTTCCCATGATGTCTCCACGATGGGATAGAGTTCAGGCAGGAATGCGAACTCCAGCACGGCTCCCTCTTCTACATGGAGGTTCACTCCGTTCTTTAGTGTGATAGCACCTGTGAGGAACTTGCAGCCAGCGGGCACCACCACGCGTCCACCGCCCTTCTTTGAGCATTGGTCGATGGCCTTCTGGATAGCCTTCTGGTTCTTGGCAGCCGATGCTTCAGTACTGGCTCCGAACTTGGTAATCACATAGTCCTTGTTCGCAAACTGAGGGACACGGATGCTTTGCTCAATCTGTTTGTACTGCGCCTCGTTCCAACCTTGGGCCATCATGAGGGCGGGACATAGCATGGAGAATAGCCATGCGATAAGTCGTCTTTTCTTCATGAATTAATTTGTTTTAGTTAATCTTGGTTGCAAAGATACAGAAAATTTCCGTGAATCCATCATATTTATTTAAAAATGTTCACGCAAACGTTTTCCGTCTTGTACCATTGTACCATTATTAATGCCTCGTGGATTACGTTTCTCCCTCAACGATATTACGACTCTTTTTTCAATAAAAGTAGTAATTAATTTGTTGGTCTCCTTTTTCTTTTCGTAACTTTGCACTTCGTAAGGACAAATTGTTCTCGTGCTCTAGTGACAATGAATCGCCGGAGTATGAACCAGAGTACAATTTCTTCCTCGGAGAGCCTAATATCATCTTCGATACCGACATCGGCTCCTCTACTGACGATTTGTTTGCGCTGAGGCTGATGTATAAGTTCTCCGACATGGGGCTGTGCCATATCCTCGGCGGTGTGGTGTGCCGTATGGGCGATGAATATATCAGGCTCGCCGATATCATGAACACGCATTACGGCTATCCTGACTTGCCGATGGGCGTGGAGCGCGACGGGGTGGAGGATCCCAATGTGTATATCCCCTATTCAGGCATCAGCGACTTGAAGAATGAGGATGGCAGCGTGATGTTCCCTACCTCCATCAGCAACTACGCTTCACTGCCCGACGGGTGGAAACTATACCGGAAATTGCTGGCCGACCAGCCCGACGGATCAGTTCGAATCTGTGCCATCGGCTTTATGTCGGCCCTGGCTCAGTTGCTCGAATCAGGTCCAGACGAGTATTCTGAACTTACTGGCGTGGAACTGGTGAGGCGCAAGGTGCAGGGACTCTTCGTGATGGGGGGGCAAATTTGGCGAAGACTCTTCGAGGCCTGGCTATAACTTTGGACATAAGTCTGCACTGGGCTTCTCGAAGCGGGTGCTCGACCTGTGGCCTAAGACAACCAACATTTACTTCTCACCCAGTCTGATCGGTGACGATGTGGACTATGCGCCAAGTACGGTGATCGAAGATATCAACTGGACGGACGTGAACCCTATCAAGCAGGTCTATATGAACTATAATTGCAATACGGGTCAGCGCATGTGGGACGCTCTGACAACGCTGCAGACACTACTGGGTAGCGACCTGTTTGAACTCTCGGAGCGCGGCACGATACACATTACCGAAGACGGCCTGATGCCTTTCGTGCCCGATCCGGAAGGAAACTGCTACTATCAGAAATATAGTGCCTCGCGCACGCCCTACTATCTGATGCTGATCAGGGATGCGACCACCACGCCACCCACTGAGTTGAATAGTAAGAAACTATGAACGGAGCGCCTCGAACAACTTGTCGAGCGCTTCGTCGGCATCCTTGGATTCATTGAGGAGGGTGACGAACTTTGAGCCGATAATGGCTCCGGCAGCATTGCTTTGTGCCGCTTCAAGAGTCTGCTTGTTCGAGATACCGAAGCCAATCATACGGGGATTGCGGAGGTTCATCGCGTTGATGCGACGGAAGTATTCCTGCTTGGCATCGTCGAAACTTTTCTGAGCACCTGTGATGGCAGCCGAGGAGACCATGTATATAAAGCCGTCTGTATTGTCGTCGATGAAGCGGATACGATCCTCAGAGGTTTCTGGCGTGATGAGCATAATGACACGCAAATCGTATTTGTCAGCAATAGGCTTTACAATATCCTGATAGTCCTTGAAAGGCAGGTCTGGGATGATCATGCCACTCACACCGCTCTCCACGCACGACTGACAGAACTCTTCAATGCCATAGTGCAGAATGGGGTTCAGATAACCCATCAGTACAAGCGGGATATCTACCTCGTCCTGGATCTCGCGGAGTTGGGTGAAGAGTGTATGTAGGTTCATGCCGTTCTTCAGCGCCTGGGTGGCGGCACTCTGGATCACAGGTCCGTCAGCCAGTGGGTCGCTGAAGGGAATGCCTACTTCAATCATGGCAATGCCACGACGTTGCATCGTCTTGATGACATCGCCCGTGCCTTCAAGTGTTGGGCAGCCGGCACAGAAGTAGAGCGACAGGAGTTTCTGGCCATTATTCTTTGCAAAAAGTTGATTGATCTTGTTCATATAATTATAATCTGTTTAGATGGTCTATGAATTGTTTTAATGCGTTGATGTCCTTGAGAGCGGGTGCTTCTTCGAAGCGTGAGTTGAGATCAATACCAATGCATCTTGGGTGATGAAAGGATTTGACACGACTGGCATCGTCAGGACCTATGCCGCCGCTAAGCAGAAAGGGCGTCTCTCCATGATAGTCTGTGAGGACGGACCAGTCGAATTTCTCTCCATTGCCGCCAACGGACTTGCCCTTGGTGTCGAAGAGGAAGTAATCGACAATGCCCTCATAGTCTCTCGTCTGTATCAGGTCCTGAGTAGAAGCAATATTAAAGGCTTTGATGAAGGGTCGGTCTGTTGCATTGCGCAGGCCGCTGATGAAGTCTGGCGACTCATGCCCGTGGAGTTGGATCAGATCGAGTTCAAATTCATTCACGTGCGCTACGATATCGTTGATTGTCGTATCGACAAAGACGCCGACTCGCTTGGCTCGCGTTGGTAGATAGTCAGGCCGTTCTGCGACGTAACGCTTCGACTGGGGCCAGAAGATCATTCCCAACCAGTCGATGCCTAACCTTTCTACCTGACGGATATTCTCCGCCTCACGCATGCCACAGATCTTAATCATAACTGTGCAATGAAGTTTCTTAGGGCCAGACCAGGGTCTTCCTCCTTCATAAAATTCTCGCCTATGAGGAATCCGTTGAAGCCGATGGCTTTCAGTTGCTTGACAATCTCTGGGTCGGAGATGCCGCTTTCGCTAACCTTCACGGTATCGGAGGGCAGACGACTGAACAACCGATAAGAGTTGTTGACATCCGTCTCAAAGGTGCCAAGATTCCTGTTGTTGATACCACACATGTCAGGGCCAAGTTCGGCATATTCCGTCTCTTCCTCCGTGTGCATTTCCAATAGCACTTCCATATTCAGTTCATGGGCTTTGTCGATGAAGAGTTTGCACTGATCCTTCGTCAGACAGGAGGCAATCAGAAGAATAGCCGATGCCCCACATACGCGAGCCTGGTAGATTTGATATTCGTCGATGATGAAATTCTTATATAAGATAGGAATCTTTACCTTGGCGGCTTTGGCCAATCTGATGTGGGTCGTGCTTCCACCAAAATAGTTGGCATCCGTGAGAATGCTCAGGGCTGTGGCACCATTATTCTGATAACTGAGGGGAATCATACTGGCATCGGCATCTTTCTTGATCCACCCCTTAGAAGGCGACTTCCGCTTGAACTCAGCAATAATGCCTGTAGTCGATTGAAGCAGAGAATGTTTCATGGATGGTACGTCTGACTTCTTAAGGATTTCCACTCGACCTTCCAGATAGACTTGAGAGAGTTCTTTCCTGTAACGTTCAATTTCTTTTCTCTTGTAAGCAACGATTTCTTCTAAAATGTCTGCCATATTATTCTAGTATTTATTAACTAGGGTGCCCAGTTTGTCTAGGTTACCTAGGAGTTTAACTTTGCGAATTTCTTGAAGGTTCTGAGTGCACTGCCGCTGTCGATGCTTTCACGGGCAATCTCAATGCACTCCTCAATGCTCTTCTCTCCTTTCTCCAATACCTGGATGCCAAAGGCTGCATTGGCGAGAACGATGTTCTTCTGGGCAGGGAGGGCACGATTTTCCAGCACACTATCAAAGATTTGGGCAGCCTCTTCCTCTGTGGCACCGCCAACGAGTTCTTCGGGTTTGGCTTTCTCGAAACCGAGGTCGTGTGGCGAGAAGATGCGCTCGTACTGCTTGGTGGTGACCTTGAAATCGCCAGTTAGCGAGATTTCGTCGTAACCATCGATACTGTTCACGATACCATAGTCGATGCCAATCTTTTGATATACCTGGTTATAGAGACGCATCTGGTCGAGATTGGCGACTCCGAGCAACTGACATTTTGGTTGACTGGGATTTACCAACGGACCTAAAAGGTTGAAAATCGTGGGGAACTGCAAGGCCTTGCGGATGGGGCCGACGAACTTCATGGCTTTGGCGAAGAGTTGGGCATGGAGATACACGATGCCAGCCTCGTCGAGACTGCGGTTCAGACGGTCGATATCGTCGGTAAACTTGATGCCATGGTGCTGGATCACATTAGAGGCTCCTGATACAGAGGTGGCGGCATAGTTGCCGTGCTTAGCCACCTTATACCCAGCCCCTGCAATTACAAAACAACTGGTCGTAGAGATATTGAAGGTGTTCTTGCGGTCTCCGCCAGTGCCCACTACGTCGATATAACGGTCGGCTTTTAAGATGGCGGGCACACCTGTCTCCAGAATACCGTCGCGGAAGCCAAGCAGTTCATCAACGGTAACACCGCGCATTTGCAGAGCAGTCAGTAGGGCGGTAATCTGTTCGGTGGGAAATTCACTCTTGGTAATGCCCACTAAGATATTCTTCATTTCTTCACGGGATAGTTCCTCGTGGTTCAGCATCCTGTTCAGGATATCTTTCATTGTCTGTGCCATAATCTTATGTCTTGTTTTTGTCGTTGGTTTAAAGGAATAGCCAGTTCTGTATCATCTTCCTGCCATCAGGGGTGAGCACACTCTCAGGGTGAAACTGGATGCCCCGGATGTTAAGCGTCTTATGTTTGAGGGCCATGATCTGTCCTTCATCACTTTCTGCCGTAATCTCCAGACAGTCAGGAAAGCCGGTCTTAGAGACCACCCACGAATGATAACGGCCCATCATGATGCGGTTGGACAGACCGCTGAAAATCTCGTCGTTGCCAAACTGAGTGCCTTCTGTGGCAACCCCGTGGAATACATCGCTGAGATTCTCCAGTTTGCCACCGAAAACCTCTCCGATGGCCTGATGGCCGAGACAGACGCCTAAGATGGGCTTCTTGCCGGCGTATGTGCGGATCACGTCGAGCAGCAATCCTGCCTCGGAGGGAACACCAGGACCTGGGGAAAGGATGATCTTACTGAACTGTTCCAGTTCTTTTAGTTCGAATTGGTCGTTGCGTAGGACGGTGACCTCTGCGCCCAGTTCTTTTACCAGATGACTCAGGTTATATGTAAACGAGTCGTAATTATCGATGATGACTATCTTCATAATTCGTGAAATTCGTAGTTACATGTTCTCTGCCATTAATATTGCACGGCGCAAAGCACCGAGTTTGTTGTTCACTTCCTGCAACTCGTATTCTTCGTTGCTCTTGGCTACGATGCCGCCACCAGCCTGGAACCATAGTTCTCCGTTTCGCGACACAAAGGTACGGATGGTGATGGCTTGGTTCAGTGATCCATTCAGTCCGATGTAGCCGATGCAGCCTCCGTAGGCACCACGATTGTGTGGTTCGTATTCAGATATGAGTTGCATGGCGCGCACTTTCGGGGCACCACTCAGCGTACCGGCTGGGAAAGTGTCGATAAAGGCCTTGATAGGATCAGCCTTCTCGTCGAGTTCCCCACTGACGCGCGACACCAGGTGGATGACATGTGAGTAATACTGTAAGTCTTTATAGAAATCTACTTTTACGTTGTGACAGTTGCGTGACAGGTCGTTGCGTGCCAGATCTACGAGCATCACATGCTCCGCGTTCTCTTTCGGATCGTTGCGTAGATACTCGGCTCCCAGGCGGTCTGCCTCAGCGTCGCCCGTACGTTTGGTTGTGCCTGCAATCGGGTCGATGTAGGCCTTCCTTCCCTCTATGCGGCAGTGGGTCTCTGGCGAACTGCCGAAGATGCGGAAACCGCCGAAATCGAAGTAAAAGAGGTAGGGGGATGGATTGATGCTACGCAGGGCGCGATAGAGTTTGAAGTCATCACCCTCATATTTTTGGACGAAACGACGGCTCAGTACGATCTGGAATACGTCGCCTCTCAGACAGTGCTTGATGCCCTTTCGGATGTTCGCCTTGTGCTCTTCGTCGGTCAGAGACGAGGTCGTCTCGCCCACGGGGTGGAAGTCGTAGGCCTGTATGCTGGTGCGATTCATCTGTTTGATGATCTCCGAGACCTCGGAGTCCTTGGAGTTCTCCGAGAGACTGACCACCGTCAACAGATTATTGAAGTGGTCGAATACGATAATGTCTTTATAGAGGATATACAGCAGGTCAGGTGCATCGTTCTTGGCTTGTGTTTCATCCTTGACGGGGATGTCCTCAAAATAGCGCACGGCATTAAAGGAAGTATAGCCGTAGAGACCGTAATAGTTTGCGTGCTCACCCTCCACCACAATATGGTCGATGAGGGCGTGGATGGCATTGTCAGAGCGGTAGTCTTTGTTCACCTCGTGCCCGAAGGTACTGCCGTCAGGGTAGGTGACGGTAGCCTCACCATGTCCGATGGCGACACTGGCGATGGGGTTGATGCCGATAAAGGAGCGCGAGTTGTCCTTGTCGTGATAGTCGGAACTTTCCATCAGCGCACTCTGCGGATAAATGTCCCTCAGGCGCATATACACGCCTACAGGGGTATATAGATCAGCCAGTATTGTCCGGCTTACTGTCGTATATTTATAGGTAATCATAATTCTAAATTCTTAATTAAAACCTCCCGTATTCCTTCGCCATCTCCTTATTCTTCAGATAGGTTTCTACATCCTTGTCGCCACGGCCTGAGACTGTCAATACGACAATGTCCTCAGGCTTAAAGGTGAGTTTCTTCAGGGCCGCGATGGCATGGGCACTCTCGATGGCGGGGATGATACCTTCCATGCGAGTCAGTTCGTAGCCCCCATAGATGGCCTCATCGTCGTTGATGCTCAGTACCTGCGTGCGACCCTTCTTTGCCATGTTACAGTGCATCGGTCCCACACCAGGATAGTCGAGTCCTGCGGAGATGGTGAAAGCCTCTTGTATCTGGCCGTCCTCGTTTTGCATCACGAGCATCTTCGAACCGTGCAGAATACCTGTCGTCCCCTTATGGATGGTGGCTGCTGTATGGTCAGTCTCCCAACCGTGTCCGCCTGCCTCTGCCAGTACGATTTTTACGCGTTCGTCATTCACATAGTGGTAGATGGTGCCTGCGGCATTCGATCCTCCACCGATACAGGCAATAAGGTAGTCGGGATAGTCGCGTCCGATCTTTTCTTCGAGTTGCCATTTGATTTCCTCGGAAATGATGCTCTGCATACGAGCCACGAGGTCAGGGTAGGGGTGAGGCCCCATTGTACTGCCCACGATGTAGAAGGTGTCGGCAGGATGGCAGCACCAGTCGCGGATGGCTTCCGAACAGGCGTCGCTCAGTGTCATGTTTCCCGTGCGGACGGGATGTACCTCGGCCCCCAGCATCTTCATGCGCTCCACATTCGTGTGCTGTCGCTCCACATCAGTGGCTCCCATAAAAACTTCGCACTTCATGTTCATCAGCGCACAGACTGTCGCTGTGGCGACGCCATGCTGACCTGCCCCCGTTTCAGCAATGATTCGGGTCTTACCCATCTTCTTTGCCAGCAGGATTTGACCGATAGTGTTGTTGATCTTGTGGGCGCCTGTGTGGTTCAGGTCCTCTCGCTTCAGGTAGAGTTGACAACCGTAGCGCTCACTCATCCGCTTGGCATAATAGAGCGGTGACGGACGTCCCACGTAATCTTTCAACAAAGCGTGGTATTCCTGCTTGAATGACTCTGACTCGATGATTGGCAGGTAGGCGTCCTGCAGGTCATGGACACATTTGTAGAGAATCTCCGGCACATACGCTCCGCCGAACTCCCCGTAAAATCCTCTTTCATCTACAAAATAGTTCTCTTTCATTTTATATCGTTGTTTTTGTGTATATTTCTTTGTTACAAAAAAACTCGCCGCAGTCGCGACGAGCCTTTCTTATATCTGATGATAACATACGGCTGTGAGCCTCGCGACTATTTTAATCTCGAGAGCGCCACCACCAATTGTTATACATACGTTCCATTTTCTCTTTTGCTATTCTGGGTGCAAATTTATATATTTTCCTCTTTCCCTGCAAATTTTTCAGTAACTTTTTTGATAAAATGAAAGAAAAAGATTATTTTTGCCGACAATTTATTACGGAACTATGACTTTGAAAGACTTTTTAGCAAAGGGCGACCGATTCGCAGCAGAGAATGGTTGTATTATAAAAGAGGTAAAAGAAGGTTATGCTCGTGCCGACATGGTCGTTACAGAGCACCATCTGAATGCGGGAGGCGTGTGCCAAGGTGGAGCCTATTTCACATTGGCAGACATCGCACTGGCTGCTGTGATGAACAGTCGTGGGGTACTTACCTTCGGCTTGGAAAACAATATAGTTTTCCTGAAAAGCGCGAAGGTAGGCGATATTCTAACAGCCGAGGCCACGGAAGTGTTCAATCATCACAAGATTCCCTATGTCGATGTGCGTATTACCAACCAGCAGGGCGACCTCTGTTGTGTCGTCACAGGCATAGCATATAGAAAAGCCGTCAACCTGCAAGTTGACGGCTTGGAAATATAGTCAGGAGAGCCCCGCTCTCCTCCTTCTGTCTCTTACTGAATTTCCCAGCCGATAGCGGATGCACCAAGAACAGCAGCACTCGCACCGTCGAGACCGCTAACAAGGAATTGGGCCTTGCCCTTGAAAACTTTAAGCACGTGAGCCTCGTAGGCCTCGCGGATGGGCTTCATGATCAGTTCTCCAGCCTTTACCATTCCACCGAAGAAGATGAATGCCTCAGGAGAGGAGAAGGCTGCAAAGTCGGCACAAGCCTCACCCAGCATCTTACCTGTAAAATCGTAAATTTCTTTGGCCAGTTCGTCGCCCTTGCCGGCAGCGATAGATACATCAAGGGAGGTAATCTTCTCAGGATCCATCTCGCGGAGAAGAGAGGGACGATTGGTCTTGCTCAGCAACTCGCGTGCAGTGCGAGCCACACCCGTAGCAGAGCAATAGGCCTCGAGGCACCCTGTACGGCCACATCCACAAGTACGGCCTTCAGCACCGCGTACCATCGTAACGTGACCCAGTTCGCCTGCAAAGCCATCGTGACCATAGAGCAACTGTCCGTTGACCACGATACCAGAGCCAACTCCTGTTCCAAGGGTGATGACGATGAAATTTTTCATACCGCGAGCCACGCCATAGACCATCTCTCCGATGGCTGCTGCATTGGCATCGTTGGTCAGGGCCACGGGAATATTGTTCAGACGCTCGCTGAACAACTTTGCCAGAGGCACGATTCCATCATGAGCCCAGGGAAGGTTAGGCGCGAACTCAATAGTTCCGTTATAATAATTGCCGTTGGGGGCACCGATACCCATGGCTTTGATCTTTTCAATACCGCCTACTTGGTCGATGATTACCTGTAGTGCCTCTACGCACGCGTCAACATAATCTTCTACCTTCTCGTAGCCGCCAGTCTTGATGGCTGTCGTAGCCTTGATATCACCACGTGCATCCACAATACCAAACACGGAATTTGTTCCTCCTAAATCCAAGCCGATCACATAAGGCTTGATTGCAGCATTTTGCTCACTCATAATTGTTATAGTTTTATAGTTTTTTTATAATTTCATTTCTGAGCGACAAAATTAGTAAAAAACTACCGTACTCTTTTCATTTTTACGGAAATTAACCATTCGTAGGTGAAAATAAGTTGGAAGTTTCACAAATTAGTTGTACCTTTGCAGCCGATATGCCGTTTCATGTACCAATTAATATTTTGGACTTCATCTTCAAAGGGATGATGATCGGGGTTATAGCCAGTGCTCCGATGGGTCCAGTTGGTATCCTTTGTGTACAGCGTACGCTGAACAAGGGACGCTGGTATGGCCTGGCAACTGGAATCGGAGCGGCAGTTAGTGATATTATCTATGCAGGCTTTGCAGGTTTTGGCATGTCGTTTGTCATGGATTTGATAAATAATGATCAGAACCGTTTCTACTTGCAGATTGTGGGTAGTATCATGCTGCTTTGTTTTGGTCTTTACACTTACCGTTCAGATCCAACGCGTAAGATGCATCAGAGTGGTCAGCAAAAAGGAACATTGTGGTATAATACCTGGACGGCTTTCCTTGTCACCTTCTCTAATCCGCTGATAGTTTTCCTCTTCCTGGCAATGTATGCCCAGTTTGCCTTTGTGCTGCCAGACCATCCTTTTGAGATGATTGTTGGCTTTTCCAGCATTGTGGGAGGCGCATTACTCTGGTGGTGGGGACTGACTTGGCTTGTGGATAAGATAAGGACTAAATTTGATACTAATGGCATCAAAATCATCAATCAAGTGATTGGAGTCGCTGTGATAATAGGTTCCGTCATTATGCTGTTGGGCACGACAACGAACCTCTTGAGATTTTTTTAGGATATGTTTTTAGCACAGGAATTACGGAAGAAGAATATTGCGGAGTATCTGTTGTATATGTGGCAGATAGAAGATACGATACGGGCTTTTGACTGTTCACTGAGGCGGATACGTGATGAGTATGTGGCGCGTTTTGACTTTACCGACGAGCAGAAGGAAGAGGAGATAGACTGGTTTGGAAACCTGATTCGGATGATGAACCAGGAGGAGTGTCGTGAGAAAGGACACCTGCAGATAAATAAGGTGACCATGCAGATGCTGATAGAACTGAACGACCAGTTGCTTCAGTCAACGAAGTTCCCTTTTTACAATTCTGAATATTACAAGGTACTACCTTACATCGTGGAGTTGCGCAATCGCGGAGCCAATAAGGATGAGAACGAGATAGAGACATGCTTTAATTCGCTTTATGGAGTGATGATGCTCCGCCTGCAGAAGAAAGAGATCTCCCCAGACACACAGCATGCTGTCAAGGAGATATCGACCTTTATCGGAATGCTCTCCGACTATTATAAGAAGGATAAGGAAGAAGGTCTGAAGTTTGAATGATTATGAGAATACTGGTTACGGGCTGTAATGGCCAATTGGGAAATGAAATGCAGTTGCTGGAGAAGGAGAATCCCCAGCACACCTATTTTAATACTGATGTAGCAGAATTGGATATCACGGATCAACAGGCCATCGAGAAGTTCGTCAGTGAACAGGAAATCGATGGTATCGTGAATTGTGCGGCCTATACTGCCGTTGACAAAGCAGAGGAAAATGAGGTGCTCTGCCGCAAGTTGAACGCAGAGGCTCCTGGACTGTTGGCTGCTGCCGTGGAGAAGCGTGGCGGCTGGATGATCCAGATATCTACAGATTATGTGTTCGACGGCACGAACCACAAGCCTTACGTGGAGACGGAGCCGACATGTCCTAATAGTGTGTATGGTGCGACGAAACTGGAGGGTGAGCAAGCCGTCCTATCTGCTTGTCACCGTGCGATGATCATCCGGACAGCCTGGCTATACTCTACGTTTGGTAATAACTTCGTGAAGACAATGATCCGTCTGGGGAAGGAAAAACCAGAACTGGGCGTGATTTTCGACCAGATAGGTACTCCGACCTATGCCCGTGATCTTGCTCTGGCTATTTTTGCTGCCGTCAACAAAGGCGTCGTTCCAGGTGTCTATCATTTCTCTAACGAGGGCGTGATCTCATGGTATGACTTCACCAAGGCCATTCACCGTATTGCGGGTATCTCAACTTGCAAGGTGCGCCCGCTTCATACGGCTGAGTACCCCACGCCGGCTGCTCGTCCTCACTACAGCGTGCTCGACAAGACCAAAATCAAGGAAACGTATGGTATTGAGATTCCTTATTGGGAAACCTCCCTCGCTGAGTGCATTGGGAAAATGAAAGATTGGGAAAATGAAATAATGAAAGATTGATGAATCAGGAGATTGAAAGAAGAAGGACTTTTGCGATTATATCGCACCCGGATGCGGGTAAGACGACACTGACGGAGAAATTCCTGCTGTTCGGTGGACAGATTCAGGTGGCCGGTGCCGTCAAGAATAATAAGATCAAGAAGACGGCTACGTCGGACTGGATGGATATTGAGAAACAACGTGGCATCTCTGTATCGACCTCTGTGATGGAGTTTGACTATACGCCCGACGGATCTGATACGGAATATAAGGTTAATATCCTCGACACCCCAGGTCACCAGGACTTCGCTGAGGACACTTTCCGCACACTGACGGCGGTGGATTCGGCCATTATCGTGGTGGATGGCGCAAAAGGTGTGGAGACTCAGACGCGTAAACTGATGACTGTTTGCCGCATGCGTAAGACGCCTGTCATCATTTTCATCAATAAGATGGATCGAGAGGGGCGTGACCCCTTTGACCTTCTTGATGAACTGGAACAGGAACTGGAGATTAAAGTACGCCCTTTGAGTTGGCCCATCAACCAAGGTGCCAAGTTTAAGGGCGTGTATAATATCTATGAGGAGAAACTCGACCTCTTTACGCCAGATAAACAGCGCGTGACCGAAAAGGTTGAGGTAGATATCGATAGCGATGAACTTGAAGCGAGGGTAGGAGAGCAGGATGCAGCCAAACTCCGTGAGGACCTCGAACTGGTGGAGGGCGTCTATCCTGAGTTCGATGTGGAGACATATCGTTCGGCAGAGGTGGCTCCGGTATTCTTCGGTTCTGCGCTGAATAACTTTGGTGTGCAGGAACTGTTGAACTGCTTCGTGAAGATTGCCCCGAGTCCTCGGCCCACAAAGGCAGAGGAGCGTGATGTGCAGCCTGAAGAACCTAAGTTTACTGGTTTTATTTTCAAGATCACAGCCAATATCGATCCTAACCACCGCTCGTGTATCGCATTCTGTAAGGTGTGCAGTGGGCAGTTCCGTCGTAACCAGCCATATCTTCATGTTCGGCAGGGGAAGACGATGCGCTTTACCTCGCCTACTCAGTTTATGGCTCAACGGAAGAGTACCATCGACGAGGCCTGGCCGGGGGATATTGTAGGACTGCCTGATACGGGTGGCGTATTCAAAATAGGTGATACCCTCACGGAAGGGGAGCAGTTACACTTCCGCGGTTTGCCTTCATTCTCGCCGGAACTCTTCAAGTATATTGAAAACGATGATCCGATGAAGTCGAAACAACTGCAGAAGGGTATTGACCAGTTGATGGACGAGGGCGTGGCCCAGTTGTTTGTCAACCAGTTCAATAACCGCAAGATTATTGGTACCGTCGGGCAGTTGCAGTTTGAAGTAATCCAGTATCGTCTGGAGAACGAGTACAATGCCAAGTGCCGTTGGGAACCTGTGCATCTTTACAAGGCTTGTTGGATAGAGAGCGACGACGATGCAGAACTGGAGAACTTTAAAAAGCGTAAGTACCAGTATATGGCAAAGGACAAGGAGGGGCGCGATGTGTTCCTCGCCGACTCTGGCTACGTACTCTCGATGGCGCAAGAAGACTTTAAGCATATAAAATTCCACTTTACAAGCGAATTCTAAGCCTTTGAAGAAATTCCTGTTGACAATCCTTCTGATGACACCGCTGCTGGTGCGGGCACAGATATCTGGCGTGGTGATTGACGAGTCTGATGGTGGACCAGTGCCTTATGCGACCGTTCAGTACAAGGGTAACCATGTGTCTGCAGTTGCCGATGGTCAGGGCCGTTTCCGCATCGAGTGCCATAACGGGTGGCGACTTACTGTCAGTTCGGTGGGTTATCGCGAACAGGTCATAAATGTCAATCCGCAGATGTCCTCCCATCTGACAATCCGCCTGACTGCGGACAACCGTACGCTCAGCGAGGTCACCGTCAAGTCGAAGAAGCACTCACGCTATCGCCGTAAAGGCAACCCCGCAGTGGATCTGATGCGCAAGGTGATTGCCAACAAGAAAAAGGCAGACCTGAAACGCCATGACTACTACAGTTATCTGAATTACCAGAAGATAGGCCTGAGTTTGAACGACCTGAAGCCGGAAACGCTCGAGAAGGGTATCTTCAAGCGTTACCCCTGGTTGCGTGAGCAGGTGGATACCAGCCAATATACTGATAAGATGGTGCTGCCGCTGACTGTTGATGAGATGGTCACCGAGCAACTATGGCGCAAGGATCCCAAGGCAGAGCGCACCATTGTCAAAGGCACGAGGTCGAGTGGTGTCAACGACCTGTTCCAGACGGGTGATATCCTCACCACGGTGATGCGCGAGACATTTGCAGATGTCGATATCTACGACGACTACATCCTTCTGATGCGCCATAAGTTTAGTTCACCTATAGGGCGCGATGCCATCCAGTTCTACCGCTTTTATCTCACTGATACTGTCTATGTGGGGGCCGACCGTTGTATCCAACTTGACTTCTTGCCCAATAACCAGCAGGATTTCGGTTTTCGCGGACAGATTTACATCATTGCCGACACCACCTATCAGGTGAAGCGCTGTGAACTCTTTATTCCCCGTTCCAGTGACGTCAACTGGGTGGAGTCGATGCAGTGTATGCAGGAATTTTCCAAACAGGACAATGGGGAGTGGCTGCTCACTATCGACGATATGGTCGTGGAACTGATGCTCACGGACTTCATTCAGAAGGGAGTGGTGACACGCACCACGAGAAAGACCAATTTCTCATTTGATCCAATCTCCGACGCACGGTTTAAGAAGAAAAATCCACTGCAAGTGGAGGCTGGCTCCGACAACCGCAGTGATGCCTTCTGGCAGGAGTATCGTCAGGTGGAGTTCACCAAGAGTGAACAGGGCATGTCGAACTTCCTTGCCAATCTGGAGCAACTCAAAGGATTCAAGTATGTTATCTTTGTATTAAAGGCTCTTTTCGAGAACTACCTCGAGACTGGTTCGCGCGAAAAACCAAGTAAGTTTGACGTTGGTCCCATCAATACCTTTATTTCCCAGAATTTCCATGACGGGTTACGCTTCCGTCTTGGTGGGCAGACAACGGCCAACCTCCATCCTCATCTCTTTGCTAAGGGCTATATAGCCTACGGTACAAAGACCCACGAGAAGTATTATAATGCTGAACTCACCTACTCGATAACACCCAAACAATATCTGCCTCAGGAGTTCCCTGTCAACCATATCATCTTTTCGTCGAAGCGCGATGTGGCGCTGCCCAGTGATAAATATGCCATTACAGACAAGGACAATGTCTTTTCCTCGTTCAAGGTTCACGACATCGACAAGATGTTCATGTACAACACCCAGCGGCTCGCCTACGAATTTGAAACATCCACTCATTGGCGCTTTACTGCCGACTTGAAGACCGAGCGCATCAACCCTATAGGATCGCTCCAACTCCAGCCATTAGGTTCCGACGCCCTTCCGCTTCCCCATATACGCTACACAGAATCGACCTTTGGCATCCGATATGCTCCCAATGAGAATTTTATCAATACCAAGCAGCGCCGCCGCACCACCAATAAGGATGCGTGGTATGCGCAGTTGATGCATACCATCGGCTATCAGGGCCTGCTTGGAGGTGAGTACAACTATAACTATTCCGAACTGGAGTGGTTCCGTCGCACATGGCTTCCTATGAGTTGGGGGAGAATCGACACTCGTCTGCGCATGGGGGTCCAGTGGAGCCAGGTGCCCTGGCCCTTGTTGCCTATGCCTCAGGCCAACCTCTCGTATATCGTCGCTCCGCAACTCTTCAACATGGTCAATAACATGGAGTTTATCAATGACCGCTTTATCTCGTTGATGCTGACCTGGGAGATGGGTGGCAAATTGCTAAACCGTATTCCTCTGCTACGTAAACTTAAGTGTCGCGAGATATTCGAGTTTAAGGGACTCTGGGGTGCGATCTCCAATAAGAATAATCCCAACCTGCCTGAGAACCAGGCAAGTTCGTGCTTGATGACTTTCCCGTCCAACAGTTTTGTCATGGACGGTCGCCATCCCTATTTCGAGTATGCCGTTGGCGTTCAGAACATCTTTAACCTGATTCAGATTGAGTATGTCCGCCGCATCAACTATCTATACCTGCCCACTGCAGCCAAGCACGGCATACGCTTCACTATCAATCCGACGTTCTGACAAATATCAAACTGACATTAGCAATATGAGAAGAGAAGATGATATCAAGAATGCAGTAGAGACCATGCGGAAGGGTGGGGTGATCCTCTATCCGACAGACACAGTCTGGGGTATCGGCTGCGATGCCACTAATGCTGAGGCCGTGCGACGTGTCTATGAGATCAAGCAGCGCGATGACTCAAAGGCGCTAATCTGCCTCGTAGATAGTGATGCGCGCATGCAGCGCTATTTTAAGAATGTGCCCGATGTGGCCTGGCAGTTGATAGACAGTCTGAAAGACGTCGATGCCAAACCTACCACGCTGATCCTTGATGGAGCCGTCAATCTGGCCAGTAACCTGATCGCTGAGGATGGAAGCCTTGGCATCCGTATCACCAATGAGTCTTTCTCCAAGGAACTCTGCTACCGCTTCCAGAAGGCCATCGTCTCGACTTCCGCCAATATCAGCGGTGAACCTGCTGCGCAAAACTATTGCGACATTGACCAGCGTATCATCGACGCCGTGGATTACGTCTGCTGGACGCGTCGTCAGGAGCATAAGCCTCACACACCGTCAGCGATTATCAGGCTCAAGGAAAACGGAGAGGTAACAATTATCAGGAAATAGTGGAAGCAACTGTACAGAGACCAACGTGGATTCAGCGGCTGCACGAGTGGCGCGTCAACCACATCAGCGAGAAGATGTTCATGATCATTCTCGCACTTATCGTTGGCTTCTTTGCTGCCGTGGCAGCCTTTATCCTTCACTGGATCATCAACCAGATTGTTCTGCTGCTCACCAGTCAGTTTGACCGTACTGGTGCCAACTGGCTCTATCTGGTCTATCCTGTGGTGGGCATCTATCTTACCTCTCTCTTCGTGCGCTATATCGTCAAGGACAACATCTCCCACGGAATAACCCGCATCCTCTATGCCATATCCTCCAACAAGTCGAGGCTAAAGTCCCACAACTGCTGGTCGTCAGTGATCGCCTCCGCCATCACCATCGGCTTTGGTGGTTCCGTGGGAGCCGAGGCACCAATCGTTCTGACAGGCTCTGCCATAGGTTCGAACCTTGGTCAACTGTTCCATCTGGATCGTAAGATGCTGCTGACGCTTGTCGGTTGTGGTGCTGCCGGTGCCATTGCAGGCATCTTCAAGGCCCCGATAGCAGGTCTGGTCTTTACCCTTGAGGTGCTGATGATTGATATGACGATGACGGCCCTTCTGCCGATACTCGTGTCCTGTGTGACGGCCACCTGCTTCACCTATATCTTCAGCGGTGATGCTGCCCTCTTCACCTTCCACCTTGACAGTGAGTGGTCCGTTGAGCGGATTCCGGCCTGCATATTGCTGGGCATCGCATGTGGCCTTATCTCACTTTATTTCATCCGCATGATGGGTGCCTGCGAGGATATGTTCTCCCGCTTCAAGGATTATCCGTACGTCAGGCTGGCGATAGGCGGCACGATATTAAGCCTCTTGATTTTCCTTTTCCCTGCCCTCTATGGAGAAGGCTATAGCAGCATTAATCTCTTGCTGAACGGACGGACGGAGACCGACTGGAACCATATCCTGGATAATTCCCTGTTCTCTGGGCAGGGGTCGCTGGTGATCATCTATATTGCGCTGGTGCTGTTTACGAAAGTGCTTGCCACCTCTGCCACGAACGGGGGCGGGGGATGCGGCGGTACGTTTGCCCCCTCACTCTTCATCGGCTGTTTTACCGGCTTCCTGTTTGCAAGGCTATGGAATATCAATCAGATAGGTGTCTATGTGCCAGAGAAGAACTTCGCACTGCTTGGGATGGCAGGCGTGATGTCGGGAGTGATGCACGCGCCACTGACGGGCATCTTCCTCATTGCCGAACTGACGGGAGGATATGTCATGTTCATGCCGCTGATGATTGTAAGCGTGTGTGCCTATCTGACGATTATCATTTTCGAGCCCCACAGTATCTATGGCTCGCGTCTGGCCAAGCAGGGTAAACTCCTGACCCACCATACTGACCACGCCGTACTGACACTGATGAACCTCGATAGCGTGATTGAGCGCGACTTCCTGTCTGTCTCGCCCGATATGGAGTTGGGACAGATTGTGCATAAGATCAGCCGTAGCCATACCTCTGTGCTGCCTGTGCTGGATGCCGCAGGCAAACTGTTGGGCGAGATTGATATTGCTAAGATTCGTAATGTGCTGTTCCGCATCGAACTGTATCATCATTTCACGGCCTCTCAACTGATGGTGGAGCCGAAGGCCGTTCTCACGGATGCCATGCCCATGGCGGACGTGATGCAGACGTTCGACCAGACGGGTGCCAATTGGCTGCCTGTGTTTGATGCCGAGAATCATCTGAAAGGTTATATCTCCCGTCAGCGTATCTATACGATGTATAGGAAGATGGTGGCGGATATGAGTGAGGATTGAAGGATTGAAGGATTGAAGAATTGAAGAATTGAAGGATTGAAGAATTGAAAACGGATATGGAGAAGAAGGATTTACGTATTGTGTTTATGGGTACGCCGGAGTTTGCAGTAGAGACACTGAAGGCGTTAGTAGAGAACAATTATCAGGTGGTGGCTGTTGTGACGCAGCCCGATCGCCCTGTGGGCCGTCATCAGACGGAGGTACAGCCCTCAGAAGTGAAGAAGTTTGCCTTGGAGCACAACCTGCCCGTGTTGCAGCCAGAGAAGATGAAGGACCCTGCTTTCGTTGATCAGTTGAAGTCTTTCAAGGCCAACCTCCAGGTGGTCGTCGCCTTCCGTATGCTGCCCGAAGTGGTGTGGGACATGCCTCAGTACGGCACCTTCAATGTGCATGCCGCCCTGCTGCCCCAGTATCGTGGTGCGGCTCCCATCAACTGGGCCGTTATCAACGGTGAGAAGCAGACGGGTGTCACCACCTTCTTTCTCGATAAGGACATCGACACCGGGCGTATCATCATGCAGAAGCCCTTTGACATCCCTGACACTGCCAATGCGGAGTATGTCTATGACGGACTAATGCACCTGGGTGCGGAAGTCTGTCTGGGGACACTTGAGAAGATCATTGCCACAGACGGCCATCCTGAGAGTATCCCTCAGGAAGAACTGGAGGGGAAGTTCAAGCGGCTCTACGATGCGCCAAAACTCAGCAAGGCTGTCTGCGAGATCGACTGGAGCCGTCCTTGCCGGCGTGTCTATGACTTTATTCGTGGCCTGAGTCCATATCCTGGCGCGTGGACCTCCCTGCTGGGACCGAATGGTAAGACCATCGACCTGAAGATATTCAAGACCACCAAGACCGAGAAGAATATTGGCATGAGGGCAGGCACGATCGTCGTCTATAAGGGCGTGCTCTATATCACGACAGGTGATTTTATGCTTCAGATAGATGAACTCCAGTTGTCTGGCAGAGAACGGATGAAAGCCCGCGAATTCCTCAACGGAAATAAAAATATTGAGAGTTATATAATAAAATAAGAGGTGTGAGCGTTTCTTAGGTATAAAACAGTTTCAAATTGTGATTGCCTATGAAGATTTCTACCCCAGAAGATTTTAAACCAAGAGCAATGACGCTCGACGTAATCCGACAGGTCGCTTACACTTACAGACCAAACATTAAGAAGGCTTATAGCCTAAACTGAGACATGGCATTAGTATCTCCCTCATTGCTCGCAGCCGATTTCCTGCATCTCGACCGCGATATCGACATGATTAACAGAAGTGAGGCCGACTGGCTCCACCTGGATGTGATGGACGGTTCTTTCGTTCCCAATATTTCCTTTGGCTTCCCTGTGCTGGAGGCTGTAGCCAAGGCGTGTAAGAAGCCCCTTGACGTGCACTACATGATTGAGAAGCCCGAGCGCTATATCAGGCAGACGGCCAAGTTGGGCGCCATGATGATGAATGTGCACTACGAGGCCTCCGTCCATCTGCACCGCACCGTTCAGGAGATCCATGACGCAGGCATGAAGGCAGGTGTCACCCTGAATCCCTCGACGCCCGTCTCCGTGCTGGAGGATATCCTTGGCGACGTGGATATGGTGCTGCTGATGAGCGTCAATCCTGGCTTCGGCGGACAGAAGTTCATCGAGAATACCATCGACAAGGTGAAGCGCCTCCGCAGGATGATTTCAGAGAAGGGCCTTCAGACGCTGATAGAGGTGGATGGTGGCGTACAGGGCGAGACGGCTCCCCGACTGGTGGCGGCTGGCGTCAATGTACTGGTCAGTGGCAGTTATGTGTTCAATGCCCCTAACCCCGAACAGGTCATCCAGTCGCTCAGGCTTCTATAGTCAGGTTCACACCGTATGTCTTCGTCAGTTTACGGAGATTCATCAGGGCGTAGCGCATACGCCCTAATGACGTGTTGATGCTGACGTTTGTCTGCTGGGCAATCTCCTTGAACGACAGTTCCTGGAAGAACCTCATGAAGACCACCTCGCGCTGGGTCTCTGGCAGGGCTTCCACGAGCCGCTTCACATCGCGGAGCACCTGCTCGTTGGTCAGTTCGCTCTCGCGGCTGCCGTCCAGCACGGATGCACTGTTCAGGTTGCTCAGGTCGTTGTCCTTGCCTGTCTCTATGATCTTACTGCTCTTCAGGGCCCTGTAGTGGTCGATGATGACATTATGGGCTATGCGGGTCACCCACCAGATAAACTTACCTGAATCGGCATACCGCCCGTTCTGCATCTTCGTGATTACTTTCAGGAATGTCTCCTGGAAAAGGTCGTTGGCCAAATCCTCATCCTTCACCACATACATGATATAGGTGAAGACTTTGTCCTGACTGCGTGAAAGTAACTCGTCGAATGCTCTGTTATTACCATCGATGTAAGCCAATGCCAACTCTTCGTCGGTCATACTTTCCAACGTGTTCATACTTTATTCTCATTTAATACTGAGTAAAGTTTGTTTCGATAGGCAATAATAGGTTTTAATTGTTAATACTGGCGGCAAAAGTAGGTATTTTTGTTGAAACAACCAAAAAAAAAGTAAAAAAAATGGGAAATATGTCGGCAATTAGACATATTTCCCGTCTTTTTAGTTGTCAGGATGGTGCCTGAATACTATCTTTTATACTCCTCAGCCCTGCGCAGCAGATACTGCCCGTAGTCGTTCTTGGCCATCGGCTCTGCCAGTTTTCTGAGTTGCTCCCTGTCGATCCACCCGCGCTTGAAGGCGATCTCCTCCAGGCATGCCACCTTCAGCCCCTGGCGCTTCTCGATGACCTCGATGAAGGTTGAGGCCTCGGAGAGCGAGTCGTGGGTACCGGTGTCGAGCCAGGCAAAGCCGCGCTGCAGAGTCTGCACGAGCAGGTTCTTCTGGGCAAGATACTGCTGGTTCACGGTGGTGATCTCCAGTTCGCCGCGGGCCGAAGGCTTGATGTTCTTGGCAATCTCTACCACACTGTTGGGGTAGAAATAGAGCCCCACCACGGCATAGTTGGACTTGGGCTTGGCAGGCTTCTCCTCGATGCTCAGGCAGTTGCCTGCCTCGTCGAACTCCGCCACGCCATAGCGCTCGGGGTCGTTCACGTAGTAGCCGAATACGGTGGCGTGGCCGTTCTGCTCGGCGTTGATCACGGCCTGCTTCAGCATGCCCGTGAATCCGCTGCCGTAGAAGATGTTGTCGCCCAGCACCAGACAGGCGCAGTCGGAGCCAATAAACTTCTCGCCGATGATGAAGGCCTGTGCCAGTCCGTCGGGCGAGGGCTGCTCTGCATACTCAAAGCGCACGCCCAGGTCGCTGCCGTCGCCCAGCAGGCGCTTGAAGGCAGGCAGGTCGTAAGGGGTCGAGATAATCAGGATCTCACGGATGCCGGCCAGCATCAGCGTGGAGATGGGGTAATAGATCATCGGCTTGTCGAAGATGGGGATCAACTGTTTCGATATCCCCTTGGTGATGGGGTAGAGGCGGGTGCCAGAACCTCCTGCTAATACGATTCCTTTCATAATAATTATTGTTTGTTGGCTGCAAAGATACGAAGAATAATTGATAATTGGTAATTGAAAGTTGACAATTTTGCACTGCGGCATCAAATTCTTCATTCTTCATTCTTCATTCTTCATTTTTTTTCTGTACCTTTGCAGGCAGTTTTTAACTCTAATCAAGAAATTATGGGATTTTGGAATAAATTATTTGGAAAGAGCGATGAGCATAAGACAGGCGGCATGGAGGATTTCATGACGCTGATCCGCGTGTATTTCCAGGCAGCCATGGCAGCCGACCTGGGCATCACCAACCTGGCGGCACTGCCCGACCTGCGGGTCTTCAAGGCCACTCTGAAGGTGCCCACTGTCAATAATAAGTTGGGCGTGGGCGAGCGTAGCCGTTGTAAAAAAATGCTCAAGGAGATGTACAGTATGGACGACGACTTCTTCAAGGAGATCGACCAGAGCCTTCGCAAGCGCTGTAAGAAGGTGCAGGATGTGCAGACCTATCTGTTGCAGTTCCAGGGCTTCACCCAGGATATCATGATGCTCACGGGCAACCTGATGAAGTTCAAACTCCGTCTGCCAGGCTTCATGAAGAAGGCCCTCTATACCATGACGGAGAAGACGGTCAATGACATTTTCAACAAGAACGACTTTACCGATGCCTCCGTGATGAAGACCGTGGTGGCAGTCCGTCAGTATAACCAGCGCCTGGGATTCTCTCAGAAGTGGGTCACAGACTTTGTCTATAAGGTCGTGATGCTCGCCAAGAAGGAACCGCGCACCCAGTCGGAGGATTGAAGGATTGTTAAAAAACAATAATCTTCAATCTTCAATCTTCAATTTTCAATTAAAAAGGTTTACCTTTGTGCAATAAATAGTTACGTCATGAATCCAAACGAGAAAGCACTGACCATTTTCGAGACGCGCGTCAGGCAGATGATCCTCCGCTTTCAGGAACTGAAAAAGGAGAACGAGAGTCTGGCGGCACGCGTGGCGAAGAGCGAGCAGGACATCAAGGACCTGCAAGCCTTGCTGACTCAGGCGGATAACGACTACCAGTCGCTGAAGATGGCTAAGATGATGGAGATCACTGACGGAGACCTGGAGAAATCCAAGGCGCGCATCGCCAAGATGATCCGTGAGGTGAACAAATGCATCACCATTATCAGTGGCGAACAGTAAGAAGTGCTATACCAATGGCAGAAGTGAACAACGAGAAACTCAATATACGACTGCACGTCTATGACGAGGAGATTTCCGTCGGTGTCAAGCGCTCCGACGAGGAATACTACCGCCGTGCAGCCAAGCTCATTACTGACCGCTATAATGCCTACGCGCAGGCTTATAAGGGGAAGAAGGCGGACCACACGATCGCACTGATGACGCTGATCGATGTCGCCCTGATGTATGAGCGGGAGCATGCCAAGAACGACACTGCTCCGTATGATGATATTCTTACGAAGTTGACTTCCGAGATTGAGGAGGCGCTCAAGTAAGAATACATTTCAAACAATATAGATTTTTTATGGATTTACTTTTCGTACTATTAATTGCTGCCGGTGCCCTCGTATTAGGAGGCGTCGGCGGATACCTGATTTTCCGTTATGTCCTGAAAGGGAAATATAACGAGATGATCGATGCTGCCGAGAAACAGGCAGATGTCATCAAAGAGAAGAAACTGCTCGAGGTGAAGGAGAAATTCCTCAACAAGAAGAGCGAACTGGAGAAGGAAGTGCAGCAGCGCAACCAGCACATCCAGCAGAGTGAGAACAAACTGAAGCAGCGCGAGATCTCCCTGAACCAGCGTCAGGAAGAACTGGGTCGCCGCAAGAGCGACCTCGACAACCAGCAGACGCGCATCGACAATGAGAAGAAACTGCTGGCAGTCAAGTCCGACGACCTTGAGAAGATGCAACTCAAGGCCCGCGAGATGCTCGAGGAGGTCTCTGGCCTTAGTGCCGAGGATGCCAAGGCGCGCCTTGTGGAGTCGATGAAGGATGAGGCCAAGACGGCTGCTGCCTCTTATATCAACGAGATCATGGACGAGGCTAAACTCAATGCCAACGCCCAGGCCAAGAAGATCGTCATCCAGACCATCCAGCGCGTTGCCACGGAGACTGCCATTGAGAACTCCGTCAGCGTGTTCCATATCGACAACGACGAGGTGAAGGGCCGCATCATCGGCCGTGAGGGTCGTAACATCAGGGCTCTCGAGGCTGCCGCAGGCGTGGAGATCGTCGTCGATGACACGCCCGAGGCCATCGTCATCAGCGGCTTCGACCCAGTTCGCCGTGAGGTATGCCGACTGGCACTCCATCAACTCGTCAGCGACGGTCGTATCCACCCCGCACGCATCGAGGAGGTGGTCACCAAGGTGAGGAAACAACTCGACAACGAGATCATCGAGACTGGTAAGCGTACCGCCATCGACCTTGGCATCCATGGCCTGCACCCCGAACTCATCCGTATCATCGGTAAGATGAAGTACCGTTCCAGTTACGGTCAGAACCTGTTGCAGCACGCCCGTGAGACGGCCAACCTCTGTGCCGTGATGGCTGCCGAACTCGGTCTGAACCCCAAGAAGGCCAAGCGCGCTGGTCTGCTGCATGATATAGGTAAGGTGCCCGATGAGGAGAGTGAGATGCCCCATGCCCTCTATGGTGCCAAGATTGCTGAGCAGTACAAGGAGAAGCCCGATATCTGCAACGCCATCGGTGCCCACCACGACGAGATGGAGATGCAGACACTCCTGGCTCCCATCGTGCAGGTGTGCGATGCTATCAGCGGTGCCCGTCCTGGTGCCCGTCGTGAGATCGTCGAGGCCTATATCAAGCGCCTGAACGACCTGGAGGCCATCGCCATGAGTTATCCTGGCGTCACGAAGACATACGCCATCCAGGCTGGCCGCGAATTGCGCGTCATCGTTGGTGCCGACAAGATGAATGATGCCGAGGCTGAGGCTCTCAGCGGTGAGATCGCCGCCAAGATCCAGAACGAGATGACCTATCCCGGACAGGTGAAGATCACCGTCATCCGCGAGACTCGTTCCGTCGCCTACGCGAAGTAAATATTCTTTCAGAAGAATCGACAAGAGGATGTGCCGCGGCACATCCTCTTGTCGTTTTGTTGCATGACAGTGAGATACCTCATTCTAGCCTGGTCAAGTTGTTTCATCTTCTCATGCCGCTCGGCGTCATAGAGCGAAAGTGCCTTGATGCGCTTCTCGTCGCCGTCGATATAGCAGCAGCGGTTGTAGCCTGGATAGTGCTTGGCAAAGTGGAAAGCCATCTTTGCCAGTGTCTTCGTGGGTGCGATGCCGATGCTCACTGGCATTCTCACGGCCTGTCATACCAGGCGTGACAGGTCTTCCCCCCAGCGCTTCAAGTCCAGATGCTCCATGCCTGTGAGTACTATAAAAGGCTTTCCTTTCGAAAAAGGAGGCGCTCTTCTTCAGAAAAGAGCCTCTTTACGAACGTGAGAAGGCTCTTTAGCAACGTGAGGAGCCTCCTCAGTTCTGTAAAGTGCCTTCTCATTCTGGTCCCAGGCCTTGGGAATTCAGAAAACAGCCTTCCTATTCAGGAAAAGTGCCTCTCGATGTCGCACCTGACTGTTCACCTGACAAATTCTCTACATGCGCGCACATACGCCCGCGCATATATATAGTTGCCATACCCACTTTTTATGTGTCCCACCTGTCCCATCTGTCCCTGGTGGGAACTATCCTTCTTGGACAGATGGGACAGGTGGGACACTTGTTTTTGGCTTAAGACAACTACTACGCCTGCACGCGCGCGAGAGACCAACTCTATAGCCTACTGCTCAGGCAACAGGCGGTGAGGATCGCATAAGATGCGCTGCAAAGAAGAAGGGACTTGCCTCACGGCAGGTCCCTCTTGCTAACTAAACAAATACTCTTATGAATTAACTTCTGATTGTCTTATGCTGGGATGCGGGGCTTGGCCTTGTTGGCGGCCTTACGCTCACAGAAGCGCTCGCATTGGGCGCAGAGGTCGTAGCCGAGCATCGTGCCGAGGATGAAGTCCTCCTCGGGCGTCAACTGGTTCAGTGGGCGCGTCACGATGAGCCGTATGGCATTTCATCTCTATAGGGGTTATGTCGGATTGTCTCATGCTATTACGAATGGCTTAGAGGTTCGGGGAAATGGCGGCCAGCCAGTCATCGATGCGGCTGTCGGTCTTGTCGTCCTCGTTCACGTCGTCGAGGGGCAGGCCCACGAACTTGCCATCGACTACGGCGCTGGAGTCGTCGAAGGTGTAGCCGTCAACATCGACCTGTCCCACGAGGCGGGCGCCGCTGGCCTTGACGGCCTCGTAGAGTTCGCCCATGCCGCCCACGAAGGTGTCGCCATAACTCTCTGCGTCGCCACAGCCGAAGAGGGCTATTATCTTGCCGCTGAGGTCGGCGGCCTGAAGCAGTTTCACTCCGTCGTACCAGTCGTCCTGCAGTTCGCCTGCGCCCCATGTCGAGGTGCCCAGGATCAGGTTCTCGTTCTCTGCGATGATGTCTGCCGTCAGGTCCTGCACGTTGAGAACGTCCGTTCCGAGTTTGGAGGCAATCTTCTCTGCGATGGCCTCGCATGTTCCTGTAGAGGAACCGTAAATCACAATAGTCTTTTTCATCCTTATTTCTTTTTTTGTATGGTTGATCAGTTCGACGGTGCAAAGGTACGACCATTCCTTGGCTCCTGCAATACCTAAAACGAGTGATTTTGCTTTTTCTTCCCAAAAGATTTGTAGGGCTCGGATTTTATTTTTACTTTTGCAACAATAAACAAGACCAGTAGATTATGAACAGAACGACCATCACCATTTGCCTGGCAGTGGCTCAGATGACTGCCATGGCCCAGAGCGGAGGTATCTCGCAGGAGATGCTTCGTGAGATCCAGAGCGTGCAGCAGCCCGTCAATCGTGCCGTTGCCAATGCCATCGCTGCCAACAGTATCAACGACCTGGCTGTGAATCATCAGAACGCCGGGGCCTTTGATACCTATTTCAGTGTGGAGACCAAGCCGCAGTCGATCACGGACCAGAAGTCGTCGGGCCGCTGCTGGATGTTCAGTGGCCTGAACGTGCTGCGCTCCAACTTTGCCCAGCGGTCGGACTCCCTTAGCGTGGAGTTCTCGCAGGCCTATCTCTTCTTCTGGGACCAGTTGGAGAAGGCCAACCTGATGCTGCAAGGGGTCATCGATACGGCCAAGAAGCCTATCGACGACCAGCGCGTGCAGTTCTTCTTCCACCATCCCATCAGCGATGGCGGCACCTTCTGCGGAGTGGCCGACCTGGCGGAGAAGTACGGGCTCGTGCCTGCCGAGGTGATGCCAGAGACTTACTCCAGCGACAATACCTCGCGTGCCGCCTCCCTGATATCGTCGAAACTCCGTGAGTACGGCCTCCAGTTGCGCGATATGGTCAGCCAAGGCAAGAAAACGGCTGACATCAACAGTAAGAAGACCCAGATGCTCGCCCAGATCTACAAGATGCTGCAACTCACCATCGGCACCCCGCCAGACCGTTTCACATATACCTTTAAGGACAAGGGCGGCAAGGCCATCGCCCCCGCCAGGGAATACACCCCGCTGTCGTTCTGCCAGGAGGTGGTGGGCGGCCCCGTCAACGGCACGTTCATCATGGCCATGAATGATCCCCGCAGGCCCTATTACAAGACCTACGAGGTGGAATACGACCGCCATACCTACGACGGTCACAACTGGAAGTACGTGAACCTGCCCATGGACGATATCGAGCAGATGGCCATCGCCTCGCTGAAGGCTGGGCGCAAACTCTACAGTTCGTACGATGTGGGAAAGTGCCTGGACCGCAAGCGTGGGTATGCTGACACTGAGAACTTCGACTATGGTGCCCTCTTCGATACCACCTTCGGCATGGACAAGGCTCAGCGTATCTCTACCTTCGACAGTGGATCCACCCATGCCATGACGCTTTCCGCCGTCGATCTTGACGAACAGGGGAAAGCCCGCAAGTGGAAGGTCGAGAACTCCTGGGGCGCATCATGGGGGCAGAACGGCTGTCTGATCATGACAGACCGCTGGTTCCGTGAGTATATGTTCCGCCTGGTGGTCAACAAGCAGTTCGTGCCAGAGAAAATCCTGAAGGCATCGGAGACTGCACCCGTCATGGTCATGCCTGAAGACCCGCTCTTCCTGCCAGACGAGTAAGTGCCCAGACCAGGGCGCCCAATAGGGTGATTGCACCCAGAAGGATGACCCAGAGCGGCGTGGCGTTGTAGAGGACTTCGGCCTCCACCCGCCACGCAGGAAGGGGAGGGATGCTGTCGGGCAATGGCTGGATGAGGCGCCCTTGGGTGAGCATGACGATCATGCCAACCTTCTCGTCGAGTTCGATGACAGGCTGCGACTCGCGCACGATCTGCCGCATCCGTTCAGGCAGGTCCGCCCCGATGGTGTTCAGACGGTAGGTCTGTGCACTGTCGAAGAGTTCGGAGAACTTCGCATATTCACCTGCTATGCTGAGTTGGCGGCGCAGGTCGCCGTCAGGGATGAGGATCATCGGCTCGTCTTTCCACACGTCGGGGCGTAGCGACCAGCCATAGACCACCTGCACGGCTGAGAGTCCTTTGTAGGTCGTCTGTCCGTAGATGGACTGGAGGAAGTCTTGTGCAAGGGTAGAGAGGGTGCAGGCGTGGCCTTTCCAATAGACCTGTTCGCGTGCGGCCTCACGGGCCTTGTCCCCGTTGATGGTGGGGATGCTACGTGAGAAGGCAGGAAGCGCTAAGAGAAGAAACGCACAAAGGAAGAGAGCCTTTGTGCGCTGTGTGATTCTGCTATTCATCAGAACTTCGGCATGGTGGGGAGTTCTACGGCCTTGACAGCCATGCACTCCATCTCGATGAGCCATCCCGGGCGGCAGACGGGGGCATGGACGATGACGTAGGGCTTGCCGGGGAAGCGCTCCTCATAGAGTTCGCGCACCAGTTCGTAGTCGGCCGTATCGCGGAGATAGACCACCATCTCTGCCACATCATTGAAATTGCAGTCGGCCTCAGCCAGCAGAGCCTCTACATTCTCCCACATGCGGTGGGTCTGCTTGATGATGTCCTTGGGATACATGATCTCACCTTTGTTATTAATAGAGGCTGTACCTGAGATGAACACATGGCGACGGTCGGCATAGTTGACCAGTGTGCCGCGCTCGAAACTCACGCCATAGTCGCTGGTGCGGTTCAGGTGGGTGGAGGCGTACAGGTAGTGGATCTGCTCCTTCTTCACGCCTGCGATGGCATAGTTGTCCATCTGCGAGAGTACATTGGGGTCCTGCTGGCGCCCGCCGATGCCTGTGGAGGCGATGAAGTGGGTGTGTACGGTGAGCCCCTGGGTGAAGAAGAACTGGTTGCGGGCGCGCACCACGCCACCGTAGTTCAGATCGACGTCGTTGACGAAGAACCACGTGCGGATGCAGTTGGCCTCCAGTGTGCACTCCTCCTGGATAAGTTGCATGTTATACTCGTTGAAGAGCAGGCGCGTCTGGTACTCCGAGTTGGCTGCCATGTTATGGGCGGAGCCATTCCAGAGATGGCGGAAGTCGCCATGGCGCACTTCGTAGAGGCCGCTCTGGGAGATGCCTGTCTGCACGTTCGTCATCAAATAGCACCAGAGGGCGATCTTCGTGCCGTCGAGGGGTGCCTGCTGAATGATGCTCTTGGCGCAGTCGGTGACATCGGCGAGGATCACCTCGTCGGCCTGGTTGGCGGCATCGCTGAGGAAATAGCGCTTGAAGACGGCCTGTGCCCCATTGAGCGGGCCGTCGATCAGTTGGTTATAGGCATTAAGCACTGCCTCCAGTTGTTGGGAGTAGGGGAGGCGCCGACTATCCACATGGATCATCACATGATACTCGCGCACCTCTGTACCGTTGTCAAAACTGAATACATCAGCAAACGCGTTCTCAAACTGTATGGTCTGTTGTTGGTTACTCATTATATCGTTTCAATTTTCAATTCTTCAATTTTTGATGCTTCGCATCGAGCCTGCTCACGCTCGGCATAGCCCATGCAAGCATGGTTCTGCTCTCGCTTAATCGCAGCCTTCAATCCTTCTTCGCTCCGTTGGCAATCCAACTGTCGATGAGCGGCAGGATATTCTGCTCGTTTCTCTCAGACACCAGGTCGCGGTGAGTCATTGAGATGCCCTCTACCGTCTCCTCGTGGAGTACGATATGCAGCAGACTGTTGGCTGCATCCCCTGGCTCTACAAGGTTAATACCCTCGACTTTCGCTGAGGGCTTGCCGACCATCGCATCGTAACTCATGCCTTCCGTCAGGTAAAGGCCGGCAGCCGCACGGTTGGAGGCTCCATGACAGTTGGCGCAGGTGGTGTTGAAATAACTCTGCTGGATGGCATTGAACATGCTGACATCAACATTTCCTACCTCCATATAGATGGTGTCGCTTGTCTGTTGCAGGTCTATATCCTTGAAAGACATGACCTCGCGGCGCAGGCGGTCGAGGATGCAGAGGTGTACGGTGGTCACCTTATCCGTGATGCCTGACAGCACGACGTTGGTTGTCCCCTCCGTACTCTTGGAGATGGCCTTCGAGATAACGGCGTATTCGTCAGTCCCGTCGAAGCCGGCAAGGGCGACACTATACTGGTCAGGCCAGTTGCGTAGTCCCGTCAGATCTCCTGTCAACTTGACCACCCTTCCCTGCTTGAAGGAGACAGCCTTTTCAGGTATGCGCCCGTCGTCGCAGGAAGTGAGCCCGTAGGTCATGAGGACTGCAAGGGCTGCAAAGATATACTTTTTCATTGAAATACCCAAATTCTTAACTCTTAATTCTTAATTCTTAACTTTTTAGAAGGCATATTGCAGCATCACCTGAGCCGTATGGGTGCAGATGCCGAGGTCATCCATGTCGCGGTCGAGTTGTGTGTCGTGCCCCGTACGGCCTACGTACTGATACATGGCGGAGATCTTGATGTTGGTCTTTGGCACGAAATAGTTCACGCTGGCGGCCGGCATGTTCAGGATGCCGTCCTTCGAGGAACCATTGCGGTCGTAGAGGTCGTAGCGCAGTCCGACCTGCCACTGGGGATGTACGAAATAGCCCATCTGGGCATAGCCGCCCCAATAGTTGAACGTGTCGTCGATCTTCTGACGGTCAGTGAAGCCGATGTGCATGTAGTAGGCCTCAAGACCTACGTACCAGCGGTTCTTCAGCATGGCAAACTCGAAGCCGGCGCGGAAGTCGTTGGTCGATTCGCTCTCAGCCTCGTTGTTGAAGTTGGCACTCACGCCAAAGAGCATCTTGTCCTCGTGGAGCAACTTGGGATTACCCTGTGTGAGCGGCATGGCTCCCTTGGGCTGGAAGGTCAGGCGGCCTGCATACAGCAGTGAGGGCAGGTGGTTGTCATCGCTCAAGCCCTTGGTGGCATTGTTCTGCGCAGAGCCGGTGCCATTCCAGAGTCCTACCTCGTAGCCGAACTTATTGGCGATGAATCCGTGCACCTCCACGCCGAGGTCGAAGCCCGTGCCGATACCCGGGGTGACGGCATTGAGCGAGTAGGGCAGGATGGCCTGGGCCGTCAGTGAGGTGGGCAGCGAGGAGAACAGTGTCTCACCCAGTGTCGTCAGATAGGCATGGGTGAAGGGGGTCTTGAACTTACCTACGCGGAATCGCAGTTCGGGCATAGCGGCATAGTCGATCCATGCTTGCTGGAGGATATTGCCCCCCGAGGCTGCGGCATTCACGCTGACGTTGTAGTCGATCTTGCCAAATGCCTTTCCAGTGAAACCGATGATGGCGTATGGCATCGCGAAACCAGAGTTGGCCACATTGTCCTGATTGTAGGCCTTGTCGAGTCCCTCGTCGTCGTAGTATTTGTAACTGAGGGTGCTCTGGAGATACAGATAGGGTTTAAACACGAAGTTACCGTCGTTGGACTGTAGGGTGAAGCCGCGATCGTCGGCGATAGGGATCACACCGTTGTCCATGTTCAACTTACTGGCCTCCGACATCTCGGTTGTAGGCTCAGCGATCACTTCTCTTTCTGTCTCTGTCTCAGCGAAAGCGGTGGCTGAGAGCGTGGTTGCCATCATGATGGCGAGTATCTTCTTGGAATTCATATTCTCTTAATTCTTAACTCTTAATTCTAAATTATCATAGACTCCACAGGAATTGTATGAGTTGGTCGCGCTGTTGCTTGCTCATGTTCTTGAACTTGTTCTTGGAGGCTTCACCCTCACCGCCGTGCCACATGATGGCCTCGACGAAGTTGCGGGCGCGTCCGTCGTGCAGGAAGTAGGTATGTCCGTTGACCTTCTTCTGCAGGCCCACGCCCCAGAGCGGGGTGGTACGCCACTCGTTGCCACGGGCCAGACCGCTGACGAAGTTGTCGTTCAGGCCCACACCCATGATCTCTGACCCCATGTCGTGGAGCAGATAATCGGAATAGGGGTGGATGGTCTGATGCCCGAGCCATGGGAGATCGGTGCCAGCCAGAAGGGTTGAGCCGCGGGGCTTGGTGTGTAGCGTGGTGACATGGCAGAGGTGACAGCCTGCCTGGTAGAACAACTGTTCACCGGCCTGTACGTCGGGGTCGTTCACGTTACGACGCGCTGGTACGGCTAAAGCCTGCATATAGAGATCGACACACTCCATATCTTCAGTGGAGACGTCGAGCATGTCGTAGGAGAGTCCCATCATGGAGCCTTCATCCATCTGTCGCTGCCCCTCACAGATTTCTTCGGGATAGCGGCTATTGGTCATGCCCATGTCACTGGAGAAGCCCAGTTCTACGGTGAGGTCTGCGTGCTGTGCCTTGTTACCAGAGAGTCCGAGTTGCAGTTTTCCGCGCTCGTTGATATAGTTGGCCCGACCGCTGATGCCCCATTCGGGGTAGTTGCTCTGGCGGGCCAGTGCTTCGATCTCATTGGGGTCGATAGCCATCATCTGTCCCATGCCGACATGGCGGAGCGGCACGCGCACCGTGCAGAAGAGGTCATCGGGACTGATGTTGTCGGCATACCACTCCGTGATGGTCCATTTGGGTACGCAGAGCGTGTATTTCTCACCATCGGGAAAACTATAGGTCATAGAGTCGATCTTCACCTTCAGTTTGCCTTCCGGACTGACACCATAGATGGCCTGGTCGTGGATCACACGGCCGTAGTTCGGGAAGAAGGTGCCGTTCTTGCGGGTGATGTAGATAAGGGAGGCAGTGAAACCGTATGGGCCTGAGCCATCGTCGCTGCCTTGCTTGAAACTGGTCCAGTAGGTAGGCTCCGTGCGTCCGGCATTACGGTGGCAACTGCCACAGGAGTAGCCGGCATAGACAGGACCGAGTCCACCACCGTGACCGTTCTCATTGGAGGTCTTCACGTTGTCGTACAGACGGTCGCCCTTGTTGAAGCGGGTGTCGTAGGAGCCAGCCAGCCATCGCGCTCCCTGGTCGTAGGCAACGGAGGAATTGTAGAATCCTGTCGATGTGCCAGCAGACAGGGCGTAGCCTGACGGAATCTCAATGTCATCGACGTCCAACTGTTCATCGTCTTCGCACGAGGACAGAGTGAGCAGGCCTGTTACGAGTAGTGGAATACAAAAGTATTTGTTCATAAAGAGTATGAGTTTTCTCGGGTATAATTTTTTAACCACAATAGCGAAGGCAGGATTTGGGGTCCTGTCTCCGCTCTTGGGCTTATCGTGTGTTTGTGCGTTAATTACTTCACAGTGCGAGCCTTTCCATCCTTAAAAATGAGGTATTCGAGTGTGTGGAAACCACGTACATCCTGAGCCTTGGAAATCTTGTCCTCGGAGTCACCTTCTCTCCAGTTCAGGTCTGTAAAGTCCTGAGACTTCAGAATCTGGGCAATTTTCGACTGGTCGAGCGGCCATGAGTCCATGTTAGGATCAAGACCAAGTTCGTCAACAGGACCAAAGAGGAATGCCTCGCTTGACTCCCATGGCTCGCGTGCTACCAACCATGCTTCAGCACAGGCTGCGAAGTTGGCATCAGACGGATTCTGCTTGAAGGTCTTGACGGTATTGTCAAGAGCGGCATTAAGCGTTGCAAGTTGTTCGTAAGTTGGCAATACCACCTGGTCAACATACTGCTTGACAATGGGGTCAAGGGTCGCTTCGTCGTTGATGTTCTCACTGAAATAAGGCTTCAGTTCCTCTTCGATGAATGTGCCGAGGTCAGCACAGGCATCCATGGCGGCAGAAGCCTCCTGCGAATTGATATTGCTGCGGAAAGGCTGCGGGATGGCGTAGATGGCTTCTGCAGCAGCCTGGATCAGAGCCTTGGCCCTGGTGTCGAGGTCGGCATTCTTGGCAGCAAGGACGGCCGACAGGGAGTTCTCGCTGATGCTACCGTTGCGGGTGCCATAATAGGCATTGCGGATAGAGTAGATATTGTTGCGGTAGTCATCACGAGAGTGCCAACTGTACCAGGATTCCACTGCGTAGAGGGCTTCCTCGCGGTTGCCTGACTGATACAGACGGTAGGGCTCGCCGATCTTCTGGTCGCCAACCTCACCTGCGATATCGATACAGCCATCGAAAATCTGCTCTACACACTCGATGGCAGACTTGTACTCGTCGCTGTTGTGGTTCTTGAAGATGTCGGCATAGCCGTTTTGCCACTCGCTGTAAAGACGGCTTGCATCGTCGGAAAGAAGTCCGGACACAGTCACCATGTAGTTGGCCCACTGCTCTGCATAGGCTTCGTTGTAGTCGAGGTCGTCGGCATTATTGACATCAATCTCCGGCTGAGGTGTGTTGTCGTCATTCTTGTCATCACCACATGCTGCCATACTGGCTGTAAGGGTCAGTGCTGCAGCAAACATCATTGCAAACTTAAAAGTCTTTTTCATTGTTCGTTTTTTTAGTTTTATTATTAATATATATATCTTATTTCTTGGCGAACCATAACTGGTAGGCTACGCCGATGCGGAACTCGTTCTCACTGTTGTAGTTGCTGGAACTGAACATCTTGCTGGTGCCAATCTGGCGCGTCGTATAGTCAGCCTTTACCACAAGGTTGGGAAGTGGTCGCCAGTTCAGACCGAAACTCCATAGGCTCACCTGGCAGCGCTCGTCGCCGATTAGTCCCTTCTCGCACTCTTCCTGCGGATTGTAGTAGTTATAGTGTACGAAAGGATAGATCGTCGGGAAACCCTTAACACCGGGGAAGAAAGACTTCAGGTTGACACCCACCTCGGCGCTCCAGTCAACGGCACGCTTTGCCACAGGGCCTTTCCTGCTATATGGCGACTTGCTTGAGTAACTGCGGTTGGCAGCAGTGATGCCCGCCGTCTCCGTGATGTTGCCAGAGAGGTAGTTGGCACGAGCCGTTACATATTTATTAATATACTGTGCGTCGAAGGAATAGAGCAGAACGTTGATGTCGTCGTATTCTTCGTAGGTAATCAGTTTGTCAGCATTCTTCTGGGCCTTGGGGTTGAAGAAGACGGAGGCACCAACACGGAGCCCTTTGACACCTGTCCAGTTCAGGCGGGCAGTATAGGCTGGCGCCGTGAAGTTATCTACTTCCAGGAAGCCCTGCTTGGCTTTCTTTACCCAGTTATAGCAGTCGAAGCCATTGGGATTCAGACCACTGGTGATCATGGCTTCGTAGTCGAAGGTTGCAGCGCCCTTGCCAAAGCGTCCAAACGCTGCAAGGCCTGTCTCGTGCCACGTGGAGGCCATGATGGTGGTGGCTCCTTCAGGGCGGGCTGCCGTGAAGAAGTTCAGTGGCTCGTGGTGTGAATTCGTCAGTCCTACGGGGACAATCATGTGGCCTACGCGGACATTAAAGGCTGGTGTGATGAGGCGCGTCAGGTGGAACTGCTCCAGGGCGACCTCACCGCCTTTCTCCACCTCCGTCTCGTATTCACCGTTCTCGCTTCCAGACTGTGACTCGATCTCGTAGGTGATACCAGTGCCACCAGCCTCGAACTCGATCTCAGCCGCTAAAATCCACTTTGGCGTTATCTTGTATTCACCTTGTAATATGAAACGGGGAATACTGATTTCATTGTGGTTCTTCTTGGTGTTCCCTTTGCTGCTACCGTAGAAACGGTTCAGTCCGTAGTCTTTAAATGCTGCCAGCATCTCACCGTAACTGCCGATGCGCCATTTGTCATAACCCGTTACCTCGTCTGATGGTGCCTTGGCCTGTACGTCTTGTACCTCTTGGGTGTCTGTTAGTATCGTACTATTGCCTGTAGGCTCTGCTGCTTGGGCAGAAATAATTAATGTACCTGCTGTCAGTAATCCTAATAGCCTTTTCATATTGCAAATTAACCTAATCTGTGTTAAAATCGGGTGCAAAGGTACATCGTTTTGAAAAAAAACACAATACCTAAAAATAATGAAATCGTGTTAAGATGCCTATTTATACGGGGTTTGAGCCACGAAAATACCTAATTGTGATTATTGCATATTTCGAGAATTATGTATAATTTTGCAGCCGTAATAATTATTAGGTAGCAGAAGGATGAAGAATCAGAAGATGTATGAAGCGGATGACAAGATGATTTCTCTGATCCGGGATAATTACGATCTGTTGCAGTCGCTTGGAAGTTTCGGCATAAGCCTTGGCTTTGGCGACAAGACTGTGAAAGAGACTTGTGAGGATAATCAGGTTGATACCTATACCTTCTTGGCAGTGGTGAACTTTACCATCAATGGCTATGGAGACTTTGAAGCAGATGAGCAGATATCTGTGCCTACTCTGCTGCACTATCTGGAGGCCAGTCATGCCTATTTCCTTGACTTCCAGTTGCCTTTTATCCGTAGGGAACTGTCTGAGTCACTGAACCTAGACGATTCTTTGGGACAGTTGATCCTCAGGTTCTACGATGAATATGCCCATGAGATACGCCGTCACATGATGTATGAGCAAAAGACCCTCTTCCCTTACGTGGAGACGCTCTTGGAAGGACGTCCGGCTAATGATTATAATGTGGAGACCTTCTCCAAGCATCATGGTGCCGCAGATAAGAAACTGCGCGAGTTGAAACTTCTCATCATCAAGTATCTGCCACAGGACGGACTGCGAAATAACCAGTTGACGGCTACGCTTCATGATATCTATGATAATGAGGAGTGGTTGCGTCAGCATGCGCAGGTGGAAGACCATATCTTTGTGCCTGCTATCCGTCGCTTGGAACAATCCACTAAGCAAAGTGATGTGTCGCGCAATATCACGGACATGGTGTTCAAGAGTAGTGCGGCCCAGAATCCCGATACCTTAAGCGATCGCGAGAAAGACGTGATCGTTGCACTGGTGCAGGGGATGTCAAACAAGGAGATTGCTGATCATCTGTGTATCTCCACGAATACCGTCATTACGCACAGGCGTAATATTGCTCGCAAACTTCAGATCCATTCGCCTGCGGGGCTTACCATTTATGCCATCGTCAATGGTCTGGTGGATATCTCGAGCGTGAAGTTATAAAAAAGGTTGCCATTCGGCAACCTTTTATATTTTATTGATATCTACATAGCCGTGCATCACAGCATAGATGGTGAGAGCCGAGACGCTCTTCATTCCGAGTTTGTCCATGATATTCTTCCGATGGGTGATGACCGTTGCCAGCCCGATATTCAGTTTGTCGGCAATCTCCTTATTGATATATCCCTGAACGATGAGTGACATGACCTCAATCTCCCTGTCCGTCAGAATCTTCTGCTTCAGGATGTTGGGCATCGGAGGCAAATGCTCTCCATGACCATGGGCATGTTGCTGGAGCATCAGGATGGAGCGCACAAGTTCTTCCTCAGGGACATTGACGCACAGACAATGGAAGTCGGAGAGTTGAGACATCGTGTCCAGCGACAAGGTAAGGACAATCGTTTTCCGTCTCCTTTCCTGAAAGAATGGCTTGTTCTCCAGTACGATATTCATGGCTGTGAAATAGTGGAAATAACTTTCCGGCTCATTGGCTGTTAATTCAAGGAATGAGCCATAGATATCCACTGTCATGATAGGCATGACGTTCTGGAGAATATTCTTCAGTCCCAGTGCCGAGAGGGTATTGGGGTCGATAATCGCAATCTTGGGCCTTGAAGCCCCACTGTTATGCATTCCTGATCTCAAAGAGATTGAAGAAACCAGTCATCATGAAGACTTTTCTCAGTTCTTCGTTGATATTCTCGATGATTACCTTTCCACCTTTGGCGCCTGTCTCCTTGCGGATGGTTAGGAATAGTCGGAGGCCTGAACTGCTGATGTATTCAAGATTGGTACAGTCGAGGATAATTGTCTTGTCGGCGCTCTCAAGGAGGGGTGTTATCTCTTGTTGGGCTTTCACCGCTGCAGGAGTATCCAGACGTCCTTCAAAGATGGCTCTCATTCCATCGTTTTCTTCATTAATCGTGATCATAATTTATTCTTTATTTAGTTCTTTATTTAGTTCTTTCCGTAAAATAAGTATATTCTGATTATTGATATTCTGGTATTCTACAGTGTCCATGATATTACGGACAAGGTAGATGCCAAGACCACCGATGGGGCGTTGGTCTGCAGGAAGTGTAATATCGACTTCTTCTTTCTTGGTTGGGTCGAATGGTATGCCAGAGTCGGTGATGGTGATAGTGATCCATTTCCCGTCACTCTCCATATCAATATCGACTAACCCGACCTTGTTGTCTGGATAGCCATAACTCATCACATTAACAACAGCCTCTTCTACGGCCAGATTCAATTTCATCGTCAAGGCCGCATCAATGTCCTCTTCCTGGCAGAAATTATCAATGAATTCACTGAGTTGAGGAACCGTTCCGATGTCGTTTGGAAGTGTCAGATGTTTCATCTTATTACTATTTCGCTGGCAAAGATAATAAAAAAACCTCGCTTTAACAAGAAAAGCGAGATTTTTTTTATCAATCGGACATTTTAGGCGTTACGAAAGGAAGCCTAACAATGCTCCGGCAGCGACTGCAGAACCGATCACACCGGCAACATTCGGCCCCATGGCATGCATGAGCAGGAAGTTGTGGCGGTCGTACTCCAATCCCAGATTGTTGGAGATTCGAGCAGCCATCGGTACGGCACTCACACCTGCATTACCAATCAGCGGGTTCAGTTTCTTGCCTTCCGGCAGGAAAAGGTTCATGATCTTCACGAAGCAGACACCAGAAGCCGTTGCAATCATGAAGGCCATGGCACCGAGTGCGAAAATCTTGATGGTGTTCAGCGTCAGGAATTCGGATGCCTGAGTGGAACATCCTACAGTGAGTCCGAGGAGCATGACCACGATATCATTCAGGGCAGCACCAGCGGTCTTGGCCAGACGGGTGGTCTTGCCAGACTCCTTCAACAGATTGCCGAAGAAGAGCATACCCAGTAGTGGCAGGCCTGACGGCACGATAAACGTTGTCAGTAGCAATCCGATAATGGGGAACAGGATACGCTCTGTCTGAGATACCTCGCGTGCAGGCTTCATCTTAATGACTCGCTCCTTCTTGGTGGTGAGCAGACGCATGATAAACGGCTGGATCACTGGTACTAAGGCCATGTAACTATAGGCACAGACTGCAATGGCCCCCATCAGGTTAGGAGAGAGTTTCGACGACAGGAAGATGGCCGTTGGACCATCAGCACCTCCGATGATGGCGATGCCGGCAGCCTGTGAGGGCTCGAATCCCATGGCCAGGGCTACCATATAGGCACCAAAGATACCAAACTGGGCAGCGGCACCTATCAGCATCAGTTTCGGATTAGCGAGCAGAGCGGTAAAGTCGGTCATTGCACCTATGCCGAGGAAAATCAGTGGGGGATACCAGCCTTGTCGCACACCTTGGTAGAAGATGTTCAGTACGGAATTGTCCTCATAAAGGCCAATCTCCAGTCCGGCATCAGCGCGGAAGGGGATATTGCCGAGGATAATGCCCAGTCCGATAGGAACGAGCAACAATGGCTCAAAGTCTTTCTTGATGGCGAGCCAGATGAAGAAGGCTCCCACCGCAATCATAATGAGGTTCCCGATAGTAGCATTGGCAAAAGCCGTATAGGTCAGGAACTCCTCAAAATTCTGTATGATAAACTGTCCTAAATCCATAATATTATCCGATGGTCATGAGCACGGCGCCTTCCATAACGCTCTCGCCCTGTTTAACTGTAATGGATGTAACGGTTCCCTCGTATTCAGACTCGATGTTGTTCTGCATCTTCATGGCTTCCAGCACGAGTACCACGTCTCCTACGTTCACCTTGTCTCCTACATTGACCTTTAACTCATTGATAGTGCCAGGGAGGGGAGCCTTCACGGGAGATCCTGTACCTGCAGCCATGGGCTTGTCGGCAGCGGGGGCTGCAGCGGGGGCCACAACAGGACGAGCCACAGGCTTGGGCGTCTCGATGTGCACCTTCTTCAGCGAACTTGTCGGGTTGATGGGCTGTTTCAACTCTACATCAAAGCGGATGCCATTGACATTCACCTTTGCGATGTTGCCCTCTACTTCTTCTATCTCTACGTCGTAATCGACGCCTTGTACTTTATATTGATACTTGTTCATTTTGCTAATAGATAATTGGTGATTATTTCATGTCGGGAGTTGTTGGGATCGTTGGTCCCTGATGGTTGGTGGGCTGCAACGGGTCATGGAAGTGGGTCATTTGACTGTATTCATCGCTCCAGCCTGTGTCCTTGGTCTTGATGGTGATAATACCGCTCTCCACGTCGTGCACGTCGTCCTGATATTGTTTCAGGGCCATAGAGATAACAGCGATATACACTTCCTTGTCAATACCCTTCTTCTGCAGACCATCTTGCAGGATGTTACCTGTGGCGTGGGCGATGTCGTGGGTCACTTCCACTGTCTTTGTTACGGCCTTGATGGGCTGTACCTCAGCCACTTTCTTCGCAGCGTCGATATGACGCATGACGAGGCCGAAGAGCCAGAAGAACAGGAAGAGAACAGCCAGGCAGAAAAAGACGATGCCCATGGCGAGCAGGGTGATACCGAATCCGTACGGATCCTCGCGCTTCAGTTTGGCATCTTTCGTCTCGTCGGTCTTGATGAAGTTCTCAATGCCTGGCGTGACGTTTTCTGCCGACTTCACGCTCCAGGTATTTTCATGACGGGCATAACTCTGGTTAGCGGCAAGTGGCGGTACTGTGACGGAGTCGATCAACTCCTCTGCGTTACCATTATAAAAACCGATCCATACTGGTACAGACATTGGAACCTGAAGTGAGAGATGCAACTTGCCCTGAGAGGGATTGGAGTTGCTGAAAAAGATAATGTGCTGACGTCCACCGATCTGTGTGCGGTTATCACCGCTGGGAATGACGCTCATGCGCTTGATGCGCTCGGGGACGCTCATCTGAGGGTCGAGGACGGAACGGTCGGTCGTGAAGTACATACCACGGATATTATAGGTGGTGAACGAGGTGTTCTCCAACTCTATCCAGGCTTCACGATTGCCGAACTCATCCACAATGCTGGCAGTGTTGTTGGTCAGTACCTCACTGATGCGAATGTTCTTGGCACCTTGGCCGAACATCGCAGAGGAGGCGGATAACAACAGTCCGCAAAGCAGTAGTTTGGGATTATTCATTTTGCTTGTTATTTTTATATAGGTTTTCAGGAAATCTAACTACAGAAGAACAACACGATAATCTGTGCCGTAAAGATGCGCAGGAACATCGATAGCGGATAAACTGTTGAGTAGCCGATGGCAGGTGCCTCCTTGGAACAGATGCTGTTAGCGTATGCCAGGGCAGGGGGATCGGTATAAGTACCTGCTATCATTCCTGCGATGGTAAAGTAATTGAACTTAAACTTGATGCGGGCAATAGGACCTATAATTAAAATAGGTATAATCGTGATTAAGAAACCTGTCAATACGTAGAGCAGGCCATCACCCTGAACGACTGTCTCAAAAAAGTTCGCACCCGCCTTAATACCGACAGAGGCAAGGAACAGCACAAGTCCGATCTCACGCAGCATCATGTTGGCAGAAGTGGTGGTATAGGTCACCAGATGGATCTTATAGCCATAGCGGCCTATGAGAATGGCGATAATCAGCGGACCACCTGCCAGACCCAGTTTCACGGGAACAGGCATGCCGGGAATGGCAAAGGGTAGTGATCCAAAGATCAGTCCAAGGAAGATGCCTACAAAAATGGTGGCGATATTCGGCGCATTCAGACGGCGGATACTGTTGCCCATCTTGTTGGCCACGCGATCGACAGCATCCTCGGGACCTACCGCCATGATCTTGTCTCCTACTTGCAAGGGAAGACCAGCGGAAGCGAAGAGGTCCATGCCATGGCGGGTGACACGGGTCACGTTCACACCATAGACGCTTGAGAAATGCATGCCGCCCAATGTCTTACCGTTAATCCGCGGATTGGTGACGAGGATACGCTTTGAAACAAGTGGCTGGTCGCTCTGTTCGAAGTCGATGTCGAGTTTCGGACCAATGAAGGCCATGATGGCTTCCTGATCGGCTTCGGCACATACAATCAGCATCTGGTCGCCCAGATGGAAGACAGTGTCACGGTTGGGAATGCAGAGTTCTCCCTGATGGACAAGGCGTGACACCACAAAGTCTCGGTTCAGGAAGTCGTGCACCTGTAGCAGCGTCTTTCCTTCCAAATATTTATTGGTTACCTCCAGATGCATCTTATAGGGCTTCTTGTTGGTGTTGCCTTCTTCCATGGCAGCCAACTGCTCTTCTTCCTTCTCCAGTTTTACCTTACAGATATACCTTATTAATATAGTAGCACCGATGATGCCAAGTACACCAAGTGGGTAGGCACAGGCGTAGGCAGAGGCGATCTGGGGTGCTCCGTTAGGGAAGACGGTCGTCAGTGCTTCATTGGCAGCACCAAGTCCTGGCGTATTGGTGACAGCACCATACAGCGTGCCGACCATCATAGGCAGGTTGATGGAGTTGGATGTGTCGAAGAAGATGTAATAGCAGGCAAACATCACGATGATGTTTAGCAGGATTCCACTGGTTGCCAGTCCGTTCAACTTAATGCCTGCAGTACCGAAACTCTCGAAGAATCCAGGTCCCACCTGCATACCGATCATGAAGACGAATAGGATGAGTCCGAAGTCTTGCATGAATGTCAATATGGGAGTTGGTGCAGTGAAACCGATATGCCCTGCAATAATACCAGCAAAGAGTACGAATGTCACTCCCAAAGAAATACCGAAGATCTTGATCTTACCTAAATACACACCGATAGCAATCACAATGGCATACAGCAAAGCAATGTGTGCCACGGAGTCGGTGGCCGTAAACAACTCTCTCAACCAATGAAAAGATTCCATAATCCAGAACTAACTATTTGTCTTGTCTCAAATTTCGACTGCAAAGGTACTCAAAAATTGCTCATCACAAGCAATTTTGTGCATTTAATTTTGAATAAAAAGTGTTTTTTTATTTCTTTCACAATTCAATATGGTAAATTGGATAAAAAGTTTGTACCTTTGTCGGCTGTTAAGTGCAACTTAAAACAAACTTATATAACAATTTAACGTATCAATTTATGGCAAATAAAGAAAAACTCTTTACCGAGTTTACTGCACCAACCACCCAAGAGTGGCTTGACAAGATTCAGGTTGATCTCAAGGGGGCTGACTTCCAGAAGCGCTTGGTATGGAGAACAAATGAAGGCTTCAACGTACAGCCTTTCTATCGTCGTGAAGACTTGGCAAACCTGAAGACACCTGATGCGCTTCCTGGCGAATTCCCGTTCGTACGTGGTAATAAGAAGGATTCAAATGCATGGTATGTTCGTCAGAATATTGCCGTGAACGACCCTGCTGAGGCGAACAAGAAGGCACTTGATATCCTGAACAAAGGTATCGACTCCATCGGTTTCCGTATCCCAAAGGCATTGGTGAGTACTGAGAACATCGAGGCACTGCTCGAGGGTATCTATGCAGAGTGTGTCGATCTGAATTTCCGTACCTGTGGTTGTCATGCCTTGGAACTGGCAAAGATCGTCGATGCCTATTTCACGAAGAAAGGCTACGATAAGGAGAAATTGTCGTTTACCGTAGGTTTCGACCCGATCGAGAACATGCTGACGAAGGGTAAGGACGTGACGGCCCGCCTGGCTGATGGCCCGAAGATCGTGGAAGTGCTGAAGGACTATCCGAAGGCACATGTGATGACTGTTCATACAGAGACACTGAATAATGCAGGTGCCTATATCGTTCAGGAGTTGGGCTATGCCCTTGCCTGGGGTAACGAATACCTGCAGCAACTTATTGACGCGGGTGTGGATGTGGATCTGGCTGCCCGTCAGATGAAGTTCTACATGGGTGTCAGCGAGAACTACTTCATGGAGATTGCCAAGTTCCGTGCCGCTCGTCTGCTTTGGGCACAAATTGTCAAACAGTATGAGCCTAAGGATGATAATAGTGCAAAGATGACCATCAACGCCACGACGTCAACTTACAATCAGACACTGTTCGACAGTTATGTTAACCTGCTCCGTTCGCAGACAGAGGCAATGTCGGCTGCACTTGGCGGTGTCCATTCGATGGTGGTTACCCCCTTTGATGCTCCCTATGAGAAAGCAACGGATTTCTCGGAGCGTATCGCCCGCAATCAGCAGTTGCTGATCAAGGAGGAGAGTCATTTCGATCGGATCGTTGACCCCTCAGCAGGTTCTTATTATATTGAGCACCTGACAGATGCCCTGGCTCAGGAAGCGTGGAAGATCTTCCTCAAGATTGAGGATGAGGGCGGATTCCTGGAGGCCGTGAAGAAGGGTGTCGTACAGGATGATATCAACGCTACCAACGTAAAGCGCCATGGAGATGCTGCCAAGCGCAAGGAGTTCCTTCTGGGTACCAATCAGTTCCCGAACTTTACTGAGAAGAGCGAAGGCAAGCGTGCAGCAGTGGCTCCTGCCTGTGGCTGTGATGAGGAGGCTCCATTCAAGAAACTGCAGACCACTCGTCTGGCTGCCGACTTCGAGGATCTCCGTATCCATACTGAGGAGACCAAGGTTCCTACAGCGTTCATGCTCACCATCGGCAATCTGGCCATGCGTCAGGCCCGTGCCCAGTTCTCTTGTAACTTCTTGGCATGTGCAGGCTATAAGGTGATCGACAACCTCGGCTTCAAGACGGTCGAGGAGGGTGTTGATGCTGCTCTGGAGGCTAAGGCTGATATCGTGGTGATCTGCTCCAGCGACGATGAGTATGCCGAATATGCTATTCCTGCATTCAAGTATCTTGATGGTCGTGCCATGTTCGTTGTGGCTGGCGCTCCAGCCTGCATGGAAGACCTGAAGGCTGCTGGTATCGAGAACTTCATTCACGTGAAGTGTAATGTACTCGAGACTTTGAAAGAATATAATCAGAAACTTGGTATCTAAAGAAAAGGAGGATTGAATGATGCGTAAAAACTTTAAGAATATTGATATTTATGCTGGCATTCATGCTCAAGATGGTGCCAAGTGGGTGAAGGACAATGGTATTGTGGAAAACTGGCATACGCCAGAGCATATTGATGTCCGTCCCGTCTATACAAAAGAAGACCTTGAAGGTATGGAACACCTCGACTTCACAGCCGGTATTCCTCCTTATCTGCGTGGTCCGTACTCCATGATGTATCCGTTCCGTCCGTGGACCATCCGTCAGTATGCCGGATTCTCCACCGCCGAGGAGTCGAATGCTTTCTATCGTCGTAACCTGGCTTCTGGTCAGAAGGGTCTCTCCGTAGCCTTCGACCTGCCGACTCACCGTGGCTACGACCCGGACAATGCCCGTGTCGTTGGTGATGTGGGTAAGGCTGGTGTAAGTATCTGCAACGAGGAGAACATGAAGGTGCTCTTCTCTGGCATCCCCTTGAACAAGATGTCTGTGTCCATGACCATGAACGGTGCCGTGCTGCCCATCCTGGCCTTCTACATCGTGGCTGGTCTGGAGCAGGGTGCTCAACTCGAGGAGATGGCCGGTACCATCCAGAACGATATCCTGAAGGAGTTCATGGTGCGCAACACCTATATCTATCCGCCCGCATTCTCGATGAAGATCATCGCCGACATCTTTGAATATACATCTCAGAAGATGCCTAAGTTCAATAGCATCTCCATCTCGGGTTACCACATGCAGGAGGCTGGTGCCACCGCTGATATTGAGTTGGCCTACACCCTGGCCGACGGTATGGACTATCTGCGTACCGGTGTCAATGCCGGTATCGATGTGGATGCTTTTGCTCCGCGTCTGTCGTTCTTCTGGGCTATCGGTATGAACCACTTCATGGAAATCGCCAAGATGCGTGCAGGTCGTCTGTTGTGGGCCAAGATCGTGAAGTCGTTCGGCGCCAAGAACCCGAAGTCACTGGCTCTGCGTACCCACTCCCAGACCTCTGGTTGGTCGCTCACTGAGCAGGATCCCTTCAACAATGTTGGCCGTACCTGTATCGAGGCTATGGCAGCCGTGCTGGGCCACACCCAGTCGCTGCATACCAACGCTCTTGACGAGGCTATCGCCCTGCCTACCGACTTCTCGGCCCGTATCGCCCGTAATACCCAGATCTATATCCAGAACGAGACCAAGGTCTGCAAGCAGATCGACCCATGGGCAGGCTCTTACTATGTGGAGACCTTGACCAATGAGTTGGTGCACAAGGCTTGGGATCACATTCAGGAGATCGAGAAACTGGGTGGTATGGCAAAGGCCATTGAGACCGGTCTGCCCAAGATGCGTATCGAGGAGGCAGCCGCCCGCACTCAGGCCCGTATCGACTCTGGCGTTCAGACGATCGTGGGTACTAACAAGTATCGCCTGGAGCACGAGGATCCTATTGATATCCTCGAGGTGGACAACACCGCCGTGCGCAAGCAGCAGGAGGAGAGTCTGGCACAGGTTCGCGCTACTCGCGACGAGGCAGCCTGTCAGGCAGCCCTGAAGGCCATCACAGAATGCGTGCGTGACTTCAACGAGGGACGTAAGTCGGAGAACAACCTTCTCGACCTGGCTGTCAAGGCAGCCCAACTGCGTTGTACTCTTGGTGAGATCAGTGATGCTTGCGAGGAGATCGTGGGCCGTTATAAAGCAGTAATCAGAACAATTTCAGGCGTGTATAGTTCAGAATCTAAGAACGATAGCGACTTCGAGTTGGCTTGCAAGTTGACCGATGAGTTCGCAGAGAAGGAAGGTCGTCGTCCGCGTATCTTCATCGCCAAGATGGGACAGGACGGTCACGACCGTGGTGCTAAGGTAGTCGCTACCGGTTATGCCGACTGTGGCTTCGATGTGGATATGGGACCGCTGTTCCAGACACCTGCCGAGGCTGCCCGCGAGGCTGTTGAGAATGATGTCCACGTGGTGGGTGCCTCTTCTCTGGCTGCAGGTCACAAGACGCTCATCCCGCAACTCATCGAGGAGTTGAAGAAACTGGGCCGCGAGGATATCATGGTCATCGCTGGTGGTGTGATTCCTGCTCAGGACTACGACTTCCTCTATAAAGCAGGCGTCGCAGCAATCTTCGGTCCTGGTACTTCCGTAGCGAAGGCCGCCGTCGAGATGATGAAGATTCTGCTCGACAAGGAGTAGATTCTTATAAAAAGATATATGAGAAAGATTGATGTGCTGATCATCGGTGCCGGCCCTGCCGGCACCGTTTGTGGCAGCCTGTTGAAGCGGGCTGGGGTGGAGTGTGCCATCGTCGAACATGCCACGTTCCCACGCGACAAGGTCTGTGGTGGTGGACTCACGGTGAAGGCCTGGCGGCTGCTCGACATGCTCCTTCCTGGCGTGAAGTACGACTTCCGTCCCATCGACCGTATGCGTGTGCAGTTCGAGGATGATCCCGTCTGCGAGTTCCATGCTGAGTTTCCCATCCGCATGACGCTCCGTAAGGACTTCGACAACTCCTTGCTGCAGTATTACCTCGACCATGGTGGCGAACTTATCAAGGGTACCTTCGACCGATTTGAGGAAATGCCCGATAAGCGCATCCTCGTCACGCTGAGGTCGGGCGAGCAGATCGACTGCCGCTATCTCGTGGGTGCCGATGGTGCCAACAGCCGCATCCGCCGACAGGTCAACGGACCAATCGATCCCAGTCTCCATGTCCTCTTCCTCGAATACTATGTCAATGGCATCCACGACGACGATATCTTCGTGCATTTCTCTGACCAGTACAAGCCGGGCTGTTTCTATAAGTTCCCTGGCAACGGGCGCGACATGTACGGATTCGCCTCGCTTATGACCAACAACGATTTCCCTGCCCATCGGGCTAAGTTCCTCGAGACGCTGCGTAAGTACGGTGTCACAGAGGGTCGCCTGCGCGGGGCATATATCCCGCGGGAGACCATCAAGTCGCCCATCGAGCATGTCATCCTCATCGGTGATGCAGGCGGTTTTGCCAATAAACTGACGGGCGAGGGACTCTATGATGCCTTCAAGACCGCCTATAATGCCAAGCAGGCAATCGTTGAGGGCAAGCCTTTCAGTGAGACCAACCGCGAGGAGTTCGCCAAGATGGAGCGTCAGGTAAAGGTGTTCAATTTCTTCTTCAGCAAGTATGGCTATCGCTTTGCCTGCTGGGCCATGCGCTATCCGAAGATGATCAAGTGGGTCTTCGATGCTAAGATGAAGCGAGAGACTTTCCTTGAGAAATAAAGCCAGTAAAAGCCTGTCACTTGAAGGCTTTGATGAGATCGTCGTAGGTGATCTCTGTCAACTGGCGCTCACTGAGCCCTTTCTTGTCCGACAGACGGTTAGCCTGGGCCTGGATGGCTTTCTCAAAGACGTTTCTCACGTAGCGCGCATTACCGAAGTTACGGTCTTTATGGGCAACGGCATAGTGTAACTTTTCCTGCAATAGTGTGTCGGCATCTTCGCTGATGGTATATTGGTTGCGCTTCATATACATCTTGAAGATGTCGGTCAACTCATCAGCAGAGTAGTCGGGGAAATTGATATAGCGATTGAAGCGTGACTGAAGGCCCGGGTTCGAGTCGATGAATCGCTTCATCTCGTTGGTGTAGCCAGCGATGATCACTACCAGTTTGTCGCGGTCGTCCTCCATGCGCTTCAGTAGGGTAGAGATAGCCTCCTGTCCATAGTCGCTTGACGCATCCTCGGGTACCAGTGCGTATGCCTCGTCGATGAAGAGCACGCCATTAAGGGCGGAATCCACTATGGCATTGGTCTTGGTGGCTGTCTGTCCCACATAGTTGGCTACCAGACCTGAACGGTCAGTCTCTACTGTATGTCCTTTCTTCAGGATGCCCAGATCCTTATAGATACGTGCCACAATACGTGCCACCGTCGTCTTACCGGTACCAGGACTGCCTGTAAATACCAGATGGTATGACAACTTGGGTGTCTTCAGCCCCTTGTCTTGTCTCTGCTTCTGCAGTTTCACGAAGTTGGCCAGCGACTTCACCTCTTCCTTCACGGCACCAAGACCGATCAGTTCGTCCAACTCCTGATAGGGATCGCCTTCCAGTGGCTCATTCACTATGACACTGTCAGGCTTGCTTTCCTGCTGTTCTGTGCTCGCTGTCTGTTCCGTTGTGGTTGTACCAGTTTCCTCTGTGTCGATAACCATGGTCATGATGGCCATCACGATGAAGGCAATGGCTACCACGATAATTGTCAGTTGTTTACCCGTTAGTTTCATATCCATTTGTGGTTGATGGCGCAAAGATACGAAATAATGCTGAAATTAAAAAACAAATTTGGAAGATTCTTTGTAAGATAGGACTACTTTAAATTTGATTGCGACGAGGCGCTCACTATCTACTGTTGACAGATGTCATGAGAAGCATCGTCGATGATGAGGACAAAACTATATAATATATAGTTGTCTTAAGACAAAAACAAGTGTCCCACCTGTCCCATCTGTCCAAGAAGGATAGTTCCCGCCAGGGACAGATGGGACAGGTGGGACACATAAAAAGTGGGTAAGACCACTCTATATATACGCGTGCGTATATGCGCGCATATAGAGATTTCGTCAGGTGAACGGTCGGGTGCGACATAGAAAGAGTCTTTTCCTGAACAGGAAGGCTGTTTTCTGAAATGAGGAGGCACTTTACGGAACTGAGGAGGCTCCCTACGTTTCTAAAGAGGCTCCTCACGTTCGTAAAGAGCCTTCTAATTTTCGTAAAGAGCCTTCTAATTACCGAAAAGAGGTACAATTTGTCCGAAAAGTGAGCCTTTTAAAGTATAGTTATATACCCCCCTATACCTGCGCTCGCGCGTGCGAACGCTACAGTTTCTCGCCATCAGATGAGACTATATGAAAGAGCCGGAACTGTTAGGGTTCCGGCTCTTTAGTTAACATGCAAAATGGTGGACGGGGATTACTCACCCTTGATGGCTGCAACGCCCGGGAGCACCTTGCCCTCGATGGCCTCAAGCAGAGCGCCACCACCAGTAGAGATGTAAGACACCTTGTCGGCCAGACCGAACTTGTTGACGCATGCCACAGAGTCGCCACCACCGATCAGTGAGAAGGCACCCTCGGCTGTTGCCTCAGCAATGGCCTCACCGATAGCACGGCTACCAGCAGTGAAGTCGTCGCACTCGAACACACCGGCAGGACCGTTCCACAGGATGGTCTTGGCACCCTTGATGGCCTCCTTGAAGGCCTTCTGGCTCTCAGGACCGGCATCAACACCCTGCAGGTCGGCAGGAATCTCGTTGGCGGGGCAGTTGATGATCTTAGAGCCGGGCTTTACGGTCATTGAAGAGAAGTCGAGACCGTCGGTAGCGGTGCAGTCAGAGCCGAGCACGAGTTGTACGCCGTTCTTCTTGGCGAGTTCCTCAACGCCCAGGGCTACATCGAGTTTGTCGAGTTCAACGATTGACTGGCCGATCTCGCCGCCGTGAGCCTTAGCGAAGGTGTAGGTCATACCACCGCAGAGGATGAGTTTGTCAACCTTGCCCAGCAGGTTCTCGATGATACCGATCTTGGAAGATACCTTCGAACCACCCATGATGGCTACGAACGGGCGCTTGATGTTCGAGAGCACATTGTCAACAGCCTGCACCTCCTTCTCCATCAGCAGGCCGAGCATCTTGTTGTCAGCATCGAAATAGTCGGCGATGACAGCGGTAGAGGCGTGCTTGCGGTGAGCGGTGCCGAAGGCATCCATCACGTAGCAGTCAGCGTAGGAAGCGAGGGTCTTGGCGAACTCCTTCTGGCTGGCCTTCATGGCCTTCTTGGCCTCGTCGTATTCGGGAGTACCCTTCTCGACGCCTACGGGCTTGCCTTCCTCCTCGGGATAGTAGCGCAGGTTCTCCAGCAGCAGGGCCTCACCCATCTTCAGGGCCTTGGCAGCGTCGGCAGCCTTGGCGCAGTCGGGAGCGAATGCCACGGGAACGCCCAGTGCCTTCTCCACAGCCTCGCGGATCTGACCCAGAGAGAGTTTCGGGTTCACCTTTCCTTTGGGCTTGCCCATGTGCGACATGATGATGGTGGCACCACCGTCGGCCAGGATCTTCTTCAGGGTAGGCAGGGCACCGCGGATACGGGTGTCGTCAGTGATTTTACCATTCTCATCGAGGGGTACGTTGAAATCTACACGTACGATTGCCTTCTTACCGGCAAAGTTGAATTCGTTGATTGTCATAATGCGTATAAATTATATAAATGTGAACAACTTCGTTTAAACGTGATTGCAAAGGTACGATAAATAATTCATAATTCATAATTCATAATTCATAATTTATCATTTTTTTGCGTATCACGGGAAATATGTGTACCTTTGCACCCAATATGAAGAAAGATACAGTCATTATTCTCAGTGGCGGCATGGACTCTGTGACGCTGCTCTACGACCAGCAGGAGCGCATTGCCCTTGCCTTGTCGTTCGACTACGGTTCAAAGCATAACGCACGTGAGATACCCTTTGCCCGTCTGCATTGTGAGCGGCTGGGCATCAGGCATATCGTGATACCGCTCGACTTCATGACAGCCTACTTCAAGAGTTCACTCCTGGAGGGTGGGGAAGAGATTCCCGAGGGGCATTATGCCGACGAGAACATGCGATCGACGGTGGTGCCCTTCCGCAATGGCATCATGCTCTCCATCGCTGTGGGAATAGCGGAGAGCCATGATCTGAAATATGTGATGATGGCGAACCATGGGGGGGACCATACGATCTATCCCGACTGCACACCAGAGTTCGTGGAGGCCTTCGACCAGGCTGCGCAGGCTGGGACTTTCGTGAAGGTCGGGCTGTTGTCGCCCTTTGTGAACTGGACGAAAGGGGATATCGCCCGTCGTGGCAAGGAGTTGGGCATCAACTATGCTGAGACGTGGAGTTGCTACAAAGGTGGCGAGAAGCACTGCGGCAGGTGCGGCACCTGTGTAGAGCGCCGCGAAGCCTTAGCGGAGGCGGGGATTGAGGATCCGACACGTTACGAAGAGTGACCGTACCCCCGCACGACCAGGTTAGCCGAACAGTTCGCGCAGCGCCTCCTCGACCTTGCGGACAGGATGGATGGCGATGTGGTATTTCTTCTGGTCGAAGCCCTGTAGATTATATTTAGGTAGGATGATATCGCTGAAGCCCAGTTTCTCGGCCTCGGCGATCCTTTGTTCGATGCGGTTCACGGGGCGTACCTCTCCAGAGAGCCCTACCTCTCCACACATACACCAGCCAGCCTCGATGGGGGTATCGACATTCGATGAGAGGACGGCAGCGATGATGCTGAGGTCCATCGCCAGGTCTGTCACCCTGAGACCACCAGCGATATTGATAAACACATCCTTCTGCATCAACTTGAATCCCACACGCTTCTCGAGCACGGCCAGAAGCATGTTCAGGCGGCGCTGGTCGAATCCTGTGGCACTTCTTTGTGGGGTGCCGTAGGCAGCCGTGGAGACGAGTGCCTGCGTCTCGACGAGGAAGGGGCGCACGCCCTCGATGGCGGAACTGATGGCGATGCCAGAGAGTCCCTCGTGGTCCTGGGTCAATAGCAGTTCTGAGGGATTAGACACTTGTCGCAGACCGTTCTGCAGCATCTCGTAGATGCCCAGTTCGGCAGTGGAGCCGAAGCGGTTCTTCATTGAGCGGAGAATACGGTACATGTAGTGCTGGTCGCCCTCAAACTGGATGACGGCATCCACGATGTGCTCCAAGATCTTCGGACCAGCCAGAGAACCCTCTTTCGTGATATGTCCGATGAGGATGACTGGCACGCCGGATGACTTGGCGAAACGGAGCAGGGCAGAGGCGCACTCGCGGACCTGGGCGATGCTGCCTGCACTCGATTCCACGTCCTCCGTCATGATGGTCTGGATAGAGTCGATGATCACAAGTTCGGGCTGCTCTTCCTTGATATGCTCGAAGATATGCTCCAGGGAGTTCTCGCAGAGGATGAGGAAATGCTCGTTTTCCTCATGAGGAATCCGGTTGGCGCGCATTTTCAACTGGTGGGCGCTCTCCTCTCCACTGACATATAGAATCTTTTTCTCAGGCATGCGGAGCATGGTCTGTAGGGAGAGGGTCGATTTCCCGATACCTGGTTCTCCTCCCAGCAGGACGATGCTGCCAGGAACGAGCCCGCCACCCAACACGCGGTTGAGTTCCTCGTCGTGCATGTCGATGCGGGGATCATCGTGATTGGAGATGTCGCTGAGGCGGAGCACTCTGCCAGCAGAGGCTGCCATCTGGCTGATTGTGCCTGTGTTCAGACCACCCCGTCCTGCCGCTACCCCTCCTGATTTAACGGGGGAACTGGGGGCGACCCTGATCTCCTTGAACGTGTTCCACTGTCCACAGGCAGGACACTTGCCTATCCACTTCGGCGACTCCTGGCCGCAGTTGGAGCATACGTATGCAATCTTATCTTTTGCCATATTCTTGACTTGCGACGACTTTATGTCGATTAGAGCACAAAAGTACGAAATATTTTCCGTATTCCAAAATAATTGCTTAATTTTGCACGCTGATGAAAGAAAATAGCATGAGATATACGAGTATATTGACAGTGGTCCTGATGGGTTGTCTGCTGCTGACAGGATGCGGACAATCATACCAAGAGACAAAGCGATTGTCGCGTGAGCAGCGGCTGAGGTTGGCGCGTGAGGACTCGGCGGCCCTGAAGATCGCAGTGATGCCCACGCTCGACTGTCTGCCCATCTTTATTGCAGAGGATCACCAGTTGTTCGACACCATCGTCGATATACGCCTGAAGCGCTATACGGCTCAGATGGACTGCGATACGGCCATCATCAACAGCAGGGTGGAGGGCTCCGTTACCGACCTGGTGCGGGCAGAGCGGATAAAGAAGCAGGGTGACAGTCTGACATACTTCACAGCGACCAATGCTTACTGGCAACTGATCAGTAACCGTCATGCACGTATCACCCAACTGAAACACCTCGACGATAAGATGCTGGCTATGACGCGCTACTCCGTAACGGACTTGTTGGGCGACCTGGTCGTGGACAGTGCAAAGTTGAAGACGGAACGGGTGTTCCGTATCCAGGTGAACGACGTGAATGTACGCCTCAAGATGCTTGAGAACAACGAGATGGACGCCCTGCTGTTGACGGAGCCGCAGGCCACTCAGGCTCTGCTCGGGAAGCATAAGGTGCTGCTTGATACACGGAAGGAGGACATCCGCATGGGTGCCATCGTGTTCCGTGCTCATGGGATGGATGATGCGAAACGGAAACAGCAGATGGAAGTGTTTCTGAAAGGCTACAACGCGGCCTGTGACTCCATCAACCACTTTGGTGTGCGTCATTATAAGGATGTTATCCGCAAATATTGCAACATATCGGAACAGGCGCTCAATGCCTTGTCTGACTCATTGAGATATACACATGCAGCCAGCCCCAGGCCGAAGGATATAGAACGGGCTCAGCAGTGGCTCTCTAAGATAAAGGATCGTGGGCTTATCAGAAAGGGAAAGTAACTATGGACACACATCAGAGTCTCAAGGATGTATTCGCTCATCTGAAGGAGCGTAACCTGAGTGCCGCCATCAATGAGTTGGATGCCTTTCTGGCTGTCCATCCCCATCAGGTGAACTCCGACAGGCTGCACGCCGTGCGTACGGACTATCAGTTGATGGCCGACTACTGGAAGAGGGGATTTAAGGACCCTCAGTTGCCGTCGCTCTATCAGACATTGTTGCAAAGGATGTATGTGCTCTGTGCCAACATCAGCAAGCGCTATGGCATCGGACATACCTCCTTCCTTTCCTCCATCTTCCTGCGTATCCACATGACGGCTCGCGACTGGTCGCCACAGAATGTCCGCGAGGAACTGGAAACCTTCGTCTCTGAGGTGGCCATGCTCGAACTGGTGCCTGAACATCTGCGGGAGGAGAAGCGGCAGGGGCTCTATCGGCAGCATCAGCACCAGATGAACGTGCTCTTCGACTATATCTTCACCTCAGACGTCTGGACAAATGGCATTGCGACGGCCATGGAGGATATCCTGCTGTCGCCTACCGTGGATACAAACGACCAGCAACTCATCGTGAGCGCCATCATGCTCTCCGCCATAGAGTATTTTGATATGGCCAAGTTCAGGACCCTGGTACACGTCTATGAGAAGGCTGGCGATGAGCATGTCAGGCAGCGTGCCCTGGTGGGATGGCTGTTCTCTATCGACAGCCAGTTGGCTGCTTCTGTCTATCCAGAACAGATACAGATGGTGGAAAAACTCCTGGAGAACGAGCAGTGCCGCCAGGAACTGGTGGAACTGCAGAAACAGATTATCTTCTGCATCAACGCCGAGCAGGATACCCAGACCATCCAGAAGGAGATCATGCCTGACCTGATGAAAGGACAGTCGTTCCGAATGACGCGCAATGGTATCGAAGAGATGGAGGATGATCCCATGGAGGATATCCTGCATCCTGGTGAACAGGAACGCCGGCTGGAACAGTTGGAGGAGAGTTTCCAGCGGATGCTGAACATGCAGAAGCAAGGCTCAGACATCTATTTTGGTGGCTTCTCCCAGATGAAGCGCTTCTCCTTCTTTAATGAACTGAGCAACTGGTTCGTGCCTTTCTACATCAGTCATCCTGCCGTAGCAGAGGCCTTGGGGAAGACAGGGCAAAACCACTTCCTGCGCCTGATGATAGAGAAAGGACCTTTCTGCAACAGCGACAAATATTCGTTTGTCTTTGCCTTCCAACAGGTGTTTGAACACATTCCACAGAATATGCGGGATATGCTCGCGAGAGGGGAGGTCTCTATCAATGAGATGGCGGTAGAAGAACTGGAGAGTCCCACCTATATCCGTCGTACCTATCTGCAGGACCTGTATCGCTTCTTCCGCCTTTTCCCACAGCGCAAGGAGTTTGTCAATCCCTTCGACGCTGACGGTGCCCGTTATCTCTTCTTTGCCGATCCCATCTTTACGCAGACGCATTTGGAACCATCGTTCAACGAGATAGCGGCCTTCCTGTTGAAGCAGAAGCGTATCCAGGAGACAGCCCGTCTGCTGGCTAACTATGGGGAGGCAAGGCGCGACTTCCAGTTCTGGATGATGGCTGGCTATCTGATCCAGCATCATAAGGACAGCGTGGAAATACCTCTCGAGGGGTGTGATGATGATCTGCAGTGCTATGCCAAAGCCCTCGAGGCGCAGCCTGGCAACGAACGGGCGCTGGCTGGCTATGGCAGGGCGCTTTTCGCCCGTGGTATGTATGCTGAGGCCCTGAGCACCTACGACCAACTGGTGGGCCTTCGTCCGGAAAAGAAGAACTATCGTCTGAATCGTGCCATCAGCATGACCAATCTCGGACAATATACGGGGGCCTTAAAGGAACTATACCGCCTGAACTATGAAAGTCCGGAGGATCAGAACGTCAATCGGGTGCTGGCATGGGCATTAGTCTGCGAGGGAAAGTATGAGGCTGCGGAGAAGATTTACAGTCAGTTGCTGACGGATGGCACGCTGCCTGATGACCTGTTGAACTATGGCTATTGCCTATGGTTTGGTGGACATATCGATGATGCCGCCGACTGTTTCCATCGTTTCCTGAAGGAGACAGGAGCCACATCGCAGTATATCCTCCAGAACGAGGCTGACTTGCTCAGGGAGAAAGGTATCACTGAGCCTGAGCAGCAATTGATGCTCTATATTCTCTAAGTCTCTTCTTGCCTTGTTCGCTGAGCCAGGTAAACAGCAGTGGAATGCCTACGCCTGCTATCGTATATAGGATCCAGAACTGATCTTGTTGCGAGAAGTCGTGTATCACCATGTGGCATCCGATCTGGCGGATGTCCAGGTCATAGTACCATATCTTGATGAGGCTCACCACCTTATAGGATACGATATGGAAGATGAAGATGTTCAGGGTATGGTCGCCCGTATAGGCAAGGAAGCGTTTCACGACGCCTTCCCGTCTGTCTATCCAACGGCTGATGTTAAATATCATCAGGAAGCCGAGTAGGGCAGGGATGGGGAGCGAGAGAAACTGCGTATAGGTGGAGCGCCAGTTCATGTTGGCCGTCAGATATGCTGAGAAGAAATAGACGATGATGCCGAAGAGAACTGTCAGCCAGACGCTGGCATAGTAGCGCGTCATCATGGTCTTGTACTGATCCACGAACTGTCGGAAGATAAAGCCGCAGCCGAAGAAGAAACAGCCCATCATGTCGCGGTAGCCTCCCTGCACCAGTGTGACGACCTTAAGACCTTCTGAGGTTTTCCAGCCGCAGAGCAGCAGCATGATCAAGCAGACCAGGTAGGGGGTAAGGCTAGGAATTCTAGGAATCCTAGTAATCCTAGGATACCTAGTAATCCTAGAGAGACTAGCATCGACTATCTTATATAAAATAAGGTATAGGATACTTGCCACGAAGAGGCCGCGGAAGAACCAGAAGGCTCCGCAGAGGAACTGGTCATAGCCTCCCATAGCCGTGACGATGTTCCAGAGGTTCTGCTGGATCTGATGCCAGGTATAGGGATGGGTCACGCCACCTGTCTCATTGCCATAGACTTCGTTCAGTATGCCAATGTCGAACATCCAGTTGTGGATGATCAGAAAGAACACGGACCATTTGACGAAGGGGACATAGAGCCCTTTGATGCGCTTCTTGACGAAGGTCGCCTCGTCGTTCAGGTATTTCAGCGAGAAGAAGTAGCCAGCCGTGATGAAGAACAGCGGCATGTGGAACTCGAAGATGAACTTGCACAGCCACCCTGGTGCCTCAGCGTGGGCAATCACCATCAGAATGATGGCAATTCCCTTGCAGATGGAGATGGTCGTGTCGCGTTTCATGGGCTATAGCACGAAGGTGAGCAGATGGCCAAGCCATCCTTTGAACTTATGCCAGGCATTCTGGCTTTTCTTCAAGTCTTCTGTTGTCATGTAGTCGCACTTCTTCAGATCCTCAAGAAACCTCCCCTGCAGTTCGCCGGTGGTCTCTGGGTCGATGATCAGGGCATTGATCTCGTAGTCGTAGCGCAGGCTGCGGGCATCGAGGTTGGTACTACCCACGGTACAGTATTTCCCATCGACCATCATGATCTTCGAGTGGTGGAACCCTGGCTGATAGCGCCAGATATGTGCTCCTCTCTTGGAGAGTTTCTTCATGTTGTAGATCACCACGTCGGGCATCAGGGGGATGTCATACCTCGAGGAGATGAGGATATCCATCTTGACCCCTCTCTCCGCACAGCGCTTCAGGGCCTTGATGACGGATGAGGTGGGGGCGAAGTAGGGGTTCACGATCTTCACGGAGTCCTTCGCGCTGTCGAGCGCCTTCACATAGAAGCGGCGCATGATCTCATTGGTGGTGCGAGGCTCGCGATTGGCTATGCCTACCATCTTGCTACCAGCGGGTGCCGCCTGGAAATACTTCGGATCGTCGAGTTCCTCCTTCGTGACGCGTTTCCACATGCGCAGGAAGATGGTCTGCAACTCATTGACGGCTGGTCCCTCGATCCGGCAGTGCATATCATGCCATTCTCCTACCTGTTCCGTGCCTACCAGATAATAGTCTGCCACGTTCATCCCCCCTGTATAGCCCACCTTGCCGTCGATCACCACAATCTTCCTGTGGTCACGGGGCCATATATGATTCACCCACGGAAAGCGGATGGGGTCGAACTCATAGATTTCAATGCTGTCCTGGTGGAGTTTCCTAAGATGCTCTTTCTTCAGGGGCTGGTTGTTGGAGTCGTTGCCGAATCCGTCAAACAGGCAGCGCACCTCCACGCCCTCTTTCCTCTTCTCCCTGAGGATGTCGAAGAGCAGGTTGGCGATAGAGTCGTTCCTGAAGTTGAAATACTCCATGTGGATGCTGCTCCTGGCCTGGCGGATGACTTCAAACATGTCGGCGAACTTCTCCTTTCCCGACATCAGCAGTCTCACACTGTTGCCCTGGGTGAAGTTGATACCTTCCTCCCGCATCTCCGCTACGAGCAGGGAGTCGCTGGTCTGGGCATTACTATAGAGAGATATCAGCAGGAATAGTATGGTGACTATTCCTGCTGGGCGATGGTTTTCTATTGTCATTTACGATGTTTCAGTCTGTATTCGAGTGGCGTCATGCCGAACTTCTCCCTGAAGATGTTGATGAAGTTCTCTGCTGTCATGAATCCGATGTTGGTAGCCAACTCACTCATATTGATATTCGTGCGCTTCAGGAGGATGCAGGCGTGCTTCAGGCGCATGTCGCGTATCAGTTCCGCCGGCGTCTTGTTGGTGAGGTTACGCACACGGTGGAAGAAGGGTACCCTGCCCATGCCCATGGCACTGGCCATCTCCTCCAGACTGATCTGTCCGCGGCTCATGTTCTGCATCACATACTGTTCGATGTTCTTCAGCAACTGCTGGTCCATAGCGTCCAGCATGGAGTAGTCCGACATGCTCGACTCCTCACCTTCGGCAGCGTTCTCCGTCTCCTCCTCGTACGACTGACGGGCCAACTGGCTGTTGCGCTTGACGATCTTGGTATCGACGCGGTTCATCGGATCGTCGGCATCAGGCTCTTCATTGGCGGCTGGCTTGTACTTGCCAAGGTCGATATTCTCCGTGGCTGTCGTCATACTGGCGTTGCGATCCTCCAGCATGCGTGTCTCAGCACCTTCTATCAGGTCGCTGTCCATCTCGATGGGGCCTAAGCCGAGCACCTTGTTGAAGCGCATCGTGGCATCCTGCAGGTTGAAGGGCTTAGCCAGGTAGTCGTCGGCAGACAGCGTGATATTCTGGGAGCGCATGTCCTGCGGCGTCAAGGTGCCGTCCGTCATCAGCACGAACTTCACGCGCTGTGTCGTTGGACTGGTCTTCAACTGGTTGCACAGGTCGCTGCCTGTCATGCCTTCCATATCCTGCTTACAGACGACGATGTCGCAGCGCATCTCCTCCAGGTCTGAGGCAGCCTTCTCGATATCGTTGTAGGCATGGAAGTCATAGACGTACTTCAGGCGTGAGGTGGCGAACTTGAGGAATTCGTCGTTGTCGTCGATCATCACCACGGTGTACTTCATCGTTGGTGAGTCGAGGGCGGCTCTGGTAGGCCGTGATGTGTCCGTCGTCAGGGAGTGGCTGGCCACGTCGGGCAGGTCGATCTCGCCTCGTCCGTTCAGTTCCATACGGTCGTGGACGGCATTCTTGGCCTTCGCCTCCGGGTTCTCCAGGTTCGTCTGCATGTCGCTGACGCGGGTGATGATCTGGAGCATCTGCGAGTGGAGGGCGTTCAACTGCTCGCGCTCCTCCAGTGATTTCTCCTTCTCTGTGAGGTTGCCGATGATAGAGGTCATGCGGGCCATAGGCTGGCGCAGGTCCTCGCTGGCCGACTTGATCTCCTCGCGCTGCATCTTCAACTCCTCGATGACGGCCTTCTTCCTGGCCTTGATGACGCGGAGTTGCTTCAGGCCCACCCGCCAGAAGTAGATTGTCACGATGGCGATGATGGCGTATGCCAGCAGCATCCACCAGGAGAGGAGCCAGTGGCGCTCGATGTGGATGGTCAGCACGCGCTCTTGGTTGCTGACGGCTCCCTCGGCGCTGATGGCCTTCACGTGGAGGGTATATTCACCGCTCGGCAGTTCCTTGAAGGTCACGCCGTGGGTCAGGGCATTACCGTTGCGCCAGTCTTCGTCCCTGCCCTCCATCCAGTACATGAACTGGAGGCGCTCGCTCTGGTTGTAGTTACCTGCGGCAAACTTGATGGTGAATGTATTCTGGTTATGGCCCAGTTCCAGTTTGTTGGTCTCGTTGAGGGCCTGGGGGAGCACCACGCGGTCCTGATACTCGTGGCCCGTGAGGATCTCTTCCTCGCCGATGAACAGTTGGGTCAGCATCACGCGGGGGAGGGCGTCGTTGTCGTCGTTGGCCTTCTGCATCACCCAGTTCACGCCATATAGGCCACCCAGCAGCACGTTGCCGTCGTCTCTCGTCAGGATAGAGCCAGGGTTGAACTCATTGCTCTGCAGACCATCTGCCGTCGTGTAGTTATAGAGGCCGTAGTTGTTGGAGCCGTCCTCATGGTTGCGCTGGATCACGATACGGCTGACACCGCTGCTGGTGGTCACCCAGATATTGTGGTTCTTGTCTTCTGCGATGCCACAGATGTTATTGTTGCATAGTCCCTGCTTCTCCGTCAGGTAGTCGAGGGCATCGTTTTCCAGATTGAGGATGTTCAGGCCTTCGCGCGTTCCTATCCAGATTAGTCCTCTGGAGTCCTGGAGGATCTGGGTGATGAAGTTGTTGGTAAACGACTTGATGTTGGCCACGTTTCCTGTCAGGACGGTCTTCTCCGTCGTTGACAGGTTCAGAATTACCAGTCCCTCTGCCGTACCGATATACAGGTTGTTGTTCTTGGCATTCTTGTTATAGTACAGGCTGGTGATGTTGTTCGTGTTCAACTTGCCGTTCTCTCGGGTGTAGGAGGAGAAGGTGTTCATCTTTGGGTTATAGACCTGCAGGCCGCCGTTGGTGGCGATCCACAGGTTGCCGATCTTATCCGTGCAGAGGGCATTCACATGGTCGTCGATCAGCGTGGCAGTACTGTCCTTGGCCAGTGAGTAGATGATGGCGTTCCCGCCTTTGACGCGGGTGAGGCCGTTGCGCTTCGAGCCGATCCAGATACTGCCGTCAGGCGTTGTCGCCATGGCTGATACCTTCTTGCTTGCCAATGGTCCCTCGTAGCCGATGACGCCCTTGTCGCTCGTGCCGTACCAGATGGTGCCGTTGGCATCCTGGGCCATCGCCGTGATATCACCGTTATGGTTGGAGCCGAAGCGGTAGATGTACTGGCCTGAGTAGGCCACGCCCGACTTCTCCGTGCCCACCCAGATCAGGCCGGTGTCATCGACATAGACGCTCTGGATGCTCACGCTCTCCTTGATCCACTGGTGGTCGTTGATATTACGGGGCTGCACTTCCTCTGTCTCATGGGTGTTGACGTTCATCTTCAGCAGGCCCAGTTGGTCTGAGCCGATCCATATATTGCCGCTGCGGTCGCCCGCCATGCCGTTGATGTTGCGATCAACGCCGATTCCCGTCATCCCCAGGCGCTCGCCAGTGCTGGTGTCCCAAGCGTCGGCACTCTTGTCGTACATCAGCAGGGTGCCCTGGCCGTAGAGCCAGATATTGTCCATCTGGTCGGCGAAGGCCTTCAGCGACTTGTTGCGCTTCCGCTTCTGCATGGGTGTCTCCGTGGTGGCCCATACGGTATGCTGCTGGTGCATCACGTCGCAGCACACCATCCTGCCGTCGTCATAGACGATGACGGCACCGTCCTTACACTCGCTGATGGAGCAGACGACGCCCTGCGGCACGCCCGTCGCATCGTTGGTGTAGCCAAACTCAAACAGTAACTGCTGCTGCTGGTTGTAGGCCACGACGCCCTTGTTGGGGATGGCGCCCCAGAGGTTCTTGTGACGATCGATATAGACCACGCTGGGGATGGTCTCGATGCCCATCCTGGCGAAGTACTGCTTCATGTCGCGCTCGAAGGTCTCCGTCTGGGGGTGATACACGCAGTAGCCCGACGACGTCTCTATCAGCAGGTTGCCGTCGAGCGTCTCCTGGATGCTGTTGATATAACTGTCGCTCAGCGACGAGCCGTCCTGGGAGTCGCTCTGGAAGTTCCTGAACGTATAGCCGTCGAAGCGGTAGAGTCCTGCTGGGGTTCCGATCCAGATATAGCCCCTGGTGTCCTTCAGGATGCAGTTCACCTGACTGGAGGTTAGTCCGTCGCGCGCGTCAAGTGTCTTGAAGAGGTGTTCTGCCACCACTGCCAGCGGCAGGGCGACAAGCATAGCGATTAAAAGTTTCTTTATCGTTCTCATAAGGCCTTTTATTCTTTATATCATACACGAGTAGTGATCGACGACGCCCAACAGGTGGTGATGGTCGTCAGTCACCAGTACGGAGTGTATCTTGTATCTGTTCATGATCCTTTGGATTTCCGTGATCTTCGTCTCGGGCTTCACGGTCTTCGGCGTGCGTGTCATGATGTCGCTCACGGTGCGGTCGAAGAATTCTGCCTGCCATTTCTCCATCGCGCGGCGGATGTCGCCGTCAGTGATCAGGCCTACGATCTCATCGTTCACCTCTGCGATGCCGAGCCCGAGTTTCCCCTTGCTCACGAGGATGATGGCCTCGCCCAGATGCATCTCTGGCGGCAGGATGGGCATGTCCTCCGAGCGCATCACGTCCTGGGCGGTCGTCAGGAGGCGCTTGCCGAGTTCCCCGCCAGGGTGGAACTGCGCGAAGTCGCGCGGCTGGAAGTGGCGCAACTGTATGAGGGCGATGGCCAGGGCGTCGCCCATGGCGAGTTGTGCCATCGTCGAACTGGTGGGCGCCAGATTCATCGGACAGGCCTCCTTTTCTACCTGCACGTTCAGGTGGCAGGTGGAGTACTTGGCCAGCAGGGAGCCTGGGTTGCCGCTCATGCCGATGATGGGGATCTTCATGTGGAGCACCATGGGGATGAAGCGCAGCAGTTCGTCTGTCTGTCCGGAGTGGGAGATGGCGAGCACCACGTCGTCGGCGGTCATCACGCCCAGGTCGCCGTGGAACACGTCGAGGGGGTTGATGAAGAAGGAGGGTGTGCCTGTGCTCGACAGCGTGGCGGCGATCTTCGCACCGATATGGCCGCTCTTGCCCACGCCCGTCACGATCACCTTGCCCTTGCACTCCAGCATGAGTCTCACGGCAGCGTCGAAACTGTCGTCGAGTTGCGGAATCAGCCCCAGCACGGCCTCCGCCTCGTCCTTAAAGCATTGTATAGCGTATTCTCTTGATGTCATTTCTTAACTCTTAACTATCAACTCTCAACTATCAACTTCCTCACGAGCCCCTCGAGTTTGTCGAGTTCCAGCATGTTCGCAGCGTCGCTCAGCCCCTTGTCCGGGTCGGGATGCACCTCGAAGAAATAGCCTGTGGCCCCGAAGGCCTTGGCGGCGAGGGCCATCTGCGGCACGAAGCGGCGGTCGCCCCCCGTCTTGCCGTCGCTGCCACCTGGGCGCTGCACACTGTGGGTACAGTCCATGATCACCGTCGGCACGATCTCCAGCATATCGGGGATATTGCGGAAATCGACCACGAGGTTGTTGTAGCCTAGCATATTGCCGCGCTCCGTCAGCCACACGTCCGTGGCACCAGCGTCGCGCGCCTTCTCCACGGGGTAGCGCATGTCCTTGCCGCTGAGGAACTGTGCCTTCTTGATGTTCACCGTGCGCCCCGTCCTGGCGGCCGCGATGAGCAGGTCGGTCTGTCGGCAGAGGAAGGCGGGGATCTGGATCACGTCGCACACCTCGCCCACGGGGGCTGCCTGCTGGCTCTCGTGGATATCTGTCAGGAGACGCAGGCCGTATCTCGACTTGACGTCGGCCAGCATCTGCAGCCCGCGCTCCAGTCCGGGCCCCCTGAAGGAGCGGATGGAGGTGCGGTTGGCCTTGTCGAACGAGGCCTTGAAGATAATGTCGGTACCGTACTTCTCGTTGATTTCCACCAACTTACGCGCCACGGTGTCGAGCAGTTCTGCTGACTCGATGACGCACGGACCTGCTATGATGGTCGTCTTATTATTCATATTTTGCCCGCAAATATAAACATTTTATCTCTAACAGCCAAATATTCGGTAGATTTTTTCAATTTTTGATGCTTCACATCGAGCCTGCTCACGCTCGGCATAGCCCATGCAAGCATGGCTCTGCTCTCGCTTAATCGCAGCCTTCAATTCTTCAATCGTTCAATTCTTCAATCCTTCAATTCTTCAATCCTTTATCAGATGAACATCCCTCTGTGGGAACGGGATCGAGATGCCGTGGGCGTTGAGCGTGTCATAGACGCACTTCAGCACGTCGCTCACCACGTATGACTTCTTGGGCGCATCCGCCCAGACGAACAGTTTGAAGTTCACGCTCGAGTCGCCCATCTCCGAACAGACGCACTTCACGCGCTTCTTGTGGTCCATCCACTGGTGGCGCATATTGTTCAGCGCCTCCTCCACGAGTTCCGTCACTTGCCTCAGGTCCGACCCGTAGGCCACGCCGAAGGGCACGACGGCCAGCACGTAGCCGTGGTTGCGCGTCAGGTTCTTGTAGTTCTTCGTGAACAGTTGGGCGTTCTGGAAGGTGATCACCTCGCCGTAGAGCGACTCCACGACCGTCGAGGTGTAGTTGATCGACATCACCTTGCCCATCCTGCCATCCACCTCTATCCAGTCGCCCACCTTGATGCGGCCGGCCATCAGTGAGGCTCCGTAGTAGATGTTCTCGATGATGTCCTTCGAGGCGAAACCGATACCTGTGGAGAGTCCGCCGGAGATGGCCACGAGCCAGGCGACGCTGATATGGAGGATGGAGAGCGAGAGCATCAGCCACACGCCCCACACGAACACCTGGATCACGTTCTTGCCCATCACCTCTTTCGACGCGGCTGTCGTGGGGTCGCTGATCTCGTAGTGCATCTTCAGCAGGGCGAGTATCGTACGTGCGACCCAGCGGAACAGGAACCACAGGGATACCACCATCGCCAGTTTCAGGATCGACACCTGCAGGTTCTCCATGTTGATGAACGGGTATCTGAAGATCTTCCAGCACAGGTCGTTCAGGTTGAACACGCTCGCTGCCCAGTAGATGCTTAGCATGATGGAACAGACACTCAGCACGGGCATCACCACGTGCTCCACGAAGTTGTAGGCCCAGGTCTGAGTGACAGGCTTCTCCGCAAATCGCTTCTTCTCAGCATACAGTTCCAGGTAGAGACTGATGCAGGTGATGGTGAGGATACAGGTGAGTTGCATGATCCACCAGATGAGCAGTTGCACGGCCAACAGGGTGTAGCCTGCCCATGAGCAGATGACGGAGGCGATGAACACCGTCTGCGACACGTAGGTATAGAACATGTCGGAGCGGGGGATGTTCTGGTTGTGCTTCTTGATCACCCACCACTGCCATAATGCACAGAGCAACATGATCGGGGGCAGACTGAAGTTCACCAATTCGTTGGGAATCAGGATGATGCGGAACCCGATAACGATGAAGCCGATGGCGATTAGCGGGGCGTAGATATACAGGGCACTCTTGATCTGGTCGCCCTTGACGCGCAGGAGCAGCGAGATCAGGATCACGCCCAGCAGCCACGCATATTCCACCAGCAGCGAGGAGGCCATCTGCAGGAAGTCCTGCGTCGCATTGTTCATGAGCACCCCCTGGATGATGGCGAACGTGATCGTCGTGGTGGCCATGATGATGATCGACTGCTTCTTACGGAACTCCTCTGTCTTGAAGCGTTTCGGCAACAGGAAACGGAAGAATATCTGGTTCAGCACGACGGCCACGATGACGAAGATGATGATGGCGATGAACATGCCGAAGACAAACGCCGAACTCCATTGCGAGAGATTCTTCGTGAGGGCATCGTCGGCGATGTAGTATTTCTTCTTGACAGCCTCCGTCATCGACTTCCAGCGGCGGTCGAAGTGCTGCAGCAGGGTGGGGTAACTCTCCCCGCCGTTGATGAAGATGCTCTGCTGGATGTCCGTATAGCGCTTCTGGGCGTAGTCGTTCATCTCGCTCAACCTGCGCTCGGCACGCTGGTAGAGGTGGATGTTGCGCTTCAACTGGTGCTCGCTCTCACCCAGTTCCTTACGGATATTCTTGGCCAGCACCAGACAGGTGTCGCGACGACTGCTACCGTAGGGCGTGGTCATCATGTCGGGCAGGCTTTCCAGACGGTTGATCAGACTGTCGTAGCGGGCGATGTCGGCCTGGTTCTTCTCCAGGAAGGTCGTGAAGGGCAGTTGGTTCCTGTGGAACTCATGGTACTGGTTGGTGGCCTCACGACAGGCGTAGGTCAGGTCGAATACGTTTTCCTGCTTCTGCGAGTAGAGCATCAGGGCGTTCTGGTCGGCCAGTTTCAGCGTGTGCAACAATTGCTTGATGAGTTCCTTCGTGCGCTCCCTCCTGACGGCCGAGCGCACTGTCAGTTCATTGTTGTATTGCTCCAGTTCCGCCTGCAGGAAGGTGAGCGTCTGCTCCAGGTCCTTCTCCTTGAGCACGGCTCCAGCCTCGACGGTCATCCCTATCAGGAGGATGATAATGTACGCGATTCTTTTCATGAGTGCTGATGTTGTTTTTTCTGTTGCAAAGGTACGAAAAAAATCCCATAATCCCGCAAGTTTTTCGCTATTATTCTTGCTTGTTAATTAAATTTTTGCTACTTTTGCATCCAGAAAAACAAATCAGTTAGGTTTATGGAAAAAAGGAACATATTGATTGCCGACAGCGGCAGCACCAAGACCGACTGGGCCATCCTGACCAGTGCGCCACAGCCGGTTGTCCTCAACACCCAGGGCATCAACCCCGTCCACCAGTCGCGCGAGGAGGTGGTCAGCATCATCCGCGACGAGTTCCTGGGGTCGATGGCCTCCAACCCCGACGTGCAGCGGCTGCGCAGTGCCTCCGTGCTGACGCCCGACTTCCCCGATGCTGTATATTTTTATGGTAGTGGCGTGCGCCCCGAGATGGAGACGATGATGGTGGCGCTGCTCAGGGAGATCTTCCACACGACGGAGGTCGTCGAGGCCCACAGCGACCTGCTGGGTGCCGCCCGTGCCCTCTGCGGCCGCCAGGAGGGCATCGCCTGTATCCTGGGCACGGGAGCCAACTCCTGTCTCTACGACGGGAAGAGCATCGCACAGCACACTCCCGCCCTGGGCTATATCCTCGGCGACGAGGGCAGCGGTGCCGTGCTCGGCAAGCGCTTCCTGCACGACCTCTATGGGGGCATTTTGTCAAAAGAAATCAAGGATGAGTTTGAGCACGCGCTGAAACTCTCCCTGCCTGAGATTATCAACCGCGTGTATCGCAAGCCGCTGGCCAACCGCTTCCTCGCCTCCCTGTCGGAGTTTATCGGACAGCATATCGAGGACCAGGGCGTGCGCGACGTGGTGGTCAGCAACTTCTCCGACTTCCTCAGTTATCATGTCGCCCCATACGGGCGCCGCGACCTGCCCGTATCGTTCATCGGCAGCGTGGCGTTCTTCTTCCAGGACCAACTCCGTGAGGCGGCCGCTGCCCAGAACTATAGGGTGGGGGCGATACTGAAGACGCCCCTCGCAGGCCTGATCCGCTATCACCAGGAGGCACTTATCAGAAAATAAGTGCCTCTTATTTTTCGTAGAGAGCCACTTATTCTCCAATACTCGGCGCTTATCGTGCATATATATACATTATTATGCACTGTCTTAGCCTGAAATAGGTTG
>DFTH01000016.1 GCA_002379425.1 Prevotella sp. UBA4217
GTTCGCCCTGACGAACCTCTCCCGCCTGCTGGAGCGTCCGAAGGCTCTCCAGGAGCGTATTTTCACGCGCCTGTTTGAGCAGGCAGAAGTGGCACGCTTCACGCCTGTTGAGCGAGAGGAGTACGTGGCCAGCAAGAAGGACTACTGGGACTACTACAGTACCATGAAGACTTCCTTTGACAAAGGCAGGGAAGAAGGCAGGGAAGAAGGCAGGGAAGAAGGACGAAAGGAAGGCAGGGAAGAAGGCGAACATATAAAAGCCTTAGACACAGCCCGTAAGATGAGGTCGGACGGCATTCCATTAGAATCCATTGCACGATACACTGGTCTTACAGTCGAAGAGATTGCGTCAATATCCGGATAATGAGCCGAGATTTGATGCAAGTTTCTGGTAATAGTGCGGTTTAAATAAATAGAGGACCTAACTCTGAGGTTTTCGCGTTAAGACCCAGAACGGAAATAAGGCATTGTTAGTAATAGTCTTAAGCCAAAAACAAGTGTCCCATCTGTCCCATCTGTCCACGAAGGATAGTCCCCCACTGGGGCAGATGGAACATATAGGACACATAAAAAGTGGATAAGACAACTACCGTGCACGCGCGCGAAGGCACTTTACGGAACTGAGGAGCCTCCTCACGTTGCTAAAGAGGCTCCTCACGTTGCTAAAGAGGCTCCTCTCGTTCGTAAAGTGCCTCTTATTTGTCGTGAATTGTTTGGCGGAATGGAAAACTTGTCGTACCTTTGCACAGACCATGAAGAGAGCATTGACATATAGTCTTTCCTGCGTGAGCGCCCTGGTGTTGTTGATGGGCTGCGCGCGCGATGGTGCTCAGATGCGGGAGCAACTGTCGGCCCTGGAGCAGCGTAACAGCAGCGGTGAGCCGATGGAGAACGACTCGCTGGCTGAGGCCCTCGTGGATTACTTCGACCGCCACGGCTCGGCCAACGAGCGAATCCTATCGATTAATTGAGCCTTTTGCCGCTGAGCCAACTGCGCCAGAACGCTTCAGGTAGGCTTTTGACTTGTTTGGCATGTTGCTGATCTTGTCGAGTTCGTCCTTCTTGGTCTCACTTCTGGCGATGGAGTCCAGTCTTTCCTTCTCCTTAAGTTCCCTCGCCAGCCTTTCTTTCTCGGCCTTCTCTTTTTCCCGTTGCTGTGCTTCCTGACGGCGCTTGATGCGCTGGTCGCGCAGTTCCATCCAGATGGGTTTGGTTACAGGACCGTCGTTCGTGCCAAGGTCAAACTCCGGCAACTCGTATTCTTCGGGCTTAAAGGGTATGACGGCGGGATTATACCGCTCCACGACCACGGGGGCGATGCCTTGGGAGAGGATGCCCAGTTCCTTGGCGGCACGCACGGAGAGATCCACGACGCGCCCTTTCACGTATGGGCCGCGGTCGGTCACCTTGACAATGACGCTGAGGCCGTTGGCGGGATTGGTCACCTTGAGAAGCGTGCCGAAGGGGTAGGTCTTGTGGGCACAGGTCAGCGAGTCGTGGTGAAGCCGTTCCCCGTTGGCCGTCTTGCGCCCTGTCCAACTCTTCGAGTAAAAAGAGGCCGTTCCCCTTTGCGTCTGTGCTGGCAAAGGGGAAAGGCCTGCTAATAATAATGTCAGCGTCGTTAAGACTATCTTCTTGTTTAGTACCATTCACTTATACAATGCCTTGCGCCATCATGGCGTTGGCCACCTTCATGAAGCCGGCGACATTGGCGCCCTTCACATAGTTGATGTAGTTGCCCTCGCGGCCATACTTCACGCACTGTGCATGGATGCCCGACATGATGTGGTGCAACTTGGCATCCACCTCCTCGCCGGTCCAGCCGATGCGCTCAGAGTTCTGCGTCATCTCCAGACCGCTGGTGGCAACACCGCCTGCATTGACGGCCTTGCCCGGGGCGAAGAGTTGCTTGGCGGCGATGAACTTGTTGACGGCCTCCGCCGTGCAGCCCATGTTCGACACCTCTGCCACGCAGAGCGGCTTGTGGGCCAGTATCTGGTCGGCATCACTGCCGTTGAGTTCGTTCTGGGTCGCGCAGGGCAGGTAGATGTCAGCCTTCTGCTCCCAGGGCTTCTTGCCTTCAAAGAAGGTGGCACCGTCGAACTCCTCCACGTAGGGCTGGCAGACATCGTTGCCCGAGGCGCGCAGTTCGAGCATGTACTCGATCTTCTCCGCGTCGAGTCCTGCAGGGTCATAGACATAGCCGTCAGGACCGCTGATGGTGATGACCTTCGCACCGAGTTCGGTGGCCTTCTTGGCAGCGCCCCACGCCACGTTGCCGAAGCCCGAGAGGGCGACGGTCTTACCCTTGATGTCGAGTCCGTGCTCGGTGAGCATCTGGTTTACGAAGTAGAGGGCACCGTAGCCCGTTGCCTCAGGACGCAGGATCGAGCCGCCCCATTCCATGCCCTTGCCAGTGAGCACGCCCTGGAACTGGTGGGTCAGTTTCTTGTATTGTCCGAACAGGTAGCCAATCTCGCGGGCTCCTACGCCGATATCGCCTGCGGGCACGTCCTCGTCGGGTCCGATATGTCGGTAGAGTTCCGTCATGAAGGCCTGGCAGAATGTCATCACCTCATGGTCGCTCTTGCCTCGGATGGAGAAGTCACTACCGCCCTTGCCACCGCCCATCGGCAGCGTGGTGAGCGCGTTCTTGAACGTCTGCTCGAAACCGAGGAACTTCAGGATCGAGAGGTTCACGGATGCATGGAAGCGCAGACCGCCCTTGTACGGACCGATGGCGCTGTTGAACTGCACGCGGTAGCCTAAGTTCACCTGTACCTCGCCCTTGTCATCGACCCAGGGCACGCGGAACGTGATGATGCGCTCTGGCTCGACGATACGCTCTATGATCTTTGCCTTCTCAAACTCAGGGTGCTGGTTATACACATCCTTGATGGATTCCAGCACTTCTCTCACGGCTTGCAAATACTCTGACTCGCCTGGATGCTTCTGCTCCAGCGACTGCATGATTTTCTCTACTTCCATAGTCTCATGGTTTTTAGTTAATTGTCAATTTGATATGTTAGACACCGCAAATATAGGGAAAATCTCTTTACCTTCCAAGGAAAAGGACGAATATTTTTCCGATAGAGTTACATTTTGTTAAAAGGGACGGTCTGCGATGAGGCTGCGGACGGTTTCCAGGTAGCGGGCCCGGAAATTGTCGGGGAGCGTGTCGAAGTCGTAGAAGAACAAGTGGATGTTGCCCACGCCGATGAATATGGCGTTGATGAGCCCGAAGAGCCAGTGGCGGTGACGGAACCACAACAGAGGCACCCACAGGTAGAAATTGAGCAGATAGATGCCAATTGACGGGGCCAGCCAGTAGAAGGCGATCCACACGGATTCACCCGCCAACTTGCTGTTGCTGGTGGTGATGTAACTGATAAGGCCTGGTGACAGCACGATGAGCGACAATAGCAACATCTCATCGCTGCAAAGATATACATAATTTCTGAAAAGGCAAAATCTCTCCTGCATAATCTCTATGCAGGAGAGATGGAAATACTTAAGTTTGTTGAATCTGTATGTCTATTTTGTCTGTTCTTGATACTTCTCCGATGCGTTCTGGATACTCTGGTTGAACAACGTGTCGTACTTCATGAACTGCTTCTCGCTCAGGATGCCTTTCATGGTGTCCTTGTGGCGATTGATCACTTTTGCCCAGCCTTCAGCCATCTGGTTGTCCTTGATGTCCTGTACACCCTTCTGCGACTCCAAGAATTGCGTCATGGCCGTTTTCACGGGTTCAATCTGTTCGCTCGTCAGTTCAAGGTAACTGCTGATGCGGTCGAACGTGAACTCACGGTTGGGTTCGTTACTCTGTGCCATTGCACTCATACTCATCATTACCATTGCCACGAGGGCTACAATCATCTTCTTCATAACTTTCCTATTTTTAAATTGTTAATACTCTGTTGTTGTCTTTTGACACTGCAAAGGTAGGTAGATTTTAGGGCCATCCCAAACCGCCTTCGACGTTTGCCCCCATGTGTTTCGACGTTTGCCCCAGGAAAAGTCGTATCCGCCTTTTTGAAGCAATTTTTTAGGCAATCTTTTGGCGAATTGGAATTATTATTGTACCTTTGTCCGCCAAACGGTGGATCATCCGCAATAACTAAATAAGAACTATGATTTGGAATCAAAGCATTGAATGCATGGACCGCGAGCAACTTCGCGAGATTCAGAGCCGTCGTCTGGTGAAGATGGCGGAGTATGTCTATCACAACACCCCATTCTACAGGAAGAAGTTCCAGGAGATGGGCTTGGAGCCAGGTGATATCAAGAGTATCGATGATATCGTGAAACTCCCGTTTACCAACAAACTCGACCTTCGCGACAACTATCCCTTCGGACTGGCTGCCGTGCCGATGTCGCAGATCGTGCGCATCCACGCCTCTTCAGGTACGACGGGCAAGCCAGTGGTTGTCCTCTATACGCGTAAGGACCTGGCCATGTGGGCAGAGGCTATCTCGCGTGCCTTCACCGCCTACGGTGCTGGTAAGGATGACATCTTCCAAGTGGCCTACGGCTACGGCCTGTTCACAGGCGGTCTGGGTGCGCACGACGGTGCTACGAATATCGGTGCGTCGGTGATCCCCATCTCGTCGGGTAACACCCAGAAGCAGATGACGCTGATGCACGACTTCGGCTCGACGGTGCTTTGCTGCACCCCGTCGTATGCCATGTTCCTCGGTGAAGCCATGCAGGAGAGCGAGTGGCCGCGCGAGGAGTTCAAACTGAAGATCGGTGCCTTCGGTGCCGAGCCCTGGACGGAGAAGATGCGCGTGAAACTGGAGGAGACGCTGGGCATCAAGGCTTACGATATCTATGGCCTGAGCGAGATAGCAGGTCCTGGTGTGGGCTATGAGTGCGAGTGCCAGAACGGTACGCACCTCAATGAAGACTATTTCTATCCCGAGATCCTCGATCCGAATACCGGTGAGCCCCTACCGGAAGGTACGCTCGGTGAACTGACCTTCACGCACCTGACGAAAGAGGGCATGCCATTGCTGCGCTACCGCACGCACGACCTCACGGCCCTGCATTACGATAAATGTTCCTGCGGACGCACGCTCGTGCGCATGGACCGTATCCTCGGCCGTTGCGACGACATGCTGATCATCCGTGGCGTGAACGTCTTCCCGTCGCAGATCGAGGATGTCATCCTGAAACTGCCTGAGTACGAGCCTCACTTCCTGCTGACTGTCGATCGCGTGAACAATACCGATACCTCGGAACTGAAGGTGGAGGTGAAGGAAGAATACTTCACCGACGACATGGCGACGATGGTAGGCCTGCAGAAGAAACTGGAGGGCGAACTGCGCAGTGTCATCGGTCTGGGCTTCAAGGTGAAACTCGTGGAGCCGAAGGGTATCGAGCGCTCCACTGGCAAGGCCAAGCGTGTGATCGACAACAGGAAATTTGAAAAGTAAACAAGTAAAACCAATAACGATAGCATTATGAAAGCAAAACAACTATCCGTGTTCCTCGAGAACAAGTCCGGACGACTGACTGAGGTGACAGAGGCCTTAGGCTCTGCTGGTATCAACCTGTCTGCCATGAGTATTGCCGACAACAGCGACTTTGGTATCCTGCGCTGTATTGTATCAGATCCCGACAAGGCCTATAAGGTACTGAAGGATGCTCACTTCGCCGTAAAGATTACCGACGTGATCGGTTTCGTGTGCCCGAATACCAGTGGCTCACTGTCCATAGTGCTGAAGCACCTTTCCGACAATGGGGTGTTCATTGAGTATATGTATTCTTTTGCTAACGGTAATGTAGCCCATGTGGTAATCAGGCCTACCGACCTGGAGGCTTGCGAAAGGATACTTGCAGAGAAGAAAGTAGATCTGATGGCCGATAGTGACCTGTATCAGTTGTAAAATGTGATAAACCGCAAAATTTCCATAAGAAATTTTGCGGTTTCATTTCTTTTGCGTACCTTTGCAGCCGCTAAGAGTAAAAAGGGGCGCTTAGCTCAGTTGGTTTAGAGCATCTGCCTTACAAGCAGAGGGTCGGCGGTTCGAATCCGTCAGCGCCCACGACACAAAAAGAACCCATCCCGCAGCCGATGATGGCTACGGCCGTGGGCTATCATAGTTTTAGGAGAACATCATTTAGTATCGTTAAAAGAAATGGATTTAAGTATATTGACCGCCATCTCGCCTATTGATGGCCGTTACAGGAGTAAGACAGAGCCACTGGCAGATTATTTCTCAGAGTATGCCCTTATCAGGTACAGGGTACGTGTGGAAATAGAATATTTCATCACCTTGTGTGAACTGCCGTTGCCGCAACTGCAAGATATCAACCATTCACTGTTTGACCAACTCCGTGACATCTATCGACAGTTTACGCCTGCTGATGCCCAGCGGGTGAAGGATATTGAGAAGGTAACCAACCATGATGTGAAAGCCGTGGAGTATTTCATCAAGGAGAGGCTCGACGCCATGGGAGGCTTTGAACAATATAAGGAATTTATCCATTTCGGACTTACTTCCCAGGACATCAACAACACCAGTGTGCCCCTCTCTATCAAAGAGGCCCTGGAACGTGTCTATTATCCACTGGTCGAGGAACTGATCGAGCAACTGCACGACTATGCCGAGCAGTGGAAGAATATCCCGATGCTGGCCAAGACCCACGGACAGCCCGCTTCACCCACCCGTCTGGGTAAGGAGGTAATGGTCTATGTCTATCGTCTTGAAGAGCAACTGCGCGGACTGAAGGAGATTCCCGTCACCGCAAAGTTCGGTGGGGCAACAGGCAACTTTAATGCTCATCATGTGGCTTATCCGCAGTACGACTGGCGTGAGTTTGGCAATAGTTTCGTCAGTGAGAGACTCGGGCTGGAGCGCGAGCAATATACCACGCAGATCTCCAACTACGACTGGCTCGGTGCCATCTTCGACGCCATGCGCCGCATTAACACCATCGTCATCGACCTCGACCGCGACTTCTGGATGTACATCTCCATGGACTACTTCAAGCAGAAAATCAAGGCCGGTGAGGTGGGCAGCAGTGCCATGCCTCACAAGGTGAACCCCATTGACTACGAAAACTCGGAAGGCAACCTTGGCATCGCCAACGCCGTTCTGCAGTTCCTGGCAGCCAAACTGCCCGTGAGCCGCTTGCAGCGCGACCTGACCGATTCGACGGTGCTGCGTAATGTGGGAGTGCCCATGGGGCATGCCGTCATTGCCTTCCAGAGCACACTGAAGGGCTTGCGTAAACTGATTCTCAACGAGGAGAAACTGCAGGAGGACCTCGATAACACGTGGGCCGTGGTGGCTGAGGCCATCCAGACCATCCTGCGCCGTGAGGCCTATCCCAACCCCTACGAGACGCTGAAGGCATTGACCCGCACCAACGAGAAACTGACGGGAGAGAAGATCAAGCGTTTCATCGAGACGCTGGATGTCAGTGAGTCGGTCAAGGAGGAACTGCGTGCCATCACACCATCGACTTATACGGGAATATGATCCAACCATAGACATAAGGTGATATTATAATTAAGCAATTATTAAAAAAGGAAGACTAATATGGATTTTGAGAACAACGAGAAGAAACACGAAGAGCCAACACAAGAGGAAGGTTATCAGAGAGAATTGAAACCAGGGCGTTCGCCGCGTCCACGTATCCATACGGGGCAGAACTTAAACTACGAGCGCCCCAGTTATCGTAACCACGACAATGATGATGGCGGATTCCGTCCCGAGGGCTTCGGCGCTGGTCTGCAGGGCAATGCTTCCCAGCGTGGTGGCTACCGTCCACGTAATAACTATGGTGGCTATCAGCAGCGTCAGGGTGGCTATCAGCAGCGCCAGGGCGGTTATCAGCAGCGCCCCCAAGGTGAGTATGGTCAGCCCCGCCAGGGTGGCTACCAGCCCCGTCAGGGTGGCTACCAGCAGCGCCAGGGTGGTTATCAGCAGCGCCCCCAAGGTGAGTATGGTCAGTCCCGTCAGGGTGGTTACCAGCCCCGTCAGGGTGGCTACCAGCAGCGCCAGGGTGGCTATAACCCGAATTATCAGGGCAAACCCTCGTATGGAAAGCCCTACGGATCGCCTTACAAGAAAGGTCCCCGTCAGCATACTGCCGACTACGACCCGAATGCTAAGTACAGCATGAAGAAGCGCATCGAGTACAAGGAGGTCAACTATGATCCCAATGAGCCCCTGCGCCTGAATAAGTTCCTGGCCAATGCAGGTATCTGCAGCCGTCGTGAGGCTGATGAGTTCATTCAGGCAGGTGTCGTCACCGTCAATGGTGAGGTGGTGACTGAACTGGGCACGAAGATCCTGCGCACCGACGAGGTGAAGTTCCACGACCAGCCCGTGAAGATCGAGAAGAAAGTATATGTGCTGCTGAACAAACCGAAGGATTATGTGACGACAAGCGATGATCCGCAGCAGCGTAAGACGGTGATGGATCTTGTGAAGAACGCATGTCCGGAGCGTATCTATCCCGTAGGTCGTCTGGACCGTAACACCACTGGTGTGCTCCTGCTGACCAACGACGGTGACCTGGCATCGAAACTCACCCATCCGAAGTATCTGAAGAAGAAGATCTACCATGTGTTCCTGGACAAGAATGTGACGGCTCACGACTTGCAGCAGATCGCTGACGGTATCCAGTTGGAGGATGGTGAGATCAAGGCCGACGATGTGCAGTATGCCAGTCCGACCGACAAGAAGCAAGTGGGCATCGAGATCCACAGTGGCAAGAACCGTATCGTGCGTCGTATTTTCGAGTCGCTCGGCTATCGGGTGCAGAAACTCGACCGCGTGCAGTTTGCCGGACTCACGAAAAAGAACCTCAAGCGTGGCGACTGGCGCTATCTCACCGAGGAGGAAGTAGATCGCCTGCGCATGGGAGCCTACGAGTAATTGACAATTGAAAATTGATAATTGACGATGAAACGTACTAAGATAATTGATGTGCTGAAGAGCACGGAATACGGTAAGGACATCTGCGTGAAGGGCTGGGTGCGCACGCACCGCTCTTCCAAGGCTGTTGACTTTATCGCCCTGAACGACGGTTCGACCATCAAGAACGTACAGGTGGTGGTGGATCCGGCTAAAGTAAGTGAGGAAATACTGAAACAGGTCACGACCGGTGCCTGCATCTGTGCCACGGGCAAACTCGTGGAGTCGCCCGCTGCCGGACAGCCCTCTGAGATCCAGGCTGAGACGGTGGAGATCTACGGTCTCTGCGGCAACGACTATCCCATGCAGAAGAAGGGACAGTCGTTTGAGGCGATGCGCAAGAATGCCCACATGCGCCTGCGTACCAACACCTTCGGGGCGGTGATGCGTATCCGCCACAACATGGCGATGGCTATCCATACCTACTTCCACGAACATGGATTTTTCTATTTCCATACCCCGCTGATCACGGCCAGCGACTGTGAGGGGGCTGGCAACATGTTCCAGGTGACAACGAAGAACCTCTACGATCTGAAGAAGGACGACGAGGGCAAGATTATCTACGACGACGACTTCTTCGGTGAGCAGACCTCACTGACCGTCTCGGGTCAGTTGGAGGGTGAACTCGGTGCTACGGCCCTGGGTGCCATCTACACCTTCGGACCGACCTTCCGCGCAGAGAACTCGAACACCCCGCGCCACTTGGCAGAGTTCTGGATGGTGGAGCCCGAGGTGGCCTTCATCGACCAGGAGGAACTGATGGATCTGGAAGAGGACTTTATCAAATACTGTGTGCGCTGGGCACTCGACAACTGCAAGGACGACCTGGAGTTCCTGAACAAGATGATCGACAAGACGCTCATCGAGCGCCTGGAGGGAGTGCTGAAGGAGACCTTCGTGCGCCTGCCCTATACGGAAGGTATCAACATCCTGCAGGAAGCCATCAAGGGCGGCAAGAAGTTTGAGTTCCCCTGCAACTGGGGCGACGACCTGGCCAGCGAGCATGAGCGCTATCTCGTGGAGGAGCACTTCAAGAAGCCCGTCATCATGACCGACTATCCGCGTGCCTTCAAGTCGTTCTATATGAAACAGAACGAGGAGACGGCCGACGGCGGCTCCGTAGGCTATAAGGGTGCCGTGGCTCCCGGTCCGACGATGCAGGGCACCGACGTGCTGTTCCCGCAGATCGGTGAGATCATCGGCGGCTCTGTCCGTGAGGAGAGTTATGACAAACTGATGGGTGAGATCAACCGTCGTCAGATGGACCAGACCCATCTGTGGTGGTATATTGACACCCGCCGCTGGGGCTCTTGTCCGCATGCAGGATTCGGACTCGGCTTCGAGCGCCTGATCCTCTTCGTGACGGGCATGCAGAACATCCGTGATGTCATCCCGTTCCCGAGAACACCGAAGAGCGCAGAGTTCTAGAAAATAAAATCCCGCCAATTGGCGGGATTTTATTATGCTAGGCGTATGCCATCCTCTTCGATGACGATCAGCCGGCGTTTGTACAGGTCGCCGATGGCTTTCTTATAGGCTTTCTTCGAGACATGGAAACGATCGTAGATCAGTTCGGCAGGCGACTTGTCGCCCAGGTTGCAGCGCCCGTCGTTCTCATAAAGATACCGGAGCAGCACTTCCGCGAAGTCGAGCGTGTGCTGGTGGCCTGTCGGCTGGAGCGTGATGTCGATCTTACCGTCCTGTCGCACGTGGTCGATGTAGCCCGTCAGACGGTCACCACTGTGGAGCGGTTGGAAAATCTGGTTCTCGTAGATCTGTCCCTGGTATTTATTATCGACGATGACCTTGAAGCCGAGGTCGGTCTTTTGCCAGACGAGGACATCCACGGCCGTACCATGCGAAAGGCTGGCATCACTGGACTCGTTCGTATCCTTAGGATTCCGTGGCTCCCAAGGATCTCCAAGGTATTTCTCCACTTTGGCGGTGGCCATCAGACGATAACTGTCTTCATCTACCTTGATATAGACGATATGGCGCTGCCCCTGTTCCATCCGCTTCTTCTGTTCGCGGAAGGGACAGAAGAGGTCTTTCATCAGACCCCACTTCAGAAAAGCACCATACTGGTTTACCCATGCCACTTCCAGGCAGGCGAACTCGCCTACCTTGGCGTAGGGATGCTCCGTGGTAGCCACAGGACGCTCGTCCTGATCCAGATAGATAAACACCTCGATGTCATCACCGATGTGCATGGCTTTAGTAACATAGCGTTGGGGAAGCAGGATTTCTCCTTCCTCACCACCGTCGAGGTAAAGGCCGAAATCGACCTTCTTGACTATTCTAAGGGTGTTGTAGTCTCCGAGACGTAACATAGTTGAGAGTTGGAAGTTGAGAGTTGGGAGTTATTTTCGATCAATCCGTCGCGCAGATGGATGGTGCGATCAGTAATGTTGGCGAGCGTCTCATCATGGGTCACGATGACAAAGGTCTGGCCGAACTGGTCGCGGAGGTCGAAGAACAGTTGGTGGAGTTCCTCCTTGTTCTTCGTGTCGAGGGAGCCCGAAGGTTCGTCGGCGAGAATGACGGCAGGCTTGTTGACGAGGGCCCGGGCCACGGCGACGCGCTGCTTCTCTCCTCCCGACAGTTCGTTGGGCTTATGCATGGCACGCTCCCTGAGGTTCATGAAGTCCAGCAACTCCTCGGCTCTTTGGCGGGCCTGCTTATGGCCGACGCCTGCGATATAGGCGGGGATCATGATGTTTTCAATGGCTGTAAACTCCGGCAGCAGTTGGTGGAACTGGAAGACGAAGCCCAGGTGCTGGTTGCGGAAGTCGGACAGTTTCTTGGAGGAGAGACTGGTCACGTCGATGCCATCAACCCTGACGGTGCCAGTGTCAGGACGGTCGAGGGTTCCTATGATCTGTAGCAGGGTCGTCTTGCCCGCTCCCGAAGGCCCCACGATGCTGACGACTTCGCCTTTCTCGATATGCAGGTCAATGCCTTTCAGCACCTGAAGTGACCCAAAACTCTTGGTGATATGACTTACAGTAATCATAATGCCTGATTCTTAATTACTAATTTCCTTATGGATCCATCGCAGGATCGTGTCGTATATGCTCTTCTCCTCATGGTGCTGGGCCTCTGTGAAACTCATGCGGTCTTCCTTGGTATCTCCAAACTGGTCGGGGAAGATGATCATGAGGTTCTTGCCCGAGAAAAATTTCTGCAGTTCGTCGGGCAGCCGCTCCAGTGCGTTCTTATAGGAGATGGTGCCCTTACGGGCCGTAACCACCACGAAGAGATGGTCTGGTGCCACTTGGGATGCCAGTTGTGGCAACTCGTTCCAGTGGGCCATCGACGTATATTCAGCCCTTACGTTGGGATGGCGGTTGTTGATATATTCTGCGATGAGCACCAGCGACTCGTTGCGCCCGTGGAACTGGATGCGGCAGTCGAGCAGACCGGCCAGTCGGCTCAGTCGCTCCAGCCAGCGGTGGAATCCTGGCTCGAACTCAGCCCTTGACGGCACTACCACGCGGATGCGCCGTAAGGTTGACATCGGCTGTACGAAGCGTGTCAGGATGATCTGGCGGTTCAGACCGTTGTACAGGCTCTGGATGAACTCACCCCAGAAGCGGGGATTGTTGTCCGTATGTACGTGCATGCCCATGATGATTTCAGAACAGCCAAACTCCCGGAAGGCGTGCTTGATGCCGTTGGCGATGTTCGTAGCCAGGCGCACCTGTGTCTGTACCTTCACCTCCGAGGCACTGGCCCTCTGTTGCAGTTGTTCCAACAGACGGATCCCCTGCTCTCGTCCCATCGTACTATTCTGTCCGTCATATACCACGTTCAGCGCCACCAGTTCACGATTCAGCCGCTGGTTGCGCATCAGCATGGCCAGGTAGAGCAGATGGGGGGCTATCTCCGGATACTTCACGCAGAGCAGTATTTTCTCGTCATCATCGCTGGGTATGTCGGCTTCCAGATGGCTTTTCTCCTGAATGATGATCTGCTGGGCGGCATGCTCGGTCATCAGTGTACTGATCACACAGGTGAAGAGGATCATCATGATGATGCCATTGAGCATGATGTCATTGATGAGGTATTCACCAGGAACCACTTCCAGGCGCATGCCCACCATGACCATTGCGATGGCACCGGCTGCATGGGCGGAGGTCAGTCCGAACATCATATTGCCGTCGGCCTTTGTCAGACGGAACAGCAGGCTGGAGATATAGGCGGCGAGTGCCTTCCCGAAGGTGCCGAAGAACACGATGAGAAAGACGATCCACACCATGTCCCAGCCTGAGAAGATGGTGCGCACGTTGATGAGCATACCCACACCGATCAGGAAGTAGGGGATGAACAGGGCGTTGCCGATAAACTCGATGCGGTTCATCAAGGGCGATATCCTGGGGATATAGCGGCTCAGGATCAGTCCGGAGAAGAAGGCACCGAAGATACCCTCGATGCCGATGAGTGAGGTGAGGGCCGCACTGAGGAACATGATGCCCAGTACGAAGATATACTGCATCACGGCGTCGCTGTAGCGCCGCAGGAAATAGCGCGTCAGTTTGGGAATGAGGATAACGCTGCCGATGCAGAAGATGGCAAACTTCAGGATGAACAGCGGCCAGAACAGCCAGTTGCTGTCTTTCTCAAAGGTGCCTGAGAGGGCAGCCAGCATCACCAGGGCCATGAACAGGGAGATCATCGACGATCCCACGCTGAGACTGACGCTCGGATGGCGCTGCAGACCGTAGCGCCCGATGATAGGGTAGGCTATCAGTGTGTTAGAAGCCATGATACAACCCAGCAGGAACGAGGCGGCAGAAGAATAGTCCAGGATCGTCATCGCCATGATATAGGTGAGTACCAGTGGCACGAAACAGGTGAGGGTGCCAAAGATCAGAAACCTGCGGTACTGCTTCTTCACGCCCTCCAGGTCCATCTCCAGACCAGCCAGGAACATGATATAGTAGAGTCCCACGCGTCCGAACAACTCGAAGGAGTTGTCGCGCTCGAGAATGTTCAGCCCATATTGCCCGATGAGGATACCTGCCAGCACCATGCCGATGATATGCGGGATGCGCAACTTGCTCATCACGATAGGCGCAAACAGGATAATCATCAGCACCACAAAGAAGATCAATGTGGGGTCTGTTATCGGGAAATATGCTGCCAATGCTGCCATTCTGGTTGCAAAGGTACGAATTTTTTGCCACGGATGGTGTGGATTCCGCGGATTTTTTGTAATTTTGCAGCCAAATTACGGATTTAACAGAAAGAAAACAAGATGAAAGTAGCAATCGTAGGTGCAAGCGGAGCCGTGGGACAGGAGTTCCTGCGGATTCTCGATGAGAGGAATTTCCCGATGGATGAACTGGTGCTGTTTGGCTCAGAGCGCAGCGCGGGTCGTAAATATACCTTCAAGGGAAAGGAGATAGAGGTGAAACTGTTGCAGCATAACGACGACTTCAAGGATGTAGATATCGCCTTCACCTCAGCAGGCGCAGGTACGTCCAAGGAGTTTGCGGAGACCATCACGAAGTATGGTGCCGTGATGATCGACAACTCCAGCGCCTTCCGTATGGACGACGATGTGCCCCTCGTCGTGCCAGAGTGCAATGCCGAGGATGCCCTGAACCGTCCACGTGGCATCATCGCCAACCCGAACTGCACGACGATCATGATGGTCGTGGTGCTCCAGCCACTGGAGAATATCTCCCATATCAAGCGCATCCATGTGGCCTCCTACCAGAGTGCCTCTGGTGCTGGTGCCGCTGCCATGGCAGAACTGCAGCAGCAATATAAGGAGATGGTAGAGGAGGGCGAAGTGAAGACCATCAAGAAGTTCGCCCATCAGTTGGCCTATAATGTGATTCCCCAGATCGACGTGTTCCAGCCTAATGGCTACACGAAGGAGGAGATGAAGATGTACAATGAGACGCGCAAGATTATGCATACCGATGCCAAGTGCTCGGCCATGTGTGTCCGTGTCAGTTCGTTGCGCTCTCATTCTGAGTCCGTGTGGATTGAGACGGAGCGCCCCATCAGTGTGGAGGAGGCTCAGAAAGCCATCGCCGCTGCCCCTGGCTGTACGCTGAAGGATGATCCCGCAACCCTTACCTATCCGATGCCACTGGAGACGGCTGGCAAGGATGATGTCTATGTGGGCCGTATCCGTAAGGACCTGAGTGACGACTGCGGCCTGACGTTCTGGCTCTCTGGCGACCAGATCCGAAAGGGTGCCGCCCTGAATGCCGTCCAGATTGCCGAGTATCTTGTGAAGGTGGGCAATGTCAAGTAGAAAGCATATATTCATCAAAAGGGTAGCCTGTCTGGCTACCCTATTGATTTTTCTCCTCTCCTGCACAGGTGGGGATGATGACGGACGACGCCTGGGTGAGATAATCGTCGGCACCTGGCAGCGGGGCTGGAGTGCCGGAGATGTCGTCATCGACGGAGAGACAGACCTGTCGCCTGAAAACTTCTCATACGACCGGTTCGTCTTCCATGATGACGGTACCTATAATGGTATGATGCGCAAGGGAACCTTCGAGGTCAGGGATGTCAATGGCGAAGTGGTCTTTGAAGGTAATTATCAGTGTGATAACCATAATCTGAAACTTGAGAGCGGTGAGGGCGGCGGAAGCCGTCAGGCGATTCTCGCTCAGGTGCTGTCCTTTACGGATGACACCATCCAACTGCAATATGTCAACGAGAGTTATCATGTGACAGTCTCGTTGATTATCCGTAAACTTCCCGATTGAGAATTCTTATTCCTTATTCCTCCTCTTCCACGTTGGCTTCGTGATACACGCAGTCGTAGGTTACCTGACTGTATGCAGAAAAATAGCCTAAGCAGTCGCCCGTAAAGTTCTGGATGGGATTGGTGCCGGTATTGTCCATAATCTGCATGGAGTAGAAGTAGTCGTAAGTGCGATGGTCGATGGCACGCAGTTCCAGGTGGAGCCTGTCGCCCTCTCTAAGCATGTCCTTGTCGTCGCTGCCCTCTCGGGCAAATGAGAAGAGTTGTTGCAGTTCCCTGTTGGGATCGACATCGTCACGCTTTACCGACCAACGGAGACCTGTATTATTGCGGTAGAGGTGGATGAAGTACCAGTTGTCCTCATTGGGGATGTCCTGGAAGCGCAGTTCTCCCATGAGCATTCTCTCCGTGAGGATCTTTTTCCAGAAGAACCGGAACTTATTCAACTGGGGCATCTCCTGCATCGTGGAAGTTGAGGTGAAGTGCTGGCCGTCGATGTCGATGTCTATCCTGTAGGTCATGCCAGGTATTCCTTTGGCATGTGACTTGTAAATGCCGTCGCTGACGTAGTAGAGCGTCTCGCTGCTGCCGTCGCTGGCTGTGATGACCACGGTGGCGCCACTCATCTCGCTGGTCGTGGTATTGTCATCCATGTCGTTTGTATGGCTGATTCGCGCCTGCATGCCCTCGTTTGATACCGATGCCTCTACCACATAGAGCGGTTCCACCTGGTGGTAGTCGATCTCTATGTCCTTCTTACAGGACTCCAGTATCCCTAGTACCCCTAGTATCCCTAGCATTCCTAGTATCCCTAGTATATTTCTCATAACTGCTCAGAATTTAATGTTAAAGGCGACTGACGGCACGATGCCGAAGAGCGAATACTGTACGGCTCGCGTACGGGCACCGTTTTCACTGTCCTCGAAGTTGATCAGGAATGGGTTGTACCTATTATATAGGTTGTAGATGCTGAACACCCACTGTTGGGTGCACCAGGAGCGCTTCTTCGTCAGAACGGCGCTGAGGTCGAGGTGGTGGTAGTCGGGGGCGCGATAGCCGTTGCGCTCTGAGTAGTAGTAGATCCAGTTGTCGATCAACTGGTACTTGCCGCTGGGTGCCGTGAAGGCCTGACCACTGTTGAAAACCCAGGCTGCGTTGAAGGTCCATTTGTCGTTGAGTCTGTACATCGCCACCAAGTTTACGTCGTGGCGGCGGTCGTTGTTGGCGTCGTACCAGTTCCCGCCATTGATGCCGGGGATACGCGTCTTCGACCATGCCAGTGTATAGGAGAGCCATCCCGTCAGTTTCCCCGCATTCTTGCGGGCACAGAGTTCCACGCCGTAACTCTTCCCTTCCCCGGGCAGCACAAGGCGCTCGATCTCAATTTCACTGCCGAACGATTTGCCGTCTCGGTAGTCAATCACGTGGTCCGTCTTTCTATAGTAGGTCTCCAGTGAGAAGTCGTAGTCCTGTGAGGGTGTCATTATATAGAAGCCTGCACTTACCTGGTCGGCCACCTCTGGCTCGATGATGTTACTGCTGATGGCATAGCGGTCGAAAGGGGTGGAGGTGCTCTGGTTACGCAGGGCGTGGATGTTCTGCGTGGTACGGGCATATCCCAGTTTGATGCTTGTCAGTTCGGTGGGCTGGTAACTGATGCTTGCGCGGGGCTCCAGGTTTACGTAGGTCTTCACGATCTGGTTGTCGCTGTAGTTGTAGTACCAGGAGATGGTACCATCGGGGTCAATGTCATAGTAGAGTGAGCCGCCAAGAGGGGAGAAGGTGTTCAGCCTGAGTCCCAGCGAGGCCGTGAGGACTTCGGAGAAATTCAGCGTGCCGTTGACCCAGGCGGCGTTTTCCCAGGCCCTGCGCTCCTCCTTGCCGTATTTGCTGACAATCTGCCACTCGGCTGACTTTACGTTCAGCAACGATGACTGGAAGCCTGTCTTCAACTGGTGCCTGCCCAGTTCGATGTGGAAGTCCTGCCTGAGACTGCTCTGGCGGATATGTCCCTTGTAAGAGAGGTTGAAGCCAGAGAAATCCACACCGTTATTGGTCTGGTAGCCGCTGTAATAGAGCGTGGTCTGCGAGTTGGAACCGCCGTTGAAGTGGTGGAGCCATTTCAGACTGCCCGTCAGGTTGCCCCAGCGGATATCCACCATCTTATCCACGGCTGTCTTGTCGTTGCCCGTGAAGAAGGTCAGGAAGAGTTGGTTGCGCGCATCAATCGTCCAGTCGAGTTTTGCGTTGACATCGTAGAAATACAAGGTGTTGTTCTTGAAGTCGTTTGACAGTTTCAGGAACATATCCATATACGTGCGCCTGGCGGTGATGAGAAATGTAGCCTCGTCCTTCACGATGGGGCCCTCGATGGTGGCCTTGGCGGAGAGCAGCCCGATGGTTGCCCCTCCGTGGAAGCCTGTCCTGCTGCCTGTCTTGCCCGTAATGTCAAGCACGGCCGAGGAGGCCCCGCCATACTGGGCGGGCAACAATCCTTTATAGAGCGTTGCTGAGGCCAGGGCATCGTCGTTGAAGGCCGAGAAGAGACCTGCCATGTGGCCCACGTTATACACGGGGGCATTGTCGAAGAGCACCAGATTCTGCGCTGATGTGCCGCCACGTACCTGGAAACCGCTGGAGGCGTCGCTCTCCGACTTCACGCCTGGCAGCAGTTGGATGGAGCGGATGATGTCGTTCTCGCCAAACAACTGGGGAGTGGAGGTCAGGTTCTCTATCTGTATCGTCTCGGCACCCGTCTGCACGTTCTGTATGCGCTGTCGGGCAGAGTTAGAGGTCACCACCACTTCCTCCAGCCGCTCCGTGCGGATGGAGTCCTCGCCCTCAGGGGTGACTGACGTCAAAAATACAGAAAGTAGGATGCTTAGTATGTTCATCGGTGCAAAGGTACTAATAAGTGGGCAAATTACCAAAATAAATTAATATTTATGATGCCCATTTCATGATTATTTCGTATCTTTGCCCCATAAAACGTAAACTTTACATGATATGAAGCATTTAGTTTTGGCCCTGGTGGCCGTTGTGGCCCTTGGTGCCTGTAGTAGTGGAGAAAAGGAACTGAAGTATCGTGGACTGTCGATGGCATTGCCTTTCCAGACATTCGTGGATTCCATGCAGGCGCGTGGCTTTGCCGTGGATTCGGCAAAGACGGATTCCGCATGGACGCGCGTTGTCATGGCCAAGCCGACGGAGAAGTTCCGTCTGATGCTGGCGCAGCAGGATGGTAAGTTGATTGCCCTGCAGGAGAACTACAAGATTTCTACCAATGACAGTACGCGCCAACTCTGGCAGCAGATGCATGACCAGTTTGAGAAGGAGATCGGCGCCTGGCCTAACATGCTGAAGAACGGTGACGACCATCGCGTGGCAAAGTTCGAGGCAGATGGCGGCTTCATCACCCTCACACTGGAGAATACCTATACGCCCACCCTCCAGGTGCTTTACGAGGTGAAGTCAAAGAAATAATGAATTTGTGTTAGGAGTGACGGATGGCGTTCATCTTCTTTTTGTATGTGCCAGGTGACATTCCTTTCAACTTCTGGAACGAACGGTGGAAAGTAGAAATTGAATTGAATCCACTTTCTGTCGCGATGCGTTCTATGGTATAGTCGGGATGTTCCTGCATCAACGGGATACTCTTCTTCTCTATGCGCAGGCTGTTGATATAGTCGTAGAAAGTGGTTTGCAAGACGTTGACGAAGTAGTCGCTCAGGTAAGTGCGGTTGGTACCTACATGAGTAGCCAGATCCTTAATCGACAATTGGGGATTGAGGTAGAGTCCTTCCTGCTCCATCATTTTAGGAAGTGTATCCTCAAAGGCGTAAAATCTGCCTCCCCCAACTGCAGGCTCAATGACAAGCGGCTCCATATCGACAGGCTTCTGATGGAGAATGCGCTCCAATGTGTACTGCCATAGGATGATAGATGATGCGTAATATAGACTGTCGGCCAGAGGAACGCGGATGATTGAAATGGCGACCCATATCAGTTGGCAGATCACAAAGAACAAGGCTACTATTCTCAGCCATGAAATATCGGTATCGTCAATGTTCGAGAAGTTGTCTCGGATATACTTCGCATATGTTAGTGCCTGTCTCAGCCAGACAAAGAAGATAACTGTTCCAGCAATGGTCAGACATACGAGATAACAGTTTATGACCGTTTGTGATGGCCAAACTGCGTATAGGATAAAGAAGGGAATATACACCATCAGCATGCCCAGTGCCTTTCTCCATGTAGCCCATCTGGGACGGATAAGCTCATATAATAAAAAAGTGTAGCCTATAAGTGACGTACCATCGAGAAGGACGACAATATCTTGCAAAACCTGACTGCTTGCATCGTATTGTGTAAAGATAAAGTCTTTCAGGTTAAGCACAGTCCACTGAAGGAAGATGCATCCAACGACTATTTGCAGTCGCGATGATTCCTTTCTTCGGAACAGAAAATAGGCTGACAATGCAAAGTATGCTGTCGCTATTCCGCTTAAGAAAACAGACAAGAATCGGGGATCTATCATGACTTTTTATCGTTTTGCTCTACAAAGATACGAATAAAGACCAAATAAACGCCTCACGCCATCTCATTTTTATGTGAATTTGTTTAAATGATACAATTTTTGTCTAATTGACATAAACTGCCTGGGGTTTTTATTGTATCTTTGCCAACGATAAAAGTATATGACAGAAACATGCGGAAGACATTGATATTGATAATCGTGTATGTACTCCCTATGGTGAGTATGGCCGGTGACGTGGCAAAGTATTGCATGACCTATGCTGATTATGTAGCAGACAAGTGGGTACCTGTAGATTCTCTTGTTAAAGGACGTTCGCACCAACTGTGCCAGTTAGAGTATAAGAGCAATGGCTATAAGATAAAAACAGGTGATAAAGTAGCTGACAAGATACTGAAGGATCAGGTGTTTGCCGTCAGTTATGGGAAATGGATATTTGTGAATTGCCGTAACCTACGTTATAACAATGCACCTCTCGATACAAGGAACTATGTCAGAGCTTTCCGTTATAACGGGAATATGCTTGGCATGGCCATCGTTCGCAGCAACATGGCAACCATTCTGACGGAGATGTGTCTTGATGTCACCGGCTATCTTGTTCCTTTTGGGTTTAGCATAGCGTTAGGTATTACATCCTGGACAATTGATCTGGTCTCGGATAATTTGCGGAAGTGTCGCTGTTTCTTCATTGATGGAGATCCTGACCCTAACGGATGCTATTCTGTTACTTATATGAATGATGAGTATATACAATACTTATTGGTCGACGATTTTCATCTGTTAGAGCGTTATATGGCCGTCAGCAAAAAGAAGAAACGGCAGTCTGCGGCAAACATCCTGCCCGTATTGATTGCTAAAGGTCTTGTCGAATAATGATAATCCTTTTTTTCTCCGAGAATTATCAGTAAAAAGCTGCCCAAACGAGTCATTGGCACAAATTCTTGTTTCATTGACACAATTTTTCCCCTCACCATTGCATTGAGGGGTATTATCTATTCTTTTTTTTCATAACTTTGCAAAAACTATTGTTCAAGATAAACGAGCAAAACTATAACATTATTTATATTATTCACAACTAAAAACAATTGATTATGAAGAAAAATTATTTCAAAATCATGGCGGCCGCCATGTTGTTGGGAATGTCATTCGGCTTACAGTCGTGTGATGACGTTGTTGGAGAATCAGACAATCCTTCTGGAAGTACGGAAGAAGAGGTGGTATTGCCTGCTGGTGTCACTATTACAGCCAATGGTGCCACTTTCGGCATCAGTAAGCTTTCGGACATTACAGATTATCTTGAGTCGATCAAGAAGCAGATTAGCGACAAAGCCGGCAGCGAATTCGTGATCGATATCCAGGCTGAAGGTGATTTGGCAACGAGCAGTGACGAGAACACCATCGTGATTCCTGAGATCACGGACTACAACGTGACCCTCAATCTGCTGAGCAAACTGAATACCGCTGCTGCTCCGCTGACTGTGAAGCAGAGTGGCGAGACCACGAGCGTCTTCAAGAACAAAATCAATGTATCCTTCGCCAACGATGACGTGGATCTCATTCTGAACCTCCCGGGTACAACGACAACCCTGAACAATCTTAACAGTCTGCAGATTCTCAACGGTCTGTCAGTCGTAAAGGACGGTGGTGTCATCAAGACCTTCGTCTGGGCACCTATCAAGACCGAGTATTTCATGAACAACGGCGATTCCGAGTGGGTGAAGGTGACTAATGCCAGCGGTGAGGAAGAGTATCAGCCTAATGTTCAGCCTGAAAAGGGTGACGGAGATTCTTACAAATTCAAGAACCTGAAGATCGTGAAGGGAGAAGGCGACTATGCTGCCGTCAATATCAACAATGAAGAATACACCCTAGACAAATTGACGATTGCTGAAGGTGCTGTGGTAGTATTAAACTACACTCCCTATATTAAGGAAATCGTTGGTGAAGGCAATGGCGCTACCGTGAAAAGTTCCGATGTATGGTGGAAGGATGAAGAAAAGAAACTTGTTGATACCGACCTGAATCTCTATAATGTAGGGAAAATAACAAATATTACTATCGAACCTCTGCTCACTGGAGATTTTAAGGATGGTACGCTTAATGCGGCATATATCTATAATGCACCCGCAGCTATCGAGAAGTGTGTATTTAAGTTTGGTTATGTGTCATTCAGAGATCCTGAGGCCGCTACAGCAACCGTTACAAGATGCGAATTCGAGGGAACTGGCAACGAAAAGGGCGTTACCATTGTTGCGCCCTATCAGAGTGACAAGATTACCAGTTTCAAGTTTAGTTTCTACAAGTGTACCTTTGCAAAGGGCACGAAGTTCAGTTCAGAGGTTTATAGCAGTAAGCCGAAAGTTGACGAAAATGGTGAATATGTTTATAAGACCTACTATCGCTGGTGGGACTTTGACGAGAACGGACAGCCAGACTGGAATACATCTTGGACGAATAAGAGTGAGAGCCTAGATGACGTTCCGGCAACTGCTCAGGAAGTTGGCGAATGCAACGGTGGATGGGATGGTACTGAAGGAAAGACCAATAATGGCTATTCAGCAGGTTATTGGATAGAAGAAGAACTCCAATACGAGGATGCCGAATACAAGGACTATTATGTCTACCTGTCATTCGATGGTTGTGAGTACGATGGTGCAAACATTAAGGTTGAAGACATTATTGTCGGCTACCAGTCATCTCTCACAGGCGTATTGGTAAGATACGAGATAGACGGCAAACTTTATCGTGCGCTTTATGATGAAGAGAACAAAGTCTATACACTCATTCCTGCAGACAAGTAATTCTCATATCATTTCTACTTAAAGGGCGCAAAGGGGTCTGACCCCTTAGCGCCCTACCTTTCTATCATCTGGTACTTTGTACCTGTGTTGCTGTGCTTGCTTTCGAAGCGGAAGTCGTTGCGGGAGAGGGTGTTGCCGATTTTCTCGGGGGTGATGTTCTTCAGCGTCGATTTGCCGTATTTGCGCTGTAGCAGACTCAGAATGTCGGTAGTTGACCACCAGGTGCCCTTCTCGTCGGCAGCGGGTTTGCGGAAGAGGTTCGACAGCATCTCTGCCAGCGAGTCGATCCGCTGGAAACGCTCGTTTTCCTCGATCAATCGGGCAATCTCCTCGTCGTTCAGATAGTATCTGGCTCCATTGGCTATCTCCTGCTTCAGTTGGGCGTAGAGTTGACGATGGTTGAGAGTGTCGCTGAAATCGATCAGATCCGTGATTTCCACACAGACGAAACGACGGCTGCCCGTTGGATCCGTCAGCGGTTTGGGTTGATTGGTCGTGCCGATGAACGAGGTATAGCGACGATACTGCTTGTAGGCCTTGCCGTAAGGAGGACGGAACTTCACGTCGGCTGTCGAGAGCAGATACTTCAGCAGCACCTGCTGACGGGCCGTTGTCTTGTCGAACTCATCGATGTTGATCAGCGCAAAAGAGGTGAGTCCCAGATTCAGATCGGTCTCGTTCTTGAAGTTGATGCTGTCGCAACGTTGGAGCACTTCCTCTCCAACTTCGAAGGTGACAGTTTCGAAGGGACAAGTTCCGCGTAGGGTCAGTGTCAACTTTCCGTCAGGATGCTGCCAGAGCGAAGCCTCGTCATTACTTTCAATATCCATTTCCCCGCCTCTAATATAGGAGAAACTCTTCAACTGGCTCTTTGGAGCCTTCTTTTTCGCCATGACCGTCACACCAGCCATGAGCGCAACCAGCACAGAACTGCTGTTATAATCAATGTTCGCTTCGTCATGCTGTAAAGATTGGGTAAGTTTGGGAGATGTCAGAGCATCTGGATGGTGTAGAGATAGACGACGGCAGAGGGGAAGGCCATCAGGGTGGAGTCGAAGCGGTCGAGCATGCCACCGTGGCCTGGGAGGATATTGCCGGAGTCCTTGATGCCGAGGGTGCGCTTGAAGAGGGATTCCACAAGGTCGCCCCAGGTGCCGAAGACGACGATGGTTACTCCGAGGCCGATCCACTCTAGAATACCTAGGTTTCCTAGGATATCTAGGTTTCCTAGGATACTAGGAACCAGGCTAGCGACAACGATGACGAGGATGCCACCGCCGATGCTGCCCTCCCACGACTTGCCCGGGGAGATGCGGGGGAAGAGTTTGTGCCTGCCCAGCAGGGAACCACAGATATAGGCGCCAGCATCGTTGATCCAGAGGAACACGAATACGGAGAGCGGCACGTGCCAGGTATAGGTGATGTCATTGCCTGCGGATTGGAAGGCCAGCACGTTGATCATCGAGAAGGGCAGGGCGATGTAGAGTTGGCTCATCATCGTATAGGCCCAGTCGTGGATGGGGTCGGTCTGTTTCAGGTAGAGTTCTGCCACCATCAGGTAAATCAAGGTGACGAGATAGGGGATGAAGACGGCCGCTGACGTGATGCCGCTGTTGAAGCCAGCCATGGCAAAGAAGAAATACACGCCTGCTACGGTGCAGATCATGCGGTTGACAGATACGTTCTCACGATCATTGACCAGACCCGTGAACTCCCAGATGGTGAGTCCTGTCACTAAGGCAAACAGCAGTACCATCGCCAGAGGGCGCAGGAAACAGCAGACAATGGCGGCCACGAAAAATACCGCCGTAATGGTTCTGACGATAAAATTCTTCATATCCTTATGCTTCTTTGTTTTCTTCTTCTGTCGCAGGGGCATCGCCCTTTTCCTCCTTAGCCTCCAGCGCCTTAGCCTCTGCCTCCAGTTCCTTGGCGCGCTCCTCGGCCATGCGCTCGGCATCGGCCTTCATCTGGGCCTCCAGCAGTTCCTCGGCACGACTGGTCCAGGGGCGTTTGCCGAATATCTTCTCCACATCTTCGGCGAAGATTACCTCACGATCGATGAGCAACTGGGCAAGTTGGGCATGACCCTCCTTGTGCTCCGTCAGAATCTGCTTGGCGCGCTGGTATTGCTCGTCAATCATCTTCAGCACCTCCTCGTCCATCATCTTGGCTGTGGTCTCGGAATAGGGTTTCTGGAACTGATATTCTGCATTGTTGTAGTAACATACGTTAGGCAGTTTATCACTCATGCCGGCAAAGGCAATCATGCCGTAAGCCTGTTTGGTGACGCGCTCCAGGTCGTTCATGGCTCCTGTGGAGATATGCCCGACAAAGAGTTCCTCGGCAGCACGGCCTCCGAGCAACGAGCACATCTCGTCGAGCATGGCTTCCTTCGTCTGGAGCACACGCTCCTCTGGCAGATACCATGCAGCGCCAAGGGCCTGACCGCGTGGAACGATACTGACCTTCACCAGTGGGTTGGCAAACTCCGTGAACCAGGAGATGGTGGCATGACCGGCCTCGTGGATGGCGATGGAGCGTTTCTCGGCCTGTGTCATCACCTTGGTCTTCTTTTCCAGACCACCGATGATACGATCAACGGCATCAAGGAAGTCTTGTTTCTTCACCGCCTGGCTGTTATGGCGTGCGGCTATCAGGGCGGCTTCGTTACAGACGTTGGCGATGTCGGCTCCAGAGAAACCTGGTGTCTGACGGGCCAGGAAGTCGATATCCACGCTGTCATCGGTCTTCACGGGCTTCAGGTGCACCTTGAACACCTCCTTGCGCTCGTTGAGGTCGGGCAGATCGACATGGATCTGGCGGTCGAAGCGGCCTGCACGCAGCAGGGCTGAGTCGAGCATGTCGGCACGGTTCGTGGCCGCGAGGATGATGACACCAGAGTTGGTGCCGAAACCGTCCATCTCCGTCAGCAAGGCATTCAGCGTGTTCTCACGCTCATCGTTGCCTCCCATGGCGGGGTTCTTCGAACGGGCGCGGCCCACGGCGTCGATCTCGTCGATGAAGATGATACAGGGCGACTTCTGCTTGGCCTGTTGGAAGAGGTCGCGCACACGACTGGCACCCACGCCGACGAACATCTCAACGAAGTCGGAGCCGCTCATCGAGAAGAAAGGAACGCCAGCCTCACCGGCGACAGCCTTGGCCAAGAGCGTCTTACCCGTTCCCGGAGGTCCTACGAGCAGGGCACCCTTGGGAATCTTACCACCCAGATTTGTATATTTCTGCGGATTCTTCAGGAAATCGACGATCTCCTGCACCTCCTGTTTGGCTCCAGCCTGTCCAGCCACGTCCTTAAACGTGATGCCCAGGTCGCCGCCCTTCTCGTACATCTTGGCTTTCGACTTGCCGACGCTGAACACGCTGCCTCCAGCACCGCCTATGCCACCGCCACCCATGCGGCGCATGAAGAATATCCACAGACCTACGATGATGAAGATAGGCAGGAGGTTATAGAACATCATATTGAAGAACTCGTTTTCCTTGCGGTTCTCATAGGTGAAGTCGCCAGTGAATACTTTATCCTCACGAGCCTTGTTGATGAACTCTTCCACCTGGTCTGTACTGCCGAACTCTACTTCCACGTAGGGATCGACACCCGTTTGCTGGGCACTCTGGTGGAACACGTCGCGGATATGCTCGGGCTTGACAAACATCTTGAGGGTACCCTGACCTTTGTTCACGACAATCTTCGAGGCATAACTGTGGTTCACCATGTCCTTGAAGTCGGAGTAGGAGGCACTCTTGGTGATACTACTGTTCTGTGGCCCTCCACTTGAGAAATAGAGCAAGCCAAGTGCGATGATGGCCACTACATAGATCCAGTTCATATTGAACTTAGGCATGTTCATCTTCGGGCCATTGTCCTTGTTGTTGGGTATCTGGTTATTATCCATTATCTATAACTATAAACTATCAACAGTAAACTAATCCAAGTCAGGAATCCTCGTAAGCGGAGCATCCTCCCAGAGATGCTCAAGGTCATAGTAATCCCTGACGTCAGGCAGGAAGATATGTACCAGCACGTCGCCATAGTCCATGGCTACCCATTGGGCATTCTCAAGTCCCACGACATGGGCGGGCTTTTCTTTCAGACGTTCGCGGGCCATATCGCCGATGGATTCTGTAATGGCCTCCACCTGTGCAGGCGAGTTGCCTGTACAGATGACAAAATAGTGGCAGATGGTGCCTTCTATCTTTGTCAGGTCGGCAATCACGATGTTGCTTCCCTTCTTTTCTTGTATTGCTTCTCTAATGGTTTCTACTAATTGTTTTGTTTGCTCCATATAATAAATAAGGTGTTCTGGCCTGCAAAGTTAGTGTAAATCAGCCTAATTGCAAAACAAAAGTGGAAATTTTGCGGTTTTTTATAAAAAAACAGCAAAAAATTTTGTTGGTTACGGAAAAAGTAGTACCTTTGCACCCGCAAAAAGAGATTTGCGCCTTTGATTGGGGTATGGTGTAATGGTAACACTACAGATTCTGGTCCTGTCATTCTTGGTTCGAGTCCGAGTACCCCAACAAGTTTATCCGCCAAGTCGCTGAGATTCAGTGCTTGGCGGATTTCTTTTGCCAAAGTCTAATCTGCTTCGCCGCACGTCTGAGCCTTATGTTAATATCCGAAAACCGTCTCCTGGCTTAGTGGCAACTGGTCTTGTATTCTTTCGTATTCATAATGAGGTCTAATAGATGTTTTATGTGTTAGTATAGGTTCTAACAGAAAGGCTTCCGGAATGGAAGCCTTTCTGTTTCTTCTTATGATTCTTTTTCCTTGTTCTCTGCGTCGATGGCCTTAATCTTCTCGCGGACAAGGTTCATATCGTCCTTGAGTTTCTGCACTTTCCTGTTCATCTCGTCGATGAGGCTATTGCCTTTCTTCGAACTGGCATTGAGGAAACCGAGGTTGTTCTCATACGTCTGTACCTCCTGTTTGATGGCCTCATATTGGCGGAATAGGCGGGCACGCTCATTGTCGAGGGCACTTTCTCCGCGCTCAGCCACTTGCTTGAGGTTCTGCTTGAAGTTATTCAGACGGCGCTTGGCAACGGAGATGTTCAGGTCTTTGTAGAGTTTGTCGAGCACGGCATGATATTCGGCATACACCTTGTCCTTTTCTTTGAAAGGCACGTGCCCGATGGCGTTGTACTCCTCCACCAGTTTCTGGACTTTTGCCTGGATATCGTCTCCGGTCTGCTCAGCGGCGGCCTTCAGTTTCTCGATGACTTCGCGCTTCTTGCTTAAGTTGGCGTATTCCTCACCGTGCTGTCCGACGCCTGCTGCCTTGCGGGCTTCGAAGAACTTATTGCAGGCACCCAGGAACTCCTCCCAGAGTTGGTCGCCCAACTTCTTGGGCACCATGCCGATGGTCTTCCACTCTTTCTGAAGGGCGATCAGTTTGTCGCCTGTCGATTTCCATTCTGTGGAATTCTGAAGGGCCTTGGCTTTCTCGATAAGGGCGCGCTTCTTCTCCGCGTTCTCCTTGAAGGTATCCTTCAGTGTCTTGAAATATTCTGCCTTACGCCCGAAGAAGTCGTCGCAGGCGGCACGGAAGCGCTCGAAGATCTTCACATTCATCTTCTGTGGGGCAAAGCCGATGGTCTTCCATTCTGCCTGCAGGTCGATAATCTGCTTGGTGTGCTTTTCCCAGTCGCCACTACCCTTGTTCTCCTCAGCGGCAATAGCCTCCACCTGCTCGCAGAGGGCTGTCTTGCGGGCCAGGTTCTCCTCTTCCTTGGCGCGGATGCCCTCGAAATGCTGTTGGTGACGCTTATTGATAACTGTTGAGGCTGCCTTGAATCGGTTCCATATTTCCTCGCGCTGCTCCTTAGCCACAGGACCGATTTCGCGGTATTCCTGATGGAGTTTCTGCAACTGGTGGAAGGCGCTGATAACATCCTCTTCGTCAGCCAGTTTCTCGGCCACCTCGCAAAGACGGGTCTTTGCCTCCAGGTTCTTCTTGAAGTCCAGTTCACGGGCCTCGCTGTTCAGGCGAAGCATGTCATAGAACTGCTCCACGTACAACTGGTAGTTACGCCAGAGTTCGTTGGCTTTCTCTGCAGGTACGTTCTTGATCTCCCGCCACTGCTGTTGGAGGGTCTGGAATTCCTTATAACTCTTGTTGGCATCCTCTGGAGTGGTGATCATGGTCTTGATCTTCTCGATGATAGCCAACTTCTTCGTCAGATTCTCTTGCTTCTCGGCTTCTTGCTCCTTGAATATCTTGGCACGCTTCTCCTTGATAATACCCATCTCAGCCTTGAAGGCTTCCTCTGTTTCATCAGGGGTAATCTGATATTGCTCAGGGTCGCCGCCTCCGTCGATGTATGCCTTCAACTTGGCTTCGCGCTCTGCAATATGCAACTTGTAGAAAGCGGTCTTCAGATAATCCACTTCGTCTTTTTGGGGAGTCTCTTCACCATGGGCTATTTCCCGTACACGTTCAAGGATTTCCGCTTTGGTCTCATAGACCTTACGGGGCTCCTCTTCAGTAGGTGCTAAGGCATCCTCCGTGGGTGCTGCTTCCTCGGTTTCTACTTGAGAAGTGCTTTCTGCTGTCGCTTCTTCGGCTGGCATCTGGGCAACTTCTTCCTTGATTACTTCATTCTGACCCTGCTCTTCGACTGGCGAAGCGGCTGTGCCGTTTACGAGGGTTTTGTCTTGAGAGTCCATCATTTAACTTTTTTAGTTATTGACCATTCGTATTATGGTGCATGCACCATCATTATTCGGCTACACGACTGTCTGTGAATAGCCTATTTGGGGTCAAAATTACGAAAAAAGTCAAAAATAATCTCTTATATAAAGTTAAAAGATGCTAAACAAGCCTTTTTGAACGGAAAAACCACCACGCCATGCCTGATATAGCCACTGAAACAACCATGGCGAAGACAAATCCCCATGGTTTTTCCTCCATACCGTTGATAAGGTTCATACCAAACATCGAGGTGACGAGCGTGGGTATCATCATGATGATCGTGACGGATGTCAGTGTACGCATCACGGTGTTCATGTTGTTGTTGATGATGCTGGAATAGGTATCCATTGTGGATTCGAGGATATTGGAATAGATCGAGGTGGTCTCGCGGGCCTGCGACATCTCGATGTTCACGTCTTCGATGAGGTCGGCATCCAGTTCATCGATCTGCAGTTTGAACTTCAGTTTGGAGAGCAGGTTCTCATTGCCACGGATGGAAGTCTGGAAGTAGGTGAGTGAGTCTTGCAGGCGGCTCAGGCCGATCAGACTCTCGTTGTTCACCTCACGATCCAGGTTGCGCTTGGCCTTGTCGATGAGCATCGAGATTTGCTTCAGGCGCTTCAGGTACCAGACGGCCGAAGAGAGGAACAGACGGAAGATCATATCGACATAGTCGGTAAATCCTTCGTTGCGCTTCTGCTGGTAACTGAGGAAGTCGATCATCATGTTCGTCTCGTAGTAGCAGACGGTGATGGTGACGTCACGCTTGTGGATGATACCCAGCGGTACGGTGGTATAGGGAGTGCGGCTCCGTACCTCTTTCACGTAGGGGATACGGAGGATGATAAGCATCCATCCGTCGTCGTACTCATAGCGGGCACGCTCGTCGGTATCGCTGATGTCCGACATGAAGTAGTCGGGGATGTTGAACTTCTCTTCGAGTTCGCGCTGGTCCTCTTCGGTGGGGCATGTCACCTGTATCCAGCAATTGGGCTGCCACTCTGAGAGTTGGGTCAGTCCGCCTTGGGTGTTCCAGAAAGTCTTCATTTTGCTAATCCTTTTTTTCGGGGGCGCGGTGGCACGGGGTGCCGTGGCGCGAGAAATGATTAAGCGGCAAGAGGATTAGCGGTCTTGCCTGCTTGTCCTCCAGCCTTAACGTTTGAATGTTTCCGCCGGGTAATCGTCCATAATTTTGTTAATACTTTAGTGAATTTGGTTGCAAAGGTAAATAAAAAATGGCGATAATCAAAGAAAATCGCCATTTTTTTTTCGGGGCACGGGGCCGCGGGGTGCGTATCACTTCTCGGGGATGTCTTCGAGCGTCTTCTTCAGGAGTTGCCAGAAGGGCTCGACGGTCTTGATGAGGGCGCGCTCCGTGGTGGTGTGGGGCGACTTCATCGTGGGACCGAGGCTGACGACATCCAGATGGGGGTACTTGCCGAGGATGACGGAGCACTCCAATCCGGCATGATCCACCTGCACGATACCGTCTTCTCCGAAGAGTGACTTGTATTCCTTCATGAGCAGGTTCAGGATCTCAGAGTCGGGGTTGGGGTCCCAGCCGCCATACGAGCCGGCGGTCTCCACCTTCATGCCTGCCATCGAGAAGCAACTCTCCAGGGTCTTCACGATATAGTCCTTCATGTCCTCACGGCTCGAACGGGCCAGGATCTGCAACAAGGCCTTGCCTGCGCCGATGTTGATGATGGCGAGGTTGGAGGATGTCTCCACGACAGAGGGGTAGGAGGGGATCATGCGGATCACGCCGTCGTGGCAGGCATAGATTGCATTGATGAGGTTGTCCTGAATCTCTACGGGTACCTCGGTCTTTGGGGTCTCTACTTCCTCGCAGATCACTTCAATGCCCGTCTCGATACCCTTGTACTCGTCGGTGAAGTCCTCGAGCCAGTCGGCAGCGAGTTCCTTCATGGCCTCCAGGTTCTCCTTCGGCAGTGTCAGCACGGCCTCGGCCTTGAAGGGGATGGCATTGCGCATGTTACCGCCCTGCCAGCAGGCCAGACGGGCGTCGAGTTCCTCAACGGCCTCACGCACCAGACGGACGAGCAGTTTGTTGGCATTGCCACGGCCCTCGTGGATCTCCAGACCGCTGTGTCCGCCGCGCAGACCTTTCACGGTGACTTTCACGGCAGCATCCTCAGGATCAGTCTCCACTTCCTTGTAGTCGAGGGTTGCCGTCACGTCGATGCCTCCTGCGGAGCCAATGACGAACTTGCCCCAGTGCTCCGAGTCGAGGTTCATCAGGATATCGCCCTGTAACTCGTTTTCTGGCAGGTCGTTGGCACCGTACATGCCTGTCTCCTCGTCAGCGGTGATCAGGGCATTGATAGGACCATGCTTCAGCGTCTTGTCCTCCATGACGGCCATGATGGCAGCCACGCCCAGTCCGTTGTCGGCACCAAGGGTCGTGCCCTTGGCCTTCACCCACTCACCGTCGATCCACGGCTGGATGGGATCCGTCTCGAAGTTGTGGGTACTCTCTGGTGTCTTCTGCGGCACCATGTCCATGTGTGCCTGCAGGATCACGCCCTTGCGGTTCTCATAGCCAGGGGCGGCGGGCTTCCGCATCACGATATTGCCAGCGGGGTCTTTGAACACTTCGACACCAGCCTCCTTGCCGAAGTCGAGGAGGAACTGCTGGATCTTCTCCAGATGTCCGCTCGGGCGCGGTACTTGTGTCAGTTTGTAGAAGTTTTGCCAGATGCATTCTGGCTTCAGGTTCTTAATTTCGCTCATAGTTTTATTTTTTTTTGTGGAATGTGGGATGAGGTAATCGGTGGTGCGGGGGCACGAGATTACCTTTTCCCGTTGGTGATTATTGTTGTTTGTTTAACTTTTCTTGTAGTGATGTACCCCGTACCTTCGTGAACGCGAGTGCCGCCCAGGCATACACGCCGAGGGCGACGACGAGCATTGTCTGCACGGTATGTACGATGAGTACGAACCAGAGGGCCTGCTCGTCGGCCACGCCATAGAGGATGAGCATCGTCTTGATGGCGAAGTGCCAGGGACCGGCCCCGTTGGGCGTGGGCACGATGACGGCGAAGTTGGCCACGACGAAGGATACCAGTGCACAGCCGATGCCGAGGTGCGCGGTAAAGTCGAAGCAGAAGAATGTCAGGTAGTAGTGGAGGAAGTACATCACCCAGATGCCGATGGAGAAGAAGAGGTAGAGCGGCAGGTTCTTGACGTCCTTCAATGAGAGCACGCCCTCCCAGATGCCGTTCAGCGTCATCTTCACCTTATTATATATAGAGAAGTTCTTCAGCAGCAGGTGGAGCAGGATAAGGACGGCGACGGCACAGACGGCGGTGACGAGCCACCCTGTCAGTGAGAAACCGTCCAGAATGTGGTCGAGCGACGTGCCAGTCTTCTCGAAGAAGGTGCCGAACATGCTCATCTCCAGCAGCAGGATCAGTCCGGAATAGGCCAGCACGATCAGCGTATCGACAGCCCGTTCTGTCACCACGGTGCCGAGGGCCTTGGAGAATGAGATGCCGTCGTAGCGTTTCAGCACGCCGCAGCGGGTGAACTCCCCGATGCGCGGGATGATCAGACTGACGGCATACGACAGGAATACGGCATTCAGGCAGACGGAGGTGCGCGCCTCCGCTCCTCCGCGCCCCTGTTCTTCTCCTTTCGAAAGAATCGGATCCAGCGTCTGCTTCCATCGCCAGCCGCGGAACGCCTGAGCCAGGATGCCGAAGGGGAAGGACAGTAGCATCCATGTCCAGTCCATCTCCTCTGTCATTACCTGCATCAGACGGCTGAAGTCCTCGCCACGGTACATCCAATACAGGATGGCTCCTCCCAACAGGATGGGGAAGATAATCTTGGTGGCATTGGTGAGGATGGTTTTCATGTCCATAGGTGCAAAGGTACGAATAATTACCGTAAAGAAGGAAAAAAAAAGGGAAAAAGTGAGCATTGGGTATAAATCTGTCCCTATTTATAATTGACACGTGTCAATGAAATAGCCGTTTTTAAGGTCTTTCTGTCCGGATTTCTTGTCTGTGTGCGTAAACAGCCGTACCTTTGCAGCGTCAAAAGACAATAACAGGATAACAATTAAAGTTAGAGAAAGGAAAAAGATTATGACAGCATTATTTTTTGTAACATTCGTCGTTGCAGTATGTGTTGCTGAGGCCGTGAAGGTGAACAACGATATGAACTTAGGAGTTAAGTAAGGATTTTAGAACTTAGAAAGCATAGACGAGGGCGGTCTGGATGTGAATCCGGACCGTCCTTTTTGGTTCTTTTCTTTTTCTGTTTGACTAAAAAGTTGTATCTTTGCACCCATGAAGCAAGTACGTCCTAAGAAAAACCTTGGTCAGCACTTCCTCACTGACCTGAATATCGCCAAGGCGATTGCCGACACCGTTGACGCCTGTCCTGACCTCCCCGTGCTGGAGGTGGGTCCGGGCATGGGTGTCATGACCCAGTACCTCGTTGAGAAGCCCCGTCCCTTCAAGGTCGTGGAGATCGACCGCGAGTCGGTGGCCTACCTGCAGGAGCATTTCCCCCGCTTGCAGGACAATATAATAGGTGGCGACTTCCTGAGGATGGATCTTCGTGAGGTCTTCGACGGTCAGCAGTTCGTGCTGACAGGCAACTACCCCTACGATATCTCCTCGCAGATATTCTTCAAGATGCTCGACAACAAGGACCTGATTCCCTGCTGTACGGGCATGATCCAGCATGAGGTGGCCCTGCGCATGGCCTCGAAGCCAGGCAACAAGCAGTATGGCATTCTCTCCGTATTGATCCAGGCGTGGTACAACGTGGAATACCTCTTCACCGTGGAGCCCTCCGTGTTCAATCCGCCTCCCAAGGTGCAGAGCGCCGTCATCAGGATGACGCGTAATGAGGTGACAGACTTAGGATGCGATGAGGCGCTGTTCAAGTGCGTGGTGAAGACCGTCTTCAACCAGCGTCGGAAGATGCTTCGCGTCTCCCTGCGCCAGATACTGCCACCTGATTCTTCGTTCTTCACGCTCCATTCTTCACTGCTCACGCGTCGTCCAGAACAACTCTCCATCCCTGAGTTCGTCGAACTGACTAATCTTGTGGCAGAAGTGCAGACACCTCTGACGACGTGACATTTTCCTTTCAGTCTGTTGCTAACTGCTTGGTTTTCAGCGTTTCCGGCTGAAAGGGGATTCTATAAGACAAAAGTCAGACGGTCAGCCACCATTCACGCGTATCTAAAAGTTTGTGCTGATATGTTATTTTTGTTTTTTCCCAAGGCCTGGGACCATAATGAGGAGGCTCTTTTGCTTCCTAAAGAGGCTCTTTAGCCGCGAAAGTAGGCACTTCAGCCGTGAAAGTAGGCACTTATTTTCTGAAAGAAGGCACTATTTAGTCGAAAATCGCAGTTTATTCATCAAAAGTTGCCCCTACTTTCAGTGCTAAATACATGGGAAAAACACATTTCAGCCGAAAGCGTTGATAATCAAGTAGTTATCTGCCGGCTGAAAGGTAAATGAGATTTGATAAGTCTTTTATATACACCATTTCGGGATCAAATGTGCATAGAAAAGGCTGTTTTCGTACACAATTTGTATGTGTTCGCACACAATACGGTTGACATATATCAAAAGAAAGGTGTTTTTTGTGCAAAAACGGGGTATAATCCATGGTAGGTAGCGAAAATCGTCGTACCTTTGCATCGTCAAAAAGAAATACAGAGGTATTAGTAAAGGAAAAGATTGAATTTAGGTTTTAGTTAGAGTTAATAGTTAGTTAGGTTTTTAGGTTTTATTTAGTTAGATTGGCAATAGGTTTTCTAAGGTGTTAGAAAAAGATTTGCAAGTAAGGATAACAGACGCAGTGGTGACACTCCGTTATTTCAGAAAAAGGTTTTTAGTTATTCATAGATTGTTGGTGCCGCCCTTGAGTCGTTGATGACCCTTGAGCGGCTTTTTTATGCCTATTTCCTCCGTGGAGCCGTGCGCCTCTTGGTCACTGAGCCTTTTTTGGCGGCTTTGGGCTTCTCCAGTTGGGGCAGGTCCTTCGTGACGGTAGCCTTCAGAATACGGATATCCTCCAGCGGACGGTCGTTCTTGTCGGTCTGCACACCCTGTATCTTCTCTACGATATCCATGCCCTCTATGACCTCGCCGAAGACGGTGTATTGTCCGTCGAGATGAGGCGTGCCACCAACAGTCTTATATACTTCGATCATCTCAGGTGTCAGTTTCACCGTTCCCTGTGTGGCGGAGTCGAGCCGTTCCTGTACCTTGGCGATCAGACGGTCGTCCTGGTAGATCTTTCCCCAGACGATATAGAACTGGCAGGCTGACGAGCGGCGCTCAGGATTGACCTTGTCGCCTTCGCGTGCCATGGCCACCACACCACGGCGGTGGAAGATCTGCGGCAGACGGAACTCGGCCTCTGTGGTATAGTCGAAGTCGCCCGTGCCCAATAGTTGTCCGGGCTTGGCATGCTTGCTGTTCGTATCGCCGCTCTGGATCATAAAGTCCTTGATGACACGGTGGATCAGCAGGGAGTCGTAGATCCCCATCTTCGTGATCTTCAGGAAGTTATCGCGCGTCAGCGGCGTCTCGTCATACAGTCCGATACGGATATTGCCGGCCGTCGTCTCGAAGAGCACCTCCGTGCTGATGGTCTGCGACCAAGCCGTGAACAGTGAACACTGGACAGCAAACATTACAAACAGAATCCTCCGCATACAAGTAATCATAATTCTTAATTCTTAATTCTTAATTCTCAACTTCTCACTCCATCCTCCCTTGAAGAGCCTGACCAGGAAGATGCTGCCACGGAAGATCAGTTCGATGGCCATGGCCGTCCAGACGCCCTTCAGCCCGAATCGCGGGGCAAGACTGGCGGCCAGTGTCAGGCGGACGAACCACATCGAGCACAGGCTCATGGCGGCAGGGATCATCGTGTCGCCTGCCCCGATGAACACACCGTTGCAGACGATGGCGGCAGCGAACATCGGTTCCGCCCAGGCCTCGATGCGCAGCACCTCCGTGCCTTGGACGATCACCTCCTCCACTGGCGACATGATCCCCATCAGTTCAGGGGCGAAGATCCACATCAGGATACCCATCATCGTCATCACGCCGATGCCCAGTCCGACGGACATGCGGGCGAAGGAGCGGGTCAGTGCTTTCTGACCAGCCCCGATGCCTTGTCCTACGAGGGTCGTGGCAGCCTCGGCGATGCCGTAGCCCGGCATATAGCAGAGGCTCTCGACGGTGATGGCCAGCGAGTGGGCTGCGATGGCGATGGTGCCCAGGGGGGCCACGATGAGCGTGCTCACGATCTGGGCCGATCCCATCAGCAGGTGCTGCAGTCCCATGGGTGCACCAATCTTGAAGGCCGTGCCCACCACGTCGCTCTTCGGACGATAGAGATAGGCCTGTTCCTTGTCCTTGCCCTTTCGCTTCTCTCCGAACAGGGAGAGCATGTCGGAACGATAGAGCAGGAAGTAGAGCATCAGACCGGCCGTGATCAGTTCTGCCACCCCTGTTCCCATGGCGGCACCCTTCACACCCATGTCGAGCATGTAGATGAAGATGTAGTTGAACACCACATCCATCACGCACATGCCGATGTTCAGGATGCTGGGGATCTTCATGTTGCCAGAGCATTTCAGCATCGAACCAGCCAGACCTTCCATCTGGAAGAAGATGCCACAGAGGCCGATGATGGCGAAGTAGAGCGACGCGTCGTGGGCTATCTCCTCGCTGCCGCCCATCCAGTAGGGCAGATATGGGGATATGAGCAGGGCAGTCAGTGAGATGGCAAGTGCCCAGATGAGACTGCAGACGAGCGACTGGCGGAGCACCCTGCGGGCCGCCTCGAAGTCGTTGGCGCCGATGAAGTGGGCCACCTGTACCGAGAATCCCATGTTGGCCGCAGAGGCCAGACCGCCCAACAGCCACCCCGTGGTCTCTACCAGTCCGATGGCCGCAGAGGCCTTGGCACCCAGATGGCCTACCATGGAGGCATCGATGAAGAACATCACCGTGGCCGATATCTGTGCCAGGATCGACGGGATACTCAGGCTCACGATGAGCCAGAGTTTCTCGCGCTGGTTCATCGTGCGGCCTTCGCGGATGTATGATAGCAGTGCCTCGCTGTTCTTCATTGGGCGTCGGATATCTCTATAGGATCAGGTCATGACAGATATTCTCCAGATACTGTCGGTCTATGTCGTCGAAGGTGGAGAGTTCCTTGCTGTCGATGTCGAGTACGGCCACGACGCTACCTATCCTGTTGAGCACGGGCACTACGATCTCCGACCTTGACAGACTGCTACAGGCAATATGTCCAGGAAACTGTTCCACGTCGGGTACGACGATCGTCTGGCCTTGTTTCCATGCCGTACCACACACCCCCCGGCCGTATGCGATGCGCGTGCAGGCCACGGGTCCCTGGAATGGTCCCAGTACCAGTTCGATGCCTACCACCCGATAGAAGCCTGTCCAGAAGAAGCCCATCGTCTCATGGATGGCTGCCACCACATTGGCCATGGTGGCGATGCTGTCAGTCTCACCTGCGGTCAGACTCTTGACCTGTTCCGTCAGTAATCGGTATTTCTCTTCCTTATTCATATCCTGTACCTTTGGCAGCCAACCTATAGGTTCTTCACGATGGCCTGAATCTTCTGACTTGTCTCGTCTGTCTTCTGCTCGTCGATCTTGGCAGTGACGATGCCAGTGTCCTCAGCGTGCCAGTAGTTGCAGATGTCATGGTACTCTGCCGTCGCACCACTATAGACTCCGGGCGAATAGGACGACATCAGTAGGGCCATCTTCTTCACCTTGGCAGGAGCGTTGACACAGTACATACGCTGGATGGGAGCCTGGATCTGCGCACAGAGCGTGAAGTAGTAGATAGGGGCGGCCAACACCAGCACCTCTGCCTCGGCCATCAACGGGTAGAGTTCCTGCATGTCGTCCTTCTGGATACAGGCACCGTTGCCCTTGTTGTGGCAATACTCACAGGCCAGACAGCCTGCAATCTTCTTGCGAGAAACGTTGACCAGCGTTACCTGGTGACCTGCTGCCTCAGCAGCCTTCTTGTACTCTGCCGCCATCCACGCCGTGCTTCCATTGGCGCGTGGAGAGGCCTGCAAAATCAGAATGTTCATAGTGTATTTAAATTAATTAGTCTTAAAACTAGTGCAAAGGTACTCATTTTCTAATGATTTTCCGTATCTTTGCATGCATAATTAGGAATGTTTATGAAAAAGTTCTTACGTCCGATATCTCTTTTCGCATTTTCGTGCATCGTCAGTCTGGGAACACTGGTATTATACAACATACCGTTCTTTGACTATGCAGCCAACAATAGCAATGAAGGCGTCAGTGGGAGAATGTTCCTGCTGGCATCGCTGGTGGTGATCATGCTGGCGCTCAACTTCATGATGACCTATCTCCTCATGTTCCTGACGAGGAGGGTAGGGCGCATCTTGCTTGCCATCCTTTCCGTCATCAATGCGACGGCCGTCTATTTCATCTTCACCTACGGGGTAATTATTGATGCGACGACCATTGGCAACGTGTTTAATACCAGATACTCCGAAGCCTCTGGGTTCTTCAGTTGGTCACTGTGGCTTTCCATCATCGTCTTTGGCATCCTTCCTGCCTTGTATTGCCTGCTACAGCCTGTGGTCTTCGGCAAGGCAAGAAGACTTGGCATCTGCTGTGGCGGTTCTCTGGCTATTGTCCTTGTCGTCGCAGTGCTGAACATCGGCCAGACACTATGGGTCAGTCAGCATGACACGGAGTTGGGCGGACTGCTGCAGCCATGGTCTTATCTGGTGAATACTGGTAGGGTGATCAGTTTCAGCCACGACGAACAGACGGAGGAGATACGGCTTCCCGATGGTCAGATTGCGGATGATGAAAAGGCCGTCGTGATACTTGTCATCGGTGAGTCGGCAAGGAAAGCCAACTTCCAACTCTACGGCTATAGGCGCGACACCAATCCGCTGCTGTCCAGACAAGACGGACTGAAGGTGTATCAGGCTACTTCGTGTGCTACTTATACCACTGCCGGCACAAAGGCCATACTTGAGCCCAAGAACACGGACGACCTGTATGAGTTGCTGCCCAACTATGCCTATAGGACGGGGGTGGATGTGTCGTGGCGTACATCCAACTGGGGAGAACCGCCCATACATATCGATGAGTATCTCACTGACACGGATCTCGCTACCCGATACCCCGAGGAGGACGATGACTATGATGGCATTCTCTTTGCGGGACTCCGCCAGCGGATAGAGTCCAGCAAGAAGAATAAGGTGCTGATCGTGCTGCATACCAGTACAAGTCACGGTCCTAACTATGCCAGCAAGTATCCCAAGGCGTTTGAAGTGTATAAGCCGGTAGCCAAGAACGTGGAAGAAGGTGAGAAGAATGTCGATATGCTGGTCAATGCGTACGACAATACCATACGCTATACCGACTTCCTCCTGGACAGTCTTATCAATACCCTGCGCACTATGACAGAATGGCGCAGTGCCATGATCTTTATTTCCGATCATGGTGAGTCGCTGGGCGAGAACAAGATGTTCATGCACGGCCTTCCTATGAAACTTGCGCCTAAGGTACAGTACGAGATACCGTTCTTGGTATGGGTATCGGATGGGTTCAGGGACTATAAGCAGACATTGCCGGCCGTTCTCGAGCAGCATTACATATTCCATTCCGTGCTCAATCTGCTGTCCATACGTTCACCAGCCTACGACATGGACTATGACATATTCCAGAATCATCTCGAATAGGTCTTTTTATCTTAATTTGTAAGAATCCGCATAAATGGGGATTGCACAGGCTGACGGATTGCAGTACCTTTGCAGCCTGAAAAGGATAAAAAGATAATTAAGATGATGATGAAAACCAGTGTCCTGCTGATGACAGGACTATGCTTAGGCGTAATGCCAGTACAAGGAGGAAATCGTTATGATACCACTTCTGGGGTATTAACGGATAGCAGTAAAGTTGTTGATTTAGACGAGGTGGTGGTGGTCGCACAGCCCAAGGAGCAGGTGCGGCTCCGCCTCCAGCCCGTCAGTAGCAATGTCTTCGGCAGTGAACAACTGCAGCAGTTGAATGTGCGCGACCTGTCGCAACTGTCGCAGTACGTTCCTTCCTTCACCATGCCTTCCTACGGTTCCCGCCTCACCTCCTCTATGTATATAAGAGGTATAGGCTCGCGCGTGAACAGTCCTGCAGTCGGCATCTACTACGACAACATCCCCCTGATGTCGAAGGCTGCCTACAACAACCATTTCTATGGTATCGACCGCGTTGATATCCTCCGAGGCCCGCAGGGCACGCTCTACGGACAGAACACTGAGGGCGGTCTGGTGCGTATCTACTCGAAAGACCCCTTCAGTTACCAGGGCACAGACATCCGCTTAGGTATTGGCACAGGACTCTACACCAACGTTGAGGCTGCCACCTATCAGCGAACCTCCGACAAGTTCGCCTTCTCTGTCGCAGGTTTCTACAGTGGACTGAAGGGCTTTATCGACAATCAGAACTTCTCTGAGAAGAACGACAAGACCAACGAGGCTGGCGGCAAACTGCGTCTTATCTTCAAGCCCTCAGAAAAACTGAAGTTCGACTGGACGGCCGACTACCAGTATATTAACCAGAACGGCTTCGGATATGGAGAGTTTATGCCTGACGAGATGCGGTCTTACATGGGTAGTTATGCAGATCGTTTTGATGGTGATAAGGTTTACGACCCTGCCACGACCATCATGAACGGCTACAAGCGTAATATGCTGAACACCGGACTGAACATCAGTTATGACACGGAACGGATGCTCTTCACCTCTACCACCAGTTACCAGTTCCTGAAGGATAAGATGGACATGGACCAGGACTATATGACCCCAGACTACCTGCGCCTTCAGCAGCGTCAGAAGCAGAACGCGCTCACGCAGGAGTTCGTGCTCCGCTCTCATGACAAGAGCCGCTGGCAGCATACGACTGGTATCTTCGGAGCCTACCAGTGGTTGCATACCGATGCCCCTGTCACCTTTGGCGATGCCATCACTGGTCCCATCGGCATGGGTATCACCAATGCCATGAAGGGAGCCATGCAGCAGGCCATGTATGGTCGTATGCTGGAACAGATGACGGCACAGATGACTGCAGAGATGGTGGCCCAGGGTATGCCTGAGGCCATGGCCGCACAAAAGGCCGCAGAACTGGCTCCCGCCGCAGCGGAGAGGGCAGCGCAGGCAGCCGTCGAGGCAGCAGGCATCACGATGTCGGCAGAGATGGCAGTGCCAGAGTCATTCCGTACCCCACAGATGAATCTCGGCCTGTTCCATGAGTCGAACATCCTGTTGACAGACCGCCTGAAACTGACACTCGGCCTCCGCCTGAACTATGACTGGATGAAGATAGAGTATGATGCCTTGGCCTATATGAACATGACGGGCGGTACCGCTGAGCGACAGGCTACCTATCACCTCACGTCACATGTGGCCGACAGCCGTTCCAAGTCGCACTTCCAGTTGTTGCCGAAGATAGCCCTCACCTATAGCCTCAGTGAGAACTTGGGTAATATCTACGCCCTGGTGTCGAAAGGCTACCGTGCAGGCGGCTATAACATCCAGATGTTCTCTGACATTCTCCAGACTGACCTCAACAAGCATCAGCAGGATGCCATGCGTGGCGACTATGACGTGGAGCATACAACACAAGACTACGATAATATCGAGGAGACTATTGCCTACAAGCCGGAGGAGTCGTGGAACTTTGAACTTGGCACACACCTGAACCTCTTCGACTCTCGCGTCCATTTCGACCTTGCCCTCTTCTATATGAAGATTCGCAACCAGCAACTCTCTCAGATGATTCCTGGTTCCAACTATGGCCGTATGATGGTCAATGCGGGTAAGAGCCACTCCTGTGGTCTGGAAATGTCGCTGCGCGGCCGTGCCTTCGACAATGCCCTGGATTGGGGTGTTACCTATGCCTTTACGAATGCGAAGTTTGATGAATATGATGCTGGAAAGGAACAAATCAAATCGAGTGAATATGTTTTAAGATATGACATATATGACTATAAGGACAATTACGTGCCCTTCATACCTCAACATACCTTTAGTGCGATGGCAGACTACCATATAGGCAAGTTCACTATCGGTGCCAACCTCTCAGGTCAGGGTAAGATATGGTGGAACGAGGCGAATACCTACTATCAGAAGTTCTATGCCCTTCTTGGTGCCCATGCCGACTACGACTTCGGTCCTGTCGTCGTCACTCTCTGGGGACGGAATTTGACCAACACTAAATATAATACATTCGCCGTGGAGAGTGCTGCCGCAAGTGGCACTCGCTACTTCGCCCAACAGGCTAACCCTACCCAAGTGGGACTGGATGTCAGTATCCACTTCTAAAAATGAAGAGGTCGTGCCAATCTGGCACGACCTCTTTTGTTAAAAAGAAGCAAATTCTTTGCTGATAATGGAATTTAGTAGTACCTTTGCAGCACCGAGTCCGCTAAACTTGCCATGATGCTCAAACGTGCGGCACTAAGAATTTTTACGCAATGGACTATAGAATTCTTTTTCAGAAATCACTCTTTAACCGTACTTATCCGTTTAAGATGAGCAGGGCCTGGCTGAAAGACAGTGTGGTGTATGGTGTCATTATTTGGGCTATTCTCTATTTCCTGCAACCCTTTGGATTCAGTATGTATCAGGGTAACAAGTTTCTTGTGTCCATCATCTTTGGACTGGTCTATCCCCGTTTCACGCTCTTACGTCCCTCAGTTGAAGTCGTTTATCGCTTAGTTGTTCGTCCTGAATCATAGTCATTCGCCATCAGACATAGTTTTCCGTCAGCGGTTTTAGTTGTCTGTCACGCGAATTTGGAGGCTACGGTTTCATGTCGTATCTTTGTGGCATGAAACAACGAATTGTACATATCATTCTTCTATTGATGACTGTCGGAAATCTGGCAGCACAGACCATCGTCACGGGTATCGTGAGTGATGGGAAAGGCCCCCTCGCAGGTGCTAACGTATTTATAATAGGTACTATCGACGGATGCCTGACTGACTCTGTCGGACACTTCTCGTTTACGACGTCGAAAACAGGCCAGGTAACGCTTAAGACGACCTTTGTCGGCTATGAGGACTGCTTGTTGACAATGGATGTCAGTCAGTTGGCTCATCTCTCAGTTCGTATGAAAGAGCAGGTCATGAATATCAGCGAAGTCATGGTGACAGCCAGCACTTTTTGCTTCGGCAAAAGTGAGAACTTCAAGACGATGAGCGCCCTCGATGTGGTGATGGCCGGCAACTCGTGTGGCGATGTGGTGGCGGCTCTGCAGACACTCCCCGGTACGCAGGTGGTGGGCGAGAATGGTAAACTCTACGTTAGAGGAGGCGAGAGCGAGGAGTGCCAGACATTTGTCAATGGTATGCACGTACTTGTGCCATACAGCACCAATATAGAAAACACAGCCGTGCGTGGCAGGTTTTCTCCATTCCTTTTCAAAGGCATAAACTTCTCACTGGGTGGCTATGGTGGTGAATATGGTCAGGCGCTTTCGTCAGTGCTGCCCATGGAGACCACTGATGCTGCCACCAGCGACAAGTTCGGAATAAGTGGTTCACTGGTGGATTGGAATATTGGCGGCACCAAAGCCTATAAGAGCAGCAGCCTGTCGTTTAATACTGCCCTGACAAGTATGGGACTATACAACAGACTGTTTACTGAAAGGTTTGAGTTCAGTCGTCCGTATCGTAAACTTTCTGGTGAACTGCAGTACAAGAAGAATTTCAATACTGCGGGTGTCCTGAAATCATACGTCGGCTACGACCTGACATCCGTAGGTCAACGCATCGATGAGCACAACCTTTCGCTCAAAGAGCATAATATCTATGTTAATGCCACCTACAAAGCATCCCTGGGGCGCGGTTACACGTTATTTACAGGCGTAGCCAACTCGTCCGTCTTCACCGATATTGACGACGCACGGATGACTGGCGATCATTATCACAACTTTCGTAATGAGATACACCTGAAAGGCAAAGTGCTTAAGGCTTGTTCTGACGTGCTGAAACTATCGGCTGGCATGGAGGACTATATTCGTCATAGCACTTCGAGATACGATGTACAGCATTATCACCTCAGATATAACATCCTCGCTGCCAACATCGATGCCCAGTGGCGCATCATTCCTCGTGTCTTCCTCAATATGTCTGGCAGGACAGAACTGATGAATTCTGACCTCTTGCTGATGCCTAGGGCGACACTGAGTTATATACCTAACAGGCACCTGCAGTTCTCCTTGGTGGCTGGCCGTTACAGCCAGACACTGTCGGACGACTATCTGGCACAAAGCCGAGAAAGCCTCAGTCAGAGCACGGCCGATCATGCAATTTTCTCTTTCGAGTATAAGAGGAATGCCACGCTTATGCGTGTGGAGACCTATTGGAAGAAATATCATCGGCTGCCACTTTTGGAGAATGGTGTCTATCAGCCTCATGGACATGGTACGAGTAAGGGCATTGACATCTTTGTGGAGGACCATTCATTTGTCAATAATCTCACGACGACACTCTCTTATTCGTTCAATGACTCCAAACGACTCTATCTCGATTATAACGATGAATGTACACCCGACTTTGCCTCACGTCATAATCTGCGGCTGACAGCCAAATACACTATCGGCAAGATGATTATTGGCCTGGCAGAGTCTTATGCCAGTGGACGGCACTTCCCCTATGGCATCACGCCTCATTACAACAGTGTCGATGTGAATCTCACCTATCTGCTGAGTCCAAAGGTCATTATCTATACCTCGCTGAACAACATCCTCGGTCGCACAAATATTTTCCGTTACGATGCAAGTGGCAGTCCTGTTGTGCCCTCACGCGATCGATTCCTATACATTGGCATTTTTGTTTCACTTAAAAATAATAAAGCGTATGAAATTTCAAATTTCTAAAGTTCGTGTGTTAGTTATCGCCCTCTTCGTGATGGCAAGTATGAGTATCAATGCTCAGGAGACCATGCCGATGCAAACACTCATCGGGCAGTCACTCTCAAAGATTCAGCAGCCCACGCCAGATGCACTTCTCAACTGTGTGGCAGAGATGAAGCGTATCGATGCGATGTTTCCTGACAGTATCCAGCCCAAGTATCAGATGGCTGTGCAAAGTCTTCATTTCTCGGTGATGAACCCGCATGCCCCACAGACAGAGAATCTGCTGGTCGAAACGGAGCAGACCATTGAAAAAATGGAACAGATGCAGAATGCTGACCAGTCGGACATCTGTACTCTCCGTGGGTTCCTCTATATGGTACGCATAGTGCAGGACCCGGCCCGGAATGGCCAACGTTACTACATCGACGTGCTGCAGAACTACGAGAACGCCCTGAGACTCAATCCTAATAACCAACTTGCCAAAGATCTGCAACAGAAGTTCTATGAGGGAATGAACAAACAAACTGCCCAATGAATCTCTGTGAAAAAGAAAAGTGGTGTAATCATGACAATTACACCACTTTTTCTTATTACTTCTTATTTTGTATTACTTCACTCCTCGAAAACGACTCTAACTGACTATCAATGCGTTAGCACCGGATGTTGCACACATGTCTCAAAAACGGAAATAACCATTGATAATCAACATGTTACAAAATCACTGCAAAGGTACAGAATTCTCCCCAAACAACCAAAAGAAAACACAGGAAAATTCACAAACCTGATGATTTTTCTTGATTGTGTCAGCAATGATGCCAAATACTTGATAGAATAATCAAATTTTCACTACAAACGATAAAAATTAAGTATATTACGCTGAATTATGAATAAATTTTTGTATCTTTGCCCTCAAATAAGAGAAATCTATCATGGCAAAATTAAATCGTATAAGAATTGTTCTGGCTGAACACGACCTGAACAACAAGTGGTTGGCAGATAAGTTGGGAAAGGACCAGGCAACTATTTCCAAATGGGTCACCAACACCACCCAGCCCAGCCTTGAAGCTCTCATTGCAATAGCCAATGCGCTTGAAGTACCTGTGCAGGAGTTGGTGAGACAGGAAGAATTCAATCAAGAGAAATAAGTCAAATGATAACAAAAGACGAAATACAAGAACTGCTGCATAGCACGGAAACCTATCGTGTGGAGCGAACCACGTCAACAGGTGACATGGATAAGTTCCAGGAGGCTATCTGTGCCTTTGCTAATGATCTGCCAAACTCACGAAAGAATGGATACCTGATATTGGGTGCTTACGACAATGGAGAGTTGTCGGGGCTGAAGGTCACCGATGACTTGCTGAAGAAGATAGCAGCCATACGCAGCAACGGCAACATTCTGCCTATACCTGTTATGAGTGTTGACCGTTTCCAGTTCCCAGAAGGTGACTTACTGGTTGCTGAGGTCAGTCCGTCTGACCTGCCTCCTGTGCGCTATCGTGGACGCACCTTTATTCGTATTGGTCCTCGTCGTGACATAGCAACGGAAGCAGAGGAGCGCATATTGGCAGAACGAAGGATGTCATTCATGGCAACCTTCGACACGATGCCTTGTTTGGCTGCTAAGCTTTCTGATGTCAACACGGACTTGCTGCGTACAAAATATCTGATACCGCTATTAGGTAATGAGTTAGTGGATTCTGATACTCGTCCTATCGAGGAACAGATGGCCGCTGTGGGTATGTATGACACTGAGCACCAATGCCCCACATACGCAGCAGTCGTCTTGTTTGGCTACAAGCCACGCCGTTTTATGCCAGGTCTGTATGTGCAGTATGTGTGCTTCAAGGGTGAGGACGTGACCAGTGAGGTAGAGAACGAAATGCAGCTGGAAGGCAACTATTGCGAACTGCTACCACGTCTGGAATCGCTTTTGGAGTTGTCTGTTATCAAGAAGAAACCCGTTTTCGTTTCTATCCTTCGC
>DFTH01000011.1:0-102883 GCA_002379425.1 Prevotella sp. UBA4217
CGCGATTTCAGTTATAAGGGCATTAGTAATGATGAGTTAGTGGCTCATATTGCCAATTTCGTATCTGGACTTTGGCAGACTCATGCCTTCGGTGAAGGAAACACACGCACTACGGCCGTATTTACTATTCAGTATCTTCGTTCACTAGGCTTTAATGTGGAGAACGACTTGTTCGCTAAACATTCTTGGTACTTCCGTAATGCACTTGTGAGGGCAAACTACAAAAATGCCATAAAGGGTATCGACTATAGTCCTGTTTTTCTGGAACGTTTTTTCCGTAATCTACTGCTTGGAGAGCAGTGGGATCTGCGCAATCGTTATCTGCATATTAACCCGCCTGCAGAATGGAAAGAACAGCCAAACCTTGCAGTTCCTTCAAAACAACCGACAAGTACCCCGACAAGTACCCCGACAAGTACCCCGACAAGTTTTATTAACACCAATAATAAAAATATTATTAGATTAGTGAAGGCTTTGGGTGAAGAGCAACTCTCCGTCAAAGTGATGATGGAGAGGATTGGCTTGAAAGATAGGGAAAACTTCCTTGACTACTCTCTTAATCCTTCTATGAACGAGGGCTATATCCGTATGCTATATCCTGATTCGCCCCGTCACCCTCGCCAGAAATACCTGCTGACGGTAAAAGGGCTGGCTCTTTACAATAGCATATGCCATGGGGACAGTTGATATATGGAAGGCTGATGGCTGAGGTCTGAAAGTATTACGGATTTACGGACTCACGAAATATAAAAATGGGTAAAAACGTTAAAAGAATATATGGAGCAAAATTCTAACAATATCCCAGAACTCCAATCTCCTTTCGAACAGTTAAGAGAGGTTGATGCCGATGGCAAGGAATGGTGGAACTCTCGCAAGTTGGCGCGAGTGATGGGCTATGGCAAATACTGGAACTTTGAGCGTGTCATTGCCAAGGCACAGGCATGGACTTCACAGAAGGGCTACCATCTGGGTGAGCATTTCGTAGAAATAACCGAGATGGCAGAACTGGGTAGTGGCGCAGTCAGAGAAGTGACAAGCATTCGACTTTCTCGTGCGGCCTGCATGGCTGTGGCTATGAATGCCGACCAAAAGAAAGAGATGGTGAAGGCTGCACAGCAATATTTCAGCGCGACCATGACTCCAGACGTTGCCGTGAGAAGCATGGAGTCCTCTATTTTGATGTATAAAGGCGGACGTGGGAAAGTACAAGTGCAGGTAGTCTTTGACACCAATACTTTCTGGCTTTCACAGCAGAGAATGGCTGAGTTGTTTGGAGTGACAGTACCCACAATAAACTACCACCTCGACCAAATAGAACAAAGTGGTGAAATACATTTGTCCGATGCTATTAGAAAAATTCGAATACCTTCGGACAAATGGTCTGGCGAGGTGATGATGTATAGCCTTGATGTGGTCATTGCCGTAGGTTATCGCGTAAATAGTTACGAGGCTACTCAGTTCCGTATATGGGCAACACAAGTTCTTAAAGAATATCTTACCAAAGGCTTTGTGTTGGATGATGAACGTCTGAAGGGGAAGAACGTATTTGGGGCAGACTACTTCGATGATTTGCTTGACCGCATTCGGGAGATACGTATCAGCGAACGACGTTATTATCAGAAGATTACGGACATATATAGCGAGTGCAGTTCTGACTACGATAAAGATTCAGAAGAAACGCAATTGTTCTTCAAGACTGTGCAGAACATCATGCATTATGCCGTAACCAAACAGACCGCTTCCGAGATTATCTATGACCGTGCAGATGCAGAACGCCCTCACATGGGATTGACTACCTGGAAGAATGCACCAGACGGAAGGGTCGTGAAATCGGATGTTACTGTTGCCAAGAACTATCTGAGCGAAAAAGAGGTTGATTCGTTGAACAGATTGAGCAATGCCTTCATCGACATTGCAGAGCAACGCGCAGAAGACCATATCTTGATGACAATGGCCGACTGGTCTGCTCTCCTACAGCGCTACATGGACTTGAACAACCGTCCACTGCTTCCAGATGCGGGCCGTGTGACTCACGAACAAGCGGTAGAAAAGGCTTTCACAGAATATGATAAGTTCCGTGTCATTCAAGATCGCGAGATTATGAGCGATTTTGACAAACAATTGAAACTGCTGTTTGGAGATAAGAAAGATTGATAATAATAAATCCGAAGTTCCCCCATACAACTACCCATACAAGTACCCGTACAAGTTCAATCGAAATACAATCATTTTCGGATTATGTCAAAAGCAACAGTAAAGAAAATACTTATGTCCATGCCCAAGGAAGAGATCATTGGCATGGTCCTAGAGATGTATGATGCTCGCAAAGAAGCGAAAGAGTATCTGGAGTTCTATGCAAATCCTGACGAGGACGGTAAGTTGGAAGAGTATAAGAAGATTATTACAGAAGAGTTCTATCCATCAAGGGGACGACAGGAGCCAAAGACCCGGTTCTCGGTTTGTCGGAAGGCTGTTTCTGATTACAAGAAACTGAAACCTTCTCCAGACAAGTTGGCTGACTTGATGCTTTGCTATGTCGAGAATGCTTGTCAGTTTACATACGACTATGGTGACATGTGGGAGCAGTATTATACATCTGTAGAGAATAATTTCGAAAAGACTATGGCATTCATTGCCAAGAATAATATGTTGGAGCACTTCAAGCCTCGTTTGAGGCAGTGTATGGAGTGGGCCTCGCCATGCGGATGGGGTTTTGCTGATACCATTGGTGATATTTATTATGAGTATTTCCCTGAAGATGATTGACAGATAAGATAAATGAGCAAGTGCTCTCTTTTTTATAAAAAGCCAGAATAAGCACACGGAATAATGGTTAATAGAAAAATATCGTAGTTTTAGTTGGCTTTACAAAGAGAGAGGCGTAACAAATTAATTGTTGCGCCTCTCTTGTAATATGTTATAAATCAGTCATTTACTTCACCTCCTCGAAGTCGGCGTCCTGGATGGTTTCGTCCTGTCCGCCCTGGGCCTGCTGTCCGCCGGCTTGCTGGCCTCCGGCTTGCTGACCGCCGTTGAACTGGTCGCCGCCGGGCTGACCTGCGGCACCGCTCTGCTGGTACATCTGCTGTGAAGCAGTCTGCCAGGCATTGTTCAGGGCTGCGATGGCTGTGTCGATAGCATTGACGTCGCCAGCCTTGTGGGCATCCTTCAGTTGCTGGAGGGCCTGCTCGATGGCGGGCTTATGCTGGGCAGGAATCTTGTCACCGATTTCCTGAAGTTGGTTCTCGGTCTGGAAGATCATAGAGTCTGCCTGATTCATCTTATCCACGCGCTCGCGCTCCTTCTTGTCATTCTCGGCGTTCTGCTCAGCCTCGGCCTTCATGCGGTTGATCTCGTCCTGTGACAGACCACTGGAAGCCTCGATGCGGATGGCCTGCTCCTTGCCAGTAGCCTTATCCTTGGCAGACACCTTCAGGATACCGTTGGCATCGATGTCGAAGGTTACCTCAATCTGAGGAATACCACGACGGGCGGGAGCGATACCTGTCAGGTTGAACTGACCGATCGACTTGTTCTGGGCTGCCATCGGGCGCTCACCCTGCAGCACGTGGATGGTTACCTCTGTCTGATTGTCAGCAGCGGTTGAGAATACCTCGCTCTTCTTGCACGGAATGGTCGTGTTGGCCTCGATCAGTTTGGTCATCACGCCACCCATGGTCTCGATACCCAGTGTCAGCGGTGTCACGTCGAGCAGCACGATGTCGCCCACGCCACCTTCTTTATTCAGGATAGCACCCTGGATGGCTGCACCTACGGCTACCACCTCGTCGGGGTTCACACCCTTTGAAGGCTCCTTGCCGAAGTAGTTCTTCACCAGTGTCTGTACGGCAGGGATACGGCTGGAACCACCCACGAGGATCACCTCATCGATATCAGCAGTGCTCAGTTTGGCATCAGCGATAGCCTTCTGACAAGGAGCCAGACAGGCCTGGATCAGACCATGTGCCAACTGCTCGAACTTAGCACGTGTGAGTGTCTTTACGAGGTGCTTAGGCACACCGCCCACAGGCATGATGTACGGCAGGTTGATCTCCGTAGAAGTAGAACTTGACAGTTCAATCTTTGCCTTCTCGGCAGCCTCCTTCAGACGCTGCATAGCCATAGGATCAGCCTTCAGGTCGGCACCCTCGTCGTTCTTGAACTCCTGTACGAGCCAGTCGATGATCACCTGGTCGAAGTCGTCACCACCCAGGTGGGTATCACCATTGGTAGAGAGTACCTCGAACACGCCACCGCCGAACTCCAGGATAGAGATATCAAAAGTACCGCCACCGAGGTCGAACACAGCGATCTTCATGTCCTTGTTGGCCTTATCGACACCGTAAGCCAGAGCGGCAGCCGTCGGCTCGTTGACGATACGCTTCACTTCCAGACCGGCAATCTGTCCTGCCTCCTTAGTGGCCTGACGCTGAGAGTCGGAGAAGTAGGCAGGTACCGTGATGACGGCTTCTTTCACTTCCTCGCCAAGATAGTCTTCTGCGGTCTTCTTCATCTTCTGAAGCACCATGGCAGAGATCTCCTGCGGGGTGTATTTGCGGCCATTGATATCTACACGGGGATAGCCACCCTCGTTGACAACGGTATAAGGTACGCGCGAGATTTCCTTCTCCGTCTGCTGCCAGTTCTCACCCATGAAACGCTTGATAGAGTAAACAGTGTTCTTCGGGTTGGTAATAGCCTGACGCTTGGCAGGATCACCCACCTTACGCTCGCCATTCTCGATAAAGCCAATCACGGAAGGAGTTGTACGCTTACCCTCGCTGTTGGCAATTACTACAGGCTCGTTGCCTTCGAATACGGCAACACAACTGTTTGTAGTTCCTAAGTCAATTCCAATAATCTTTCCCATAATTCTTATATTTTAATTGTTTGTACTCAAATTGTCACAGTTTTTATTGCAAAGCATGTGCCAAAATGTCTTTTTTGAAGAAAAATGTTTTTTGTCACGTCATTTTGGCACAAATTATTTGGAGATTAACGCAATTTGTGCTATCTTTGCACTCAGAATCACTAAGAATAAAACTATTGATAGTTATGAAAAAGTTTTTTTTAACGACTTGTGCTGCTTTCCTATTTCTGACAGCCGTGGCTCAGGATAATCCCTATATCGTGAAGACGCGTGGTGTCAAGAAGACCGCCCAACCGGGCATTGCCAGTGAGTTGGGAGTCGCTCCGGAGCAGGAAACGGCCACTGACTTTATCAGTCAGAACTTCAAGTTCTATAGTCTTTGTGACTGGGAGGAGGGTATGAAGTTCATGGTCATGCCTGAGAAGTATGATCTTGTCGTAAAGACTTTCACAGATGCTGCCACCGGCAAGGATGTGAGTAGTATGCCTCTGAAGTATAAGATCATGATCTACAAGGGTCATCATGAGAGTTCGGATGGACATTCACGTGTGGATTTCTATTGTCAGGACAACGGGCGTAACTATTATTACGAGATTCCAAGCGGTTCGTTCGATGATTATTGCTACAGTAAGACTGGTGTGCCAACGCTGGCTTATCTTGGCGATGTGGATATAGCCAGGGAAAAACTGATGGGCAAGACGCTCTATACGAAGACCCAGTATTACCGTATTGACACGGAGTATGATGGTGAAGGCTTCCAGGACGTCGTGGTTGATAAGGATATGGAAGTGAAGGTCACCAAGGTGGGTGTGGGCACGCGCAGTTACCCTGTGAAGATTATCGTGGAGGATAAGGATGGTAATGAGTTCTACCAGAATGTAGCCATCTCAAAGACCAATAGTGGTATGCGCGACGATGAGTTTATCATGGATGAGGCCAAGTACCTCTTCGGCAACTCCTTTGAACTTGTCGATGACATCATGGATATCAATAGTTACAACTACCGTCAGTACATCGGTAAGGTTGTGCATACGAAGTTCAAGACGGCATTGCTGAACGAAACGACTAAGAAGGTTCAGGCCATCCCTCGTATGATGGAGTATCAGATAGAGGCTATGAACCCGCATAAGAACGACGATAAGTTTACGCTGAAACTGAAGAATACGACACTGGGTACCTATTTCTATGGTGACTTCGTTCTCGATGCCCATCGTGCAGAGAAACAGGAGGATTATTTCGGTTACATCTTTGCCCCTGGTCCTGGCAAGAAGATACAGAGTACTGAGGGTAGCCGTGCCATGATGCGTGCAGGACATGTCGGTGTTGGCTTCTCCGAAGATGAGGTTATGATGGCCGCCGGTGAGCCCGACAAGACCTTGGAGGGTCAGAACGGCACCTATACCTGGATATTCAACCGTTCCAATAACAAACTCCTCTATGTGGAGTTTGACGGAGGTGGTGTCGTGACAAAGACCTATACCAAGGATGGTCCAAAGAAGAAGTCCACGCCAACGGCTCGTAAGGGCGGTGGCAAGCGTACCGCTTCCAAGAGTAATAGTTGGAGAAGCGGGAAAGGTACTCCACTATAAAGTAAGCATAAAAAATCCCAGCCGTTTCGATTGGCTGGGATTTTTCTTTTATGCTTATGCCTTGTCAGAGATGGCCTGCATGATCTTGGCTTCCAGTTCGTCGCATAGTTCTGGGTTATCCAAGAGCAGTTGCTTCGTAGCATCGCGTCCCTGTGCCAGTTTCGCATCCCCGTAGGAGAACCACGACCCACTCTTCTTGATGATGTCGTATTCTACTCCCAGATCGACGATTTCGCCAACTTTTGAGATACCCTCGCCAAAGGTGATCTCAAACTCAGCCTTGCGGAATGGAGGAGCCACCTTGTTCTTCACAATCTTCACGCGCACTTGGTTGCCAATGGGCTGGTCACCGTCTTTCAGCGTAGTCACCTTGCGGATATCCAGACGCACCGAGGCATAGAATTTCAGAGCATTACCACCCGTCGTCGTCTCAGGGTTGCCGAACATCACGCCTATCTTCTCTCTTAACTGGTTGATGAAGATACAGGTGGTGTTGGTCTTCGAGATGGTTGCCGTGAGTTTGCGCAGTGCCTGGCTCATCAGACGGGCCTGCAGGCCTACGGCCGAGTCACCCATGTCACCCTCGATCTCCTTCTTAGGCGTCAGGGCAGCCACGCTATCCACGACGAGGATGTCGATGGCGCTCGAACGTATCAACTGGTCTGCAATCTCCAGTGCCTGTTCACCGTTGTCAGGCTGCGAGATGTAAAGGTTGTCCACATCCACGCCCAACTTGGCGGCATAGAAGCGGTCGAAGGCATGTTCAGCATCTATGAATGCGGCGATGCCCCCTGCTTTCTGGGCCTCGGCAATCGCATGGATGGCTAAGGTCGTCTTACCAGAAGACTCCGGACCGTATATTTCGATAATCCTTCCCCTGGGATATCCTCCTACGCCAAGTGCAGCATTCAGACCGATGCTGCCCGTCGGGATGACATCCACATTCTCTACTTGTTCGTCGCCAAGTTTCATGATACTTCCCTTGCCAAAGTCCTTTTCAATCTTCGACATGGCCGCCTGTAAGGCTTTCAGTTTCTCCTGTTGCGGGCTCATAGCCTCACCTTCTTTTTCCTTTGCCATATTTCAATTCTTCAATTCTTCAATTCTTCAATTTTTCAATTCTTCAATTCTTCAATTCTTAAAGTTCCAGATTCCCGTCGAATACCTCATGCCAGGGCAGCCCTTGCTTGTTCAACTGTTCCATGAAAGGATCCGGATCAAAATCCTCCACGTTCCACACACCAGGTTTCTTCCAGATGCCCTTGACGAACATCATGGCTCCGATCATGGCAGGTACGCCAGTGGTATAACTTACCCCTTGCATGCCAGTCTCCTTGTAGGCCTCCTGGTGCTTGCAGTTATTATACACGTAGTAGGTATGCTCCTGACCGTCCTTGATGCCTCGTATGCGACAGCCGATAGAGGTTTCTCCCTCATAGTTCTCGCCCAGATCCTGCGGATTAGGCAGTACGGCCTTCAGGAACTGCAGGGGCACGATCTTTACCTTCACTTTCTCCCCCTCGTTATCCGCCAGTGGAGCCTCATATACGATCTCGTCGATGCGGCTCATGCCGATATTCTGTATCACGTCGAGGTGTTTCAGATACTGCTCCCCGAAGGTCATCCAGAAGCGTCCCTGCTTGATGGTGGGGAAGTTCTTCACCAGCGATTCCAGTTCCTCGTGGTGCAGCAGATAACTCTCCCTCGGTCCGATGTTAGGGTAGGTGAGCGGCTTGTGTATTTCCAGCGGTTCCGTCTCTATCCACTGTCCGTCCTTATAGTAGAGCCCTTTCTGTGTGATCTCTCGGATGTTGATCTCTGGGTTGAAGTTCGTGGCAAAGGCATGATGGTGATCCCCAGCGTTGCAATCGACGATGTCGAGATAGTGTATTTCGTCGAAATGGTGCTTGGCAGCGTATGCTGTATATACGCCGCTCACGCCTGGGTCAAAGCCGCAGCCGAGGATTGCTGTCAGTCCCGCCTGTTCAAAGCGGTCCTTGTAGGCCCACTGCCAGGAGTACTCGAAGTGCGCCTCGTCCTTGGGCTCATAGTTGGCCGTGTCCAGGTAGTTGCATCCGCATGCCAGACAGGCATCCATGATGGTCAGGTCCTGATAGGGCAGGGCCAGGTTGATCACCAGGTCAGGCTGGTAGTCAGAGAAGAGAGCCTTCAACTGCTCCACGTCGTCGGCATCCACCTGAGCCGTCTTGATATCCATGTTGTAACCAGCCTTATGGATGTCCTCCACGATTTTGTCGCATTTTCCTTTGCGGCGGCTGGCAATCATGAAGTCCTTAAACACATCAGCGTTCTGTGCGATCTTAAACGCGGCGACAGTAGCAACGCCTCCTGCGCCAATCATTAATACCTTTGCCATAGTCTATTCTATTTTATTTTCGATTTCCTCTGCTTTTATTCCCAGGGCGGCCATGAGAGAGTAGCCCAGGATTTCCTGCCGTATCTTCTTGCCTTGCATTCCGTCAGAGGGCGACTCCTCGTCTGTAGCGGGCTGCATGGAGAAGATGGTGATCGTTTTCTCGTCGTCGGCACCATTCAGGACCTCGCGAACCTTATTATATAATAGGGCATTCTCCGCATGAGTCACCACCATCAGTCGTTTCACCTCCTTCTGGGCCGTTATCAGTTGCAGGGCATCCACGAAGAAGTCGTCATAGTCCACAAACTCCTTTTCAGCGGGGTAGCAGTCGAACACGAACTCTCCGATGTTATCCTTGAAGGCCTTGCCGGAGAGATGCTCAGCGAAGTCTGAGGGATCCAGGTGGTTCAGCCCTCTTTTCTCCTTGGGATGGATGATGACGACTTGTATCTGGTTGTCCCCAGGTCTCAGGCCGCCATCGAGTGCCACGCAGTCTGCCCATACGGTCATGCTGCCTTTTGCGATCTGCCGGCCTAACAGCCGTTCAAACCTTTCAATCAGGTTGCGTGCCACGTTGTCCAGGTAGTCAGCATCCACCAGGATCACGTTTGCACTCCATTTCGTCTCATGTTGATTCATTTTCATATCTTGGTGCAAAGTTACATGTTTTTATAGACAATACAAATAATTATCAGATAAAAAATTATAAATCCCCTGAGCGGGAAGATGGCACTGTTTCACTGCCTTCCTCGTTGAAGTTGAAGCGGATGGACTCCTCACCAGCCCATGAGGTGCCTGTGATCGTACCGCTGAGGGTAATGCTGGAAGGTCCGGTGTACATTCCTTCGATGCTTATCTTGTAATTGCTCGCTATCTCCGCATTACAATCATAAGAGTAGGTGGTGTCTCCGATGCTGACGCTGATAGTGGCATTGCCTACAGATGGCAGCAGGAACAGGTCGGAAGAATCCTCTTTCCAGGTATTGGTGCCGTCTTGCTTCTTGAGTGGGAAAGTGGAAGTACCATTTTCCCCATGATAAGAGCCATTGAGGAGAATGGACTCATAGAGGGGCGAGATGCTGACGCTTACCTCTTCTGCATTTTCTGGCACGTTGTGGATTGCAACGCTAACAATCTGACAGACTTTTCTCTCCATGATTAAAGAAAGTGTATTGTTACTTTCGCTGGCAAGTGTTATGTTGGAGTGGGCTGTCATCAGGTCGCCAAAAGTTTGTCCTTGTTTTAAGGAGATGACGGAAGTCATCTCCGCATTTTCCTGAGACGGTAGTTGGAGCCTGTCCTCATCAGCGCCTCCAACGGCAACAACATCGTAAGTACCCTTGGGTAATTCCATCTCGATAGGTGTTTCCGCTGCCTCTCGGACCTGGGTGCCTATACAGTCACCTTCTTCGTTGAATACATACAGTCGCACAGGCAGTGCGATTGCTGCCTCACTGCCTTCCCCATCAGAGCGGGTGAGCACAGTCAGACGGCTGTTGCGCTCCATGCTGTTTTCGTTAATCACTTCCTTGCCACATGAGCATAGGGTCATCATACCGCTAACGGCGGTTACTAAAAAAACATTTTGAATTTTCATTTTCGTCTTTCATATTAAGTTAGACATAAAATCAACTGGCTGCAAAGGTAGTGTTTTTGTCTGAAATCACCAAGTATTTTTAAAACTTTTTTCTTTTTAACTAAAAAATATCTTTTCCTTGTTTTCTTTTCTTACTTATTTCTTACCTTTGCACCATAAATAGAACTAACAATCGAAAAAAGATGTCAACTTTAACTATCTGTATTGTAATTGTATTCTGCATAGGCTATCTCTGCATAGCCTTGGAAAGTCTGACGAGGGTGAACAAGGCGGCTATTGCGCTGCTGATGTGTGTCACCTGCTGGACCTTGTTGATGATAGGCCCCTCAGCCTATTATCCCGCTGTCGCTGCTGATGGTGTGGTGCACCATATTGCCGAGGTGATTGAGCACCACTTGGGGGATGCGGCGGGAACGCTCTTCTTCCTCATGGGTGCCATGACCATCGTGGAGATCGTGGATTCCAACGGTGGATTCAACTTCGTAAGGGATACGATGAAGACCCGTTCGAAGCGCAAACTGATGTGGCGCGTGGCCTTCATGACGTTCTTCCTTTCGGCTATCCTGGACAACCTGACCACCTCGATTGTGATGATCATGGTGCTCAGGAAACTTGTGCAGAGCCGCGGCGACCGCATGATTTACTCGGCTCTGGTGGTAATCGCGGCCAACTCGGGAGGTGCCTTCTCGCCCATCGGTGACGTGACGACCATCATGCTGTGGATCAAGGGTGTGATCACCACCCAGGGCGTGCTGACGGAGATTTTCATACCATCGCTCATATCGATGATGCTGCCTGCCTTTATCCTGCAGTATCAACTGAAAGGTAAGTTTGACAAGGAGCACAATCTGCCCAAGGCAGAGGTGAGCCAGTTTACCAAGGCCCAGCGTGACATTATCTTCTGGCTCGGTGTGGGCGGCCTCTGCTTCGTGCCTGTCTTCAAGACGATCACCCACCTGCCGCCGTTCATGGGCATCCTGCTGGTGCTGGGCGTGCTGTGGACAGTGACGGAGATATTCCACTACAATACTGCGGAGGATGACACGATGGCCAAGCGAGTCACCGACCTGCTATCGAGGATCGACCTCTCTACGATCATGTTCTTCCTGGGTATTCTGATGGCTGTAGCCGTGCTACAGGAGATCGGTGTGCTCACTGCCCTTGGCGAAAGCCTGAACGAGACGTTTGCTGGCAATTACTATCTGATATGCGGCATCATCGGCGTGCTCTCGTCGATTGTCGATAATGTGCCGTTGGTGGCTGGTTGCATGGGTATGTATCCTGTGGCTACCGAGGGGGCCATGGCCGTGGATGGCGTGTTCTGGCAGGCCCTGGCCTACTGTGCAGGCGTGGGTGGTTCGATGCTGATCATCGGGTCGGCTGCTGGCGTGGTGGTCATGGGGCTGGAGAAGATCACGTTCGGCTGGTATATGAAGCATATCTCGTGGATAGCCTTCGTGGGTTATCTGGCGGGTATCGTGATCTACTGGCTGGAACGGTCGTTCGTCTTGTAGGTCATATAATCTGGCGAGCAATAGGAGGCACTTTACGGAAATGAGGAGCCTCTTTAGCAACGTGAGGAGGCTCTTTACGAACGTGAGGAGCCTCCTCAGTTCCGTAAAGTGCCTTCTCATTCTGTTCCCAGGCCTTGGGAATTCAGAAAACAGCCTTCCTGTTCAGGAAAAGTGCCCTCTCGCGCGTATATATAGTTGTCTTATCCTCTTTTTATGTGTCCTATATGTTCCATCTGCCCCCCAGTGGAGACTATTCTTCATGGACAGATGGGACAGATGGGACACTTGTTTTTGGCTTAAGACAACTACCACGCACGCGCGCGAAGAGGTGAAGCAAAATGTAGTGTGGACTGACGAAGTGTCTGGCTTTGTGACAATTTGGCAGAAATTGTGAGTTGGGCACGCGGATTGTGAGAAAAGCAGTAGAAACATAAAATCAAGGAGGACAAAGATATGACATTAGACAAGTTTACAATCAAAGCCCAGGAGGCAGTACAGCAGGCCGTGAACCTGGCCCAGCAGAACGGGCAGCAGGTCATTGAGCCAGTTCATCTGCTGAAAGGCGTGATGGAGAAGGGGCGCGACGTGGCCGTCTTCATCTTTCAGAAACTCGGCGTGAATGTCCAGCAGGTAGAAATGCTCGTGGATCAGGAGATAAAGCACTTGCCCAGGGTACAGGGCGCTGGACAGCCGTATCTCTCTGGTGAGAGTAATAATGTACTCGTGCGTGCACAGGAGATAGCCCAGAAGACGGGCGACGAGTTCGTCTCCGTGGAACCCATCCTGTTGGCTCTGCTCAGTGTCAATTCTACGGCCTCGCGCATCATGAAAGACGCGGGCTGTATAGAAAAGGATATGGAGAAGGCCATCCAGGAACTGCGCCAGGGCCAGAAGGTGCAGAGCCAGAGTGCCGACGACAACTACCAGTCGCTGGAAAAGTATGCCAAGAACCTCGTCGATCTCGCACGTAAGGGCAAACTCGACCCCGTGATAGGACGTGACGATGAGATCCGCCGACTGTTGCAGATACTCTCTCGACGCACGAAGAACAATCCTATACTGATCGGTGAGCCTGGTACGGGTAAGACGGCCATCGTGGAGGGGCTTGCAGGGCGTATCGTGCGCGGTGACGTGCCTGAGAACCTGAAGGACAAGCAACTCTACTCACTCGACATGGGTGCACTGGTGGCAGGCGCGAAGTACAAGGGAGAATTCGAGGAGCGTCTGAAGAGCGTCATCAATGAGGTGACCAAGGCCGAGGGGCGCATCATCCTCTTCATCGACGAGATCCACACGCTGGTGGGCGCTGGTGGGGGAGAGGGCGCCATGGATGCTGCCAACATACTGAAGCCAGCCCTCGCCCGTGGCGAACTGAGAGCCATCGGTGCCACTACGCTCAACGAGTATCAGAAGTACTTCGAGAAGGACAAGGCGCTGGAACGACGCTTCCAGACGGTGATGGTAGATGAGCCGGACGAACTCTCCGCCATCTCCATCCTCCGAGGTCTGAAGGAGCGTTACGAGAACCACCACAAGGTGCGTATCCAGGACGATGCCTGTATCGCCGCCGTCCAACTCTCCGAACGGTATATCTCCGAGCGCTTCCTGCCCGACAAGGCCATCGACCTGATGGACGAGGCTGCCGCCAAACTGAGGATGGAGCGCGACTCCGTGCCCGAGGAACTCGACGAGATCACGCGTCGTCTGGCACAACTCGAGATCGAGCGCGAGGCCATCAAGCGCGAGGGCGACGAACCGAAGATTGCCCAGTTGGACAAGGAGATTGCCGAACTCCGCGAACAGGAGACACAGTTCCGTGCCAAGTGGGAGGGAGAGCGCCAACTCGTCAACAAGATCCAGCAGGACAAGCAGGAGATGGAGAACCTGAAGTATGAGGCAGAGCGCGCAGAGCGCGAGGGCGACTACGGGAAGGTGGCTGAGATACGCTACTCGAAACTGAAGGCCCTCGAAGACGACATCAAGGCCATACAGGCACAACTCGCCAACGCCCAGGGTGGCAACTCCCTCGTACGCGAGGAGGTGACTGCCGACGATATCGCTGAGGTCGTGAGCCGCTGGACGGGAATCCCTGTGACGAAGATGATGCAGAGCGAGCGCGAGAAACTGCTCCATCTGGAAGAGGAACTCCACAAGCGTGTCATCGGACAGGATGAGGCCATCACCGCCGTCTCGGATGCCGTCAGGCGTTCAAGGGCCGGCCTCCAGGATCCCAAGCGGCCTATCGCCAGTTTTATATTCCTTGGCACCACGGGCGTGGGTAAGACGGAGTTGGCCAAGACGCTCGCCGACTACCTCTTCAATGATGAGACGATGATGACACGTATCGACATGTCGGAGTATCAGGAAAAGTATAGTGTCTCACGTCTGATAGGTGCACCTCCGGGCTACGTGGGCTACGATGAGGGCGGACAACTGACAGAGGCCGTGCGCCGCAAGCCTTACAGCGTGGTGCTCTTCGATGAGATTGAGAAGGCGCACCCTGATGTGTTCAACATTCTGCTGCAAGTGCTCGACGACGGACGACTGACGGACAACAAGGGCCGCACGGCCAACTTCAAGAATACCATCATCATCATGACCTCAAATGCCACGCGGGAACAGTTGCGCGCCTCGATGCGTCCTGAGTTCCTCAACCGTATCGACGAGATCATCACTTTCCAGCCCTTGACGAAGGAGCAGATCAGTGACGTCGTTCGTCTGCAGATGAAGAGGGTGACGGAGATGCTGGAGCCTCAGGGCATACGCCTGGAGTGCACGCCGCAGGCCATCGCCTATCTGGCAGAGGAAGGTTACGATCCTGAGTTTGGTGCCCGTCCTGTGAAGCGTGCCATCCAGCAGTTCGTGCTCAACGACCTGTCGAAGAAGATACTGGCTGATGAGGTGGATCGAGAAAAACCCATCATCGTCGATGAGTTCGGCGAAGGACTGGTGTTTAGAAATTAAAAAGAGATCATCCGCTGTCAGCGGATGATCTCTTTTTTGCCATGATGGATATAGAGACCTTTTCGCGTAGGCCGAACTTGCAGGCGACGGCCTTGCAGGTCGTACCAGACATCATCGGCGCTTGTGCCGACAACAGGGGTCTCGATTCCCGTGGTCTTCATGAAGTCGAAGGAGATGGTGCCATCGTCGGCCATTCGGATGTTCGTGATGGGTTTCGACATCCAGTACGTCATGGTGGCATTGGCGTTGAAAAGGGTGGCAGCAGGGGTTGTGTCGTCTGTCAAACTCTGCAGCAACACACCTGTCTCAGGATTGACATAGGGATAGGTAGTGGTGCTGAGGTAAATGCTGCGCAGACGCTTGTCCATCGTGTATTTACTCATATCCTTGCCGTTCTGAGCAGGATCCCAGTCCTTGTAACACTTGCCGTCGGGATGGAAAAGATCGTAGCGGAAGTGGTCTTTCTGCGTATTCACCACGTTGTCGGTCCAGGCGATGGGGTCGTAATCGACATGGAAGATGAGCAGGCCGTTACCTGGCACGCCGTAGTCCCAACCCGACTGGCAGCGATTCTCGAGGATGTAGTATTCGTCGGGGATGCCGGAGTTGCGTACGAGGTAGGTGGTGCCGCCCTCGCTGACAGGTTTCATGCCAGTGATGGTAGTCGCCTCGTTGAGTTCCACAGGAGTATCCCACCCGAGGAGCATCTTCTCCAAGGCGGAGAAGTTAGGCGGACACCAGCCCCAGTTGATGTAGTTACCACCATCCATGAGGTCCCAGTCGTCGACGACGGAGAAGCCGGAACTCGAAGTGGGATAGAGGTCGGGCAGGCCGAGACAGTGGGTGAACTCGTGAATGATGGTGGCGATGCCACAGGAGCCATTGACATCATCCCAAAGTTCGGTGCTTATAGATGACATGGAGACATACTTTCCGCCAGGAGTCTGGAAATAGTCGTGACTTGTACTTGGCCATATATAACCTTTGTTATTACCATAGGCGCCGTTGTATCCCGCAGCGATGAAGAGCACCTGATCTACCTGACCGTCGTCGTCCCAGTCGTAGATGGAGAAGTCGGCATCGCTTGTACGGCAAAGGTTCTTCATGACATCATGGATGGCGTACGACCCGTAGTTGGTGCCGCCGCTCTTATTGGCTACCGTCGTATCGGCCTGTATGGGACCATAGAGGTCGAACTGCACGTTGAACCGTCCACCAGACTGTTCACGGAAATAGTCGGCTACGCAGCCTTTCCCCATCCCTTCGTTATAACCAGGTTCGTTGAGGATACGGTTGTAGAAGGCCACAGGGTCGTCCGTGCTGAATGCACGGTCTTTGAATGTGATGAGTACCACAGGCTGACGGTAGGTCTTCTGCGGATCCCAGTCGTTACGGAGGTCGGGCAGCACGGCACGGGTACCGCGGGTAGCGACGGTATCAGGGCGCAGGCATGGCATACGGTGCTGGGCACTGACCGCACCTGCGGCCAGTGCCAGCACCATCATCATGATCCACCTACTTCGCATTAGGACACCAGGGCTTCAGTGTCTTGAAGAAGTCGTTACCCTTATCATCCACCAGGATGAAGGCGGGGAAGTCCTCTACGTCAATCTTCCAGATGGCCTCCATGCCGAGTTCGGGATACTCTACGCACTCGATGCTCTTGATGGAACTCTGGGAGAGCACGGCTGCCACACCGCCGATAGAACCCAGATAGAAGCCGCCGTACTTCTTACAGGCCTCTGTCACCACGTCACTGCGGTTACCCTTGGCAATCATCACCAGTGATGCGCCCAATGACTGGAACTCATCCACGTAGGGATCCATACGGTTGGCAGTGGTCGGACCCATGGATCCACAGGGATAGCCCTCCGGTGTCTTGGCTGGGCCGGCATAGAGCACAGGATATTTCTTGAAGTATTCAGGCATCTCCTCACCTGCATCGATACGGGCCTTCAGTTTAGCATGGGCGATGTCGCGGGCTACGATGATGGTGCCCTTCAGATTCACGCGGGTGGAGACGGGATACTTCGACAGTTCCTTGCGCACGGCATCGATACCTTCATTAAGGTCTATCACTATGGTGTTCTGTCCCTCACCAGCCTTGGCATATTCTGCAGGGATGAGTTCTGATGGGTTCGCATCCATCTTCTCCAGCCAGATACCATCAGCATTGATCTTCGCCTTGATGTTACGGTCGGCAGAGCAACTGACGCCCATGCCGATAGGACAGGAGGCACCATGACGGGGCAGACGCACGACACGGATATCGTGAGCCAGGTACTTACCACCGAACTGAGCCCCGAGACCGATCTTGTGAGCCTCGGCCAACAGTTTCTGCTCCAGGTCGATGTCGCGGAAAGCACGGCCCGTCTCGTCGCCGGTGGTGGGCAGTCCGTCGTAATACTTGATAGAGGCAAGTTTCACCGTCAGCAGGTTCTTCTCAGCCGAGGTGCCGCCAATCACGAAGGCAATGTGGTAGGGAGGACAGGCAGCCGTGCCGAGGCTCTTCATCTTCTCTACGAGGAAGGGGATAAGGGTTCCCTCGTTCTGGATGGTGGCCTTGGTCATGGGATAGAAGTAGGTCTTGTTGGCTGAGCCGCCGCCCTTGGCAACAAACACGAATTTGTACTCAGCACCCTCCGTGGCCTCGATGTCGATCTGTGCCGGGAGGTTACAACGGGTATTCACCTCGTCGTACATCGTCAGCGGGGCGTTCTGCGAATAGCGCAGGTTGTCCTGGGTGAAGGTGTTGAACACACCCCGTGACAGGGCTTCCTCGTCTTCGAAGCCTGTCCACACCTGCTGTCCCTTCTCACCATGAATGATGGCCGTACCCGTATCCTGGCAGAAGGGCAGGATGCCGCGGGCAGCCACCTCGGCGTTACGCAGGAACTGCAGGGCTACGTACTTATCATTCTCTGAGGCCTCGGGATCGCTGAGAATCTGTGCCACCTGCAGGTTATGCTCGCGGCGCAGCATGAACTCCACATCGTGGAAGGCCTGCTGGGCCAACAATGTGAGCGCCTCCTTCGAGACCTTTACGATAGTCTTACCTTCAAACTCTGACGTTGTCACGCCTTCCTTGCTCAACAGACGGTACTCTGTCTTGTCTTCGCCCACCTGGAACATCGGGGCGTACTTGAATTCTACGTTTTTAGCCATAATCGTATTTGTTTTTTATTAAATGGTGTCTTTATTTTTAATCAGTATCCGAAAATCTCTTCCAAAGAGAGACGCTTCACAGGTCCGATCTTCTCCAGGGCATCCATGTCAAGTTCCTTCTCATCGCCAAGAAGCATGTAGCGATAAGCCTTATCTGCCATGTTCGTCTTCTCGAAGGCGACGATATCCTGTAACTGGATGTCCTGCACCTTCTCGTATGCCAGTTTGTTAAGGTCAGCACTCAGTCCGAGGCGTTTCAAATTATGCCACATATTGATGATACCCATTTTGGTGATGCGCTGGCTGGCCAGTTGCTTAATGACGGCATCCTTGGCTATCTGGAAGGAAGCCTCACTGGCAGGCATATCATTCAGGATATGATGGAATTCATTTACACAGTCCATCATCTTATCGTTTTGGGTGATTACATGGGCAAAATAGTATTCCTTCTCTCCCTTTTTGCTTGGACGTAGGTAATAGGCGAGGGCATTATAAGCCAGACCACGTGCCTCTCGCAGTTCCTGGAACACGATACCGTTCATACCGCTGCCAAAATACTCATTAAACAGGTAAATTGATGCTATCTCGTCCGGATTCCAGTTGCGACCCTCGTTATGGTACATACGCAGATAGATGTTCTTGGCATTATATGGTGCAATCAGTATCTCGTCTTCTGTAGCGAGTTGCTCCGTATAGGGATTGTTCTGTGGGACAGCCAGGAGTTCGCGTGGCGATACATAAAGACTGTCGATGATACCTGATGCCTCATCCATACTCAGTGGACCGTAGTAATTGACGCTGTGCTGATAGTTGTTGAGATTTTTGAGGAGGTCGGTGAATACCTGCGGGTCGGTATCCTTCAACTGTTGTCCTGTCATCACGTCGCGATAGGCATTTCGTGGTCCATAGATACCATATTCACAGAGAAAGGCATAGCATAGGCCCTGGTTCTTCTTGGCATCGTCACGGTCCTTCATCATCAGACTGACCATTTTGTCGTATGCCTCCTTATCGACCTTGGCATGCTGGAGCAGGTCTTCAAGCAATGTCAAAGCCTGCTGCATGTTCTCACTTAGTCCGGAAAGAGTGACATTGATAGTCTCCTCACCAACGCTGACATTGTAGTCACAGGCCAGTTCATAGAACTTCTGCTTGATTTCTGCAGCAGACAACTTGTCTGTACCGAGATAGTTCAGGTAGCCCGCGGCAACATCGTAGCGCTTGTCGGCACTCTGTCCGAACTCATAGCGGAAAGCGAGGCTGAAAAGACCGTTGGTCTCGTTTTTCACAAAATAGAATGGTTGCCCCTGTTTGGTAGTGCCTACCGTTAAGTCTTTGGTGAAGTCAACAAAGCGTGGCTGGATGGGATCCACCTTTGACTCCTGGATATCTTTCACAAACTGGCTCACCTGATCTCTGTTCGTGGGAATGGCAGTGATGGCGGGCTTATCTATCTTTTTCTGGGTAGAGTCGATGCCCTGCTTCTTATATACCGTCACATAGCCATCCGTGAAGAACTGGTTGGCGAAGTTCACCAGTTGGTCTTTTGTAATCTTCGAGATACGGTCGATACGCCCTACTTCCTGCTGCCAATCTACCTCGTTGATGAAGGCATCTACAAACATGTCTGCACGTCCCTGGTTGCTCTCAAGCAACTGATAGTAAGCACGTTTCTTGTTATTGATGACACTCGGTAGAAGTTCATCAGGGAAGTCGCCTCTCTTTAACTTGTCTATCTCTGCGAGCATCAGGTCCTTCACCTCGTCGAGCGTCTGGTCCTGTTTAGGAGAGCCCAGCAGCAGGAAGCCACTATGGTCGTGCAAGAGTTCGCATCCGCCTCTCGCACTCTGCACCTTCATCGTTTGGTTCAGGTCGAGGTCGAAGAGTCCCGCACGCCCGTTGCTCAGCACGTCTTCCATCAGGCTGAGGGTGTCGGCCTGGAAGGTGTTGGCCTGCTTGGCACGCCAAGCCACCCACACCTGTTCAGCCTCCTGTCCAACGATGGTCGTGTCCTTTGGTGATGTCTGCGGTGGCAGTGGGGCAAAAGTAGGCTGGGCCACATCCTTGCCAGGCTTCCAGGAAGAGAAGTACTTGTCAATGATAGCGATAGTCTTGTCAGGATCCAGATCGCCAGCCATGCAGATGGCAATATTATTAGGTACGTACCACTTGCTGAAATAGTTCTTGATATTTGTGATCGAAGGATTCTTCAGATGTTCCTGCGTACCGATGGTGGTCTGCGTGCCGTACGGGTGATTGGGCCACAGTAACTTGCTGACGGCAGCGAAGAGTTTTCGCCCATCACTGGTCAGGCCGATGTTATACTCCTCATACACGGCCTCCAACTCCGTATGGAAGCCGCGGATCACCATGTTCTGGAAGCGGTCGGCCTGGATCTTTGCCCAGTTCTCAACCTCGTTTGAGGGGATGTCCTCTGTATAGCACGTCACATCGTTCGAGGTATAGGCATTAGTGCCCTCTGCGCCGATGGCCGCCATCAGTTTGTCGTACTCGTTGGGTATGAAGTACTGGGCAGCCACCTGACTCACACTGTCGATCTCATGGTAAGCCTGCTTGCGTGCCTCTGGATCCGTGAGTTTGCGATAGGCCTCGTAGCGCTGTTCGATCTCCTTCAGCAACGGCGCCTCCGCCTCGGGATTATTTGTACCGAACTGTTTCGTGCCCTTGAACATGAGATGCTCCAGATAGTGCGCCAGTCCTGTTGTCTCCGCCGGGTCGTTCTTACTTCCCGTGCGCACTGCGATATACGTCTGAATACGGGGCTTCTCAGGATTGACAGAAAGATAAACCTTCAGTCCATTGTCAAGCGTATAGATACGGGTGCCCATCATGTCTCCCTCTACAGCCTCGTATCTATAATCCTTGGCCTGCGCACTCATTCCGAGTGCCACGGCACAGATCGTCAGTAAAAATTTTATTTTCATCTAATATAATGATTAGTCTTTAATATCGTTAATTCTCATAGTCAATCTCATGGTCCAGTTTTTCCAGGAAGTCTTCATATACCTCCTTGTCCACGTCGCCCATCTGATATTCTTTCTCAGCATCCTTCCTGATCTCGGCAATCCAGGCTCTGCGAGCCTTTACATAGTCTTCTCGGATCCGTTCACAGGCGGCAGCATCCAGTTCTTCGAGGTGGTAGTAATCGAGAATCATCTGATAACTCCATGCCCAGCGATAGTCACTATAGTGGTTGTTGATATCCGTGAAACGGTCCAACACCTGCTGTATGTTGTCGATGTTCCCAGATTTGATGTCATCGATCAGGCGGTTCTCCTCGCTTTCTGGTAGAAGGAGTCCTGACAGATCTACCCAGGGGCCAACACCAGTTGTCTGTTCTGGCTTCTCAAGTGATCCGGTCTTCTGGGCTCGCTTGAGCACTGCGCCCATGTAAATCCTCAAGGCGATATCATAATACTTGATACCCTTGCGCAGTGAAGAGGCATTGATGACATACTCATGGAAGTTATAGGTGGAGACATTATCTCCACTGGCCTGGCGCAGAGACTCAAGGATCTTGATGCCCTGCCTAATCTCCCCCACTGTGAAGGGCGAGAGCCAGTCGAAGTTGATAATCGACTTCTTAGACTGTTTACTGCGCTTATCTCGTTTCGGCCATTTCTTGATATCACGATAGAGTCCGACGGTGGTGATATTCCTTCCAGGCACCAGATAACAGTCATCACCGTATGCCATGAGGTAGGAGAAAGGCAGGTTGCGCGTATCAGGATGGTGCATCAGTTTGCCGAAGCAGACGCTGAAGGCACCTATAGTGGCTGGCATCAGGATATAGGAGCCTGAGGCTGTCTTCGTGCCGCGCTCCAGCGTTCCCCAATGCAATGGTCCCATCTTATAGGCATGGTTAGAGAAGTTCGTATTTGAACCGGCATTATAGAATGAGAATTCGCCTCCAATCAGCAGACTGGACTTGTGGTGGCTGGCACTAAACGGTCCGCATAAGGCGGCGCAGGCCTCACCGTTAGCCATGAAGGAGTTAGCAAAGAACAGACTGGCTTCTGCCGTGAAACCATTGGTAATCTGACAGGCCTCACCCACGAAGCAGTCCTGCATCTTCACGGAATTGTTGATGGAACAGCCGTCGCAGATGATGGAGTTCTCACAGATGACGCCTGTTCCGATGAACACCGGTGCGTCCATCGAACTCATCACAGTGCATTCGCTCAGACGGGCTGCACCGCTGATTTCACAGTCTCCCTTAATCACTGTGTTCGTGATGTCCTTGGCATTGATGATCTTAACATTATTACCGATATAGCCACGCTCTGGTCTTGATACACGGAGTTCGTCTTCAATCATTTGCTGAAGTGTCTTCTTCAGTACCTTGTCATTCTCATGCTTCACCATGAAGGAAGCCAACTGGCTATTGAGTTCACGGAAGATTGTCACATTGCCATCGCCCATCTCATTGAGCACGCTGATCACGGAACCTTCCCCGTAGGTAGCATCGTCGGTGGTTTCCAGTGTACAGATGTTTGAGATATAGCAGTCGTTGCCAATGGTATAGTTGTTAATATAGTTGCCAACCTTCTCAATCAGGCAATCGTTACCAACAGTGACATTCCTGAGTGTAGCGTCGTTGATGCCTGAATGCTTGAAAAATCCTTTGCTGACCTCCACCTGCTTGTGAAACTCTCCCAGACGGATATCACCATAAAATATCACACGATGGAAATTATAAGGTTTAAAACCTTCTGCCACCATTACTCGCTGCCAGTCCTCTGCCCAGCAGACATTGTTTTCCAATACCTCGATCTCTGTTTGTGTTAGTTGTCTGTAATTACTCATAATCTTGATATAAAAAATCGTTATAGGGATATTTCTGTACATGAAGTTCGCGCACCCTTTTATAGAGGGTGTCACGTAGTTCGTCGATGTTCTCTTTCTGCTTGGCAGAGATAAAGAGGCACTCCAGATAATGCTGGTTTTCTCCAGTGCGAGCCATCCACGTCCTCTTCAGGTCTTCCAGTGTATAGTTCTCCTTTGTCATTGGGGTGAGGTCGTCGTCCTCTTTTTCCACCCAACTGTAGGCGTCAATCTTGTTAAATACCAATAGTGCAGGCGTGTCGGCACACCCCAGTTCCTTCAGGGTTTCCTCCACGATGTGTATCTGTTCTTCAAAATCAGGATGGGAAATATCCACCACATGCACCAGTAAGTCTGCTTCTCGCACTTCATCAAGTGTACTCTTGAACGATTCTACAAGGTCAGAGGGTAATTTGCGGATAAAGCCCACGGTGTCTGCGAGCAAGAAGGGAAGGTTGTCGATAGTCATCTTGCGCACGGTGGTGTCAAGCGTTGCGAAGAGTTTGTTTTCAGCGAACACCTCACTCTTTGCTAACAGGTTCATCATCGTACTCTTTCCCACATTGGTATAGCCTACGAGAGCAACGCGAATCAGACGGCCGCGATTCTTCCTTTGGGTGGTCTTCTGCTTGTCGATTTCAACCAGACGCTGTTTCAGTAGGGTGATACGTTGAAGGATGATACGACGGTCCATCTCCAACTGTGTCTCACCAGGGCCGCGGAGTCCCACGCTGCCCTTTCCTCCTCCGGAGCCGGAACCGCCGCCCTGACGCTCCAAGTGCGTCCAGAGCCGCTGTAGCCGAGGAAGCATATAACGGTGCTGCGCCAGTTCCACCTGTGCCTTGGCCTCTGCAGTTTGAGCCCTCATGGCAAAGATGTCCAGGATCAGTGATGTGCGGTCCAGGATCTTTACTTGCAGTTCTTTCTCTATGTTCCTAATTTGCTTGGCGGAGAGTTCGTCGTCGAAGATGACCATTCCCACGGGCTGGGTCTCACCCGACTCGTCCTCGTCAGCAGCATCCTGACATTGCTTGATATATTGTTTGATCTCCAGAAGTTTTCCACTACCCACGTAGGTCGTCTGACTTGGTCCTCCTGCCCTTTGGGTAAAGCGCTTCACTGTCACAGCACCTGCCGTGTCAGCCAAAAACTCCAGTTCGTCGAGATATTCTTTGGTCTTGGCTTCGTCCTGCTCCTTGGTGATGAGTCCCACCAGCACTGCCGTTTCAGCCTTTGCCTCAGATATTACAAATTCTTTCATATTGGTTGCAAAGATAAGGAAAATCCATCATAGATAATAGTGATTAACACAGATTAATAAAAAAAAATCCTCCATTCTCTTTTATTTTTTCAGAAAATTTGTACTTTTGTGCCATAAAATCGAACCAACTAAAACGTTAAACATTATGAGAGTAATTATTCAGAACGACTATCAGAAAATGTCACAGTGGGCAGCAAACCATGTTATTGAGCGTATCAATCAGTTCAATCCCACTCCCGATCACAAGTTTGTACTGGGTCTTCCGACGGGTTCTTCTCCCATAGGCATGTACAATGCCCTCGTAGAAGCGAACCGTATAGGAAAGGTGTCTTTCAAGAATGTGATCACCTTCAATATGGATGAATATGTAGGTCTGCCTGAGACGCATCCTGAAAGTTATCATGCTTTCATGGCCCGTAATCTTTTCGACCATATTGACTGTCCGAAGGAAAATATCCATATTCTGAATGGTAATGCTCCTGACTTACAGGCAGAGTGCAAGCACTACGAGGAGATGATCGCTGAGGCTGGAGGCATTGACTTGTTTATTGGTGGTATCGGCCCCGATGGTCATATTGCCTTTAACGAACCAGGTTCTTCTCTTCGTTCAAAGACCCGCATGAAGACCCTGACGACAGACACGCGTATTGCCAACTCCCGCTTCTTCGGCGGTAATCCTGAGAATGTTCCTGCCCATGCCCTGACTGTCGGGGTGGGTACCGTTATGGATGCTCGTGAGGTGATGATCCTGGCTAATGGCCATGCCAAGGCCCGTGCCCTTCAGGCTGCTATTGAGGGTAGCGTCAACCACATGTGGACCATCTCTGCCCTTCAGATGCATGAGCATGGCATTATCGTCTGCGACGAGGAGGCTGCCGACGAACTGAAGGTCAGCACCTATAAGTACTTCAAGGATATCGAACAAGACCAACTGCTATAATGAGGAAGGTTTTATTGTCCATATTACTGACGTCATCAGTCCTGGCATGGGCTGGTGACGTTATTGTTTCGTCCCCAGACGGACAGTTACAGGTGACGGTCTCGCTCCAGAATGGAAGAGCATTCTATGCTGCTTCCCTGCAAGGACAGGAGTTCCTGCATCCTTCTGCCCTTGGACTCAAGACGAGCATAGCAGACTTCACAAAGGGACTGACACTCATTAACAGCGAAGTACAACCTGTTGAGGAGCATTACACCATGCGAGGCACAAAGGCATCTTCCGCTGATTATAATGCCAATCAACTGACACTGGACTTCCAGAACAAAGACAGCATGCGCTTCAGCATCGTCTTTCAGGTGAGTACCAACGACATTGCCTTCCGCTATGATATCCCTCGCCAGAAATATCAGGGCAAAGACTATAAGCGCGCCCTCATCCGCAGTGAGGTCAGCAGTTTCAACTTCCCAGACGGTACCACGACATTTATCTCACCGCAAATTGGTCCTGAGACGGGGTGGGAACAGACAAAGCCCAGTTACGAAGAATGGTACTCTGCTGATGCTCCAATGGACACACCGTCACCATACGGACATGGCTATATCTTCCCGGCCCTCTTCCATCTGCCGAATGCCTGGGCATTGGTTTCTGAGACAGGGGTCGGCAGCAACTACTGTGGCAGCCACCTCTCCGACTACCAGGCAGGAATGGGTTATACCGTGGCCTACCCGGACCGTGGCGAGAACAATGGCTTTGGTTCTGATTTCGCTGGTATTCCGTTGCCAGGCTCCACACCATGGCGCACTATCACTGTTGGCAATACTTTGAGGCCTATTGTAGAAACAACTATTTCCTACGATCTCGTGAAACCGCTCTATGAGCCCAGTACAGAGTATCAGGCAGGACGCTATACATGGAGTTGGCTCATCTGGCAGGACAATTCCATCAATTATGATGATCAGGTAAAGTTCATCGACCTTGCCTCTGCCATGGGATTCGAATACTGTCTGGTAGATAACTGGTGGGACACGCAGATTGGACGTGACCGCATCGCAGAACTCTCCAAATATGCACAGTCGAAGGGGGTACATCTCTTATTATGGTATAACTCCAACGGCTTTGCCAACGATGCCCCGCAGGGGCCTCGCGACTGTATGAATACGGCTATCGCCCGTGAACGGGAGATGAAGTGGATGCAGTCTATTGGCATCAAGGGTATCAAGGTGGACTTCTTTGGAGGTGACAAACAGGAGACCATGCGACTCTACGAGGATATCCTTTCCGATGCCAACCGCTATGGTCTGCAGGTGGTATTCCATGGTTGCACCATCCCTCGTGGCTGGGAACGTATGTATCCCAACTATGTGGCGTCGGAGGCTGTCCTTGCCTCTGAGAATGTGTTCTTTAATGAACAGGCAGCCATCCGCCAACCCTTCGACCTGACCCTCCACCCCTTCTGCCGCAACACTACTGCTTCGATGGACTGGGGAGGCATTATCATGAACAAATACATGTCGAAGGACAATAAGAGCCGCCACACCCGCAAGACGACGGATATCTTCGAACTGGCCTCCGGCATCATCATGCAGACTTCCGTACAGTGCGTTGCCATGCAGCCCAATAATCTTGAGGAACTGCCACAGTTTGAGAAGGACTTCCTGCGACAGTTGCCCACGACATGGGATGAGACTCGTTTCATCGACGGCTATCCTGGAAAGTATATAATCCTGGCTCGTCGTCATGGAGACCGCTGGCATATCGCTGGCCTGAATGCCCTCAAAGAACCGCTCACGCTGACTCTTGACATATCTACATTTGGTCTTGAACAGCCACAACTCTATATCGACAACAAGAAAGGCGAACCAATGCTTACTACGGTCAAGGCCGACAAGAAAGGAATGGTAAAAGTAACTATCCAGCCCAACGGCGGATTGATAATCCAATAACAACCATATAATATGAAGAAAGTTATCATACTTATTATCTCACTGACCTTTTTCCTGGGGGTAAAGGCAGAAGACGGTCACCAATTGTGGTTGAGATACCAACCTGTGAACAAGGCACAGGTCAGTGGCCCTGAATGTATGGCTGCAGAAGAATTGCGAATCTACTATCCTGGCGAGACTGTCACGTTGGCACTCGATCCAACGATGGCCGACGATGCCTATCGCATCAATGGGAGCAGCATCACGGCTAAGACCGAACAAGGATTGCTTTACGGAGCATACGCCCTGCTTAGAGGAGAAAAGGGGTATTCCGCCCCTTATTGGAAACTCCGTATCCTGAACCATTGGGACAACCTCGACGGTTCCATCGAACGAGGCTATGCGGGACGGAGCATTTTCTGGGATCTTGATGGCGACCAGCCAAAGGCAATCGACGCCCAACTCGTCAAGGAATATGCCCGTGCCAATGCCAGCATCGGCATCAATGGTACCGTACTCAACAATGTCAATGCCTCGCCTAAGGTATTGTCGGCGGCTTATTTGCAAAAAGTCAAGGAGATTGCAGACATCCTACGCCCTTACGGAATAAAGGTCTATCTATCTGTCAATTTTGCTTCTCCGATGGCATTGGGTAAACTCAAGACTGCCGACCCACTGAATGCGAGGGTGAAGGCTTGGTGGCAGACCAAGGCTAAGGAAATCTATGGACTGATACCAGACTTCGGCGGTTTCCTCGTGAAAGCCAATTCCGAGGGACAGCCTGGGCCTTTCGACTATAACCGTACCCATGCCCAGGGTGCCAACACACTGGCTGACGCCCTGAAACCATACGGTGGCATTGTAATGTGGCGCTCGTTCGTCTATGGTGCCAAGCACAAGGGGGAGGATCGCGTAAAGCAAGCAGTATCTGAGTTCAAAGAACTCGATGGTCAGTTCCGTGACAACGTCATTCTCCAGTCTAAGAACGGTCCGCTCGATTTCCAGCCTCGTGAGCCATACGCGCCTATCTTCGACAACATGCAGAAGACCGCCCAGATGGCAGAGTTGCAGATTACTCAGGAGTATCTCGGCCAGTCACGCCATCTGGTCTATCTTGCCCCTATGTGGCGAGAGTTCTTCAGTTATGTCGCCCCAGACAGACTCGTAGGTATCGCCGGTGTGGCCAACATCGGACTGGACAAGAACTGGTGTGGCCATCATTTCTCGCAAGCCAACTGGTACGCTTTCGGACGCCTGGCCTGGAACCCGAACCTGAAGAGTGAGGAGATTGCCCAGGAATGGCTCACCCAGACCTTCTCAGATTCTTCACTCTCCACTCTTCACTCTTCACTCTTAAGCATGATGCTCCGCAGTCGTGAGGCCTGTGTAGATTACATGATGCCTATCGGACTGCATCACATCTTCAAGTTTGACCATCATTATGGTCCGGAGCCCGACGGTTTCATACCCACCTATCCCATTGAGTGGTGTCCTGTCTATTACCATCAGGCTGACAGTTTGGGCATTGGCTTTAACCGTACCCATACAGGTTCTAATGCCACTGCCCAGTATCGCGATCCCTATTGTTCATTGTACGACGATATCAATACCTGTCCTGAGCGCTATCTGCTCTGGTTCCACCATGTACCATGGACGTATCGCATGAACAGCGGGCGGACAGTCTATGAGGAGATGCAGTTCCGCTACAACCGCGGTGTGAAGGAAGTGGAGGATTTCGTCAGGATATGGAACGAGGCCAAGCCGTTTATCGACGAGCAGCGCTGGCAAGAGGTAGATGTGCGGATGCAGCACCAACTGGAGAATGCGAAGGAGTGGCGCGATGCCTGCCTCACCTATTTCCGTACGTTTGCTGAGAGATGAAAAGGACAGACTCACGAATATTAACAACAGATTTACGACAATGCGAAGACTTTACTTGACTCTACTTCTTACGGCTCTGACGGGAATTGCTAATGCACAACAGCAGTTCACTGGCAAAGGTGTCAACGTCGTCATCATCGATACCGGTTTTGACCTGCTCCATCCCGCCTTCACCGACGAGCAGGTGGACGGTATATTCGACGGTCAATACGACTGGGACGGTCATCCCTACATGGTGCTGAGCGGCACCTCGATGGCCAGCCCCTACGTGGCAGGGGTCATCGCCACCTGGCTCGAGGCCAATCCCAATCTCACCGTCGGCGATGTGCAGACGTTCCTTCGGGAGACTGCCTTGCAAGATGAACATACGGCAGAAGCAGGTCCTCAAGCCGGCTACGGCAAACTCGACAAGCAGAAAGCCCTGCAGCGCGTGCTCAGCATGACGGGCATCCACAGCGTCGGCACCTCAGCCCCCGTCTCCGACAATGCGTGGTACACCCTTGAGGGCATCCGTCTGGCTGGCAAGCCTACCGCCAAGGGCCTGTATGTCAACCGAGGCAGAATTTATATCAAATGACAGTGATCTCGCCAGAGCCCAAACAGCGGTGATGGTGCTGGTCATAGATGACGCAGAACTGGCCTGGGGCGACACCGTGAATCCTGTCCTTGGCGTGCATGACAAATGAGTCATCCCCCGTCTGTTCCAGTGTCCCTGGCAGATAGCCAGGCGTATGGCGTATCTTGAATGTTACCTCGCCGGGCTGCTGGGGTATGGTGAGCCAGTGCATGTCATGGATGGGGAAGTCCTGCTTATATGCTGTCTCGGGGTCATAGCCATGGGAGACATAGAGGATATTCTGCGCCACATCCTTCTTGACGACAAACCATGGTCCGCCACTGAAGCCCATGCCCTTACGCTGGCCGATGGTATGGAACCAGAGTCCTTTGTGCTGACCTATCCGTTTGCCTGTCTCCAGTTCGATGACGTCACCACACTTCTCACCCAGGTATCGGCGGATATAGTCGTTGTAGTTGATCTTCCCAAGGAAGCAGATGCCTTGGGAGTCCTTCCGATGGGCGCTCACCAAATGCTCACGCTCTGCTATCTGGCGCACCTCATCCTTCACATAGTGACCAATGGGGAATAGTGCCTTGCGCAACTGCCAGTCGTAGATCTGCGCGAGGAAGTCCGTCTGGTCCTTCACGGGGTCTGGACTGGTAACGAGCCATTTCCGCCCCTCCTCGTCGGTCTCTGTCTGGGCATAGTGCCCTGTGGCAATGAGATCGTAGTCGTGACCTCGCTTTTCGTCGAAGGCACCAAACTTGATCAGGCGGTTGCACATCACGTCGGGGTTTGGCGTATATCCCGCGCGTACCTTATCCATAGTATATTTCGTCACCTGCCCCCAGTATTCCCGATGGCAGTCGATCACCTCCAACTTGCAGTCGTATTTATGCGCTACGGCCGTCGCCATCTCCAGATCCTCCTCGGCAGTGCAGTCCCACTGCTCGCTTTCCTCTGGTCCGATGTTGATATAGAAGCAGTCGGGATGCAGACCAAGTCTGGCAAACTCATACACGACCACACTACTATCCACACCGCCCGAAAGCAGCACGGCTATACGCTTCTTCTCTAATTCCTTAGCATTCATGGGTGCAAAGATACGACATTTTCCTGAAATAAAGTTAAATCTTTGGCAAAAACCATTGCCAATCCAAAAATTGTTCATATCTTTGCGATATCAATTTGATATCACTTTAAACATTAATCATTATGGAGAATAAAGAGTATTCATTCAAAGGATCAGTGCTGAATGGCTTCTTGATGCTGTTCGCCAACATTATTGTGCTTATTGCCTCGATAGTAGGCATCATCTATGCCATCATCCTGCTCGATGGTAGCGATGGCAGTCAGGGTGGCTGGCTGTTGGGCGGCGGCATCCTGCTGCTGATTGTCAACATCGTCTGCTGGTGCGGACTGTTCATGCTGGAACCCAATGAGGCCAAGGTCACTACGTGGTTTGGTAAGTACAGCGGAACAATCACCCAGACGGGTTTCTTCTGGATCAATCCCTTCTATTCGTCGAAGAAGGTATCACTGCGTGCCCGTAACCTCGACGCAGAACCTATCAAGGTGAACGACAAGACGGGCAACCCCGTGATGATCGGCCTCGTGCTGGTATGGAAACTGAAGGATACCTACAAGGCCCTGTTCGAAGTGGATTCACAGACGATGGCTGCCAATCCCAACAGCATCGGCTCTGACACCAAGGGACTGATGAACGCGCTGGAGAACTTCGTCCGCGTACAGAGCGATGCTGCCTTGAGGCAGGTGGCTGGCCAGTATGCCTACGACGACGAGGACACGAAGCCTGGCGAGCCCACGCTGCGCTCGAGTGCCGACGAGATCAACGAGCAACTGGAACAGAAACTTGACGAGCGCTTGGCTTTGGCTGGCATCGAGGTGGTCGAGGCCCGCATCAACTATCTGGCCTACGCTCCTGAGATTGCTGCCGTGATGCTGCGCCGCCAGCAGGCTTCGGCCATCATCACAGCCCGCGAGAAGATCGTGGAGGGTGCCGTGTCGATGGTGAAGATGGCGCTCGACAAACTTTCAAATGAGGATATCGTGGAACTTGACGACGACAAGAAGGCTGCTATGGTCAGCAATCTGCTCGTCGTGCTCTGTGGCGACGAGAGTGCACAGCCCGTCGTGAATACGGGGACGCTGAACCACTGATTAGTTTATAGTTCATAGTTTATAGTTCATAGTTCATAGTTCATAGTTCATAGTTCATAGTTCATAGTTCATAATTCATAGTTCATAGTTTATAGTTCATAGTTTGTGACTGAGAAGAAAACTAAGAGTTTCATCCTGCGCGTCGATGCTGAGACGATGAACGCGATAGAGGCCTGGGCTGCGGACGAGTTCCGCAGCACCAACGGCCAGTTGCAGTGGATCATCACCGAGGCTCTGCGCAAGGCCAAGCGTCTGCCCAAAAAGAAACAACAAACCCAAACAGAAGAAAACGATGAATAGGAAAAAAGCATTAATATTGATTATGGTTCTTCAGTTCATGCTCCTGGCCATGCTGATAGTACTGTTTATATCTCATGTCATGAGCGTATCGGTCTTCGCGACCATAATAATAATTGTAGGTGTTGTTTGCACCGCAGCCACGATACTGGCGGTACGGAAACTCCCACCAATGTAAGACAATGCAGAAGAATGGAAGAGAAGAATAGTTTTGATCTGAAGACTGTCAAGGTGCATCGTACCACAGAGGCGACGGTTTTTGAAGTGGCTTTCGTCATCTTGGCTATCATCGTCTGGGGCATCATCATCTGGATGATTCATCGTGCACCAGACATCGTTCCTACCCATTTCGATGCCTCAGGCAAGCCTAATGCCTACGGGTCGCCTTCAGGCATCATCATCCCCTGCATCATCCTGACGGCAGGCGCCATCCTCTGTATGGGTATTGCCTACTTCCCGCGTCACATCAACATGCCCTTTAAGATCACCAACATCCGTCAGGTGGAGTGGACTATCCGCCTTATCCGAGTCATGGGTATCACCCTTTTATTAATGCCTTTGGCTGTCGTCTATATGATGCTGAGCAAGTCTTCACCGTCGCTAGTACCACTATTGGGAGTCTTGGGCCTACTCCACCTGGAAATCATCGTATTCATAATACTTATCAATAAAGCAAAATAACGGGAAACACGGGGACAGGAGGCACTTTTCTCCAGAAAAGAGCCTCTTTACGAAAATGAGGAGGCTCTTTACGAATGTGAGGAGCCTCTTTAGCAACGTGAGGAGCCTCCTCATGTCCGTAAAGTGCCTTCTCATTTTGTTCCCAGGCCTTGGGAATTCAGAAAAGAGCCTTCCTGTTCAGGAAAAGTGCCTCTCTATGTCGCACCCGACTGTTCACCTGACAAAATCTCTATATGCGCGCATATACGCACGCGCATATATAGTTGCCATACCCACTTTTTATGTGTCCCACCTGTCCCATCTGTCCCTGGTGGGAACTATCCTTCTTGGACAGATGGAACAGGTGGGACACTTGTTTTTGGCTTAAGACAACTATATAATATGATGCTGATTTTCATGTCTTTGCGACGAATTCTGGGCCGCTGAGCCGCGCCTGTCGCAAGTTCGTCTGCCTGTCGCTACAACTCGGAGCAAAAAAGAGGAAAAAGTTTGGAATGGGGCGAAATCCGTCGTACCTTTGCACCGGCCACCGACCGTGAAGGTCAGATCGCAGGTATTCCCCGTGGTGGTCGTGTAACGATCCGTGTGAAGGCCATGAACGATGGCAACAGCCAGATGCTGCAGTGGATGCTGGCTCCTAACGACCCGCGCGACTTCACTTGTACGTTCTATAACACGGTGGATGGCAACACGATGAAGCAGTTGAAGGGCACAGGCTGCTACTGCATCCACTACAAGGAGATGTGGGAAGACGGTCAGGAGCACTTCGAGGAGATGGAGATTGTGTGCCAGAAACTCGAGAACGGTCCCGTCGCCTATGAGAATCCCTGGAAATGAACGATTAAGCGAGAGCAGAGTTAAGCCTGCTTAAACTCTGCCGAGCGTGAGTTCATTCGACGCGCAGCGTCAAGTAGGCGATTGAGCGAGAGCAGAGCAATTGACAGTCGGCAAGTTTGATTCTTGCCGACTGTTTTTATTCAGATCAAGGGGGAAGACTACATGTCATCGTATTCTTTCTTCAGCCAGTCCATGCGGATGTCGAGCCACTCCTTGAGTTGTTCCACCTCGTTCATGTAGGAGCCCCATATCTCATTGTTCCTCCAGGTGTGCACGTATAGTGTCTGCCACTTGTTGTCGTTCTCCTGGACGGCGAGCCTCAGATAATTGGCATCTTCATTGATCTCTGCCATGATGTCTGACTTCTTGGAGTAGTAGTATTGGTAACGGTCCTTGACGAGTCCGACGAAGTAGGGATCTCTGAAGAGTTGGGACATCCATGCCATATTCTTGATATGGAAACCTGTTGGTCGGCTGTCACATCCATCGCCACTGCTGTCAGCGTTGCCAAAGGCAATGTCGTAGTCCCACAACGGCCCCATGATGATCTTCTCGCCAGGTACCCAGGTCATATAGGTGCTCGACCATCGGATGGCATCCCAGGTCTTGGCAATCTCGTTGATGATATACCAATCGACCATCGCCTCGGCATCGAAGTATTTGCGCCAGCCTGTCTCGGGATCCTTGAAGTTGGGACCATAGAGCGCTGCCTCTGCTTCACACACGGCTGTCTTGACCTGGTTGAACTTCTGGTCATACATACCGACCAGTGGTTCCTTGATATTGACTGGTTGCGTCAGGTGGTTGGTGTAGAAATACCTGGCGTCGTATTCTCCTGGAGCGTATGCGTCGATCTCTAATATGTAACCATCCTCACCGATGTTGACCCTGTGGTCTGAGATGCTAATTTTCTCTGCCACCTGGTAAGTGCCCTGATACCTCCCGTTGAGGAACACCTCCGTAAAGCGGGATTGGGGAGTCCAGGCAAGGCAACTCCATTTGCCCAGATAGCCAGCCACCCTGTTGCGGATCATCGTCTTGTCTGCATAGTTTGCCAGAAAGGCCCAAGGCTTGCCTGACGGCATGCCGAGAATCGACTGCTTGGTGTCGAACTTCACCTTGTAAGGCTTCTTGGGGAGATCCCAGGTGGAGTTTCCCCTGCCTCGGATCATCATGTCTGATTCGAACACATCGCCAGCAGAGCGGGTCACCACATCCTCCCTGATGGTGATGTGTCCTTTCTTAAACTCGAATTTCGAGTTGATGTCCTTGCCGTCGTCTGTCTCGATCCAGCAGACAGGCAGTCCTGTGAAGGAGTGGATTAACACCTGATAGGTCTGGGCGGCACCTTCATTTTCCACCTTCAGCGTGACGGGACGGCTGAAATCGACGACTGTGACATCGCTGGTGACGGGATTGTTGTCGATGCTGACACTTCCCCTGCTCGTGAAATGTGCGATGAAGTGCTTGTCGCTGGTGATATGAGGTATCCACCCCTCAATCAGACCGTCGGTGAATATCTCACAGTTGACATTGCTGATCAGGCCGACAGGGTTTTCTGACTTCAGCAACTGGAACTCCAGGATACGAGGCTGGTCGTCCTCCTGTTTTGTGGGGTCAGGCAGGAACAGGGTGTCGCGCTCAAGGATCGTGTCGCGCTCAAGGACGGTCTCCTTCACAAAGACCGTATCACGTACTAATACTGTTTTGGGTTCCACGGTGTCATCACTCGAGGAACAGGAGAAAACGATGCATAGAAGGGTTAATGACAAACATAGACTCAAAGATTTTTCTCTCATATCATATCAAACTTTAGGACCTTCTCGACAATCGGCGCCATGTCGTAGTACTTATACTCCGCCAGGCGTCCTCCGAATATGACGTCTCGCTCCTGCGCTGCCAGTGCATGATACTGCGCTGCCAGTGCATTGTTGCGGGCATCATTCACAGTATAGTAGGGCTCCATGCCTGTCTGATACTCCGTAGAGTATTCACGGCTGATGACCGTCTTGGGACAGGCATAGACCTCGTCGCCAAACATCTCAAAATGCTTGTGCTCAATGATGCGTGTGTAAGGCACCGTGCGTTCTGTGAAGTTCATCACGGCATTGCCCTGGTAGTTGGGCATGTCGAGCACTTCTTCCTCAAACCTGACGGTGCGCCAGTCCAGTTTGCCGAATTTGTAGTTGTAATAGGCATCGATGGCGCCAGTATAGACCATCTTGTCGGCCATGGCCTCCCATTGCGGTCGATTGTCGAAGAAGTCGGCATTCGTCCGTGTCTCCACGCCATCGAGTAGTCCGTTGATCAGTCTGTTGTACCCACCGATGGGGATACCCTGATACTTGTCATTGAAATAGTTGTTGTCATGCACGAAGCGCACGGGCAGGCGCTTGATGATAAACGCAGGCAGGTCCGTACACCTGCGGCCCCATTGCTTCTCGGTATATCCCTTGATGAGTGTCTCGTAGATATCCTTGCCGATCAGGATCAAGGCCTGTTCCTCCAGGTTACGGGGCTCCGTGACTCCTGCGGCCCTCATCTGTGCCAGGGCGTCGGCCTTCTGTTCCTCGATCTTCTGCCGGGCCTCCTCGGGAGTGAGCACGCCCCACATCTGATAGAACGTGTTCATGTTGAAGGGCAGGTTATACTGCCTTCCCTTGTAGTTGGCGATAGGCGAGTTGGTGTAGCGGTTGAAAGGCACGATGGCATTCACGAAGTCCCATACCTCCTTACTGTTCGTATGGAAGATATGCGCCCCATACTTATGCACGTTGATGCCCTCTATCTGTTCGCAGTAGATATTCCCGCCCAGGTGAGGGCGCTTGTCGATCACCAGGCAGCGCTTTCCCTTCTTCCGTGCCTGGTGGGCAAACATGCAGCCGAACAAGCCGGCACCTACTATCAGATAATCGTAATGCTCCATCACTGTTCCTTTCTGTTTAGTCGATAGAAGTAAACATAGCGGCCGGGGCTCCTTTCCACCTTTTTATATAGGGTATAGTCGCGCGCCGTCCTGACACTGTCGAGAGGCATGGGCGTCCACTCCTCAAAGGGCATGGAGGTCATGATCCAGAGAGGGGCCACGGCCTCGAAGCGCGCTGCCTCGTCGCGCGCCAGCCGTTCCGATATCTGCAACTGGAAGGGGAGCATCACCCTGTTGGCCTGTATGAGCCCGTTCCTGTGGAGCACGGTCAGCCCGTCGAAATAGGCATCATTCCATATTCTGCCGTGCTCCTCCTGGGTCATGCCCCTGATGATGTCGTCAGTCTCTTCGTAGAATGTCTTGTCCTCATGGATATTGGCCCAGGAGAGATAGGTCCTGTAGGGCAGGATGGCGAAGAACATCAGGAAGACGAGTGCCTTCTGCCATCTGTTGGTGACGTCGCTGAGGGCGGCTACCGCCACTAAGGTGACGGGCGCAAGGATGATAAAGTAGTTGCTCCAGCCCTTCGTCCCCAGGGCGATGAAGGAGCCAGCATAGCAGAGGGCGATGAGTATGTTCAGGGCAGACAGCCGCTTCTTCATGAACAGCAGCAGGAGGATGACGAAGGTGGTCAGGCCGAAATACAGATACACCTTCTTCCTGTCGGTAGAGACGATAGGGGAGAAGCCCATGTACTCAAAGTTGAAGGTGAAGGTGCCATAGAGCATCTCCTCGAGGCCTTCGCTGCCATAGAGCGCAAAGATGGCCAGGCAACAGACGGCGAAGACCAGTGCCCAGCCTGACAGGATGGTGAGACACGACCTGAACAGCATGGGGATAGTCACCCTGTCTCTCTGATAGAGGTGATAGACGATATAGAACAGGATGGCGCAACACACGGCAGCCATGTTGTTGATTCGCAGGAAGGTCACCACGCCCATGGCGATGCCCACGAGGAAGAACCTCTTCGTGGTGATGGGCTCGCCAGTGACGAAATGCCTGACGAACACATACAGTCCGTAACTGATTGGCAGCAGGCTCCACTCTTCCGTGAGGTTGCCCTCCACGTTGACAATCAGATAGGCGGCCAAAGCCACTGCCACGGGCCAGACGGTCTGCCGCGGCCTGACGAACAGGGCAGCCGTCAGCCCCCAGATATAGGTCGTCATGGCAATATAGAGGCAATACACGAGGTACAGTCCCCATCTCCCCGATGTCAGCCCTATCCCCAAGGCATCGATGAAATAGACGATGGGGCCCTTGTGATCGAACAGGTCAATGTACGGCACCTTGCCTTGCAGCAGCGCCAGTCCGATATGCTTGAACACCAGTGAGTCGTTCCCCTCGTTGAGCCCGATGGGTGTGAGCGAGGTGGCAAGAAACAGTTGATAACAGACGGTTAGTGCAAAGATGGCGAGCATCACGCCCGCCTTGTCTCTCAGGGTCATCTCCTTCATGGGCGCGTTCCCCTTAGGTTCTTGTTGATGGTCCAGAAGTCGCCGAGTGCCTTCCAGCCAATCTTCACGATACGCTTCATGTTGATGGAGTTGACACCAGCCTGACGGGGCTTGAAGGTGATGGGGTACCAGCCGATCCTGTAGCCCCATTTCTTGGAGATGGCGGAGATGGCCACGTTGCAGAGGAAATAGTCGTGGGGGATGACGTCCATGATGGGCTGGAGCCTCTCAGCCTTCATCAGACGGAACGGCGTGTTGGCATCAGCGACCCACTCATGGAACATCAGCCATACGATGAGGCGCAGCGTCTTGCTGACAAACACCCTGTTGAGCCCGTCCTGCCTGCCTTTCCTGACACCGATCTGGATGTCATAGTCCCTGCGGTGCTCCCACATCTGCCAGAACTCGTCGGGGTCGGTCTGCCCGTCGCTGTCCGTCTGGAACACGTAGTCGGCCCCCTGTGCGATGGCATGGCGGTACAGGTAGAGCACGGTGGACCCATGACCGCTGTTGGGCTTGTTCAGGGGCTCCAGCAGGGGATATCTTCCCTTCAGGCCCTGCATGATGGCAAAGGTGTCGTCCTTACTGCCGTCGTTGGCGATCACCAGTTTGGCCTCCGCCTCCTGCGACAGCCGTGCCACGACGGGGTACCACTGCCTGATGGTCTCTTCTATGTTCTTCGCCTCGTTATAGGCCGGCATCACCAGATATACTTTCTCCATGTTCGTTGGGTTTAAAGGTCACGTATTTGTTGGCAAGGAATTGAAAGAACACCACCAGCACGATCGACAGCAGTTTCGACACGATCTTGTTTATATGGAAGATGTCGATGCAGGTATAGAGGATGATGTTGCTGAATAGGAGCCCACACAGGCCGACGCTTAGGAAGATGCCGAAGCGGCGCGTGGTGCTGTCCTTCACCTTGAAGTTATAGTTGCGGTTCAGCAGGAAACTGGTAGAGATGCCTGCCAGGACGCTGATGCAGTTGGCTAAGATATACTGCAGCCCGGCCACCTGAACCAGCAGGGTATAGATCACAAAGTCGAGACCCGACGAGAAGGAGCCGATGATGCCATATAGGATCAGATGGTGAGACTTGTGATATAATATCTTAATAAGATCCTTCATCATTACAATGTTTCACGCTGCAAAGATACGGCTTTTTTCTGAATTAACGTTAAAAAACATAAGAAATTTGTACTGAAGTGGGATTTTGTACATAACTTTGCAACTTACCCCAGAAAACAAAACTTAAAATGATGGTAGAACTACGAAACGACAAACTATCTATTACTGTATCTGAGAAAGGAGCAGAGTTGCAGAGCATAAGAGACTCCCATGGCAAGGAATATCTTTGGCAGGCCGACCCGAGGTATTGGTCGCGCCATTCGCCGATCCTCTTTCCTATCGTGTGCAGCGTGAACGACGAGACTTATCGTGTGGATGGCCAGGAGTACCACTTGCCGCGGCATGGCTTTGCCCGCGATGCCGAGTTCAGGCTCATCGCCCAGGGCGAGCGGAAGGTTACCTTCGCCCTCGAATCCTCCGAGGCGACCAGGAAGGTGTATCCCTACGACTTCGCCCTGAGCATCAGTTACGTGCTCGACGACAACAAGATAGGCGTGATATGGCATGTCCACAATACCGACACCCGCGAGATCCACTTCCAAATCGGCGGCCATCCGGCCTTCAACGTGCCGGGCATGGCGGCAGGCGACGCGCAGCAGGGCCGCATCCGCCTCGACAATCAGGAGCCGATGGATGCCCTCCACAGTTATCCCGACAGTTCGCACTCTATGGACGAGGTGCCCTTCGTGGAGGCGGAGAACGGCATCATCGAGTTCTCTAACAACACCTGGCGCAACGACTCCATCAAGGTGCACAAGAGCCAGTTGCATCGTGCCGAACTCTTAGGCAGTGACGGCGAGCCCGAGGTGACGGTGGAGTTCCGCACGCCTGTCGTGGCCTTTTGGAGCCCATACGGCAAGGAGGCTCCCTTTGTGTGCATCGAGCCCTGGTACGGCATCGGCGACCCTCGCGGCTTCCAGGGAGAGTTCAAGGACAAACCACTGATGAACCATCTCCTGCCTGGTGCCTCCTTCATGTCGAAGTACGACATCAAGATCAAATAAAGATATCCCGCCATTTGGCGGGATATCTTTATTTACAGGTGCTTCTTCGGATAGAGGGTGTCCCACCAGGTGGAGTCGCCCTTGAGCCACTTGGCAAACCATGCCATCTGCGTGGCAAGCCATTTCTCGCGCTTGGCGTAGTCGAGGATATGGTGGTTCTCACCCTCCACTTCGACGAGGGCCACCTCGCGGCCGAGGAGTTTCAGGGCGGTGAACATCTGGAGGCTCTCGATGAGGGGCACGTTGGTGTCGGCATTGCCGTGGAGCAGCAGCAGGGGCGTGTGGATCTTGTCGGCATTGAAGAGCGGCGACTGATCAACGAAGAGTTGGCGGTGGCTCCAGGGATAACTGTTGGCCATCGACACCTCGCTGTAGTTATAGCCCCAGTAGCCTTCTCCCCAGTAACTGGTGTGGTTGGCGATGCCCGCATGACTGATGGCGGCAGCGAAGATGTCGGTCTGCGTCTGCAGGTACATCGTCATGAAACCGCCGTAGGAGGCTCCCATGCAGCCGATGTGGCTGGCATCGATGAAGGGGTGGGTCTCACAGATCTTCCTCGTGCCCTCGATGATGTCGTCGGCAGGGCCGCGGCCAGCCGTGTTCACGTGGCGCGAGGCCCACTCCTGGCCGAAGCCCGTGGCTCCACTGGGCTGGAGGATATAGGCCACGTAGCCCAGCGAGTTCCAGTACTGCGGACAGTAGGGCGACTCGGGGTAGCGGCTGGTGGGCGAACAGCCTCCATAGTAATATACGAGCATGGGGTATTTCTTCGATGCGTCGAAGTCCTTGGGCAGATACAGACGGCCATAGACGGTGTCGCCACGGGAGTTCTGGAAGTTCCAGTCCTCACAGGTGCCTACCTCCGCGTCGCCCAGTGCCGTGCGCCCGTCGAACAGTGTCTGCGGCTTGGGGTTCTTCAGGTTGGTGAGGTATGCTGAGGCTGGCTCCAGGGTCTTATAGGAGAGATAGCCCATCACGGGTGCCTTGGCGGCGATGTCCCAGCGGTAGGCATTGTCGCCCTCCACAGGCAGTTTGGCAATCTTGCCCGTCTTGGGGTCAAGCACGAACATGTTGACGTAGTCGCGATCCTCTGCGGAGAAGTAGATGAGTCCGTCGCCCCTGGTCCAGTCAACACTCGAGATGGAAGGGTCGAAGTCCCTGGTGAGCGGACTGACCTTCTTCGTGGCGATGTCGTAGAGGAAGAGTTCGTTCTCCGTCATGCTGGGCGTGACGCTGGCCGGCAGTTGACAGCCGATGCGGTCGAAGGCCTCTGGCGTGCCCATGAAGAGGATCTTCTTGCCGTCGGGCGAGAAGGAGCCTCCGCCGATGAAGCCCTTACAGGTAAAGAGCGTGTCGGCCTGGAGTGTCTGGGCATCCATGATGAAGCAGTCGCCCACCTCGGTAGGCCGCTGGCTCAGTCGGGTGTAGAATGTGCCGATGAGCAACTGCCGGCCGTCGGCAGAGATATCCTCCAGATAGGTGTTCCTGTGGCCGAAGGTGATGCGCTGGGTGATGCCCGTGGCGATATCGTACTTAGAGAGATAGGTGCGCGTGCGGAAGCCGGGCTGGCGATCGTCCATCTCCAGGACCTCGAACACGCCTGGGTCTTCCTTCGGACCTTCTTCCTTCATGGTGATGATCAGGTAGTCTTCCGTGGGCGATACGGTATAGTCGCCCTCTGGGATGCTGGCAGCGAAGAGCGTGCGCTCACCAGAGCGTGGATTGACCTTGTAGAGCGTGCGCTTGCCATCGACCGTCTCTTCCTCGAGATAGGCACTGGTGGCAGGCAGCCATTTGGGGTTGTGCGAAGGACGGGAGAGGAGGCGCTGGGTCTTCGCCTCGCGCAACTCGTACTCCCAGCGGGCATTGCCGCCTCGCTCCGTCGTCTGGTACGACAGGCTCACGAACTGTCCGTCGGCAGAGAGGGCGATGCCCCTGACGCGCTTGCCGTCGAAGAGGTCGTGCGACATATAGGGATGATGCTTGTCGAGGGTGTAGGCTACGGCCTTGTTGGCATCGATGCGCACCTGGATGGAGTCCGTGTCCCTGGGCTCTGCCAGATAGGCGATGGCAAAGGTGTGGTGCTCGGGAGCGAGGCTGAGGTCAGTCGTGGCCTCCGTCCCGTCGATGAAGAGTTTGTAGTTCTTGGGACCCTTTACCTCGATCTTGCCCTTGAGGTAGTCGTTGTTGTTCACGTAGAACGTGAGCAGTCCCACGCTCCTGCTCTTGTCGAGTGAGGGGAGCACCTGGCCGGAGAACCTGCCCGTGGCGGGCAGGGAGAGGCTGATGCCGTCGAGGATTGTCTTGGCCTCGAAGGGCTTGCCGTTGACATCGACGGTGTCGGATGCGAAGGGCTGGCTGACGGCAAACGGGCCTGCCTGGTTGAACTCACGGATAACTGTCTCTTGTTGTGCGTGGAGCGGACTCTGCGCTGCCACTGCTACCAGCACGCCCAGCAGGGCGCGCCTCATCGGTTGTATAACTTGCTTTACCATATCAGTGCTCTTTTTTCTTTGGGGATAAACATTTTGTCAGTAGGCTGGATGCCGAAGGCGTCGTACCAGGCGTCGATCATCGACAGGGCGGCATTCACACGGAAGATGCGGGGTGAGTGGACGTCGCTGTTGACTCTGTAGGCTGTCCTTTCAGGTGTTTCATTGCCAGCCCAGATGCGGGCGTAGGCCAGGTAGAAGCGCTGGGCGGGGGTGAAGCCTTCTTTGGATTCCAGAGGCTCCTGCTTCGCACGGTTCTCGAAGGCACGGTAGGCTATCTGTATTCCGCCGTTGTCGCCGATATTCTCGCCAAGGGTCTTCTCACCGTTCACCATCAGGCCTGGCAGTGCCTCCTGCTTGGAGAACCAGTCGGCCAGCACCTTGGCACGCTCGTCAAACTTAGCCTTATCCTCGGCCGTCCACCAGTTCACCAGGTTGCCATCCTTGTCGAACTGGCAGCCCTCATCGTCGAAGCCGTGACTCATCTCGTGGCCGATGACAGTGCCTACGGCACCGTAGTTGCAGGCATAGTCGGCCTCTGGGTCGAAGAACGGCGGCTGCAGGATGGCAGCGGGGAAGTTGATGCTGTTGAATGGTGGGATGTAACCAGCGTTTACCGTCTGTGGGGAAACAGGCATCTGGGTCTTATCGACTGGTTTACGCCAATATTTACGGAACTCGGCAGCGCGCCTCTCCTGGTTGATACGGATGAAGTTCTCTACGAGGTTCTCGTCCTCGCGGATGTCGATGAACTTCTCCAGGTCCTCCCACTTGTCGGGGTAGCCAATGTTGATATACATGGCGTGCAGTTTCTCCAGTGCCTTGGCCTTGGTGGAGTCGCTCATCCAGGTGTTCTCTTTCAGTCGGTCCTCGAAGGCTTGCTGCAGGTCTTTCACCAGGCGATAGACGCGCTGCTTGCTGTCCTCGGGGAAATACTCGGCCACATACAGTTTGCCGATGGTCTCTTCCAGATTACCGCTGAGGACGCTGACAGCGCGCTTCCAGCGGGGCTGCTGCTCCTTCACGCCAGAGATGGCCTTGCTGGCTTCAAAAGAACGGTCTGAGAAGGCATCGCTGAGGAAAGATCGGTAAGCCCTGACGACCTTGAGTTCCATATAGGCCTTCAGGTCCTCGACGCTCGTCTCGGCCAGCACCTTTTCCACTTCGTGCAGGGCGTCGAGATGTCCGACGTTCACCTTGTCGATGTCCTTCGGCATATTCCTCGCATCGCGATAAGCCACCCAGTCGATGCCCTTGAAGTCGGTGAGCAGTTGTTCCCACGTCATCAGGTGGTTGACGGCACTCGGGTCGCGTTGTGCCACCTGGTCGAGTTCCTTCATGCCTATCCGATATTCTATGGCCCATGCTGCCTGCATCATGCGCTCGGCATCGGCATCGCTGTTACCGATCATCTTCAGCAAGTCTTTGTTCAGGCTTTTCGTAGCGGTAACGACAGCCTGCTGCTGTTCGTTGGGCTGGTCGTAGTACTCGTGGTCCAGCGTCGTACCTCCGTGTTCGGCATCTATGATATACTCCGACGAGTTGTAGGGGTTCAGGCCCAGGCTGAGGCTGAAGGGTGCAGTGCCAAAGCCTTTGCTGCTTAGTTCAAACATCAGTCTTAGCAGTTCCTCACGAGTCTTCAGGGCGCGCACCTGCTTCAGATAGGGTAGGATAGGCTCGTAGCCCATCTTGTTGCGGCCCACGCTGTCCATGTAGAGGCGGTAGAGGGCGCCGATCTTCTGTCCGTCGCTGCCTTGTGGCAGGTCCTTCCGCTCTGCATATTTCATGATCAGCGCATTGATACGCTTCTTGTTCTGTTCCTCCAGGTCGGTGAACGCACCGTTCATGGAATGCTCATCGTCCAGCGGGTTGTTCTTCAGCCAGGTGCCGACGGCATACTGCCAGAAGTTGTCACCAGGTCTCACGCTCTCATCAAGGTTCGCCCTCAGGTTCTGTGCAGTGCCCACTATACTTACCAGTGCCAGCACTGCGGTAATCATCCATTTCCTCATGATTCTTAGTTATTGTCCCTTTTGTTTTTTGCTTGCAAAGGTAACAAAAATAAAGTTATCGCACAAATAATAATCTGAAAATAATCCGAGCCAGCCTTGTTTTCTGACGATTTCTCGTTGAGATTTCCTTTCAGCCAGCAACTAACCTCCTGATTTCCAGCCCTTCCGGCTGAAGGGACACTTTAGGATGAGGAAACCAGGCCGCCAGTCGTCATTCACGCGTATCTATGAATTTGTTCCGAGGTGTTTTTTGGCGATTATCCCAAGGCCTGGGACCAGAATGAGGAGCCTCTTTAGCCACGTGAGGAGCCTCTTTAGCCATGTGAGGAGGCACTTTAGCAGTGTGAGGAGGCACTTTTCATTCGTAGGGAGCCGCTTTTTCGGCAATAGATGGCCTCCTTTTCAGTATGCAACATGGGCAAAAACACCTTTCAGCCGAAATGATTGATAATCAAATAGTTATCTATTGGCTGAAAGGTAAAATGAATGACAGAAAAATCTGGAAAAGTGTGTAAAACAGAAAAATCCGCATTTCTTTTTGCATTTCTCTCACTTATTTCGTACCTTTGCCACATGAACTATAAAGGATTGATGTGACCGTCTATGGCAAAGAAGCGCGAGATAAGAAACAGTACGGCAGAGTTCCTGATTTTCCAAGCGGAGAATAAGGAACAAGGTATTGAGGTGATGTATGCTGATGAAACGATTTGGTGTACACAGAAAGCAATGGCGGCACTCTTCGATGTGGGAGTGCCTGCCATCAGCAAACACCTTGCCAATGTCTTTGAGACGGGAGAACTGAACGAAGAAGCAACTATTTCCAAAATGGAAACAGTTCAGCAAGAAGGCAGCAGAACTGTAAAACGCTCTGTTGTGATGTATAAACTCGACGCCATCATCGCCGTGGGCTACCGTGTGAACAGCATCCGTGCCACACAGTTCCGGCAGTGGGCTACGAGTGTGCTACGACAATACGCTATACGTGGCTATGTGCTCGACAGGAAGCGCATGGAGAATGGCACGTTCTTGGGAGAAGACTACTTCGAGCATCTGCTGGCTGAGATACGTGAAATCCGACTTAGCGAGAGACGTTTCTATCAGAAACTGACAGACATCTATGCCACCAGCATGGACTATAATAAGGATGCACCCACCACAAGGCTTTTCTTTAAAATGATTCAGAATAAAATGCACTATGCCGTTCATGGTCGCACAGCCGCAGAACTGATTATGGAACGGGCTGATGCCGACAAGGAGCACATGGGGCTGACCACCTGGGAGAATGCGCCCGACGGAAAGATTGTCAAGACGGATGTGGCGATTGCCAAAAACTATCTGAAGGAGATGGAACTGGAGGATATGGGGCGCATCGTGACGGCTGTGCTGGAGTTTGCAGAGAGTCGTGCCAAGCGGCATATTCCGATGACGATGGAAGACTGGGCAAAACGCATCGACGCCTATCTTTCGAGTGACGAGCGACCCATTCTCGACAATGCAGGGAGCGTGAGCCACGAAGAGGCCGTGCTGCATGCGGAGACGGAGTTTGAGAAGTATCGCATCGTGCAAGACCGTCTGTTCCAGAGCGACTTTGACCGTTTTCTTGGTACGTTGCCATTAGAGGAAGACAATACTAATGATAATTAGGATACAGATGAAATCGTGGATTCATATATTGAGCAAATACCGCGAGGTCTTCAGTAGGCCTCGCGGTATTTGCTCTCATCCTTGTCGTTGAGCATACTCAGGTAACTCTGATATCGGCTCTGGGCTATATAGTGGCCGTCCAGGGCCTTCAGGACGGCACACCCTGGCTCATGGGTATGCGTGCAGTTGGAGAAACGGCAGTCCTTGGAGAAATGGAATATCTCTCGGAAGTAACTGGTCAGTTCCTCTGGCTCCATGTCGAAGGTGCCAAAGCCCTTGATGCCTGGCGTGTCGATGAGATAGCCCTCGCCAGGCAGCCTGATCATCTCACTGAAGGTAGTCGTGTGCTGGCCTGTGTTGTGGGCATCGGAGACTTCCGCCGTACGGAGGCTTACACCAGGGACGAGCCTGTTGATGAGTGTCGATTTCCCCACACCGCTATTGCCACTGAGCAGGGTTATCCTCCCGTCGAGCAGGGGGCGCAGGTCGATAATGCCTTCGCCCGTCTCTGCAGAGATGGCACGGCATTCGTAGCCCACCGTCTCGTAGAGTCGGATCATCATCTGCTGGTAGCGGCGCGTCTCTTCGTCGAGCAGGTCTGTCTTGTTGAATATCAGCACGACAGGCACGCGATAGGCCTCTGCCGATGCCAGGAAACGGTCGATGAAGGTGGTGGAGGTCTGCGGACGGGTCACCGTGACGACCAGGAATGCCTGATCGACATTGGCGGCAATGATATGGCTCTGCTTGGAGAGGTTCTGTGACTTCCGTATGATATAGTTGCGGCGATCCTCAATGTCCGTGATGAATGCCGTGCCCTCCAGGTTCGTGACAATTTCCACCCTGTCGCCCACGGCCACGGGATTGGTATTACGGATTCCCTTCAGACGGAAGTTCCCCTTGATTTTAGACTCAATCAGTTGGCCATCGTCCGTACGGACGGTGTACCAACTGCCTGTATTCTTGACGACGAGGCCTTTCATCCTACACCGTCATGATCTCTTTGTTCTTGGCTGTGATCAGATCGTCGATCTTCTTGATGTATTTGTCGTGGATCTTCTGAAGTTCCAGTTCGGCATCCTTCTCATTGTCCTCGCTGAGACCGTCCTTGATGGCTTTCTTCAGTTTGTCCTTGACATCTGCACGCACGTTGCGCACCTCCACCTTGGCCTTCTCGGCAATCTTGTTGCACTGCTTCGTCAGGTCGCGGCGACGCTCCTCGGTGGGAACGGGGATGTTCAGGCGGATCACCTCACCGTTGTTCTCAGGCGTGATGCCTACGTCGGAGTCCATGATGGCCTTCTCGATATTCTTGATCTCCTTGCGGTCCCAGGGCTTGATGGCGATGGTGCGGGGATCGGGTACGGAAAGATTTGCCACCTGATTCAGCGGAACCTTGCTTCCGTATGAATCGACACGCACACCATCGAGGATGGCTACATTCGCACGACCAGCGCGGATGCGGTTGAGTTCGTCTTCCAGGAACATCGCTGCCATCTCCATGCGCTCCTCACTCTTATTCAAAGTCTCTTTTACGTCTAACATAATTGTATGGTTTTTAATTTTCTGTTGACAAAAGTAGCGTTTTTCGATGAAACTTCCAAACGTTTTGCGTTTTTTTTCTGTAATTCGTCCTAAAATAAATAAGGTGAAATACGTGAGAAGACCGAAATACCATATTTGTGGTATGCGGAATAACCCATCTGTGCGATTGGTGATGATGATTTTTCGCCGTACCTTTGCAGCAGGAAACAATTAAAGATTAAACATTAAACAATAAACAATAGAGATTATGGCTAAGATTGCAAAACAGTTGACCGAACTGATCGGTAACACCCCATTGCTGGAACTCAGCAAGTATTCACAGGCAAAAGGTCTGGAAACTCCAGTGATCGCAAAAGTAGAATTCTTCAACCCTGGCGGAAGCGTGAAAGACCGTATCGCATTGGCAATGATCGAGGATGCGGAGAAGAAAGGCCTCTTGAAGCCTGGTGCCACGATTATCGAACCTACGAGTGGTAATACTGGTGTGGGTCTCGCCCTTGTGAGTGCCGTGAAAGGCTATAAACTGATTCTGACCATGCCCGAGACGATGAGCGTGGAGCGTCGCAACCTGGTGAAAGCATACGGTGCAGAGGTGCGGCTGACCAGTGGCAAAGACGGTATGCCTGGTGCCATCAAGGCGGCTGAGCAACTGCGCGACAGCATCCCTGGCAGTGTTATCCTGCAGCAGTTCGAGAACGCGGCCAACCCCGCCAAGCACTATGCCACGACAGGACCGGAGATATGGGCACAGACGGAGGGTAAGATAGATATCTTCGTGGCTGGCGTCGGTACGGGCGGTACGGTCTCTGGCGTTGCCAAGTACCTGAAGGAGCAGAATCCGAATGTGAAGGTCATAGCCGTGGAGCCCAAATCATCGCCTGTCCTCAATGGGGGACAGAGCGGACCGCACAAGATTCAGGGCATCGGGGCAGGCTTCGTGCCCCAGACCTATAACGGCGCGCTCATTGATGAGGTCTATGACGTAGAGAACGACGATGCTATCCGCGCAGGCAGGGAACTGGCAAAATACGATGGTCTGCTGGTAGGTATCTCCTCTGGTGCTGCGGCATACGCTGCCACGGAGATTGCCAAGCGCCCGGAGAACAAGGGCAAGACGATAGTCGCCTTGCTGCCCGATACGGGTGAGCGCTATCTCTCTACCGTGCTCTACGCCTTTGACGAATATCCGCTTTAAGTGGAGGATTCCTAATGGTTTTTCCTACGCAAATTGCTCTGCTAATGAGTAATTTGCGTTTTTTTTGTCCAAATATTTTGTAGTTTGGAGAGAATCCACTATCTTTGCGGTTGATTACTACATTCTAAAACTACCTTATGCGATCAAACCAATATATAAAAAGGGTATTAACGCTCTGCCTCCTGCTGTCGGCGACGATGGCGGTACATGCCCAGAAGGAGAATCTGGATACGCTCTTTGACATCCATCATGTCCTGGCATATCTCGTGGCGGGTTTCCTGATCACGGTTTTTGTCATGCTCTTCTTCAACCGCCTATACTATTACAGGGAGAAAGATGCGCGAAGCCAGTCGGACAGGTTGAATGCCCAGTTGTCGATGGTCCTCGATTCCAACAAGACCAGGACATGGACCTACGATGTGGCCCACGATCTCTTTATCCATTTGTCAGTGCAGGACATGAAGGAGACGAAATACACCTCGTTTGACTTCTCGCAGTCTTTTGATCGGGAGGATTTCAAGGGGCTGCTGAAAGCCATCAATACTGTCCAGGAAGGTGATTCGCTGTCGGCATTAGCATACGTCAAGAGTAATCAGGCGACTGATCAGGACGTGAAGCAGCGTACATACGAGATCACGGTGTCCGTCCTTCGTCGCGACAAGAAGGGTAGCCCGTCCATACTGTTAGGCATCCAGACTGATATTTCCGAGGAGCAGGAGAGGATAGAGAAGAACCGTCGTCTGATGCTCCGCTATCAGACGGTGTTCAACTCTTCACTCGTGGATATGATATTCTATGACGGCAACGGTTATCTGACGGAAATCAACGATAAGGCCTGTGAAACCTTCGGGATTAGTGACCGTGAAGCATTATTAAGGCGGAAAGTGAAGATTACGGATATTCCTGCCTATCGTCATTTGGATCTGAATGACCTGAGCAGTTTCATGGTAACCTCGGCTACGGACATCACCAAGGTGAAGCAGCGTGACGAGCGCATACCAGAGGTGACGGTCAAAGGGAAGATGTATTATGAGGCTGATGTCAGGACCATCCATGATGATCAGGGGAGACTGAGCGGTATTGTTGCTGCAGGACGTAATATCACGGAGATGGTACAGTCTAACCATCGTCAGCAAAAGGCTAGTCAGTTGCTCAACAAGACGACGGCTGATATCCAGGCTTATATCAATAATATCAACTACACGTTGAAGGTCAGTGATGTACGTTTGATGAACTACTATCCGGACAGCCACGAACTGGAAATCTATAGTGATCTGAATAGTGTCCAGTATTGCCTGACGCAGATGCGTGCTATCACCATGCTTGTCGAAAAGGAGCGCCGGAGGGCCAGAGGGTTGTTCCGCAGGATGGATAGTCGCAGGAAGCAAGTGTTCAGCAATACTTTCCGTACTATCTTACGGGATGCAGAGGGCAGGCATGTCTATCTGAACTTCCACGTGATGCCCATCATGGATAAGGACGGGCATGTTACCCACTATTTCGGCATGTGCCGGAACATGACGGAGATGGTCTATACGGAGCAGATGTTACAGGAAGAGACTGCCAAGGCCCAGGAGACCGAGCAACTGAAGAACTCTTTCCTGTTGAATATGAGTTACGAGTTGCGTACGCCACTGAATGCCGTCGTGGGCTTTGCCGAACTGTACAACGGCGAGCACAGTCCTGAGGATGAGCCCGTCTTTGCACAGGAGATCAAGAGCAACACCAACGTGCTGCTGGAATTGATCAATGACATCCTGTTCATTTCCCGTCTGGATGCACACATGATAGAGTTTGACATACAGCCCTGCGATTTCGCCTCCCTGTTCGATGGCTGGTGCTATATGGGCTGGAGCACCTTGGGTAATGAAGTGAAGATCATGGTGGAGAATCCATATAGCCGCCTTGAGGTCGGCATTGACCAGCAGAATTTAGGAATGGTGCTGGAACGGCTCTGTGCTTATTCTGCATACGGGATGCAGGAGGGTGCAGTGCGTGCCAAGTATGAATATCGTCTGGGAGAATTGATGATCACTATTGAGGATACCGGGCGTGGACTCTCTGCCGAAGACCAGGCTAAGGCATTTGATCGTTTCGTACGCAATAGCGAGGGTGAACTGCATGGCACAGGTCTCGACCTGCCCATTGTCAAGGAGTTGATTGAACAGATGGGAGGCAGCATAGAACTCCAGTCGGAAGAGGGCAAGGGCACCACCTTCTATGTGAACATCCCTTGTGAACTCATCAGTTTTGAAAGGAAGTCAGAAGTTATAGCATAATCAGCCGAAGAAAGATGAACACATTTCTACAGATACTCAACAATCCATATCAGGCAGAGATTCAGGGAGTCGCCATGCTCATGGTGCTGACCGTACTTGCCATCTTTATCATCAGTTGGGCTCTGAACCGCATCAGTATCCTTCGTATCAGGAAGGATACGGCGCGTATCCAGGATCTCTCTACTGTCCTACAGCATACCCTGAATGTCAGCAGGAACTATGTAGTTAAACTCTCTCTGCATGACCAGAAGGGGCAGAACCTGCATGGTGACTTCTTGCCTGAAGATGGCATGAGTTACATGGATAGTCTTGAATATATCCATCCTGAGGACCGGCAGATCTATACTGACTTCCTAAAGAAACTGCTAGGAGGCGAGAGCATGGCAGAATGCACCTTCCGTTGGGACATCAGCCGCCAGAAGCATCAGGGACACTGGCGCTATATCTATGACAAGGGTATAACAGAGTTTCTGAGCGAGAGTCAGAAGATACCTGCGAATATCTATTGCACGCTGACAGATAAGACAGAACAGATTGAGCAGGAAAAGGAAGAGGTTAGACTGACCGACAAGTATCGCATAATCTTCGAACAAGGTATTGCGGGACTGGCCTTCTATGACAAGGACGGCATGCTGATTACGGCCAATAAGAAAATGCAGGAGATCCTGAACTTCCAGTCCGAGCATGACCCGTTCTACTACGGCAACGCCATCTACGACCTGCCCACCTTCCGCGAGATCCTCAACAACCGCCATATCGAGGAACTGTTCTTCTGTACGAAGAGTGTCGTCATCGAGCGCGGCGTGAACTGTTATACGGAAATGCGAGTACACCCGATTTTCGATGAAAAGAAAGAACTGGTCTATATCGCTTTCTCCATCCGTGACATCACTCAGGAAAGGGAGTTATACCTGAAACAGAAGGAAAATGAACAAGGCTTACTAAAGACCAATGAGGCTATCCAGCGGTATGAGACAGAATTGCAGTACTTGATGGATATGTGTGACATGCGCTTCTTCCGTACCAACTGTATCGAAAAGACCTGTACGATCTACAAGAGCATGAGTGTCGCCGAGACGACGATGAGTTTTGACGAACTGGTCCAGCACTTTGTGGATAGTCCGTTCAGGGCTGGCATCATGAACTTCGAGAACTATTTCAACGTGCCGCGTACAGACCTGACCCACATGCACCCCTTCTTCCATGAGGGTGAGGAATTCCAGTGGAACTTCATCGACAGCGTGCCGTCGTACGATGAGAAAGGCAAGTTGGTGGGCAGTTATGGCATCATCCGCAATGTCACGCCACTCATCGAGAAGCAGGAACGACTGAAGCAGGAGACGGAGCGAGCCAATGACTCTGGCAGGCGCAAGAGTGTGTTTATGGCAAATATGACTCACGAGATTCGTACACCGCTCAATGCCATCGTAGGCTTCTCCGACGTGCTCCCCATGCTCCAGACCAAGGAGGAGAAGGCGGAAATTATCCGTGTTATCATGAATAACTGTGACATGCTGCTGCGGCTGATCAACGATATCCTTGCCGTGTCAGATCTGGAGAGTGGTGGCATCATACTGTTACCTGCGGAAACTGACTTCGCTGCCGACTTCAATGACATCTGCAAGTCTCTTGCCCAGCGCGTACAGATTCCCGGCGTAGAGTTTATAGCCGAGAATCCATATACATCCCTGAGAACCAGCATAGATAAGGATCGTATCCAGCAGGTGCTCACCAACTTTGTGACCAATGCGATTAAATATACGCAGCAAGGACATATTAAGGTGGGCTACGAATACCGTGAGGCAGACGGAGGCGGGCTCTATCTATATTGCGAGGATACGGGCAGCGGAATTCCAAAGGCTGACCAGACAAAGATCTTCGAGCGCTTCGTCAAACTCAATGACTACGTTCAAGGTACAGGTCTTGGACTTAACATCTCCAAGGCCATTGCAGAGAAGTGCGGCGGAAAGATCGGCGTCATATCAGAAGGTGAGGGTAAGGGCTCTACCTTCTGGGTATGGATTCCCTGCCAGAGAATAGAAACGGTTCCAGAACTTAATACTGTCGTTTAGGTTATGAAGAAAATGACACTCCTCATATTTTTGGCATTACTGCTGGCAGTGCTCCCACAGCCGGTACGGGCCCAAGGTGATACCATTGTGCACTATACGACGGAACGTCCCCTGGTCTATGAGGATGCATGGGATCTGTGGCCTTACGTCTTCTTGAACGAAAACGGCGAGCCTGACGGCTTTAACATCGATCTCCTAAAATTGATCTTCAAGAAACTGGACATCCCCTTCATCATCAAACTCATGCCGACACTCGACGCACAGGCAGACCTGAAGAGCGGAAAGTCAGACCTGATGCTCAGGATGGATGCCGAGTACTCAAGGGGAAATTCTCTTTACGGAAAGAGCATCGTGCAGTTGTTCACGCATAGTGTGGTGATGCCGAAAGACAAGGCTGTCAATATTGAGACAGGGAGGAATCTGTCGAACTATCCCATTATCGTCCATGAAGGCAGTTTCAGTCATTACCTGCTCAAGAATAACGGCTGGGCCAAGGAAATCAAGGCTTACGACGACATGAAAGAAGCCATACAGGCGGTAAGTTTCAATGACGAGGGCTTTATTGTATGGAATACCATGTCGCTGAACTGGCTCATGCGGAAGTTCAAGACTGACAACCTGGTCATTCGCCCCATCGACTTGCCATACGGGGAATACAAATTCATGTCGAAGGATCATCATCTGCTGACGCAGATTGATAGTGTCTATACCATCTTGCGCGCGTCAGACCAACTGCAACCGATCCAGAACAAATGGTTCTATCCTGACAGGAAGGAGTCAGGACTGCCCTCGTGGATTTGGAAAGTGGCATTGGTCATGATCTGTTTAGCAGCAGTCATCATGGCCTACTATCTCATCTATCGTCAACGAGAGCGGAAGATGACAAAGACGCTGCGCAAGAGCAACGACAGGTTGTCGCTGGTGCTGAAGACCAGTCATGTGAGCCTCTGGATATATAATGTCCTGACAAGGAACTTTACGTGGATAGACGAACGCGGCAACCCTATCCGTAATATGTCTTTGGAAGAGTTCGTGTTGAGGTATCGTCCTGAAGACGTCTTAAAACTACAGCACGCCATAGATGAAATCGTCCAGCAGAAGACCAGGCATGCCAATATCAATATCAAGGTTCTCGAAAGTGATAACGGCAAGAAAGAGCATGACTACACCATATCCCTTTCTGTCTTGAGACAGGGCAAAGGTGGGAAGCCAACCATTATTCTTGGTACGAGGAGTGATATCACCAGCGAACTGCTCAGGCAGATGAAAGTCAAGGAGACGATGCTCCGCTACCAGGCAGTCTTCCAGACCGCTATGATTGACATGGTCAGTTATGATGCCAATGGTTTTATTACAGACATGAATGCCAAAGCCTATGCATCCCTTGGCATGGATGTCGAGACCATCCGGAAGATGAAAATATCCATCAAGGATGTCACGGGTATGGACGACATCGTCAAAGGGGACTTTGACTTTATCTACATGACGCAGATATTTGGTGATAAAGACGATGACCGAACACTGAACAGAATGCTGAAGCGTGGAAGGATGTATTACGAACTCCAGATCACAGCCATCCATGACGTCAATGGCAAACTGGCGGGATTCTTCGGTACAGGCCGTAATGTCACAGAACTGGCAGAATCCTTCAGACAGCAGAAACAGTACATACGAGAACTGCAGGCTGCCAATGATGAGATGACCGAGTATATGCGGAATATCGACTACGTACTCTCGGTCGGTGGCATCCGTCTGATAGAGTATCACCCTGATGCGCATCTGCTGATGGTGTTTAGCGAGACAAACCATGTAGGACTCACATTGACACAGACGCGTATCCTGAATCTCATAGATGGACATTCTAAGAAAAAGGTGGAGCGTATCCTCAATAGCATGGATAACCTGACAGACGCCCCGATATTGGCCGACATCAAGACAATACTCAGAGCCAGGGGTGACCTGTCGCTCTTCCTGCAGTTCCATCTCATCCCCAACCATGATGAGCAGGGCAGGATAACCAATTACATAGGAATGTGTCGTGACATCAGTGAACTGAAGGCCGTAGAGGAAAAACTGGCAAGGGAAACGCTTCGTGCACAGGAAGTGGAGGTGGTCAAGAACGCCTTCCTGCATAATATGAGTTTTGAGATCCGTACCCCATTGAACACCGTGGTGGGCTTTGCCGAACTGTTCCAAATGGAGCATACGTCAGAAGACGAGATTGTCTTTATCAACGAGATCAAGGAGAATTCAGCCAAGTTGCTCAAACTCATCAATGATATTCTCTTCCTTTCCCGTCTGGATGCCGATATGATTACCATATCAAAGCGTTCTGTGGATTTTGCTACCGCCATTGTCCCTAAGTGTGAGGCCGCATGGGGTAACAATAAGCAGCCTGGCGTGGAATACATTGTAAAGAATACTTTCAGGAAACTCGTGGTGGAGATCGATGAGTCCAACCTGGATATTATCATGGATAAGATTATCACGAATGCCGTCCAACATACTATAGAAGGTAAGGTGGTCGTACGCTATGACTATTTGGGCGATGAACTGATCGTGGCTGTTGACGATACTGGTGAAGGTATTCCTGAGGAAGCAGTGAAGCATATCTTTGAACGCTTCGTGACGGGTGATAGCAATACCTCCAGAGCAGGACTCGGGCTCAGTATCTGTCATGATCTCATTCAGCATTTAGGAGGTACGATTAATATTAAGTCTTCATTGGGGAAAGGCACCAGCGTATGGTTTGCCATTCCTTGTAAGGCATTGGAGATAGACAGACTGTAAATTAAGAAAAGAAACGATTATGGCAAGAAGTATTATCATATCATTTATAACGACGCTTCTCTGTATCTACTGTCTGTTGCCAGCCAGAGCCCAATTGTCGCGGGAATATACCGAAGAGCGCCCACTGATTGTCGTCAGTGACTGGGAATTCCCGCCATACGAGTTCAGGAACGACCAGGGTGAACCTGATGGCTATAATGTAGAGGTCCTACGTCTCATCTTGAACAAGTTGAAGATTCCTCATAAGTTCGTTATGCAGGAATGGGCACAAGCCACAAAGACCTTTGAAAACCATGAGGCAGACCTGATTCACGCCCTCGCTGCGATGTATCGTAAGCGGCCATACGTGATGACCCAGAATATGATCACCTACTATCCGATAAAATCGGTTAGGCGGAAGAGCCAGGAACCTCTGACGAAAATCAGTCAACTGGGTCCTGAGGATACTCTGATGGTGAAGAACAATGACTATGCAACCCTCCGCATCCAGCAGGACTATGGCGCAGCGGTTAATCTTGAATACCGTTCTCCCAAGGATGCACTCACAAGCATCCGCAACGGAAAAGACTCTTATTATTTATGGGGTGCGATACCACTTAAGATGAAGATCAAGGAATACGGCCTGGACAGTCTGGTCCTGGACGATACCGACATCCCTCCTGGTGAACTTCGCATTATCGGATACGATAAAGAACTCATTGAGTCGATAGATGACATCTATGCACGCCTGGAACAATCGGGCGACCTCCAGGCCATCTATGACAAATGGTATTATCCGGAACGCGTGCACAACGACTCTTCACCAGTAGCCCTCTTCGTGATCTTAGGTGCTTTCGTTGTCATCATTATCATATTCCTGCTCAGCCGTCTTATACGTTCACGTGTCGCTGCGGCCATTAGCCGGACGGAAGATATCAACAGTATGATGTCACAGGCACTGAAGATGGGTAGTTTCTATGTGATAGAGTATGATATAGCAGCCAGGCATTACTATAATGCCTATGGAGACCTGTTACCAGGAGATGGGCTCTCGGATAGTGAACTTCTGGCACGCTTCCCTCCTGACTACCAGTCTATATTCAAGCATAAGTTTAATGAGATTGTCGAGGGAGGAGTGGAAATGAAGACAGCCAACTGGCGATTGAACTTAGGAACGGCGACTGAACCGGAGTGGCATTATCTCCAAGGCAATGCCGCCATTGAGAAGGAAGGCGGAAATCCACGGTATATTGTCTATTCGATGAAGGATATCACCCAACAGTTGGAAGAGGAACTTTTCAATAGCGAGACAGGCAATAAGTATTTGAGGATGTTCGAAACGAACCTTATTGCCATGTCATTCTATAGTAAAGAAGGCAAACTCTTGGATGTCAATGAAGTCATGAGGCAACTCTGTGATTTTGACAATGCAGGCGAGGATTACTTCCGCTCAGTCGATATTTTTGATATGCCTGCTCTGAAAAATGACTATGAGAGGGGATCAAGGGAAAGTATCCACGTATGTCAGCATCTGTCGCAGCCCGATAAAGGCATCGACAAATATATTGAACTCAGAATACGCCCGGCCTTAGATGACCATGGTGAATTGCAGTTCTATATAGTTACGGGTCGTGATGTGACCGCAGAGCGTGACCTGTATATTAAGCAGCGTAAACATGACCTCGAACTGCTTCATGCTAATAATGTCATCAACATGCACGAAAAACGGTTGAACTATCTGCTGGAAAACAGCCAGATGTTCATTTGGCGTTCTGATTTCCGAAATGGGACAATTTCCTTCTCTCACTCCATGCGTTACCAGGAGCATACGGAAACGCTCAAGGAATATAGTGCGAATATGTACCCTGAAGATCGTATCTCCTCGGAGAATGCTCTCGCTGATGCCGAAAGCATGAGCAAACCCTTCAATACGATCCGTCATTTCTACCATACATTCAGTTCGTCAATACCTGTATGGCTGGATATTAGTGGTATGCCGACCTATGAGAAGAACGGTGAGCGCATCGGCTATTTCGGGGTGGCACGTGACATTACCAAACTTATGGTAGCACAGCAGAAACTGAAACTGGAGACGGAACGCGCAGAGAACTCGGGCAAGATGAAGAGTGCCTTCCTTGCTAATATGACTCATGAGATACGTACGCCGCTGAATGCGATCGTGGGATTCAGTGACCTCTTGCCCGTGGTTGATACGCCAGAGGAAAGGATGGAGTTTATACGTATCATCCGTAACAACTGTGACATGCTGATGCGCCTCATCAACGATATCCTCGCGGCCTCAAACATGGAACAGGCTCTTACCATAGAACCTGCCGAGGTAGATGTTGCCAAGGTATTCGATGATATCTGTCAATCTCTTGCCCAGCGTGTACAGGAAGGAGGCGTGGAGTTTATCAAGGATAATCCCTATGAGCATTGTCTCACTTCTTTGGATAAGGGACGCGTCCAACAAGTACTCACCAACTTCACCACCAATGCCGTGAAATACACCAAACAGGGATTTATTAAGGTGGGCTATCACTGGGATCGTGGGATGACAAAGGACGGACGGGGAGAGACTGACGGCCTGGTGTTCTACTGCCTGGATACAGGTGCAGGCATCCCCAAGGAGAAGCAAGCCAGTGTCTTTGAGCGGTTCGTGAAACTTAATGACTTCGTACAAGGTACAGGTCTTGGACTTAGTATCTGTCAGGCCATTGCCGACCGTTGTAATGGTCATATCGGCGTCACTTCTGAGGGCGAAGGAAAGGGATCCACTTTCTGGATGTGGATCCCTTGTGAGAAGAAGTAGATGTTAGCCAATGCTTGGTTACATCGTTACTTCCACGGTATGCTTACCTGCGGAGTAGGGGATAACCGTACCTGCTACGGGCTTGCCGTCGAGAGTGATGACCTTCACACCCTTCTGTGCTCCATTCGGATGGATGGTAATCTCATACTCGGCTTCGCGGAACTTACGGCTGACCACATAGTCACTGGCTGTTTCGGGCAGACAGGGATCGATACGGATACCGTCGTAGTCGGGCTTGATGCCGAGGATAAACTCTGAGACGGTGTACCACATCCACGCGGCTGTTCCCGTGAGCCATGAGTTCTTGCCCTCGCCGGGCTTGAAGGCATCCTTTCCGGCTACCATCTGACAGTTCACGTATGGCTCCACCTTGTGCAGCGTCTGGTATTTCTCCTCGACGTAGGAGGGCAGTATCTTGGCATAGTGGCTCCAGGCATCGTTGCCGCGACCAGCAAGGGTCTCGCCGATGATGACCCAGGGATTGTTGTGGCAGAAGATACCTGCGTTTTCCTTATAGCCCTCGGGATAAGAGGAGATCTCTCCGTATTCGTAGATGTATTTTGTAAAGGCAGGATTGTTGAGCACCATGCCATGTTCACACTCCAGGTATTTCTTGCAGGAGTCGAGCGACTTGCCTACCAACCCATCCTCTGCGCCAATCTCTGCCATCGTGCACCAGCCCTGGCTCTCGATGAAAATCTTGGCTTCTTCGCATTCGTTGGAGCCGATCTTGTTGCCGTAGAAGTCGTAGGCGCGGAGATACCATTCACCGTCCCAACCGTCTTTCTTGACAGCCTCGATCATTGCATCGACAGCCTGTTGCATACGGGCTGCCTCGTCGGCCTTACCGATCTTCTTACAGAGAGCGACGTAGTCCTTGCCAGTGACGACGAAGAGACCAGCAATCATCAGCGACTCGGCCTTGGTGCCCTCAGATACATTCTCGGTAGTCTGGAAACTCTCGTTCGGATCCCACGAGAAGCAGTTCAGGTTCAGGCAGTCGTTCCAGTCAGCACGCCCGATGAGGGGCAGTTTATGGGGACCCAGGTTCTTGATGACGTGGTCCATCGAGATCTTCAGGTGTTCGAAGAGCGTCACCTCAGAACCAGGCTGATTGTCGAAGGGTACCATCTCGTCGAGGATGGAGAAGTCGCCCGTCTCCTTGATGTAGGCCACGGTACCGAAGATGAGCCAGCATGGGTCGTCGTTGAAACCGCCACCGATATCATTATTGCCCCGTTTGGTGAGAGGCTGGTACTGGTGGTAGCAACCGCCGTCGGGGAACTGCGTGGAAGCGATGTCGATGATGCGCTGGCGGGCGCGCGGCGGTATCTGGTGTACGAAGCCCACGAGATCCTGGTTGGAGTCGCGGAAGCCCATGCCGCGGCCTACGCCGCTTTCGAAGAACGATGCGGAACGCGAGAAGTTGAAGGTGACCATGCATTGGTACTGATTCCAAATGTTCACCATACGGTCGAGTTTGTCATTGCCTGTCTTCACCTTATAGATATTAAGTAAGGCATCCCAATATTCGCAGAGTTCTGCGAAAGCCTTATCCACTTTCTCGGTTGTGTCAAGACTCTCGATGAGGGCATGGGCCTTTTCCTTGTTGATCACCTGAGGGGCAATGAACTTTTTATCCTGTTCGTTCTCGATATAGCCGAGCAGGAATATGAAATCCTTCTGCTCACCTGGCTGCAGGGTGACCTCGATATAGTGGGAGGCTATGGGGCTCCAGCCGTGGGCGTGGGAATTTCGAGGCTTGCCTTCCATGACGGCCTGCGGGTCGGCAAACTCGTTGTAGAGGCCCACAAAGGTCTCGCGGTCTGTGTCAAAGCCCTGGACAGGAGTATTCACGTGATAGAAAGCATAGTGGTTGCGACGCTCGCGGTATTCCGTCTTATGGTAGATGGTGGAATCCTCGATTTCAACCTCACCGGTAGAGAAGTTGCGCTGGAAGTTTTCCATATCAGTGGCAGCATTCCACAGGCACCACTCGAGGAAGGAGAACAATTTGAGATGTTTCACCTCTTTTGACTCATTCTTAAGTGTGAGTTTCTGTACCTCAGCCCATTTTTTCAAGGGCACGAAGAAAAGCACGCTGGCCTCTATACCCTGCTTCCGTCCCGTGATACGGGTATAACTCATACCATGTCGGCATTCGTAGAAGTCGAGCGGGGTCTTGCATGGTTTCCAGCCAGGGTTCCACACGGTGTCACCATCCTTGATGTAGAAGTAGCGACCGCCGTTGTCCATAGGCACGTTGTTGTAGCGGTAACGGGTAATGCGGCGGAACTTGGCATCCTTATAGAAGGAGTAGCCGCCAGCGGTATTAGAGATGAGAGAGAAGAAATCCTCATTGCCCAGATAATTGATCCAAGGCCATGGGGTCTGCGGGTCTGTGATGACATACTCGCGGTGTTGATCGTCGAAATGACCGTAACGCTTTTGTTCCATATTCTGGTATTTAGTTAGTAATTTATTTTGCTTGCAAAGATAAGAATAAAAAATGGATAAAAAGCAAGATTATCCGTTTTTTGTTGATTAATTGCAAGAAAATATGTACTTTTGCAAACAAATTAGTATTGAATAAAACTAAGATTGAATGAAATACGCTTTAGTAACAGGTGCTTCACGTGGCATTGGTAAGGCCGTGGCACTCCGTCTGGCTGCTGTAGGGTGGCCAGTAGTGATTAACTTTCTGAGTAACAAGGAGGCAGCGCAGCAGGTCGCTGATGAGATAGCCGCTAATGGCGGCGTTGCAGAACTGCTGCCTTTCGATACTTCTGATCCTAAGGCCATCGAGGATGCCTTAGAGGGATGGGAAGCCGCCCATCCCGAGGATTGGTTTGGCGTGCTGGTGAATAATGCTGGTATCCGTCGCGACAATGCGATGTTTATGATGTCCGACGACGATTGGCACAGTGTACTTGACACCACGCTCAACGGCTACTTCTACATTACCCGCCATCTGCTGAAGCACATGATGCCCCGTAAGCGAGGCGGTAGGATTATCAATATGGCTTCGCTTTCTGGCGTTAAGGGACTTCCAGGGCAGGCTAACTACAGTGCAGCCAAGGCTGCTATCATCGGTGCCACAAAATCGCTGGCACAAGAAGTTGGACCGCGTAATATCACGGTGAACGCCGTAGCACCAGGCTTCATTGAGACAGACATGACGAAAGACCTGCCTGTCGATGACTTGAAGAAGATGATTCCCACAGGGCGCTTTGGCAAACCTGAGGAGGTGGCGGCACTTGTTGCCTTCCTCGCATCCGATGAGGCAGCCTATATCACCGGTGAGGTGATTAATATCAATGGTGGGCTCTACACATGAGGAGAGTGGTGATTACAGGCATGGGCATCTGGTCATGTCTGGGTACGGATAGGGAGACAGTAAAGGAATCGCTTTATAACGGTAAGTCGGGTATCGGGCTGGATAAGGCCCGCCTGACATACGGTTACCGCAGTGGACTTACGGGTATCGTCGAGACACCTGTCATCACGAAGCAGATGCTGGACCGTCATACGCGGGCGGGCATGTCGGAAGAGGCACAGTATGCCTATATGGCATCATGCCAGGCTTTTGAACAGGCACGGATATCAGATGAGTACCTGCGCCAGAACGAGATAGGCTGTATCTTCGGCAACGACTCTTCGGCAAAGCCCGTCATTGAGTCGGCTAAGATTATGGATGAGAAACATGACTCGGCCATGCTAGGTTATGGACTGGTTTTTCAGTCGATGAACTCGACGGTGAACATGAACCTGAGCACTATTTTCCATCTTCGGGGCGTGAACTTCACCATTAGTGCAGCCTGTGCCAGTGGCAGCCACTCCATCGGACTGGGTTTTATGCTTATTCAACAGGGATTGCAGGATATGGTTCTCTGTGGTGGCGCCCAGGAGACGAACTACTACTCTATGGCTTCCTTTGATGCCTTGAATGCCTTCTCCATCCGTATGGATGAGCCTACGAAGGCAAGTCGTCCGTTCGATCGCGACCGTGATGGTCTGATTCCCAGTGGTGGCGCAGCGGCTCTCGTGCTTGAAGAGTATGATCATGCCGTGGCCCGTGGAGCCACAATTCTGGCAGAAGTGACAGGCTACGGCTTCTCCAGCAATGGCGGTGGTATCTCTGAGCCCAGCGATGACGGCAGTGTGATTGCTATGACACGTGCAATGAAATGCGCGGGCATTGAACTCGATGATATCGACTATATCAACGCTCATGCTACTTCTACCCTCCAGGGGGATATGTATGAGGCTATTGCCCTCGGCAGGATGTTTGCAGGACAGCGCGCCCTAATCAGTAGTACCAAATCGATGACTGGTCATGAGTGCTGGATGGCAGGTGCTTCGGAGATTGTTTATTCGATTCTGATGATGCAGAACAATTTTGTGGCTCCCAACATCAACCTTGAGAATCCTGACGAATACTCCGAGAAACTTAATCTGGCCACCAGCACCGTTGATATGGAGGTGAATACCGTACTGAGCAATTCTTTTGGCTTCGGTGGTACCAATAGTGCATTAGTGATTCGTAAACTATAGTGTTATCGCTTGTACTGAGAGTATATGACATGATGAGGAGGCACAGAGGGTGGTGTGTCCTCTCGTTCGTCGTCGTCACCCTGTTGATGTTGTTGTCCATCTCCCGTCTCAGTTTTAAGGAAGATATCTCCGATTTCTTGCCGCTCGACAGCCGTCATCAGCACGCTTTGAAGGTGTATCAGGATATTTCGGGGGTTAATCGATTGTTCGCCCTGTTTCAGTATCGTGACACGACTAAGTCCGATCCTGATATGATGGTTGAGGCCATTGAGTCCTTTACTTCCGAACTGGCCAAGCAAGACACTGGCAGGATGGTACGCGACGTTGTATCGCAGGTGGATATATCTAAGATGCAGGAGGTGTCGGCATTCGTCTATCAAAATATCCCTTATTTCCTGACAGAAGCGGACTACCAGCGGATGGATAGCCTGATGCAGCAGTCAGACTTCGTCCGAAGCCAGTTGCAGCATGACAAGGAGATGCTGATGTTTCCTGCTGGCGGGTTGCTTGTAGAGAATATCCAGCGTGATCCCCTGAACCTATTCACGCCAGTAATGGCCCAGTTGCAGCGCTCTGCGGGTGAAATGCGCTACGAACAGTTCGACGGCTATATCTTCTTGCCAGGAATGCAGCGTGCTGTGGTGATAATGAGTACCCCCTTTGGGGCAAGTGAGACAGAGAACAATGCCAGACTGATCTCCATGCTGGACAAAGTGAAGGACTCAGTGGAGGCTCGGCACAGTGATGTGGAGATTCATCTGACAGGGGGGCCTGTGATTGCGGTAGGAAATGCTTCGCAGATTAAAAAAGACACAATTCTCTCAGTGACAGTGTCTGTCGTGTTGATTCTCCTCCTTCTCTTCATAACGTTCCGACATCTCCGAAACTTGTTGCTCATCGCCTTCTCTATCGCTTGGGGATGGCTCTTCGCCATGGGTTGCCTCTCACTGATTCATCAGGAGGTGTCTATCATCGTGATAGGCATATCTTCGGTGATTGTCGGTATTGCAGTCAACTATCCCCTGCACCTGATAGATCATCTCTCCCATACATCAGATATGAAGACCACGCTTCAGGAGATCGTTTCACCTTTGGTGGTAGGGAATGTCACGACGGTGGGGGCCTTCCTTGCACTCGTACCGCTGGAGAGTGTCGCCCTACGCGATCTTGGACTCTTCAGCGCTTTTCTGCTGATTGGTACGATTCTTTTCGTATTGCTGTGGTTGCCGCAATTGGCTCAGCATCGCAGACTACGGGAGCACACCTTTCTGGCGAGGGTAGGGAGTGTGAGACTGGAAGACAAGCACTGGTTGGTGGCAGTTGTCTTGGCACTGACCCTTTTCTTCGGCTGTTTCAGCCTGCGCACTACCTTTGACTCCAATATCAGTCACATCAACTACATGACAGAAGAGCAGAAGGCAGACATGGCATATTTCCAGCAACTGATGACTGGCAGTGAGAAGGCCCGGCAGGTGTATGTCGTATCGCGGGACACGACGATTGACGGTGCTTTGGATCAGAGCCTGTCCATACAGCGGCAGTTGACGGAACAGGTAAAGAACGGTTATGTATCGGATCATGCTGGCTGTACAGGGTTTCTTGTTTCAAGAAGAGAACAGCAAGAGCGTCTGCAACGCTGGCGGGAATGGACGGCTGTCACCAGGACTCAACTGTTGGACGATTTGCACTGTGAGGCTGCTGCCGTTGGTTTTACGTCAGACTCCTTTGCTGATTTTGAAGCGCTTTTGAAGGCAGATTTCCAGCCGCACGACCTTAACTATTTCTCGCCATTAACGAGTACGCTCTTTGCCACCAACATCAGTCAGGATAGTCTGCACCACGATTATAGTGTCGTTGATGTCCTGACACTCTCTGAGAAGGGCAAGTCTTCTTTGCCAGAACCAGACCTTGGCAGTTCTTATTGCTTTGACATCGACCAGATGAATAGTGCATTGGCCAATAGTCTCTCCGACAACTTCAACTATATCGGCTGGGCCTGTGGCTGCATTGTGTTCTTCTTCCTGTGGTTCTCCTTCCGCAGCCTGAAACTGGCGATGCTCTCTTTCCTGCCAATGGCCATCAGTTGGGTATGGATACTTGGACTGATGGGACTGTTGGATATCCAGTTTAACATTGTGAATGTGATCCTCGCCACGTTCATCTTCGGACAAGGCGACGACTATACCATCTTTATGACGGAGGGTGCCATACAGGAACTGAAGTACCAACGTCCGATGCTGGCATCATATAAGCACAGCATCATTCTCTCGGCCCTCATCATGTTCATAGGAATCGGCTCCCTTATCCTGGCGCGCCATCCTGCTCTCCACTCTTTGGCAGAGGTCACCATCGTTGGCATGTTCTCAGTGGTGCTGATGGCCTTTATCTTCCCGCCGTATATACTGAAGTTATTCAAAAACAAGATATGAAAGAAAGAATCAGACAACTTCTGGAAGACGCATTGCCCCTCGTGGATTTCGATTCCGATTTCCTGTTCAGTGAACTCGATTCATTAGGCGTGACTACGATCCTGATGCTTCTCTCTGATGAGTATGGTATCAAACTAGAGGCCACGGACGCTACACCCCGTAACCTAAAGACACTCGACAGCATCGTGGCCATGGTGCAGGGTAAGTTGAATTCATAATTGGTGGCGTATGTTGTTAAGGCTTGAAGACTACCTGGCTCAAGATGCAGAGCGCTATCCTGATAAGACGGCTGTCATCTGTGGGGAAAGGAGTTTTACATATTCGCAGTTGTGGCAGCAGGTGCAGCAGCGGGCTGCAGACTTTCCTCGAGGGGAGGTGATTCCCTTCCGTTCTTCGCAGACCATTGACTTTCTTGTGACCTATCTCGCCATCCATTTGGCAGGTAGTGTCGCAGCCCCGTTGGAGAAGGATACCCCTCAGAGCCTGTACGATGAGATTGTCGCCCATCTGGCTGCCTGCGAGGTGCCGGATGGAACTGCTGATGTGCTCTATACCACAGGTACGACGGGTAGGTCGAAAGGGGTTATGATTAGCCATCGTACCATCGTGGCGGATGCAGAGAACCTGATTGCTGGACAGGGGTTCTCCCATGAACTGGTGTTTGTGGTTCATGGGCCGCTCAACCATATCGGTAGTCTGTCGAAGATATATCCCTGTATCCTGTTGGGCTGCACCATCCATATCCTCGATGGTATCCGCAATGCCGACTTGTTCTTCGAGGCCTTCCGTCAAGAGGGGAAATATGCCACCTTCTTCGTGCCCGCTAATATCCGTTTCCTGCTCTCCTTCGATGCCAAGCGCTTTGCTACCCTTGCCGACAGACTCGAATTCATTGAGAGCGGAGGAGCCCCGCTGTCATATACCGACATGCTTCATCTCAGCGAGATTCTGCCCCATTCGCGACTCTATAACACATACGCTTCTACGGAGACAGGTATTATCGCGACCTATAATTACAACGATGGACGGTGTCTGGCGGGTTGCTTGGGCCGCCCTATGCCACATTCTCGCATTATCATTACACCTGAAGGAATGATTTCCTGTCAGGGCGATACACTGATGAGCGGTTATATAGGAGACCCGGAACTGACGGCAACAGTGCTCCGTGACGATACCGTTTATATGTCGGACTATGGTATGCTCGACGAGGAAGGTATGCTCCATATCGGTGGACGTGAGAGTGATGTAATCAATGTGGGTGGCTTCAAGGTGGCTCCAACGGAAGTGGAGGATGTGGTCATGTCCATCGATGGCGTGCAGGACTGTATATGTATTTCTGCTGAGCACCGCATTATGGGCAGAGCCGTTAAATTGTTGGTAGTGATGGACGACGGCTTCGTTTTAGATAAGAAAAAGATTGCGCGATACATTGCTGCCCGCCTGGAGCCCTACAAGGTGCCACAACTCTATGAGCAGGTGGATGCCATCGCCCGTACTTATAATGGTAAACTTGACCGCAAGTACTATCAGTGAGCCTTACTGATGGCCGTAGCCACTGTATAGGCAGTGGTCCATGCTGCCTGGAAGTTGAAGCCGCCCGTGATACCGTCGATGTCAAGCACCTCTCCCGCGAAATAGATGTGGGGGAGGTGCTTGCTTTCGAGCGTGTTGGGATTGACGCTAGTAAGATTGACGCCACCGCAGGTGACGAACTCGTCCTTAAAGGCAGCACGGCCTTCTATCTGATAGGTGTCGTTGCAGAGGGTGCTTGTTAGGCGGTTCAACTCCTTCTGGTTTAGATTCTGCCATCGGTTACGGGCACGTTCGCCAAGGGCTTTCTCCAAAAGATAGGTCCACAGACGGCTTGGCAGACCGAAAGGGCGGATCGTGGTCAATTGCTTTTGTGGGCAGGTAGCGATGAGGCCACGGATTTCTTCCTGAATATCTGGTTCCTTACTGCTGGCCCAGTTGACGGAGAGAGGCATCTGGTAGTGGTGCTCATGCAGTTCGCGTGCAGCGTAACTGGAGAGTTTCAGGATGGCGGGGCCGCTCATTCCCCAGTGTGTGATGAGCAAGGGACCCGTAGCGCGGAAGTTGGTGCCAGGGATGAAGGCCGTTGCCTTTTCGACGACTGTGCCCATGAGGGCGTGCAGTGCTTTGTCGGCGATGGAGAAGGTAAACAGTGAGGGGACAGATGGAATCAGGGGAACTGGTCCATGATCCTTGGCATCGTCAAGCAGTCTGTCCCCTGGCGTCCTGCCACCTGTGGTGATGGCAATGTAGTCGTAGCCTTTCAGGTCATCCAGCGACTCTATCTTGGAACCTGTCTGGATTACCACCCCGTGGCGCTTGGCTTCGAAGAGAAAACAGTTGATGATGGAATGGGAGTCTTGAGATTCTGGGAAGACACACTGGTCATCCTGTGTCATCAGTCTGACTCCATGCCTCTCAAACCATTTGTAGGCATCGTGGTAGTCAAATGTCTTGAAAAGTCGTTTCATGAGCCGATGGCCACGCGGATAGACTACAGAGAGATCGCATACACCTGCAAAACTGTTCGTGCAGTTGCAGCGTCCACCACCAGAGACCTCTACCTTCGCCAAGACCTTCTTGGACTTCTCGAAGATCGTCACCTCCATCTCTGGCATCATCTCCTTGAGGTTGATAGCCAGGAAGAATCCTGCCGCCCCTCCTCCTACGATGGCTGTCTTCACCTTTCTATCATTATACGTGCATCGACGGCTACTACATCGTTCTCATCTGCCAAAAGTGGGTTGATGTCCATCTCAGTAATCTCTGTGGCAAAGCGGAGCAGGGTGGATAGTCGTACGATGATCTCTGCATATTTCTGTTCGTTGATCCCCTTTTGTCCGCGTGTACCTTTAATGATCTTGTAGCCCTTGAGTGAGTGGATCATCGAATAAGCCTCTGCGTAGTTCAGAGGAGCCAGACCACTCGACACGTCCTTCAGTACCTCGACGAAGATGCCGCCTAAGCCACAGAGTACCACATGGCCGAAGCGTTTCTCGTATTTTGCACCAATGAATAGTTCTGTTCCGTTGAGCATCTTCTGTACCATGACGCCTGTAGCATCTGGAATCTTCATCATGCGCTCGAACTCCATGACGAGATGTTCTGGCGTACGGATATTCAGGGCAACGCCACCTACATCACTCTTGTGCACGGGGCCGACAACTTTGGCAACAACGGGGTAGCCTACCTTTTCGGCAAAGGCTGTCAGTTCTTCTTTCGAGACGGACACCAACTCCGGTACCAGGGGAATACCTGCGCAGGAGAGAACCTCGCGGACGACGTCAGGGGCAAGATAACCACTGGTGACACCGTCAAATTTCAGACGATTGGTCTCACGGTATATGATTTTGTTAAGCCTGGGAATGTCGATGCCGTAAAGTTGTACTTCGAACGGTGCAGGCATTGGTGTGTGCATAATCTGCGACAGGGCCGTGGCAAGGGTCACCTCGTCGCTGAAATTCACATGTCCTTTCTTCAGGAACTCCTCTACCTCAGGCCCAGCCGTATGCAGACAAGGCAGGGTGGGGAAGATAGGCTTCTTACACTCCTTGGTCTTTTTGTCGAGCACGTCGTATGCCTCGTAGAGTGCTGTCAGTCCTGGTGTGCCATAGATGACGGCTATGGCATCAATATTATCAAACTTATTCTCACAGTAGTCGATGACGGTTCCCAACTGCTCTGGTGTACCTGTTGCCAAGAAGTCGATGGGGTTGGCGACGGAGGAGCCAGGGAAGAGTTTGGACTTTAGTTCGTCAGCGATGGGCCCCTCTAGTTTGGGTACGTTCAGTCCGCCTTTGGAGAGTGCGTCCGTCAGCATCACACCCGGGCCGCCGGCATGGGTGACGATGGCAAAGTTTACGCTCTGCGTCCGTCCGTCGGCAGTGAGCCGTCCTTTCAGCGGCGGTAATGTGAAGATACAGCCGACGGTGGTCAGTTCCTCACGTGAGAAACAGCGTACTATACCGGCTTTACGGAACAAGGCCTCGACGGCGGAGTCGCTGCTGGCAATGGCACCCGTATGACTGGAGGCAGCGCGGCTACCACTCTCCGAGGCACCTGCCTTGATGGCGGCAATGCGACACCCCTTGCGGATGAGATTACCAGCATGGAAGAGCAACTTGTCAGGATTGGCGACATTCTCGATATAGAGTAGTTTGACCTTGGAATCAGTCTCAGGATTGAAATGCTCATCCATATATTGAAGCACGTCCTCAATACCGATCTGCTTGCCGTTGCCGATGCTCCATACGCTATTGAACTGGAGTCCTTTGATGACGGCACTTTCCAGGATGAAGACGGCTGTGGCTCCTGAACCACTGATGAAGTCAACGCCCTGCGGGTTCAGGTTGGGAATAGGCAGAGTGAAGACACTGTGGTGATGTCGGTTCAGCAGGCCGATGCAGTTGGGGCCGATGAGGGCTGCCCCATACTGCTCACAGGTGTCAAGGATACGCTGTTCCAGTGCCGCCCCCTCCTTGGTCTCCTCACCGAAACCGGCAGAGATGATGACAAAGGCGCGGACTCCTTTCTCGGCACAGAGAAAATCGACATAGTCAGGACAGAACTTTGCTGCCACGACGAGAATGGCCATCTCCGTCTGGGGGATGTCCTTCACATCGTGGTAGGCCTTGATGCCCTGCACTTCCTCTTCTTTGGGGTTCACTATGTGCAGGTCGCCATGGTAACCGCCATTTTTGATATTCCGTACGATAGCACCGCCAGGCTTGTGTACGTTGTTGGAGCCGCCTATCACGACGATGCTCTCTGGATTTAATAACTGTTGGTTAATCATGGATGCAAAGATAATATAATAATTCATAATTTCCAAATGAAATTCAAATAAAATAACTATCTTTGCATAGTAAAACAGTTAATATAGGATCGTGAGATGAAAAAAGTATTCATTCTATTAGTAGCATTGATGATACCTGTGTTTATCTTTGGAGAGAGTTATTCGTCCCTTTGGGAGAAAGTGAACGAGGCAGAGAAGAAGGACCTGCCTCGTAAGGAGTATGAACTCTTGCGTCAGATCGTCAAGAAGGCCGAGAAAGGTAAGGATTATGGTCATCTGCTGAAAGCAGAATTACTGGGGGCCATGCTGATGAGTGAGATTGCCCCCGACTCCCTGGAGCCTGAGGTGGTGCGCATCCAACAGCGCTGCGACCAGACCAGAGACGAGGTGCTGAAGACGGTCTATCAGACGGTGCTTTATCGTATATGCAGTAGTTATTCATCTCTGGCCATCCCATTGAAGAAACCTGAACTTACAGAGACTGTTTGTCAGATGTTGGCGAAGGTGAAGGAACAGGAGTATGTGCCTTTCGTAGTTGAGGGCGGCGACAGTGAACTTTTCGGACAAGATCTGCTGAGTATCGTGGGCTACGAACTAGATGAACTCGACGTGCTCTATGACTATTATACTAAGGTGAATAATCGTCGCGCTGCCTGTATCGTGGCTGCGCGCGAGTTTCGCTATGATGCTAAGAAACTGGATGAGTTGCTTACCCTGTATGGTGATATCCCTGAGGCTGGTGAACTGGCAATAGCCCGTTATGAACGGATGTATGGTAATCCTGTCAGCGAGAGGATTTCCTTTATCCATCAGGCGCTTAACAAGTGGGGCAGTTGGAAGCGGATGAACTATCTCCGAAACGAGGAGACCAGACTCACGAACCCGGAGTTCCGCCTCACTTTCGATAGGGTGGTGGCGATGCCTGGACAATCGACGTTGCTGGTAATGAGGGAGATGCGTAACCTTCAGTCGTTGACGCTCAAGATATATCAAGTGAAAGCCGATGGCGACATCGATCTCAATCCTACTTACGATAAGGATTTTGTAAAACTGAAGCCGCTGATAGGGGAGACTGTTCACGAAGAGACGCGCTCCTATCAAGATAAGGCTTCTTATGAATTCTATGAGGATTCGATGACGATTCCAGAACTACCTGTGGGTGTTTATATGATGGAATTTAGCACACCTTCAGGTCTTCAGCCAGTGCGCCGTATGTATTTCGTGACCGACGTGTTCGTGATTTCAGAGATGCAGCCCACGGATATGGATGAGCGCTTTGTCGTGGTCAGTGCCCGTACTGGCCAGCCTATCGCCGGAGCCCATCTGCGCATCAAGAACTATCGCACCTATGACCATTTTGAAACCACTGAGGGAACGACGGATGAGAAAGGCGAGTATATCTTCAAGGGAAAGGATGTGCCTCGTCAGCACCGAGAGGTGTTTGCCTATACGGATAGTGACAGGGCCTGCCCTGACAGAACCACCAACAGCAAGTACTCCTATTATTCTGCTTCCAGGGTAGTGGAGCGCACCCTGCTTTATACGGACCGTAGTATCTACCGTCCTGGCCAGACTGTCCATGTGTCTGTGCTCTCCTATCAGGTGAAGGATGGACAGGAACAGTCTGTCGCAGATGGTAAGTCTCTCGCTCTCCGTCTGTATGATGCGAATGGCAAACAGGTGGAGGAACGACAGGTCACGACGGATGTCTATGGTGTGGCTGCCGCTGATTTCGTCCTGCCGGCCACAGGACTGACAGGCATGTTCTCTATCCAGACTGATAGCGAGTGTCATTATATCCGTGTGGAGGAATACAAGCGTCCTACATTTTATGTCGAGTTCCCTGAGGTGAAGGAGGCATACGCACCAGGTGACACGTTGTCCGTGAAAGGTACGGCCCTGAGTTATGCTGGGGTACCCGTACAGAAGGCGAAGGTCAGTTACAAAGTGGTGCGCCGTAAACCTTTCTGGTGGTGGTCTTATAGCCGCTATTGGGATATGGGAGTCGTAGGGCATGGCAGCCAAGGTGATGAAATCGCCAAGGGTGAAACTCAGACGGATGAGAAAGGACAGTTCATAGTGGATGTGCCGCTGCAACTGCCAGAGAGTGCCTCACCGATATTCTATAATTTCGTCGTGACGGCTGATGTGACAGACCAGGCCGGAGAGACGCGGAGCGGAGAAATCGCCCTGCCCCTTGGCAATCGTAAGACCGTGTTGACGGCGGATCTGCCAAAGAAGGTGCTGGCGGATGATCAGCCAGAGGTGACCCTCCATCTGCTGAATGCCGCTGGAAAGGATATCCAGACGAAGGCTCGTTATCAGATTGATGGCGGAGCCTGGCAGACGGTGGATACCAATACACCGTTCTCCCTCGCCAGTCATCGTTTGGAGAGTGGCAGGCATACGCTGATGGCCATCTGTCAGGAGGATACCCTCGAACGGTCGTTTGTGCTCTTTGCCCTCGACGACCAGGTACCAGCGACGGAGACTGACGACTGGTTCTATCAGTCAGCCACCCGATTTGCTGATGCCAATTCTCCTGTTACTATTCAGGTGGGATCTTCTGCAGAGGATGTGCATATCGTCTATAGTGTCTTTGCGGGAGAGAAATTGATGGAGCGTGGGGCAGTGGATAGGAGTAACCGCCTGTTCAACCTGAAGGTAACCTATGAGGAGGCATACGAGAATGGTGTGCTCCTCACCTTTGCCTGGGTGAAGAACCAGCAATGCTTTACCCATACGGCCAGTATCGAGAAGCCAATGCCTGACAAACGGTTGAAGTTGCAATGGACCACCTTCCGCGACCGTCTGCGACCTGGTCAACAGGAGGAGTGGACGCTTTCTGTGAGGGATGCTGACGACAGGCCTGTCGATGCCCAACTGATGGCTACACTCTACGACAAGAGTCTTGACCAGATCGCCAGTCACCAGTGGCACCTGGAACCTTATCTCTCTTTGCCGTTACCCTCAACGGAGTGGAGTCATCCTGTCTATGCCAAATCTACAGAGTATAGGCGTATGGACTGGAAGAGCCTGTCGTATGACGATCTGGACTTTAGTGAGTTCGACGAGTCCGTCATTCCCTCTCCCTATCGTACCCGTTTGTTCTCCCGTCAAGGAGCCGGAAACGTGCTGTACGATATGGCTCCAATGCCAATGGCAGAGCCTATGATGATGGAGAAGTCGTCAAAAGTCAATGCCATGGTGATGGCCGAAGAGGCTTCTGAGGGCGATGAGGCGGAGACAGCCGAAGAAGGGCAGTCTGCGGGGGATGCCCAGCAGGTGGAGATGAGAGAGAACTTCAACGAGACTGCCTTCTTCTATCCCCAACTGACCACGGACGAGGATGGACATGTAGCAATGAAGTTCACCCTCCCGGAGAGTCTTACCACCTGGCGCTTTATGGGTATCGCCCATACCAGGGATATGCACTACGGATCCATTGAGGGAACGACCATCGCCCAGAAGGATGTGATGATCCAACCCAATATGCCGCGCTTCCTGCGTGAAGGTGACGAGGCCTCTATCACTGCCCGTATCCATAACTTAGGAGATAAAGACCTGTCGGCTAAGGCCCAACTCCGTTTGCTCCACCCGGAGACGAATGCGGTTGTGGCTGAATGGTCTCAACCACTCACCCTCAAGGCTGGCGAGACAAACACTGTCTCCTTCAATATCCCATGTTCCATGTTCCACGGAGAGCACTCCCTGCTCGTCTGTCAGATGAGTGTCAGCGGCAAGGGCTTCTCGGATGGTGAACAGCATTATCTGCCCATCCTTCCTGCCTCCGAGCGTGTTATCGTTACGTCGCCCATCACTCAGCATCATGCGGGTATGGTGACTGTTGATCTCGCTAAGATGGTTCCTGCCGACGCCCGTCAGCCGAAACTGACCATCGAATATACGGAGAACCCCGTATGGCTGATGATACAGTCACTGCCAGCCCTCGGTGTTACCTTCGATGATAACGCCATCTCTCTGGCGGCGGCCTATTATGCCAACGGACTTGGTAAATATCTCATCGACCAGCAGCCCAAGGCCAAGAAAGCCTTTGAACTCTGGAAACAGGAGGCGGTTAACGCTCAACTCTCATCCCTCAACTCTCAACTGGAGAAGAATCAGGAACTGAAGGAGGTGATGCTCAACGAGACGCCATGGGTGCTCGATGCCGATCGGGAGACGGCCCAGAAAGAGCGCCTGGCTGATTTCTTCGACGATAATCAGATGCAGAACCGTCTTTCTACTGTCCTTGGTAAACTCAGTAAACTCCAGCAGCGCGACGGTGCCTGGTCGTGGTGGCCTGAGATGCCGGGCTCGTTCTATATGACAGTGGCTGTCTCAGAGATGCTCGTCCGCCTGAATGACATGACAGGCAATCGTTCCGATTCCGAGTCGATGCTCTCTAAGGCATTCGCCTTCATGGGCAAGGAAGTCGTGGAGGATGTGGAGGAGATGAAGAAGTGGGAAAAAGAGGGACATGATGTCTCCTTCCCCAGTTTCAAGACACTTCAGTGGCTCTATCTCTCAGCCCTCGACGGCAGGACGCTCCCCAGCGATGTGAAGAAGGCCAACGACTACCTGCTGACACTCCTGAAGAAAGACATCAAGGACCAGTCGCTCTATGAGAAGGCGATGACGGCTGTCATCCTCTCGAAATCGGAACCCGCCAGAGCGGCAGAATATGTGCAATCACTCAAGGAGTATTCCGTCTATCGTGAGGAACTGGGACGCTACTACGACACACCACGTGCCTATTACTCTTGGTTCGACTATAAGATTCCCACGCAGACCGTCGCCATTGAGGCCATGCAGCGTATCACCCCCGATGACCAGCAGACTATCCTTGAGATGCAGCGCTGGCTCCTACAGGAGAAGCGTACTCAGGCCTGGGACACCCCAGTCAACAGTGTGAATGCCATCTATGCCTTCCTCAAGGACAGTCCAGCCCAGCAGTTGGCTACAGGTAACGTCCAACTAAAGGTGGATGGTCAGCCGCTGGAGACGCCGCAGGCCACTGCCGCCATCGGCTACGTGAAGACCACCGTGCCCGCCACGTCGAAGTCCTTCACCGTCGAGAAATCGTCAGAGGGTACCTCGTGGGGTGCTGTCTATGCGCAGTTCATCCAACCAGTCAAGAGTATTGCAGATGCTGGTAATGGCTTCTCCGTGAAACGCGAACTGCTCACGGCAGACGGTCAGCCCGTGGAGCACCTGAAGGTGGGCGACCGTGTGAAGGTGCGTATCACTATTACCGCCGATCGTGACTACGATTTCGTGCAGGTGATCGACAAGCGTGCTGCCTGCATGGAACCAGTACAGCAACTGAGCGGCTATCGTCGCGGTGCCTACTGCACACCCAAGGATAACACCACGAACTATTATTTCGACATGATGCCAAAGGGTACCCGTGTCATTGAGACAGAATATCACATCGACCGTCCAGGGACCTATGAGACGGGCACCTGTACCGTGCAGTGCGCATACGCACCTGAGTTCCATGGCATCACCAAATCTCATACACTTAATATCAAATGAAAAGACTTGTCATCATACCGCTCATGATGCTGGCCATGATGCCAGCCTCGGCACAGAAACTCACTGTCGTCAATACCACTGTCAACTGTGGCCGTACAGGCTTCCAACAGCCAGTCACAGCCACCTTTGAACTGCGCAACAAGGGCCTTAGGAAACTTCTCATCGAGAGTGTCAAGCCCGACTGCGGTTGTACGGCTGTGGAATTCCCCAAAGAGGTGGGGATAGGGGAGAAATTCACTATCAAACTGACATACGACGCCCGTCAACTTGGTCATTTCCAGAAAATGGCGGCTGTCACCAGCAATGGAAACAAGACACCTCTCTATCTCACGATGAAGGGTGTCGTATTGGCAGAGATGCTCGATTATACAGGTGACTATCCAGTGACGATGGGTGACCTGCTGCTCGACAAGGCGGAACTCGAATACGACGATGTCAATAAGGGTGATACGCCTGTCCAGGAAATCCATATCATGAACAATGGGACGACGAAGATGACGCCTAATGTCATGCACCTGCCTCCTTATCTCTCAGCCATCGTCAAGCCTGAGACACTGGCTCCTGGGCGCTCAGGTACCATCTCCGTGATGCTTGACTCCGAGAAACTGCGTGACTACGGACTGACACAGACTTCCGTCTATATTGCCAAACAGTTGGGTGAGAAGGTCAATGCCGACAATGAGATGGGAGTATCGGCTATCCTCCTGCCAGATCTGAAGCGCTTTGAGGAGACCAACAAGGCACAGGCCCCGCAACTGCAGATCTCTGCTACGGACATTGACTTCACGGACTTTGGCAGCAGGTCGAAGAAGACGGCGGATGTCACCCTTACCAATACAGGTCAGTCGTCGCTGAATATCTCCTCGCTACAGATGTTCACCACGGGTCTGAAGGTGACACTTGGCAAGCGTGCGATTGCCCCAGGGCAGTCCACCACACTGAAGGTCACAGGCTATGCCGCCCAGTTGGCTAAGGTACGCACCCGTCCGCGTATCCTCATGATTACCAACGATCCCGACCACTCCAAGGTAGTCATCAACATCCGCCTTAAATAGCATTTATGTTTAATGTCTAACGTCTAATGTTTCATGGATCATCCCGAAAACAGTTCAGAATATGCAGGCCTGCAGGTCAACAGTGGCGTTGAGCAGCCCTCTATCATCAATCCCTACCTGAAGCGCCACCGTGTGCATCGTCGTGAACTCTCCGTAGGCGAGATGGTGGAAGGCATCCTCAAGGGCGATGTCACCATCCTTTCGCAGGCTGTCACGCTCATCGAGAGCGTTAACCCCGACCATCAGGCACGTGCCCAGGAGGTTATCAACAAGTGTCTGCCCTATAGTGGGCATAGCGTGCGCATAGGCATCAGTGGTGTGCCAGGTGCTGGCAAATCCACGAGCATCGATGAATTTGGCATGCATGTGCTCAGGGAAAAGGGTGGCCGTCTGGCCGTACTCGCCATCGACCCCTCGTCAGAGCGCACGAAGGGGAGTATCCTTGGCGATAAGACGCGCATGGAGAAACTTGCCCAGCATCGCGACTCTTTCATACGTCCTTCGCCATCAGCAGGCTCACTGGGTGGTGTGGCGCGTAAGACACGTGAGACCATTATCCTCTGTGAAGCGGCTGGCTTCGATAAGATTTTTGTCGAGACGGTAGGTGTCGGACAGAGTGAGACGGCCTGTCATTCGATGGTCGATTTCTTCCTGCTCATCCAGGTGGCTGGCACTGGCGACGAACTACAGGGCATCAAGCGGGGCATCATGGAGATTAGCGATGGCATCGTCATCAACAAGTGCGACGGCGACAATGTCGATCGCTGCCAGATGGCGGCTACCAACTTCCGCAACGCCCTCCACTTCTTCCCCATGCCAGAGAGTGGATGGACTCCCAAGGTACTCTGCTACTCGGGTTTTTACGGCACAGGCGTGAAGGAGGTGTGGGACATGATATATCAGTATATCGACTTCGTGAAGGCCAACGGTTACTTCGACTATCGTCGCAATGAACAGGCCAAGTACTGGATGTATGAGAGTATCAATGAGCATCTGCGCCTGAACTTCTATAATAACCCGCAGATCAAGGCACAACTCCCTGCTGCCGAGCAGGCCGTCTTGGCAGGGCAGAAGACCAGTTTCGTCGCTGCCCAGAACCTGCTCGACGAATATTTTAATATCCTAGGAGGACCTGGGCAGTCCTAGGTAATCTTATAAAACCAGAACTATGCTACAGATCGAAATTGACGAGGGAAGTGGCTTCTGCTTTGGCGTGACCACTGCCATTAAAAAGGCCGAGGAAGAACTGGCACAGGGCAAGACGCTCTACTGCCTCGGTGATATAGTACATAATGGTATGGAGTGCGAACGACTCCGCGAGATGGGACTTATCACCATCAACCACGACGACCTGCGCGAACTCCACGATGTGAAGGTACTGCTTCGCGCCCATGGTGAGCCCCCTGAGACATACGAACTCGCTCGCAAGAACCATATCGAGATTATCGATGCTACCTGTCCCGTGGTGCTCCAACTGCAGAAGCGTATCAAGAAACAGTACGAGACAGGTGACGGACAGATTGTAATCTTTGGCAAGAAAGGTCACGCAGAGGTACTCGGACTTGTCGGACAGACTAAGTCAACTGCCATCGTCATAGAGAGTTTCGACGAGGTGACCACGCTTGACTTCTCACGCGACATCTATCTCTACAGCCAGACCACAAAGTCGCTCGATGAGTTCCACCGTATCATCAACTACATCCAGTCGCACATATCACCAGAGGCCACGTTTAAGAGTTTCGACACGATCTGTCGTTCTGTGGCCAACAGGATGCCGAACATCTCGCAGTTTGCCACGAAGCATGACCTGATTCTTTTCGTCTGCGGCAGGAAGAGTTCCAACGGCAAGGTTCTCTTCAACGAGTGTCTGCGTGTGAATCCTAACAGTCATCTGGTGGAAGATCCTCAGGAGATCAGGGCCGAGTGGCTCGAAGGCATTCAGACTGTGGGTATTTGTGGTGCCACCAGCACCCCCCGCTGGCTCATGGAGCAATGCCGCGATGCCATTCAGAATATACAGGTCTAAAACTTAATTATCAATGTTAGAGAAATAGCCGAGCCTTTGGAGTTCCTCGAAGTTGCCGTCTGCAGCCACGCGGCCCTCCTTCAGCACGATGATGCGGTTGCATTTCTCGATGGTGCTCAGCCGGTGGGCAATGACGATACGTGTACATTTCAGGTTTGCCAGGTTCTCGACGACGGTGTGCTGACTGATGTTGTCGAGCGCCGACGTGGCCTCGTCGAGGAACAGCACCTTGGGCTTCCTGACCAGAGCACGGGCGATGAGAATGCGCTGGCGCTGTCCGCCCGACACACCTTTACCGTCGGTGGTGATGGGCGTGTCCATGCCTAAGGGCATGTTGCGGATGTCGCCGTCGAGGGCTGCCATGCGGGCCGCCTCCCAGGCGTCATCGTCCGTCAGCAGCGGGTTGTTGAAGATGATGTTGTCGCGGATGGTGCCCTCCACCAGTTGACCGTCCTGCATGCAGATGCCGATGCAGTAGTGCCGCAGACTGCGAAGGTTGATGTCATTGATGTCGTATTGGTCGTAGAAGACAGAGCCCGACAGCGGTTTCTCCAGTCCCATCATCAGTCGCATCAGCGTGCTTTTGCCACAGCCCGACGCTCCGACCAGTGCCACGTAGTCGCCACTGTTGATGGTCAGGTTGAGGCCGTCGAAGAGCAAGGGCATATTGTCGTCGTAGCGGAACTTCAGGCCTCGAATGTCCATCCGGCCCGTGATGGTCTTTACCACTTGGGCGTCTTTCTTTATTTCCGATTGTGCACCAATGATAGGTTTGCAGAGTTCAAGTTCTGGCAGCAGGCGCGATACGACTTTGACGATATTCTGCAACTGCATGACAGACCCGCAGACAATTCCCAATACGGCACAATAGGCGATATAGTCGGAGAGTGCCAGCCCATAGTGCCAGGCAGCCCACATAGTCACAATCATGGGAAGGAGTTTCAGACAATAACTGATACTGTTCACGTAAAAACTAGCAAGTGGTTGGTGGCTACTGTACATCTCTGACGGTGCATACGCCTTAGCCCATTGGTGGAATGCACGAAACTCTGCCCCGCAGGTCTTGATCTTCTGTATGCCTGAGAAAAGTGCGAATAGGGTTCCTACAAGGTGTGAACTGGGAGCGTTTACATTTAGTTGCACTTTCCTTGTATAATAGAATACAAGTAAGATGACAAACAACTGTATGGTAATGACAATGATGCCAGTATATAACAGTTTGCCTCCGTAAAGGAAGAACTGTACAAACATGATGCCAGTGAAAAGGAATGTCAGCAGAGTAGATAGGAAACTGGCCGTCAGATTGGAACTGACGCGCGCGAGCGACAACACGCGGTTGGATAGGTCGCCTGGCGAGAATTGCTTGGCAAATGAGGCTGGAAGTAGCAGCAGTTGTGACATCAAGGCTGTCTGTAGTGCATATTCTACCTTGTCCTTGATACGCATCACCACGAGGTCGCGCGTCACCAAAACCATCGTCAATCCGATACTTGCACTAACAAGCAGCACCGCTATAGGGACAATCTGGGCGGCATCGCCCGAGGGGATGACCTCCGAAAAGACCAGTTTGCACACGTAAGGCACGAACATCGTCAGCAGCGTTACGCCTATGCAAGCCATCAGGCTGTAGAGCCAGTCGTACATACAAAGGCTCTCCATGGCATAGCGCATGATAGCCTTGCCAGTCAGTTTTTCTTCCGAAAAGGGAAAGCAGACTATCACCGCTTCTGGCTTCAGCAGGTTGGCACTTTTGCTTGCCGTCATCACCTTGCCAGTCTTCGGGTCAGAGAAAGTATAATCCGTGAAGCCGGGCTTGAGGATGACGGGGGTGCCACTGTCGGCCATGAACCCCATCATATAGCCCGTGCAGCGAGTCCACCAGCGGTCGTTCAGTTTGATAAAGCGGAAGAAGATGTTATGGCGCTCCAGCAGCGTCTCTATCTGCTCTATGTCTTTCGGCAGTTCCTCGGCCGACTCCATCTGCTTCCACAGTTTCCTGTCTATCATGGAGCGCAAGATGGCCTGCGCCTGACTGATAGCCTTGCGGTCGCCATCCATGCGCTGGGCTAACTGCTGTAGGAATATATCCGTTCTCATGGTGTCAGGCATATTTTAAGAGGTTACTGTACAGGCCGTCCATCTGCCGCAGTTCGTCGTGTGTGCCATGCTGGGTGATCTGCCCGTGCTCTATGACGTAGATATGGTCGCACTGGGCAATGGTCTCCAGACGGTGGGCTATCATGATGAGTGTGATGCCCATGTCGTAGAGGTGCTCCATCACCTTGGCCTCCGTCTTGGGGTCGAGTGCTGAGGTGCCCTCGTCCATCAGCACGATGGTAGGCTCCTTTGCCAGCGCAGTGGCTATCTCGATGCGCTGCCGCTGCCCACCGCTGAAGTTCTTGCCGCGCTCTGCGACGGTTCCCTGATAGGCACCCGGGCGCTCCATGATTTCCTCGTGTATCTGTGCGTCGTTGCAGGCCAGCACCATGGCAAAGTCCTCTATCGACTCGTCCCACATCTTCACGTTGTCGGCAATCGTACCCTCGAAGAGCGTCACGTCCTGGTTGATTACCGAGACGGAGTTGACGAAGGTCATGCGGTCGATGGCCTTGCGGGGCTTGCCGTCGAAGAGCACCTCGCCCTCCCAGGGCTCATAGAGTCCCGACACCAGGCTCAGCACGGTGCTCTTGCCACAGCCAGAGGGGCCTACGAGGGCGATGCGCTCGCCCGCCTTGATCTTCAGCGAGAAGTTTGCTATGATAGGGGGCAGGCTGTGGTCGTAGCCGAAGGTGACGTTGCGCAGTTCTATCTCTCCTGCCAGTTTTGCCACGTCGGGCAGGTCGTCGCCCGCAGGCAGACGCAGGTCTGGACTCTCCTGTCCGCAGTCTGTCACGTTCTTGATGCGTTGGATAGACGAATGGACCCTGAGCATGGACATAATACTGTCAATGGTTTTGTTGATGGGGTAGATGGATTCATTGATGAGGCCTTGCGAAGCCAGCAGCATACCAGGTGTCAGTTCGCCTTGTAGGATAAACCAGATGCCAAGGCAGATGGTAGCAGTATTGGTGAGTTGCAGCACTAACTGGGGCACTGCACTGAGAAATATGGAGTTGCTTGTAGTCGTAATGCGTGCATTCATAGCCTGCGCGTATGTGCTCTCCCATTGGGTGAAGAAAGACTGCTCGTCGCCAAGCGACTTGATAGTCTCCAGATTGCTCATGCCTGTCATCGTGACGTTCTGCAAATTTGCTTCGGTTATCTCCAGGTTCATGGCTAACTTTTTCTGTAGGCCGGAGGTCTTGCGCATCACAAAAAGTAGCAACAGAACGGAGAATATTTGCACCAGGGCCAGTTTCCAGTTGAAGAGTGCGATCAGCCAGCAGTTGATTACTGGTATGACAAAAAGGGTTATTGACGGCAGTGCGCTGTCAAGATTGGCTACGGTTTTGCTGATGCTTGTATAGCGTGCAACCAGTTCGCCAGGAGTGAATTGGCTGAACAAAGTCATCGGTAGTTTCAGGACCGACCATAGGTATTTCGATGCCCTGTCGATGATGAGCCTCGCATAACTCGTCCTTCGTACCACCGAGAGAGATATCCACCCCGTAAGGACAAGCACAAGCAATAGGACATAGAACGTCAGCAGTGGCGTAAACCACTCTGGATTCTTGTGCGTGATGATATTGTCGGTATATACTTTCTGAAACAGCGCCGGTAATATGCGTGTCGGCGTATCAATCAGATAGATGATGATGCCGCTGGTGGCAAATACCAGGTTTCCTTTCAGAAAATATTTAAGTGCCGACAGCAGTGACAACTCCGGCGATTGAGTGTGTCCTTTCTTCTTCTTCATTCAGTCCTTTTGGTAAGCAGCATTACTCGATGGCCTCAATTGTAACGAATGCCGTCATGCCAGGCATCAGGTGTGGATGTGGTGCCAGTGTCGCTTCAATATGTGCCATGCCATTTTCGTTGATGACCGGGCTTACTGCCGAGATGGTGGCGGGATGCTGCTCCGAAGGGAAAGTGACGGTAGAGACTGTTAGGCGGGCTCCCTTCTGGTATCTCGCCAGTTCATTTTCGAGTACGTCAAAACTTACCTTCAGATGATCCATATCTACAATCGAGAAGAGGGCTTCGCCGGGCTGGGCAGCACCATAGAGTGTGTTCTGAATCGTTAGCACATAACCGGAGACGGGAGCCACGATGGTGCAATAGGACAATTGGTGCTCCAACTCGTGCAGTTCTGCCTTTATCTCGTTATAGCCGCTGTTGATGCGTGCCAGATGTTTGAGTTTTTCCGGCGCATCGTCCAGATGGTCGTGCTTGTAGCCTTGGCCCATCAGGATGGCTTGGTACTGGAACTCTGCTTTCTCTAACTTGGCGCGGCAATGAAGTATCTTCTCACGCAGGGCAACGTCGCTCAGCCGTGCCACGACCTGTCCTTTCTTGACATACTGCCCGGTATTCTCTATGCCGAACATGACAATCTGCTCCGCAATACGGCTAAAGACTGGTATTTCGCGCACTGTCTCTATCCTGCCTTTGTTGGCAGTGGAATGAATCTCGGCCTGCTGTTGGGGCTGGGATTTGACTGGTGTCACAGCCAGTGTGTCAGTTGGCTGTGTGGCGGTTTGCACCTCCGTCTTCGACTGGCAGGCGGTGAAAAGGTAGAAAGGTAAAAAGGTGAAAAGGTAAAATATATATCTATTCATAATCTTCAATTTTTCAATTCTTCAATTTTTCAATTCTTCAATTCTTCAATTTTTCAATTCTCTATGAGTGTTTGTAGGTGATAGTGGGTTGTCCAGAATTCTTCCAGTGCATTCAGGTAGTTGGTGTAGGCCGTCACCCATCGGCTCTGCCCCAGACTGAAGGTGTTGATGTCGCAGAGGCCGTTGGCATAGTTCTCAACCGTCTCGTAGAAGTGGGATTCTGCCAGTTTGATGGCTTGTTCGGTACTCTCAAGTATCTTTCTGCTTTCATGCAATTTCTGCAGAGTAACGATGGCATCTTCTTCCAGCAGGCGCTCTGTCTCCTGAAGTGCCGACTCCTGTCGTTCTCCCCATGCCATAGCCGCGGCGTGCCGCTTTTTGGCTGCACCATGGTCCATTAGCGGAATGGTGACCTGTAACGAACCTAAAGCATACAACTGTTGGTTCTTGTAGGCGCTGCCGAAGGTCGAGTTGACCTGCTGCAGTCCCAGGTTAATGTCTAATCCGAGGTTGACGCCTCTCTCCTTTCTGGCCTTTTCTTCCTGGTGGCGTGCTTCGGTCAGTTCTGCTAGTTGGTGCTGGTAAGCGGGGCTGTTGCTCCTAGCCAGCATCGCTACCTCCTCGGCGGTATATGGAACGGGTAAGGGCATGTCTGGTATGTCCAGCAGCGCTGTGTCGTTGGGTATTCGCTTCATGCGCAACAGGGAGGCCAGTTCCGCCCTTGCCTTCTGCTCATCCTTGAGGGCGGCAGCCAACAGGTTGGCGGAATTCTGCAGTTGCAGTTCCATGGCGTGCAGTTCCTGCTGCGTGACGATGGCGATGGTGGCTTTCTCGCGTGCAATGGCCAGCACGGTGTCGTTCAGACTCAGTTCCTCTTGGCGCAGCATCGCCATCCGCTGTCGGCAGAGTAAGCGGAAGTAGCGCACGGCAGCCTCCTCGGCAATGAGCCGCAGATTGTACTCGTGCTGCTGGCGGGCTGCTTTCAGTCGCTGATCTTCCACATGCTTTTCCCATCGGAAGGGGTTGTAGCCCAGCAGGGACTGGCTGTAGCCAACCAGCAGCGGGCTGGCCACGAACTGCCGCGGATACCCTGAGGCTCCCTCGCGAAAGAACTCACTCCAGATGGCTTGTGTGCCCACGTAGGCCTCGCCGCCGAAGGGCAGCATTTTCTGGCTGAGCCTCAGTTGTGCCGAGGTGGAGAAAATGTCGTAGTTGCGCAGGTAAACGTAGTCGCGGGTGGGGTCGCTGATGATGCGAGAGTAGTTGGGCACTATCTTCAAAGAGAGTTGCGGCTTTCGCAGGGCCTCAAAAGCCTCATAGGATGCCTGATGGCTCTGGTACTCCTGCCGGCTCTGGAAGGCGGTGATAGCACTGTCCTGCGACAGTCGTATCACCTCATGCAAGGTCAGTGATGCCTGCCCCCATGACCCGAGGCTGAGAAATGCCAGGCCCGTCAGTAGGCATTGGCGTAGGTGCATATTGATACTATTCTTCATGTTCCTTGTCTTTTTCGTTAGGGAAATAGCCGAGCCTTTGGAGTTCCTCAAAGTTGCCGTCGGCGGCCACGCGGCCCTCCTTCAGCACGATGATGCGGTTACACTTCTCGATGGTGCTCAGTCGGTGGGCAATGACGATACGTGTACATTTCAGGTTTGCCAGGTTCTCGACGACGGTGTGCTGACTGATGTTGTCGAGCGCCGACGTGGCCTCGTCGAGGAACAGCACCTTGGGTTTCCTGACCAGCGCCCGGGCGATGAGAATGCGCTGGCGCTGTCCGCCCGACACACCTTTACCGTCGGTGGTGATGGGCGTGTCCATGCCTAAGGGCATGTTGCGGATGTCACCGTCGAGGGCTGCCATGCGGGCCGCCTCCCATGCGTCATCGTCCGTCAGCAGCGGGTTGTTGAAGATGATGTTGTCGCGGATGGTGCCCTCCACCAATTGGCCGTCCTGCATGCAGATGCCGATGCAGTAGTGCCGCAGACTGCGAAGGTTGATGTCATTGATGTCGTATTGGTCGTAGAAGACAGAGCCCGACAGCGGTTTCTCCAGTCCCATCATCAGTCGCATCAGCGTGCTTTTGCCACAGCCCGACGCTCCGACCAGTGCCACGTAGTCGCCACTGTTGATGGTCAGGTTGAGGCCGTCGAAGAGCAAAGGCATATTGTCGTCGTAGCGGAACTTTAGGCCTCGAATGTCCATCCGGCCCGTGATACTCTTCACAACATTGGCATCCTCCTTTGCCTCCGTCTTTCCAGTCAGGATGGGCCGGCAGAGTTGTATCTCTGGCAGCATGCGCGATGTCAGGGACGTGATGCCTTGCAAGTTGGACACGGCCTGGCAGACTATTCCCAGTACGGCACAATAGGCTATATAGTCGGAAAGCGACAGCCGGTAGTACCAGGCCGCCCACATCGTCACAATCATGGGCAACAGTCTGAGGCAGTAGCCGATGCCGGTTACGACGAAACTGACCAGCGGCTGGCGGCTGCTAAATGCCTCTGTGGGGGCGTATGCCTTTGCCCACTGATGGAAGGCACGGAACTCCGCTCCCGTGGTCTTGATCTTCTGGATGCCTGAAAACAAGGCAAACAGCATACCTATGAGCCGTGATCCGCTGGCGTTCACACTGCGCTGCACTTTTTGTGTATAGTGGCTCTCCAGTATGATGGCTGCGATCCGTATCAGGACGACGATGATGCCAGTGTAGAGTAGCGCTCCGCCATAGATGAAGAACTGTGCGACCATGACGAACGAGAACAGGAAGGTCAGGAGCGTTGACAGGAAATTGGCTGTCAGGTTGGAACTCACGCGCGACAGAGATAGCAGGCGGTTGCTGAGGTCGCCAGGCGTAAACCTCTTGGTAAAGGTGGTGGGCATTTGTAGCAGTCGCGACATGAGGGCCGTCTGCAGCGCATACTCTACCTTGTCCTTGATACGCACCACCACCAAGTTACGGGCTATATATACCATCGTCAGTCCGACAGCGGCACTGAAGAGCAGCACCGCAATGGGAACAATCTGGTTGGCATCGCCCGAGGGGATGACCTCCGAGAAGATTAACTTCGAAATGTAAGGGGTGAACATCGTCAGCAGTGCCACGCCTATGCCTGCCATCAGGATGTATAGCAGGTCGTACTTGCTGAGACTATATGCAGCATAGCGCAAGATCGACTTGACAGTCAGGTCGTCTTCTGTCAGTGGCAGACAGGTCATCAGTGCCTCCTGCTTCAGCAGGTCAGCATGCCGGCTGGCCGCCATCGCCTGGTTGGTCTTCGGGTGTATGAATTTATAGTCCACGAAGCCGGGCTTGAGTATGACGGGGGTATTGTCATCGGCCATGAACCCCATCATATAGCCCGTGCAGTGGGTCCACCAGCGGTCGCTGAGCGTGATGGGGCGGAAGAAGATGTTATGGCGCTCCAGCAGCGTCTCTATCTGCTCTATGTCTTTCGGCAGTTCCTCGGCCGACTCCATCTGCTTCCACAATTTCCTGTCTATCATGGAGCGCAAGATGGCCTGCGCCTGACTGATAGCCTTGCGGTCGCCATCCATGCGCTGGGCTAACTGCTGTAGGAATATATCCGTTCTCATGGTGTCAGGCATATTTTAAGAGGTTGCTGTACAGGCCGTCCATCTGCCGCAGTTCGTCGTGTGTGCCGTGCTGGGTGATCTGCCCGTGCTCTATGACGTAGATATGGTCGCACTGGGCAATGGTCTCCAGACGGTGGGCTATCATGATGAGTGTGATGCCCATGTCGTAGAGGTGCTCCATCACCTTGGCCTCTGTCTTGGGGTCGAGTGCTGAGGTGCCCTCGTCCATCAGCACGATGGTAGGCTCCTTTGCCAGCGCAGTGGCTATCTCGATGCGCTGCCGCTGCCCACCGCTGAAGTTCTTGCCGCGCTCTGCGACGGTTCCCTGATAGGCACCCGGGCGCTCCATGATTTCCTCGTGTATCTGTGCGTCGTTGCAGGCCAGTACCATGGCGAAGTCCTCTATCGACTCGTCCCACATCTTGACGTTGTCGGCAATCGTACCCTCGAAGAGCGTCACGTCCTGGTTGATTACCGAGACGGAGTTGACGAAGGTCATGCGGTCGATGGCCTTGCGGGGTTTGCCGTCGAAGAGCACCTCGCCCTCCCAGGGCTCATAGAGTCCCGACACCAGGCTCAGCACGGTGCTCTTGCCACAGCCAGAGGGGCCTACGAGGGCGATGCGCTCGCCCGCCTTGATCTTCAGCGAGAAGTTTGCTATGATAGGGGGCAGGCTGTGGTCGTAGCCGAAGGTGACGTCGCGCAGTTCTATCTCTCCTGCCAGTTTTGCCACGTCGGGCAGGTCGTCGCCCGCAGGCAGACGCAGGTCTGGACTCTCCTGTCCGCAGTCGGCCACCTCCTTGATGCGCTGGATCGACGAACTGAGCCGGAAAAAGGTCTGTATGCTGGATATGGTTCTGTTGATGGGATAGATGGTCTCGTTAATAAATCCCTGCGAGGCCAGCAGCATGCCGGGTGTCAGTTCGCCCTGCAGGATCAGCCACGTGCCCAGACATATTATAACACCGTTGGTCAGTTGCAAGACAATCTCTGGCACGGCACTGATATATATAGAGGTACTGACGGTGGTCACGCGGGCATTCAAGGCCTGTGCGAAGGCCTTTTCCCACTGTGCGAAGAAATAGCGCTCGTCGCCAAGTGACTTGATGGTCTCCAGATTGCTCATGCCTGTCATCGTGACGTTCTGCAGTCGTGCGTCGGTCACTTCCTGTTTCATGGCAATTTTTTTCTGGATAGTAGTTGTGGTACGCATCACGAATACGAGCAACAGGATGGAGAATATCTCCAGCAGCCCAAGTTTCCAGTTGAAGAGCATGACAAAGTAGCAACTGATGATTGGCAAAATGGTTATACTCAAGATCGGCAGAGAGTAGTCCATCAGTTTGCTGGTTTTTGAGATGGTGGTATAGCGGGCCACCAGTTCGCCTGGCGTAAACTGGGTGAGGCGGGTCATCGGCAACCTGAATACCGTCCACAGGTAATTGGCCGAAGTGGTGATGTTGATCTTGGCCTGGCTCTTGCGGCGTAATACAGAGAACGATATCCACATCAGGAGTTCAACGACGAAAAGCAGGATGTAAAGTGTCAGCAATGGCGTAAACCACTCAGGATTCTTCCGCGTGATGATATTGTCGGTATATATCTGTTGGAACAGTGGCGGAAACAGGCAGATGACGGAGTCGATGGCCGTGAGCACCGTGCCGTTGATGGCAAATATCAGATTGCCCTTCAGGAAGTAGATGAAGGCTGCCCTCATCGACAGTCCTGTTTTCTTTTTGGGGGGATTCCCTTTCATCATTCAAACTTCTGCTGCAGGTTACGGATATGCGTCCGGGATGTTTCGAACAGGTACTGGAACATGCTACGACGACGCGTCTCGGTGAGCACGGAGCAGTAGGTGCCGATACGCATGCTCACATCTTCCGGCTGACCGAACGACCAGTCGTAACACGTGGGGTCGGAAGGGGAGCGCTGCAGGTCGATGAATACTTCATAGACCACCTTCTCACCGTTGCCTAATAGTCTTTGAGCCAGGATGTTAGACTTCAGTGTCTGACGCACGTCGGCCGCATCGGCAGGGTAACGCACCACCTGGCTGATGCGCCCACGCACATAACCTATCTCGTCGCGTTTCTTGTCGGCAGGCCATACTTGGGCCTCCATGCCTATGCGCAGATTGCGTTGAGCCTCGTTGTCAGCGTAGGCGATGAGGCGCGTTCGCTGTGATAGCCCGTCGGTGGCATCACCGTTGACCACGCTCACAATAGGCTCGAAGGCCTCGAACGGCTCATTGTCGGTCTTCGTGCTGATGACCAGGCCATTGACCGTACTGGTCAGGTAACTATGGTTGTCGCCGACCGACACCATGGCTATCGTCTGTCCCAGATGCACGCTGTCGCCATTGTGTACCAGCATGGAGCGTACGATGCCTTTGTTGGGCAGCGTCACGTCGGTAGTGCCTTGTGCGGGAAATACCACGCCTGAATAATAGGCTTTGTCACTCACGGTACCCAGCACACCCCATACGATGAAGGCTACCATGAGTAATCCTATGGCAGTTGCCAACAGGTAGGTGGGGACGTATGTCACTCGCAGATGATCGGCTATCTGCTCTGGTGATTGTAGTACTTTCTCCGAATCTTCTTTCATAAAATCAAGTGAACCTTTTTGCAAAGATAAGCAAATTTCCTCACATTGTTCTGCTTTTAATACCCTCAAAGACGGTTTTAATGTTTTTTAACGGGCAGGAAAGGTTGAGTAAAAAATGATAGTTTTTTTTGTTTATATCAGAATTAATGCTTACCTTTGCAGCCAAATTCAGGGAGAAATCTGAATGAACAAGATTTAGCTATTATTTCGCGTTTAGCCAAGAGCCTAGGAAACTATTGGAATAAGACACGAATAAAGTGAAGGAAGAGTCAGGTATTGACAATTCCTGGTAACGTTTAGCTATGCACACGTTCCAGCGTGGAGCATTCTTATATTGTTATCAGGGGTTCCAATTCCTAGGCTCGCCCCTCAGCTAAACGCAATAAGAGTGGCCACGCTTTCTTTGTGTCAATACAGATGGGGAGTATATGCTGCTTTTAATTGTGTGCTTGTTGTGTTTTTCAACATTACAATTAAAAAGTAAAAGGAATGAAAAGGTTTTGTGTTTTTTTGATGATGATGATGACGATGGCTAGTACGATAGCCAGTCAGCAGGTAAGTGGTACTGACACAAAGAAGTCTGAGTTGAGGGAGAAAATCGGCATTGACTATGCTATTCCTGACTTCAGCACTCACAAGATTGAGGATAAGGTGATTGGCGAACGCTTGGCGAAAATGCTGCGGTTCATGGAGAAGAATGCGTCCGACTTCTCTTATGGCAGTATGCTGGCGTCTATACTGAGTGAGCAGGATTCCCGGCTAATTTATGCCATTGTTGAGAGGGCCAGGGTGAAGGAAATCAGCAAATCGGGAGTTGATATTGTAATCAAAGTGCAGTTGAAAATCAAGGATAATCCCTATCACATCAAAAAGCCTGTGATTGTCTTCAAGTTCTCAGAAGGGGTTTCTGAAAGTACATTTACCAATGACTTATTCACAAATATTAGTAGATACGTTGACTAAATGAATTCACTGAATAAAATTCTGGTCTGGTATTTTTCTAAAGAGTCACTTCCATATTGGTGCCTATTGCTGATAGATACTTTCATCGTCTTCGTGTCAGCCTTATTTACCTATTGGGTGTTTAATAAGTCACTTGACTTGTTTGGCCCTCATAAGGAAGTGTTTCCTTCAATTTGTTTTTACACCTTGCTGAGTTGGGTTGGTGCCAAATTGTTCTCAACCTATTCGGAAGTTGTGCGCTATTCCAGTTTTGTTGACCTGCTGTATTTGGCATACGCCAATGGAGTTACACTCGTAATGGCAGTTGCCTTTTCACTACTTTTTGAGAAGTTTGGTATAACGATGCTGACAGGGCTGTCACAGACAGAGATCACGGTGACTTATATCCTTTCTACTTTAGGAATGTGGCTTGTCAGGGTAGTAGTCAAGGCGCTTCATGATGTGACATCTGCTGATGAATATTCCATGCGGGTGTTGATATACGGAGCCATGACAGGGGGAATAGACTTGGCAAAGAGCATTCGTAGTCAGCGCCCTATGAGGTTTCGCCTGTGTGGCTTTGTTTCCCATAACAAGCACGCAAGACATATAAGGCTGATGGGGAAGAAGGTATATCATATAGATGAGGATTTATATGAGATTATAGAGAGGGAGCATATTCAGGCTATACTGGTATCCCCTTACAGGGTCAATGATTTCCGAAACAATCAGAGCCTGCAGGATGTGATGATCAAGGCTGGTGTACGGATTTTCTTTGCTCAGCAGGCTAAGGAGGCCAATGTGGAAGATGGAGAACTCTTAGAGGAGGTCGCTGGCGACATGCATCTGAAAGCGGTATCAGTGGAGGACCTTCTGCCGCGTTCAGAAATTAAGGTGAATATGGGAGCCATAGGCGAGATGTTAGAAGGCAGGACAATCTTGATAACGGGTTCTGCTGGCTCTATTGGCTCTGAAATTGTAAGGCAAGTTGCCGTTTATAAACCAAGCATGATGATTCTTGTGGATCAGGCAGAAACGCCTCAGCATGACATTTCCCTGATGGTAGAGGACCAATATCCGGGTGTTCACGCTCAGGTTGTGGTGACTAGTATATGCCAGGAACAACAGATGGACAGGATATTCCAAGCATATAAGCCGGATTATGTGTTCCATGCTGCGGCATACAAGCATGTGCCGATGATGGAGGCAAATCCATGTATGGCTGTCATAAACAACGTCCAAGGGACAAAGATAATAGCCGACCTGTCAGTTAAATATGGTGTTAAGAAGTTCGTGATGGTTTCTACTGACAAAGCGGTAAACCCGACGAATGTGATGGGCTGCTCTAAACGTATTTGTGAAATATACGTCCAGTCTCTGAGCAAGGCACAAGGCATCACTCAATTTGTAACCACTCGTTTTGGAAATGTTCTTGGCTCAAACGGCTCTGTGATACCACTGTTTCGTGAGCAGATCAAGAGGGGCGGACCAGTCACAGTGACGGACGAGAGGATAACGCGCTATTTCATGCTGATACCAGAAGCATGTAAGTTAGTGCTTGAAGCCGTTACCCATGGAAAAGGCGGGGAGATATTCGTCTTCGATATGGGCAAGCCTGTGAAAATCATGGACTTGGCCAAACGGATGATCTCGCTGTCTGGTGCTAAGGATGTGAAAATAAAGATAATAGGCCTGCGAACAGGCGAAAAACTATATGAGGAGGTCCTCAATGAGTTGGAAGGTACCAAGCCTTCGTTCCATGAAAAGATCCGTATCGCTGAAGTCAGACAATATGCCTACGACGATGTCAATAAAGACATTAAAGAATTAATAGCCATTGCCAAGGGATTTGACAACATGTCAACTGTTAGGAAAATGAAAAGTATAGTGCCAGAGTATAAGAGCAATAATTCTATTTATGAGATGTTAGACTAGAAAACAGGGAATAGGGCAGCCTCACCGTGAGGTAAGGTGGAAGCCAAAAAAGAGAATGAAACAATTTCTCGATAATAGGAACCGGTTCCAGCCCTATTCCTTTATTTATGGAGAATGTAGAAAATACAGACAGAGAGATCTTCATGAATGGTATTGACGATTTATATCCTGCTGATCTTGCACTTGCCTTGATAATCAGCAGGATACGGTGATTATCCTGCACCGTATCCTGCACTTTCAACAGACGGGGTGTTCCAAGATTTGTTCCAGGCTTTGGTACAGTGTGTTTCAAGCCTTGGTACACACAGTACCAAACTTTGGAAAAATCTTGGTACACCCATTAAAAAGCCCAACTTACTGGTTGTCGATCCGTAGTCAGTGCCTGTTGATGGCCAGAAGTACGCTGTGGCCGAAGCGAGGTCAGGGTGCAGGATAGGAACAGGGTCGGGTGCAGGATGGGGTGCAGGATAAAATGCCTAACCGGTTGATTTTCAGGTCAGGTGCAGGATAGGCAGTTTGCATGCACGGAAGTGCACGGATGCTTAGTCGTTCCAGGTCTGTCCGAGATCCCAGTGTGGCTGTTTCCGGCGGATGGCCTCTTCATAGAGGTCAGTCTAAGGCTCACTTTCCTGGGGCTCTTCCTTCTTATCGTAGGCGTGGACGGGGTAGTCGGTGGTGAAGTGGAGGCCGCGGCACTCCTTGCGCTCCAGTGCCCAGCGGGTGATGAGGTAGCCCACGTTGATCATGTTGCGCAGTTCGCAGATATCCTTCGAAGCCTTCACGCGCTTGAAGAGACGCTCCGTCTCCTCGTAGAGCATGTCGAGGCGGTCCCAGGCACGATGCAGGCGCAGGTCGCTGCGCACGATGCCCACGTAGTTCGACATGATCTGGTTCACCTCCTTGATGCTCTGTGTGATGAGCACCTTCTCCTCGTTGGTCATCGTACCCTCGTCGTTCCATTCAGGTACCTTGTCATTATAGTCATAGAGGTCGGCATGGGCCAGTGAGTCCTTGGCGGCGGTGTCGGCATAGACCACGGCCTCGATGAGCGAGTTCGATGCCAGGCGGTTGCCGCCATGCAGGCCAGTGCATGAGCACTCGCCGAGGGCGTAGAGGCGCTCGATGCTCGTCTGTCCGTTGAGATCGACCTTGATGCCGCCGCACATATAGTGGGCTGCTGGCCTGACGGGGATATAGTCGGTGGTGATGTCGATGCCGATAGAGAGACACTTCTGGTAGATATTGGGGAAGTGGTGGCGCGTCTCGGCAGGATCCTTATGGGTGACGTCGAGGCAGACGTGGTCGAGACCGTGGATCTTCATCTCCTTGTCGATGGCACGGGCCACGATGTCGCGAGGAGCCAGTGACAGGCGCTCGTCGTACTTCTCCATGAACGTCTGGCCGTTGGGCAGTTTCAGGATACCGCCGTAGCCGCGCATGGCCTCCGTGATGAGGTAGGCGGGGTGAGTCTCCTTGGGGTTATGGAGCACGGTGGGGTGGAACTGCACGAACTCCATGTCGGCCACCGTACCCTTGGCGCGATAGACCATCGCGATGCCGTCGCCCGTGGCAATGACGGGGTTCGACGTGGTCAGATAGACGGCACCGCAGCCACCCGTACACATCACCGTCACTTTCGACAGATAGGTATCGACTTTCTCCGTGTCGGGGTTGAGCACGTAGGCACCGTAGCACTGGATATGAGGCGAGCGGCGGGTGACGCGCACGCCCAGGTGGTGCTGGGTGATGATCTCCACGGCGAAGTGGTTCTCCTTGATGTCGATGTTTGGATTGCTTCTGACAGCCTCCATCAGTCCGCGCTGAATTTCGGCCCCTGTGTCGTCGGCATGGTGGAGGATGCGGAATTCGGAGTGCCCGCCCTCGCGGTGTAGGTCGAAGGATCCATCCTCCTTCTTGTCGAAATTCACGCCCCAGTTCACGAGTTCTCGAATCTGCTCAGGGGCTTTGCGCACCACCTGTTCCACGGCGGCACGGTCGGAGATATAGTCGCCTGCAATCATCGTGTCCTCGATGTGCTTGTCGAAGTTGTCGAGTTCAAGGTTGGTCACTGAGGCGACGCCTCCCTGGGCAAACGATGTGTTGGCCTCGTCGAGCGAGGTCTTGCAGATCATACAGACGCGGCCCTTGTTGGCACGTGCCACCTTGAGGGCGTAACTCATGCCAGCCACGCCGGCACCAATCACGAGATAGTCGTACTTATAAACCATAATTATTGATTTGTTTCGTTATTTGGTGCAAAGGTACAAAATAATTCATAATTCATAATTCATAATTCATAATTATTTTCTAACTTCGAATAAAATCGCATGCCTTTTGGCTGTTTTTTGCATGAATTTTTCCTTTATTCCTTTGGTGGATTGATAATTAAGTTGTATCTTTGCACCAAAACCAATGCGAACATGAAGAGACTGTGGCTGATAATACTGATGATGGTCCCTCTGACTGTGCTGGCACAGCAGACGGTGATCAGTGGGGTGGTCGTCGATGGTAAGACGGGCGACCCGCTGGGACAGGTGAGTGTCTCGGCAGGCAAGGTTTCTGTCGTGACCAACGAGGATGGTGCGTTCACCCTGAAATTAGAGAAGGCACCCCAGCGCGTGAGAATCTCCCATCTGGGTTATAAGACGCGACAGTTGAATGTGTCCGCTGGTGAGACGGAAGGCCTGAATATCAGGCTTCAGCCTGCGGCCATCCAGTTGCAGGAAATCCTGGTGATGAACGAGGATCCCCGCGGACTGGTAGAGGCTGCCATTGCGAAGATTCCTGAGAACTACAGCCAGAAGCCAGAACTGCTGAAGGGCTTCTATCGCGAGACGGCGATGAAGCGCAGGCACTATATCTATGTGGCAGAAGGTGTGGAGGACCTCTATAAGACATCCTACTCACGAGGTACGGCGCGCGATAGGGTGGCCATCGTCAAAGGCCGTCGCCTGCTCAGCCAGAAACAGGGCGACACGCTGGGAGTGAAGGTGATGGGCGGTCCCGTGCAGGCCGTGATCATGGACATCGTGAAGAATCGCGAATTCCTGCTGAACAGAGAAGAACTCGATGCCTACAGATTCACGATGGGCATCCCGGAGTATATCAACGATCGTCCTCAATATGTGGTGGCGATGGAACCCAACGGGGTGACTGACTATGCCCTCTATCATGGTAAACTATATATCGACATGGAGCGGTTGGCCTTTACGCGCATAGAACTCGACCTCGACATGAAGGACAGGGACAAGGCCACGCGGACCATGCTGGTGAAGAAACCCTTTGGGGTGAAATTTAAGCCGCGTGAGTTGTCGAGTGTCGTCGATTACCGCTATGAGGACGGCGTGACGCGCATCAGTTACCTGCGTAACACGTTCCGCTTCAACTGCGACTGGAAGAAACGGCTCTTCGCCACCTCATTTACGGCCACCTGTGAGATGGTGGTGACAGACAGTCAGACGGAGAACGTACAGCCCATCGCCAGTCGGGGCTCCTTCGACTCGCGCGACGCGTATTACGATAAAGTAGAGTATTTTCTGGATCCAGACTACTGGAACCAATATAATATTATAGAACCCTCCGAGTCACTGGACAAAGCCATCCGGAAATTGGTGTCCACGTATCGGAGGAACTGAAAAAGAAATAGTCAATCATGAAGAAGTATATTCTTTCCCTCCTGGTGATGAGTAGCCTCATGGGGGCACAGGCTCAGACCAGGAGTAATGCTGATGAGTTTTTATCTGAAGACACGATAGAGGTCAGGCTGCCCTGGCCGCTAAACCTGCAGGCCAGACTCGACACGCTGACGCAGGACCCTTTGTTCGAACGCACGCAGTTGGGCTTGTTGGTCTATGACCTCACGGCCGACTCTGTGCTCTATCGCCATGGGGAGAAGCAGACCCTGCGTCCTGCCTCGACGATGAAACTGCTGACAGCCGTCACGGCGCTCGACCGCTTGGGTGGCAGTTATCAGTTCCGCACCTCCCTCCGCTATACGGGTACCGTGGCCGACAGTGTGCTCACGGGCGATCTCTACTGTGTGGGGGGCATGGACCCGATGTTTGAGACTATCGACATGAACGCCTTCGTGGAGAGTGTGCTCGGACTGGGTGTGAAGGCCATCCACGGGCGTCTGGTGGCCGTCACCTCGTTTAAGGAGGAGGCACTGTTGGGCGAGGGCTGGTGCTGGGATGACGACAACCCCCAACTCACGCCGTTGCTCGTCTCGAAGAAGGATGAGTTTATGAGCCGTTTCACGGAGATGCTGCAGGCAGCAGGGATAGAGGTGGATGCCCCTGTGACGACAGGTACGCTGCCGAAAGATGCCCTGACCATCTGCTCGCGAAGCCATTTGCTCAGGGAGGTCTTGTTGCCGATGATGAAGGACAGCGATAACCTCTTTGCGGAATCGGTGTTCTATCACGCAGCAACGACGGTGGGGAAACAGCCCGTCACGGCCGCCCATGGGCGACAGGCCGTGAAGCAGACACTGGGCAAGGCAGGCGTGCACGATATCCAGTATAGGATAGCGGATGGCAGCGGACTGTCGCTCTATAACTATGTGACGCCTGAGTTGATGGTGAAACTGCTTATCTATGCCTACCGCCAGCGGAATATCTTCCTGGACCTCTATCCCTCGTTGCCAGTGGCAGGACAGGATGGTACGCTGAAGAAGCGCATGGTGAAGTCGGTGGCCAATGGCAGGGTGAAGGCGAAGACGGGCACCGTGACGGGTGTCACCACGCTCTCTGGCTACTGTGCCTCGTCGAATGGGCATTTTCTGGCCTTCAGCATCATGAACCAGGGGGTGCTGAAGATTGCCGAGGGTCGCAACTTCCAGGACCAGGTATGCGAGGTGCTCGCCCAACCGTGATATGAATATGGAACAGATTAATATATACTTAGAGGAGTTGATCAGTCTGATAGGACTGACGGGAGACAGTGTCTCCATCGTGCGTTATGTGATCCTTGTGATCGCCTCGTTCCTACTGGCATGGCTGGCAGGATGGGCGTGCCACAGATTCCTGGTGCCATTGGTGCAGAAGGTGACGCGCAGGACGGACGCAAAGTGGGACGATGTGATCTTCAACGAGCGCGTGCTGCAGTCGGCCTGCCAGATTATCCCAGCCATCGTCATCTGGTCGCTCCTGCCCCTGGTGTTCTTTGAATATCCAAAAGTGGAGGATGTCGTGGGGCGCCTGACGGCCATCTATTTTACCGTGATGACGGTGCGGACGGTTATTACCGTTATCGACTCCCTGAAGAACCTGGAGGGTGAGCGCCGTACGGCCAAGTTGCAATATCTCTATACCGTCACCAGTGTGTTGAAGATTCTCATGATCTTTATCGCCGTCATCGTCGTGGTGGCGATCATCATCAACAAGAACCCCTCGACGCTCTTTGCAGGCCTGGGTGCGGCTTCTGCCATCCTGATGCTGGCCTTCCAGGACACGATCAAGGGACTGGTGGCCGGTATCCGTCTCACCTCGAACGATATGCTCCATATCGGTGACTGGATCACCGTGCCCTCGGCGGGTGCCAACGGTAAGGTGGAGGAGATATCGCTGACGATGGTGAAGGTGCGCAACTTCGATAATACCATCGTGACGGTGACGCCTCAGATGCTGGTGGATGGAGCCTTCCAGAACTGGCAGGGGATGATGGAGAACGAGGGGCGTAAGCAGGTGAGGAAGGTGTATTACGACTTCCGTTCGCTGACCATCGGCGACGACGGCATCGCCAACATCACGAAGTTCCGCCAGCACGTCGAACAGTGGCTGAAGGAGAACCCCAAGGTTATTGGCGAGAAGAATCCGCTGGTTCGTCAGGCTGAGGCAGCCCAAGCAGGCTGTTGCGTGGAGTTCATCTTCTGGCTCAAGGCGCAGAACGCAGTCGATTTTGAGCACGATACCAGTGACATTATGGAGTATATCTTCGCCAAGGGAGGAGACTTCGGACTGCGCATCTACCAGCAGTTCCCGGAGCAGTGAAGAATTGAAGGATTGAAGAATTGAAGGATTGAAGAATTGAAGGATTGAAGAATTGAAGAATTGAAATATGGAGACAGAACAGAAACAGGAGCAGATACTCGTCAGGATCACGGGGCAGGACCGTCCAGGACTGACGGCTTCGATCATGGGCATCCTTGCCAAGTACGACGCACAGATCCTCGACATCGGACAGGCGGACATCCACTCCACGCTTTCCTTGGGTATCCTCATCCGCATGAATGAGAACAATTCCGGACAGGTGATGAAGGAACTGCTCTTCAAGGCCACGGAACTGGGGGTGCAGATCGGTTTCTCGCCCATCAGCGACGATGAGTACGAGGACTGGGTGGGCCATCAGGGTAAGAACCGCTATATCCTCATGGTGATGGGACGCCAACTGGAGGCCCGGCAGATCGAGGGTGCCACGCGTATCCTCGCAGACCAGGGACTGAACATCGACTCTATCCTGCGCCTCACAGGGCGTAAGAGTATCAAGAACCCCTCGAAGCACACGCGGGCCTGCATCCAGTTCTCCCTCCGCGGAGAACCCATCAACCGTCAGGAGATGCAGTCGAAACTCATGAGACTGTCGCAGGAGATGGAGATCGACTTCTCCTTCCAGAAGGATGACATGTTCCGCCGCATGCGACGCCTGATCTGTTTCGATATGGACTCCACGCTGATACAGACGGAGTGTATCGACGAACTGGCAGAGCGCAATGGGGTGGGAGCCGAGGTGAGGGCCATCACAGAGAGTGCCATGCGGGGCGAGATCGACTTCAAGGAGAGTTTCACCAGGCGCGTGGCTCTGCTCAAGGGGCTCGACGTGAGCGTGATGCAGGACATCGCCGAGCACCTGCCTATCACGGAGGGCGTCGATCGACTGATGACCATCCTGAAGCGCTGTGGCTATAAGATTGCCATCCTCTCTGGCGGATTCACCTATTTCGGCGAATACCTGCAGCGCCGCTATGGCATCGACTATGTGTATGCCAACGAACTGGAGATCGGTGAGGACGGTAAGTTGACAGGCCGCTATGTGGGAGAGATCGTCGATGGTCATCGTAAGGCTGAACTGCTGAAACTTATCGCCCAGGTGGAGAAGGTGAACCTTGCCCAGACGATTGCCGTGGGCGACGGAGCCAACGACCTGCCGATGATCTCAGAGGCCGGACTGGGCATCGCCTTCCACGCCAAGCCACGTGTGGTGGCCAATGCCAAGCAGTCGATCAATACCATCGGCCTCGACGGTGTGCTCTACTTCCTCGGCTTCAAGGACTCCTATCTCGGAGAACAAGGTAAACTGTGATTGAGCGTGGATAAAAAGAATGATCCTAAAGTCCTGTAGTCCGCTGCTAGACGATAACAAATGAGCGATTTTTCACAGACTCTTCTTAACTGGTTTCGCGAGAACGGTCGCGATTTGCCCTGGCGGCAGACTCGCGACCCTTATGCTATCTGGCTCTCGGAGATTATCCTCCAGCAGACGCAGGTGAAACAGGGGTGGGACTATTGGGAGCGTTTCATGCACCGCTGGCCTACGGTGGAGGCGCTCGCTGCTGCCACGGAAGACGAGGTACTCCGCGAGTGGCAGGGACTGGGCTACTACAGTAGGGCACGAAATCTCCATTTTGCCGCCAGACAGATTGTTGCGCTTGGCTATTTCCCCAATACCATCGAGGGCATCCGACAGTTGAAGGGCGTAGGCGACTATACGGCTGCTGCCATCGGGAGCATCGCCTTCGGACTGCCTGCTGCCGTCGTCGATGGTAACGTATATCGTGTGCTCGCCAGGCACTTCGGCATCGACACTCCCATCAACACTTCCGAAGGCAAGAAACTCTTCCAGTCACTCGCTCAATCCCTTCTGCCCTCGTCAGAACGTTTTGACCAATCTCCTTCCTCCTTTCTCCTTCCTCCATCCTCGGAATACAATCAGGCCATCATGGACTTCGGGGCCATCCAGTGCACGCCTCAGTCACCGCGGTGCCTGATATGTCCACTGCAAGAGTCCTGCGACGCCCTGCGGACGGGTAGGGTGGAGCAACTGCCTGTCAAGCAGAAGACACTCAAGGTAAAGGAGCGCCGCCTGTCATATATCTATATCAGGTGCAAAGGAGAGACTGCCATCCATCGCCGTGGCAAGGGGGATATCTGGCAAGGACTCTGGGAACCTTGGCTGACGGACGAGATTCCTCCTGCTGCCATCCTGTTACAGCAGCATGTCAAGCATGTGCTCACCCATCGTATCCTCCTGGCAGACTTCTATCTGTTGGATACGGATGAGAGACCTTTGCTTCCTGAAGATTATATCTGGATTCCTGAAGTGGATATCGACAACTATGGGGTACCCCGTCTTGTAGAGCGTTTGCTCAGCCTGGTTCCCAGAGGTGGCGACTCATATCCACATGACCATTAGACTTAAAGTTGATGCCTTCTGCTTCCAGCAACGTGCGCTGAAGGCTCCATCCTGGAGCCGTGCGGCCTGCCTGATTTACTACACGGTGGCAAGGTAGTTTCTCTGCCCCAGGGGTGTAACGCAGGGTGCGGCCTACCATGCGCGAGTGACTGGGCCATCCAGCAAGAGCGGCAATGTGACCGTAGGTGGTCACACTGCCGCTTGGTATCTGACTGACGATGTTCAGCACATCGTCCTTGAATGTCCGCGCCTGTTCAGGCGTCATCTTGTCTGGATAGTCTCTCATCCCTTATGCTTCAGCGGGAGCCTCTGCAGCGCGGAAGTTGGCGAGGTCCTCTACCTGGAAGGCCTTGATATAGGCCGACTTACCATAGACATCCTCCTCCGTCATGCGCACATAGACGTTGGCGCTCTTCTTGAAGAGTTCAGGAGCCTTCGAGGCATCGCGGATGATGAGCAGGCTCATCACGAGTTCGGCCGTCATGTCGTACAGGCGGCGGGCCAGGAAGTCGTGAGCATCCTGATTGTCGAGGGCCTTCACGTTGGCAAGGGCCTCCTCGTAAACGGGGATGAGTTTCTCCACGCGAGCCTTCAGGGCTGCATCGGCCTCGGCAGGCAGAGCGGCCAGCATGTCCTTGATGTTGTTCAGCATCGTGCCGTTAGAGATATAACGGATGGCTGCAACGACCTGCAACTGGGTGGTACCCTCGTAGATAGAGAAGATACGTGCATCGCGGAACAGACGCTGGCTCTTGTACTCCATGATGAAGCCCGAACCACCGTGAATCGAGATGGCATCGTAGGCGTTCTGGTTGGCGTACTCGGAGTTCATACCCTTTGCCAGCGGGGTGAAGGCATCGGCCAGACGCTGGTACTTTTTCAACTCCTGCTTCTCCTCGGGTGTGAGTTTGCGGTCGCGCTCGATATCCTCGAGGCACTTATAGACATCTACATAGCAAGCTGTCTCATAGAGCAGACTGCGACCTGCGTCGAGTTTAGCCTTCATGCGAGATAGCATGTCATAGACAGCAGGGAAGTTGATGATCTTGTCACCAAACTGCTGGCGCTCCTTGGCGTATGCCAGTCCCTCGTTGTAAGCCTCCTGCTCCACACCTACCGACTGTGCAGCGATACCTAAGCGGGCACCGTTCATCAAGGCCATCACGTACTTAATCAGGCCTAAGCGGGTGCTTCCGCACAGTTCTGCCTTGGCGTTCTTATAGGTCAACTCACAGGTAGGTGAACCGTGGATACCAAGTTTGTGCTCGATGTGACGCACGTTGACACCACCCTGGCGCTTGTCGTAGATGAACATCGACAGACCGCGTCCGTCCTTGGTGCCCTCCTCAGAGCGGGCCAGTACGAGGTGGATGTCTGAGTCGCCGTTGGTGATGAAGCGCTTCACACCATTCAGGCGCCAGCAGTTCTCCTTC
>DFTH01000011.1:102969-237316 GCA_002379425.1 Prevotella sp. UBA4217
GCCTTCAGCATCACGCGCTGCAGGTCGGAACCGGCATCGGGCTCCGTGAGGTCCATCGACATACCCTCACCAGCACAAACACGGGGGATATACTTCTGGCGCTGCTCCTCAGAACCAAACTCATAGAGCGTGTCGATACAACTCTGCAGACTCCAGATGTTCTGGAAGCCGGCATCAGCAGCCGAAATCATCTCACTCAGCATCGAGAAGACGGTGTTGGGCAGGTTCAGACCGCCGTAGCGACGGGGCATGGAGACGCCCCACAGGCCAGCCTTACGGGTGGCATCGAGGTTCTCGTAAGTCTTAGAGGCGTAGATCATACGGCCGTTCTCAAGGTGCGGACCTTCCAGGTCGACGCTCTCCGAGTTCGGCGCGATGATGTTGGCAGCCACGTCACCAGTGATGTCGAGAATCTGCTTGTAGTTCTCGATGGCATCGCCCAGGTCAACGGGGGCGTAGTCATATTCTTTCGCATCAGCGAAACCCTTTTCTTTCAACTCGACGATACGAGCCATCAGGGGGTGGTTCAAGTAGAACCCGATCTCAGGATGATCGCTATAATAATTTGCCATAATTACTTCGAATTTTGCTTATAGTATTTAATGAGTTTGGGAACTACTTCTTCCACCGTACCCACAATCACATAGTCTGCAATCTTGTTGATAGGAGCATCGGGGTCGCTGTTCACAGAGATGATAATGCCCGAGTCCTGCATACCGGCGATGTGCTGGATCTGACCAGAGATACCGCAGGCGATATACACCTTTGGATGAACGGTGACACCCGTCTGACCAATCTGACGATCGTGGTCGAGCCAGCCAGCGTCCACGGCAGCGCGGCTTCCGCCTACCTCACCATGCAGCACTTTAGCGAGTTGGAACAGCATGTCGAAGTTCTCCTTCGAACCCATACCGTAACCACCAGCCACCACGATGGGGGCACCCTTGAGGTTGTGCTTGGCAGCCTCCACATGGTGGTCGAGCACCTTCACAACGAAAGCCTCAGGGCTTACATACTTAGAAACCTCGGGATAGACCACTTCGTTCTTAGCCTTGCCCTCATAGATGGCCTTCTGCATCACGCCAGAGCGGACGGTAGCCATCTGAGGACGATGCTCTGGATTCACGATCGTAGCCACGATGTTACCACCGAAGGCAGGACGGATCTGATAGAGCAGGTTCTGATAGGTCTTGCCCTCCTTCTTATCCTCGAATTCGCCAATCTCCAGTTCTGTGCAGTCAGCCGTCAGACCAGAGGTCAGTGATGATGACACACGTGGACCGAGGTCACGGCCGATAACGGTAGCACCCATCAGACAGATCTGCGGTTGCTCCTCTTTGAAGAGGTTCACCAGGATATCCGTGTGGGGAGCCGAGGTGTAGGGGAACAAGTCGGGAGCGTCGAACACGAAGAGTTTATCGACACCGTAGGGCAGAATCTGATCCTCCACCTTGCCCTTGATGCCTGTGCCGGCAACGACGGCGTGGAGTTCTACGCCCAGTTCATTGGCGAGTTTGCGACCCTTGGTCAGCAACTCCTGAGATACTTCCTGTACGGTTGTACCTTCGATCTCGCAATATACAAATACGTTGTTCATATCTCTTATCCAATGATTTTCTCTTCCAACAATTCTTTGATCATTCCCTCGATATCAGCATCAGAAGCCGTCAAAGTCTTCGACTCCTTAGCCTGGAACACGATGTTCTTGATGCCCTTCACCTTCGTGGGCGAACCAGCCAGACCGCACTGCTGCGGATCACCATTGACATCTGCCACGCTCCACTGGTTCAGCGTCAGTTCAGGGCGCTCGTCGTACAGATAGTCGTAGGGCGTGCCCTCTGCCGGACGCTCCATCGGACAGGTGGCGCGCTTGTACTTCATCACCAGTTTGGCGTTCTGTGGGCGACAGGGAGCAGCACTGCCGTTGACGGTGATCACCACGGGCAGCGGAGCCTCTACGGTCTCCACACCACCGTCGATCACACGCTTGATGGTAGCCTTGCCATCTTTCACGCTCATCACCTCCTCAGCGTATGTCACCTGATTGAGTCCAAGTTTCTGGGCCACCTGGGGACCCACCTGAGCCGTGTCACCGTCGATAGCCTGACGGCCGCCGATCACGATATCCACGTCGCCGATCTTCTTGATGGCCGTAGCCAGTGCGTAAGAGGTGGCGAGGGTGTCGGCACCAGCAAACAGACGGTCTGTCAGCAGCCAGCCTGTATCAGCGCCACGATAGAGTCCCTGACGGATAATCTCACCTGCGCGTGGAGGACCCATGGTGAGGATTCCTACTGTAGAGCCTGGATTCTGCTCCTTCAGGCGAAGGGCCTGCTCCAAGGCGTTCAAATCTTCTGGATTGAAGATAGCGGGTAGGGCAGCACGGTTGACGGTACCTTCGGCCGTCATGGCATCCTTACCCACATTACGGGTGTCTGGCACTTGCTTGGCCAGCACAACAATCTTTAAAGCCATAAATTATTAAATAAATAATGTGTTATCGTTTTAAAACGGGCGCAAAGTTACGACTTTTTGCGCACACAGCCAAATAAATTGCACAAAATCAATCGTTTTGTGCACAGATTAATCGTTTTGTGCAAAATGGAAGAAGCGCTAACTTCAGTTACTCAAACATCTTGCGCCACTGGGAGAAGAAGTTCTCGATGGCCTGGTAGGCCCTGACCACTCTGGCTTTCGGTCGGGTGGTGCTCCATCTGGCATTGAACTCCCTACCGTCGCTGTATTCCATGAAGATACGATAGATAGGTGCACCATCTGCCTCTTCATATTCTTCATAGTTGTTGAATTTCCATGGCTCCAGTTCGTCAAGCAGGTTCCAGAGCCTTGTCAGATAGGTCTTCGGAATCGGGTAATAGTCACACTTCCGCTGCCTTTCAAAGTCGTTGTTGGCATTGAGCACGATCACCACCCTGATGCTGTCTTCCTGATCGGCGACGAACTCACAATAGTCCTTGCCCTGTCCTGCTGGTCGGGTCACGGAATAACTACAGTAGATGGGTCGCCCCTCAGGGCGTTTTCCGCCCATTCCCTCGGCATCGGCAGATATAGCGTTAATGGTCATGGCTATCAGTATAAACAGTGTCTTGAGCGTATTCATATATCCTCATGTTATGGCAGTTCTTCTTCATTGACCTCGAAGGGGTGCCAGATTAATTTCTTACCCTGGATGATGTCTGGTTTCGGTTGATTGCCCTCGGAGGTCACCTCTCCGATCTGGCAGATGTCTCCCTCGTGGGATGCCAGTATGATATAGTCAGTCATCTGGCCGTCCTCCATCTTCCCCAGCACGAGGACGGGGTCTTTCTCGCCTGTCAGATCGACGAGGGCATAGTGTGTCCACTTGCCAGGACGGAGCACGGCATGATGGGTGGAGCCCACAGAGGGGTAGTACTCGAAACTGTTGATCTGCGTCTTACTGTTCCTGAAGGAGAGTTTGTCCCACGTATAGATATGTATGATGGGATTGGGGAGCATATTGTAATATTCGTAGATCTCGAAGTTCGTGCCCTTCATCGGCAGGTTCCACTGGATCATGGCACCAGGGCAGGCAGGCTTGAAGTCGTCGAGCGGACTGCTCTCTGGGATCATGGCCTGTGTCTTGGGGTTGTAGTCGAACCAGCAGAGCAGGTTGGGCACGGTGTCATGCTGGTCGTATAGGCTGATGGCGAATATCCTGTGGCCGTCGCTCTTGCGCCATACGCAGGCCTGCATCTGGTCGATGTCTGTCTCCGACGTCAGATCGACGTAGCCGTTGGGCTTGTCGATCAGGATGCGGTAGTCCTCCTTGTCCTCATAGATGGTGGCCGTACCGCTCTTGAACGTCGTGGGGGCGGGCTTGTTGGCTTGTTTGATGACCTCGTTCACCGTCCATGTCGGCCATACCTGATGGAAGGCCTTCAGCAAGGCAAGCACTCCGGGGGCCTGTCCACCGTTCTTCACGGGGATGCGCACCTCCCGCCAGTGGCTGTTGATGTCTGAGTTGCCCACGAAGTCCTGTGCGGCCATCGCGCCCGCTATGGTCAGCATGATGAAACAAAGAAGCGTCTTCCTCATATCGCCTGTCAATAATCGTTTAACGGCTACAAAGGTAGGAAGAAAATGACAAAATACCAAATAATATTTGGATTTTTGCGCGAATAATGCTATCTTTGTCCCCCAGAACCAATACTGATAAAACTATGAGATGTTACCTGCTTACCCTGACCATGGCTGTCGCCCTCCTTGGGAAAACGACGGCCGTTGCACAGACATACGACTTTCAGAATACCAGGCTGAAGGATGACAGGCGCGTGGAACTGCTGCTGAAGCAACTGACGCTCGACGAGAAGGTCAGTCTGCTGGGCACCCGTATGGGTGTGGAGCGGTTGGGCATCCCCAACCTGAGTTGTTACGAGGGCCTGCATGGTCTGGGCCTTGGCGGTCCCAGTCATCATAACGGCATGCGCGACGAGGATGGCAAGCAGGTGCCCAACGACCTGCCCACCACCATCTTCCCACAGGCCTACGGCATGGGCTGTACGTGGGACCGCGAACTGGTGCGGCGGATGGGCGACATCGAGGCCGAGGAGGTGCGCTGGTACGTGCAGCGCCCGGAGGCCCGTCGCAAGGGACTGGTGGTCTATGCCCCCAATGCTGACCTGGCGCGCGACCCCCGATGGGGGCGGACGGAGGAGAGTTTCGGCGAGGATCCCTACCTGACGGCCCAACTCTCCGTGGCGATGGTGCGAGGACTGCAGGGCGACCATCCGCGCTACTGGAAGACGGCCTCGCTGATGAAGCACTTCCTGGCCAACAGTAATGAGGACGGGCGCGACTCCACCTCGAGCGATTTCGATGAGCGGCTCTTCCGCGAATACTACTCCTATCCTTTCTATAAGGGAATCACCGAGGGAGGCAGCCGTGCCTTCATGGCCTCCTATAATGCCTGGAACGGCGTGCCTATGTGCATCCATCCCTGTCTGGAGCAGATCGCCCGCAGGGAGTGGGGCAACAATGGCATCATCTGTACGGATGGCGGAGGCCTGCGACTGCTCGTCAATGCCCACCATGCCTTCCCCACCATGGCCGAGGGCGCCGCTGCCGTCATCAAGGCCACCACGGGACAGTTCCTCGACCAGTATCTTCCTCATGTGAAGGAGGCTCTGGAGAAAGGACTCATCACGGAGGCTGATATCGACAAGGCCATCCGCGGCAACCTCTTCGTGGCCCTCCGACTGGGGATGCTCGACGACCCAGCCACCACGCAGAACCCCTACGCGGCCATTGGCAGGGACACGACGGCCGTGCCACCCTACGAGCGCCAGGAGGTGCGACAGTTCGTGCGCGAGGCGACGGCCAAGAGCATCGTGCTGCTCAAGAATGAAAAATTAAGAATGAAGAATGAAAAATCGGCTACGCCGTTATTGCCCATCGACGTCGGGTCGGTGAGGAAGATTGCCGTCGTGGGACCATACGCTGACCGGATGATCTACGACTGGTATAGTGGCACGCCCCCCTACGAGGTGACCATCCTGAAGGCCATGCGGGAGGCAGGCAGGGAGTATGGCATCGAGATACTCTATGCCCCTGACAACCAGATGGGGCGCGCTGAGGCCCTGGCCGCCAAGGCTGACCTGGTGCTCGTCTGTACGGGCAATCACCCCTACGGCACGAAGACGGAGTGGAAGTTCTGCCCTGTGCCCAGCGATGGGCGCGAGGCCAACGACCGCCGTTCCCTGCTCCTGCCCGATGAGGATGATATCCGCCGTATCCAGGCCGTCAACCCCCATACCGTCCTGGTGCTGGTCAGCAGTTTCCCATACGCCGTCAACTGGAGCAACGACCACCTGCCAGCCATCCTCCATGTCACCCACTGCTCCCAGGAGCAGGGCCATGGCGTGGCCGACGTGCTCTTTGGCAGGGTGAACCCCGCCGGGCGCACCACACAGACTTGGGTGAAGGATATCCTCGACCTGCCCGCGATGATGGACTACGACATCCGTCACGGCCGTACCTATATGTATGCCAAGGGCGACGTGCTCTTCCCCTTCGGCCACGGACTCAGTTATACCCGCTTTGAGTATGGCGACGCCAAGGTGGTCAGGGAAGACAGGCAGAAGGTGTATGTCTCCCTGCCAGTCAGGAACGTAGGTCCCTGCGATGGCGACGAGGTAGTGCAACTCTATGCTGCCTATCCCGACTCCCAGGTGGAGCATCCCCGCCATCAGTTGCGCGCCTTCGAACGGGTGACAATCCCCAGGGGAGAGACTCGCGACGTGGTGCTCGCCATCGACAAGGACGACCTCTCCTATTGGGACACGGCCTCCCATACCTTCGTGCGTGAGACAGGGCGCATCCGCCTGGAGATCGGGGCCTCCTCGGCCGATATCCGTACAGAGACCGACTATTACCCACTTCTCAAACGATCAAGACGATGACGACACAAGGACCTACCTCCGAGCGACAGCGCTACCTGATCCTCGATGCCCTGAGGGGCTTCGCCCTGTTGGGTATCGCCATAGCCAACTACCCCGAGTTCGCTCTCTGGACCTTCCTGAGCGACGACCAGCAGACGGAGATGGCCACGGGCGGCATCCTGCTTTTCTATGGCATCGGCTTCGGCTTGGGCACTTCCTTCGGCCTGGTCTTTGTGGTACTCACGGCTGTCGCTGTCTTCGTGCTCCAGACGTATCTGAGTCGTCTGTGGCTCAGGCATTTCCTGTTTGGCCCGCTGGAGTGGCTCTGGCGCCTGCTCACCTACGGCCGCTACTTCCCCATCCGCAGGAAGTAAGATAGAATTTATATAATAACCTAAAAACAGTAACAATCAAATGAAAAAGAATTTATTACGAACAACCGTCTTGTTAGCAGTGCTGCTGACCTGTTTTGCCTCCTGCACAGAGAGCGGAGGCGAGAATGACAATAACCACCGCCATGGGGGTGGCGAGCCTGATCCAGAGGCCATTCTGAGAAAAGTGTCAGAAACAATTGACCAGGTAAGTGACATTTACATGGAATGTGAATCTATCTCAGATATTGAGAAGAGGGTTGATGAAATCAAAGCGATTGATAATGTGGAGGATGTCTATTTTTCAGATATAGTAATGTTTGTTGAGATTAAAGATTTCTCAACTGTATCTTTCTCATTTTTCCCAGAGCCTGATGTTTCGCAAGTGGAATTACCTGATATTCCGATGACTCGTCAAGCAGGGACGAGAGTAGAGAACTATACATCTTTCTCTCAATTAGGTTTTGAAAGGGCTGTTATTATTGATCAACAATTGACAAGGGATTGGGAAGGATATAAAGAAACTATAGAATCATTCTTGGAGAGAGTCGGTATAGAGACAGACATAAATAACAATCCTGTTTTAAGTTTTTATGAAGATCAAATATTCGACTATGATATAGTGCTGATTATTTCTCATGGATATTATGATGCAAAGAAAAAATTGCATTGGCTGCCCCTAGACAATTATGAACTTTATAATCCATTAGAAAGTTTTTTCTCCTTATTGGAGCATCCGTTTAAATACCTACAAGGCGTATGGTATTATAATAACTATGAAGTGGGCAAACAGATAACTATTAATTCTAGTAAGATAGTAATTGATGGAAAATTGACACCGTTGGCATCATTTGCAATCTCAGAGGAATTCATAACTGCTCAGGAGAAGGATTTTAAGAAACCAGGAAAAGCGATTGTATATAATTGTGCTTGCCAATCATTGATGGGAGGAGACGATAATGAACCAGTCATAGACAATAATGAAAGGGACTTTGCTTTTGCTGAAGCGTTTGTTCGTAGAGGGGCAGGCGTCTATTTCGGTTATGACGAGACGAATGGACAAGGTCAAAGGGGTGGCATTCAATTGTTGAGCAACATTGCTTCTGGCCAATCAATACTAAATGCTTACAAATCGCTTTCTGATGATATTCTTCATGATAAGGGGTCCAAAGTGAAGGATGGCGACTCTCCCGCTCGGTCTTGGACTGCAGATTTGCTTCATTATCCTGAGGATCATTTTGCGATAGAGAATTGTTGCCAAATATTTCCAGTTATAAAAGAAATGGATGACTCAGTTGAGAATTTCGTATTGAATGCCATAGAACCTCATAATCTTAAGAATATTTCATACATCCCCATAGTAGATGATGATGATGATGACACTAATAATTTTCGTATTGAAGTAATAGACAGAATAAACGACTCTTTTTCCTACGGCTTTGAGGTCAGCGCCACTAACGACTTTAATCCTTCTGGCACAACAGACTATGTCAGTTTGAAACTGACAGAGAATTCAGTCATCAATAATTATGCTGTTTCTTTCTCGCAATCTATCTCTAAGAAGGACCTGAATCCAGAAACCACTTACTATTATCGGGCCTATCTGAATGATGGATTCAATAAATACTATAGCGAACCCCAAAGTTTCACCACCCCGTCACGCATCGATCAGGTGGTGCCTGAGGATATACGCCAGACGATGGAGCCCTATATCACCATATATGAGGGAAACACACCGCCTCAGGTTGAAGGCGTGTATCTCATGTCACCTAAGACCCTGACCTTCGACTATACGGGTCAGTATGATGTGGGTGAGAAGTTCGCCGACCATTATATAAAGTTTACCAATCAGGACTATCACAACAATACGCTCGATTATGTCGGAGAAGAAGTGTATGACGGCAGGGTGCTGAGCAAGTCTGAGGGACCAGGTGCGTTTATCAGTGGCACAGGCGATAACTTTACTGTCTTCTTCAATGTAAGAGGTACTACCTATTTTGACGATTACAATGTTGACACGACTGAAGCCCTGATCATCTCCGGAACGATGACATCGACTGGTGTCAAGGATGCAGAATATTCCTTTGTGCTGATTTCAAAGAGCAGCGACCCCAAGCCCCATGTGATCAATGCTGGCGACTTCCGCGTGTTCAAGGATAGCGACGGACTGGCCGAGACTGCCTCTTGGCCAAGTGGTACGCGGAGCACTGGCTATAGGGTGAGAAACGGCAAGATCACCACGCCCTGGTCCATGTATTCCGTAAGGAAGAAGTAGTTCCTGCGCGCGTAGGGAGTGAACCCCGAAAGTTAGACAAAAACTTTCGGGGTTCACTTCATTTTGACGGCAGAAGTCACTCTTGGTCAATAGTACTCGATGGTGCGGGTGTTCTCCATCTCCTGGCCCATCATCGATGCCTTGCGGCTGATCCAGTTGCCGTGGTCGTCAACCTTGATGTCGGAGTAGGGCATCTCCATGACCTGGCCGCCCATGTCCATCTTCTCGCCTGTGACGACGCCCTTGTCGTCGTAGATGTGGGTCAGTTTCATGTCAGTGCCCATCACGTTGAGGACCTGGCCGACCAGGCGGCCGTTCTCCCACAGGTACTTCACCTCGGTGCTCTGGCCCTGCATGTTCATCTTGACGGACTGCAGGTAGCCGTCGGCATCATACACGGCATCGGAGAGGTCGCTCGACTGCATCTTGCCGTCCTCGGAGAAGGTGATGGTGCGCGTCATGCCCATCATGGTGATGGTCATCGACTTGACGGGACCCTGAGCCTCGTTGGCCTCTGCGTCGTGGAACTTGGTTTGCGCCTGCATGGCAAAAGGTAATGCCAGCATGGCAATCAGCATAAATACTTTCTTCATTTCGTTAGGTTTTGGTTTGTAATGAATATTAAAATCGTGGCAAAGGTAGTGAATCTTTTTTGAATTTACAAGACTTTTTTTGAGAAATATTCCATGGAAGTGATGTTCTTTCGGCTTTTTTGTGTAATTTCGCAGCCGATATAATGATGATAGGACTATGATGAATGGTGTATATACGATTCTGTTGCTCATTATGAGCAATGTGTTTATGACGTTTGCATGGTATGGGCACCTGAGGCTGCAGCAGTCGGGCGTCTCCACGAACTGGCCCCTCTACCTGGTGATTGCCTTCTCGTGGATGATAGCCTTCTTCGAGTACTGCTGTCAGGTGCCCGCCAACCGTATCGGTTTCGTGGACAATGGCGGTCCCTTCAGTCTCGTGCAACTGAAGGTGATCCAGGAGTGCATCTCGCTGGTGGTGTTCGCCGTGATTGCCAACCTGATCTTCCAGCACGAGCAGTTGCACTGGAACCATGCTGCGGCGGCCCTCTGTCTGGTGGCTGCCGTGTATTTCGTCTTTATGAAGCCATAATGTTTGGTGGATTCAGATAATCTTCGTACCTTTGTAGGCAGATATGATTGACAGGGCGACGATAGACAAGATCATGGACGCCACGAACATCGTGGATGTGGTGGGGGAGTTTGTCACGCTGCGCAAGGCGGGCGTGAACTACAAGGGACTGTGCCCGTTCCACGACGACAAGACCCCCTCGTTCATGGTGTCGCCTGCCAAGCAGATCTGCCACTGCTTCGCCTGTGGGGAGGGCGGCAATGCCGTGAACTTCCTGATGAAGCACGAGCAGATCACCTACCCCGAGGCCCTGCGCTGGCTGGCCAAAAAGTATAATATCGAGGTCGAGGAGAAGGAACTGACCGAGGAGGAGAAGAGGGAGCAGAGCGACCGCGAGTCGATGTTCATCGTCAACGAGTGGGCGATGAAGTACTTCCAGGACATGCTGAAGAACGATCCCGACGGCATCGCCATCGGCAAGCAGTACTTCCGCAGCCGTGGCATCCGCGACGATATCATCGAGAAGTTCTGCCTGGGCTATGCCCTGCCCAGACGCGACGCCCTGGCCACAGCCGCCCAGAAGGCAGGCTACAAGGCCGAGTTCCTGACGAAGACGGGCCTCTGTTTTGAATCAGGTAATGGCTTAACTACTAAGCGAAGCGATAACTACGTTACTACTCATCTGCTTGACAGGTATGCGGGGCGCGTGATCTTCCCCTGGTTCAACGTCAGCGGCAAGGTGGTGGCCTTCGGAGGCCGACTGCTCGATGCCCGTACGAAGGGCGTGCAGCAGAAATACGTGAACTCTCCCGACTCGGAGATCTATCATAAGGAGCGCGAACTCTACGGGCTCTATCAGGCGAAGAAGGCCATCGCCAAGGAAGAGCGGGTGTATATGGTGGAGGGCTATACCGACGTGATAGCCATGCACCAGTGTGGCATCGAGAACGTGGTGGCCAACTCGGGCACGGCGCTCTCCGTCCATCAGATCAAACTCCTCAGGCGGTTCACCCAGAACATCACCTTGTTGTATGATGGCGACGAGGCAGGTATCCACGCTGCCATGCGCGGTACGGACATGCTGCTGGCAGAGGGCATGAACATCAAGGTGCTGCTGCTGCCGGATGGCGACGACCCCGACTCTTTCAGCCGTAAGCACTCCGCCAAGGAATTCAAGGACTATATCGAGGCGAACCAGACGGACTTCATCACGTTTAAGACCAGACTGACGGTGGAGAACGTGACGGACCCCGTAAAGCGCTCCGAGGCTATCGGCGGCATCGTGAAGAGTATCTCCGTGATTCCCGACCATATCCTGCGCTCCACCTATATCAGTGAACTGTCCCAGCGCATGGGCATCAAGGAGGAGACGCTGCTCAACTCCATGAACGGGATGATCCACAAGGATATCGAGGACAAGGCCCGCACTCCCGCACCCCCGATAATACAGGAGTCCTCTCCCTCTGCCGAGGTGGAGCGGTTGCTGATACAGGCCGTGATCCGCGACGGGGAGAAGGTCATCTATGAGGATGTGGCGACGGAGGACGGTGGCACCACCAGTCTGACGGTAGCACAGTATATCGCCTACGATCTGGGACAGGATGGCCTGACGTTCCACGACGAGCGCTACAACCGTATTCTGCAGGAGGCCGTGACCCATAGCGGAGAGCCGGACTTCAAGGCGGAGAGTTACTTCATGCAGCACCCCGACTACGAGATCAGCAGTCTGGCGACCACACTGGCCATCGACCGCCATCAGTTAGGCAAGGGCTTCCAGGTGAAAGAGCGGGAGGGCGGGCTGCGCCAGCATGTGCTCCATCTGGTGCTCGACCTCAGGCTCGACATCATCACCAAGCGGATGAAGGAGATACAGGCCCAACTGAGACAGGTGGGGGCCGACGGGAAGCGGATGAGGGAACTGTTGGAGGCCTATAGGGATACCCAGCAGTTGCGCGACGCCCTCGCCAAGCGGTTGGGCAATGATATCGTGGTGTAGGAATGAATCATGAGGATTGAGACATGAACTGGGTAAACGTCATATTCCTGATCTATCAGATGATCGCCATCGCGGCGGTAGTCCATGTCATTATGGACAACCGCCAGCCTGCCAAGACGATGGCCTGGGCACTGGTGATATGGTTCGTGCCAGTGGTGGGCATCGTGTTCTACCTCTTCTTTGGCATCAACACCAGGAAGGAGCGCCATATCAGCGAGAGGAGCATGAACCAGTTGACGAAGCGCTCCATGCTGGAGTTCGTCGAACAGCAGAATCTCCGTCTGCCGGAGAGGCACAAGCCGCTGATAGACCTTTTCATCAACCAGAATCTCTCCCTGCCCTTCAAGGACAATAAGGTAAGTATCTATACGGATGGCTATCAGTTCTTCCCGGCCTTGTTGACGGCCATCCATGAGGCCAGACAGCATATCCACCTCGATATGTATATCTTCGCCGACGATGCCCTGGGCTGTCTTCTGGCTGACGCGCTGATCGACAAGGCCCACGAGGGCGTGGAGGTGCGCGTGATCTATGACGACGTGGGGTGCTGGAACGTCAAGCATCGCTTCTTCGAGCGGATGCGCGAAGAGGGTATCGAGGTGGCGTCGTTCCTGCCAGTGCGCTTCCCGTCGTTCACCAGTAAGGTGAACTATCGCAACCACCGTAAGATTATCGTGATCGACGGTGTGGTGGGCTTCATAGGCGGCATGAACATCGCCCTGCGCTACGTGAAGGGAACGGGTGAGATGCCATGGCGCGACACGATGCTGAAGGTGACGGGCGGAGCCGTGCATGCCCTCCAGAGGACTTTCCTGGTGGATTGGTACTTCGTCGATCGCACCCTGCTCTCTGACCGTAAGTACTACCCCTCGCTGCTGCGTGACGAGCAGACGACCAACAACTGTCTGGCCCAGGTCGTGACGAGCGGGCCCGTGACGCCTTACCCCGAGATCATGCAGGGATTCGTGCGGATCATCATGGGAGCCCGTCGATACCTGTATCTGGAGACACCCTATTTCCTGCCCAACGACTCCGTGCTCTTCGCCCTGAAGACGGCGGCACTGGCAGGCGTTGACGTGAGGGTGCTCTGTCCAAGGTACAGTGACGCACGCTTCGTGGAGTGGGCCAGCCGCAGTTATCTGCGCGAGGTCTATGAGGCGGGCGTGAAGGTGAGTCTCTATAAGCCGGGATTCCTGCACTCCAAACTGATGGTCTGCGATGATGTCATCACCACCAGCGGATCGACCAACCTGGATTTCCGCAGTTTTGAGAATAACTTTGAGGCGAACATCTTCTTCTATGATGAGGGGATGGCCCAGCGCATGAAGAAAGTGTTCCTGGCCGACGAGGAGCAGGCCGTGCTGTTGAAGAATGTGCCAGGACGGATGAACGGCGGGTTCTTCGTCAGGCTCTGGGAGAGTATCACTCGGATGCTGTCGCCCCTGTTCTGAAGATCGAGAAGTTCACGCTGCCGTAACTACGGTGCTCCACGAAGTGGGGATCATCGGAGAAGTCGTGGTCCTTGCCGTGCTCAAAGACAAAGATGCCATCCTCCTTGAGCAGTCCCTTCTCAATGACAAGACTGGGGATGGTGGGCAGTTCCTTGAGGGCGTAGGGCGGGTCGGCGAAGATGAAGTCGAACTGCTGCCTGCACGACCTTACGAAGCGGAACGCGTCAGCGCGAAGGAGGGTTGTTTGTGGATTCTCATTCCTCATTTCACATTCCACATTCCTCGAAACAAACAGTTTCTGCACGCACTGCTGGATAAAGCGGTGATGGTCGCGGTCCAGTTCCACGCTGGTGACGTGCTCGCAGCCGCGTGAGATCAGTTCGAGCGTGATGCTGCCCGTGCCTGAGAAGAGGTCGAGGGCTGTGGCACCTTCAAAGTCGATATAGCCTGTCAGCACGTTGAAGATGTTCTCCTTGGCAAAGTCGGTCGTCGGCCTGGCCTTGAAGGTCTTGGGGATGTCGAAGTGCCGTCCCTTGTATTTCCCTGTGATGATTCTCATGAGTTATCGTCCTTTGGTCAGCAGGGTCATCAGGTCGTAGGGCAGCCCCTTGATCCTGGTGGCTGGAGCCTGCTGGAAGTCGGCTGTGGGGTTGATGACATACGCTTTCTGCAGGTAGCGCCTGAGTTCCTGCAGGAGCCATTCCTGTTCTGGGATGTCGCCTACGATGTGCATCTCGTCGTGCTCGGCCTCCAGACGGAGTTGCTTCCACACGTAGAGCAGGAAGTAGAGGGCATCGTGGGCGTATGAGACGACAAAGGCATTGCAGAATTTGAAGCGGTTCTGCTGGAAACTGAAGATGTCGAGGCTCTTGCCGTGGAAATATCCGTAGAGTTTGTTGCGATGGCCCGTAAAACTGCGTTGGTGAAGATAGCGCCATACAGGGGCCATGGCATGGATGAACTGCAGGTCGTCGAAACGGTCCTGGAGCACGCCAGACAGATCCTTGTTGACGGCAAAGAGACAGACGGCTTTCAGCGAGGGCAGTACGTTGAAGCGCACGATGCGCTGTTCCTCGGTGGTCGGGAAGGCATAGTCGTAGAGCGCCTTGATATCTTCTTCCTCGAACTGCTCGATGGGTACCAGCATGGAGGGCGTATCGACCAGCACCTGCACCTTGCGGGTGTCGATGGCCGTCAGGTCGGCCGTCTTGAAGGCTTCCCGCAGGTTGGCGGCCATGGAGATTCCACCCTTCACGATATAGGGTTCATAGAGGAATGGCTTCTCCTTGTTGGCAGGATCGGGCATCGTGAAGGAAAGTGTGTTCTTTCCTATGCGTATGATCAACTTTCTCTGGTGTATCTCTTCCATTGGAATTAGGGTAGGACTTATCCGCGCATGACACTGGCGATGCAGAGGGACAATAGTCCGAGTGCAACGATGGTCAGGATGACGTTGATATGTTTGTCTGTTATTTGCATTTGGCTGCAAAGATACGAAATAATTCATAATTTATAATTCATAATTCATAATTTTTAGTAATTTTGTAGCCAATATGATAGTGGATGAACTGAAATACCGCATCAGGCAGACCTTCGGGCTGTTGCCTACGCCAGACCAGGAGCATGCCCTCGATGTATTCTCGCTGTTTATGACGGATCGTTCCGACCATGTCGTGATGATCCTGCGTGGTTCAGCGGGAACGGGTAAGACCTCCCTGGCGGGTGCCATCGTCAAGGCCCTGGCAGCGCTGAAGCAGAAGATGATCCTGCTGGCGCCGACGGGCCGCGCTGCGAAGGTGTTCTCCCTGAATGCAGGGCATGCCGCCTATACCATCCACCGTCGGATATACAGGCAGAAGACGGCGGGCGACCTGTCGGCCTTCAACCTCAACGACAACCTGAATCGCGACACCTTGTTTATCGTCGATGAGGCCTCGATGATCTCAAACCAGGGACTGGGTAATCTTAACCCTCAATCCTCAGTTCTTCATTCTCAATTCGGCAGCGGAAGCCTGCTCGACGACCTGGTACAGTTCGTCTATAATGGCAACAATTGTCGTATGATGCTTATTGGCGACAAGGCCCAGTTGCCGCCAGTGGGAGAGGACGAGAGTCCGGCTCTGGCGGCGGAGGCGCTGCGGGGCTATGGGTTGGGGGTCTATGAGTGCGACCTGGACCAAGTGCTCCGTCAGAGCGACTCTTCGGGCATCCTGTGGAATGCTACGAGGATTCGGGGGTATTTTTCGAGGAAGGAGGAAGGAGGAAGGAGGAATGAGAATAGTGCTGTGGCAGAATCTGTACCTGACAGTAATCTCCTTCCTCCTTCCTCCTTCCTCCTTCCTCGAATCAGAATAAACGGTTTCCCTGACGTCGCCATCGTGCCAGGCGACGAACTGATAGAGTCGCTGGCCACGAGTTACGGCAGGGTGGGGATGGACGAGACGATGGTGATCACCCGCAGCAACAAACGGGCGATTATCTATAACCAGGGCATCCGCAACACGGTGCTGGATCGCGAGGACGAACTCTGTCGGGGCGACCAGTTGATGGTTGTGAAGAACAACTACTTTTGGACGGAAGGCTCCAAGGAGATATCCTTCCTTGCCAATGGTGATATCGCCGTGGTGCAACGTGTCAGGAACATCCACGAACTCTATGGTTTCCGCTTTGCGGAGGTGACGATGCAGTTTCCCGACTACGACAACTATGAACTGACGGCCACCGTCGTCCTCGACACCCTGACCTCAGAGGCACCTGCCCTGACATACGAACAACAGGAACGGCTCTTCAATGCCGTGATGGAGGACTATGCCGACATCCCGCAGAAGACGGAGCGCATCAAGCGACTGAAGAGCGATCGCTATTACAATGCCCTTCAGGTGAAGTTTGCCTATGCCGTCACCTGCCACAAGGCGCAGGGTGGACAATGGTCGCACGTCTATATTGATCAGGGCTATATGACAGACGACATGCTGACCCCCGACTATATCCACTGGCTCTATACGGCCTTCACCCGTGCCACGGAGAAACTCTTCCTCGTGAACTGGCCCAGGACACAAACAGAAGAATCCCCTCGCGATTAGCGAAGGGATCCAACTCTCAACTGTCAACTCTCAATTAGTAGGTCACCTTCGGCTCCAGTTCCTTGGCCTGGTCAATCATCTTCTGTATCTCGCTCACGGCAGGCACGCGGCCGCAGATGCTGTACTGGGCATTGGCCTCCTCGAGTTTCGGCTGCAGGTTCTCTGCCACGCGATGACGGAATTCCTTCACGGTATCAACGCCAGCCTTCTCCAGCAGTTCGGCAAACTGAGGGCCGACGCCATTGATGCGGAACAGGTCGGCATGGTTCGTCCAGCGGAGGATCAGTTTCTCGCTGATGCCAGTGGCCTCTGCCAGTTCCTTGCGACCCTTGGGGGCAGCGCACTTCTCGAGCAGTTCACTCACCTTGTTGATACCTGCGGCAACCAGTTTCTCTGCATACACGTCGCCTACTCCTTCGATGTCAATAATCTTGTAATCCATAATCTGTAAGTTTTAGTGATTGATAAATGGTTTCTGTTAATACGCCACAAAGATACAAAATATTTGGCTTGGATGGCATGGATTACACGGATTTTTTTTAATTTTGCACCAAATTAAGGTTATGATGATTGTTCTATATATTGTAATAGGTGTGGCCGTAGGGGCCGTCGCCATCTATCTGTGGATGGACAAGCGGATGGATGCGCTGAACATCACCGTGGGTAAGAAGGATATCGAACTGGCGATGAAGGGTGAGCAACTGGCTGCCATCGGCAGCAGGGCTCAGCATCTGGAAGCCGAGAACCAGCGGTTGGCAGAAAAGGCTGAGACCTTGGGGGCGAAGTCGGAGTCGCAGGCGCGGGAACTGGAACTGGTGCGCCAGCAGATGGCGGAGGCCGAACAGCGCCACGACCGTCAGATGACGGAGGAGTTGCAGCGACGCGAGGCACAGTTCAAGAACCTGGCCCAGCAGTTGATGGAGGCCAGTGCCACGAAACTGAAGGAGCAGAACACGGAGGTGATGACAGGCATCACCCAGCCACTGAAGGATGCCATCACCAACATGCAGAAGGCCATCAGCGAGACGCAGAAGGAGAGTGCTGCCCACTCGGCCTCCTTCCGCGAGCAGATGCTGCTGATGATGCAGCAGACCCAGCAACTGGGAGAGAAGACGGAGGGACTGGCCAATGTGCTGCGCCGTGATAATAAGGTATCAGGCAACATGGGGGAGATCATCCTCGGTGACCTGCTTGCCAGTCAGGGACTGACGGAGGGTATCCACTACGAGGTCCAAGCGCGACTACGCGACGAACTGGGGCGCCCCCTGAAGAACGACGAGACGGGCAGGGAGATGCAGCCCGACGTGATCCTGCATTATCCCCAGGGCCAGGATGCCATCGTCGATTCCAAGGTGTCGCTCGTGGCTTACGAGAAATATGTCAATGCGGAGACCCCCGAGGAGAAGGAGCGCTACCTGCAGGACCATATCAAGAGCGTGCGGCAGCACGTCAACGAACTGGCTCGCAAGGACTACTCAAAATATATCAAGAACGGACGGGATGCCGTCGATTTCGTCATTATGTTCGTGCCCTTTGAGTCGTCGCTGCAACTGGCGCTCGCCAATGACCCCACGCTCTGGCGAGAGGCCTTCGAGAAGAAGGTGTTCGTCACGGGGGAGCAGAACCTCCTGGGCATCCTCCATATCATCCATGTCGCCTGGATGCAGAACCAGCAGGCTGAGAATCAGGAGAAGGTGTTCGGACTGGCTGAGCAGTTGCTCGACCGTCTGGGTGACTTCATCAAGCGTTATAACGACCTGGGCGAGAAACTGGAGGCCGTGCAGAAGGCCTACGATAGTACGAACAACAAACTGATCACTGGGCGACAGAGTGTCGTGCAGAAAGGACAGGAACTCATCGCCCTTGGTGCCAAGGAGAATGCCAACCGCAAGATTCCCATGCCGGAGGTGGGACTGGAGTAGGTGATTGTTGAGAGATGATAGTTGAGAGTTATGATTACCTTGGTGTCGGAAGAGATATGGGAGTTCGACCTTGAGACGGCGATGAAAGAGATATCGGCGCAGCGGCGGGAGCAGGCCCTGAAGTTCAGGTATGAACAGGGCCAGCGGCTCTGTGTGCTGGCCTACCAACTGCTGAAACGAGGCCTTCGCGAAGCATACGGCATCACGGAGAATCCCATCTTCGAGTACAACGAGCATGGCAAGCCCTCTATTGTGGGGCATCCAGAGATATTCTTTAACCTCAGCCACTGCAAGGAGGCTGCTGCCTGTGTCATCAGCGATAGGCCAGTCGGCATTGACGTGGAGTCTTTCCGCACGTTCAAGGATTCTCTTGTGCGCTATACCATGGGTGTTGACGAGTGCCAGCGTATCTTTTCTGCCGAGCGCCCCGAGGTGGAGTTCATCCGTCTCTGGACGATGAAGGAAGCCGCACTCAAACTGATAGGTACTGGCATCAGTAATGACTTGAAGACCGTGCTCTCTGACCACCCAGATCTTCACTTCACGACTCACGTCGCTCCCCAATATGTCTATACTTCCTGCGAAAATGCATAAGTTTTTTTCAGAATTTCCTTGCATACACTGCATACACTAAAGCGTAAACGGCTGGTTGCCAGATGTTTACTTGGTGTATGCAGTTTATTTTGGTGTATGCAACTCTCTTGCCAAGTCTTTACGATCGTCAACTTCATCGTTGTTGTCTTTGGTTTTGTCCCAAAGCCTGGGACGTTTGCAGAGTAGCCCTTTTGGTTTCCCATGCAGCCCTTTGGCTTCGAAGAGTGGCTTCGTAGATTCGTCCCAGGGCTTGGGACGTTTTCCTGAACCCTTGTGTTTGTGCCCTCTTGTGTTTGCATACACTAAATAAATCTGCATACACTGAATAAGTCGCTGAGAGACAGTTTGTTATGGCTTAGTGTATGCAGTGTATGCAATAAAATTTTAAGTTTTGTGCCTGAGTCATAGCAGCCGTCATACCCAAGTATCTCTGTCCCAGCGACTACAGGCTCATTACCTCACAGGGGGTCTGTCCCCCTGTGAGCAAGAAAGCCCCAGAGGAGTGCCCCGTCTGCAACCATCCGCAGTCCTACTTCCAGGTGAAAGCCGAGAACTACTGATTATTTCTGAATAGTCACCTCTTACCCAGGCGCAGTCCGAAGAACGTTCGGATGCGCCATTTTATGTTTTGTACGGCGAGGTTTTCCTTGTCCCCGATGTTGGTGAAGTTGAACACCATCGATAAGCCGATGAACTTGTTGCCCCATTGACGGACGACGGCACCGCGCCCTGTGATAATGGCCTCAGGGAAGTGGTAGTGAAGGGGTATGCGGTCGTCGCCGAAAGTCATTGACGTGTTGCTGTAGACGATGAATGTGGGCAGGGCTGAGATATGCAGCAGCCAACCCTCACCTGGCACGTAATTGTAGCCATAGCCTGCCCCAAGCCCGATGTTCGTCATCTTCAATTGCATCTCCTGTTCCCAGTCGAGGGTGGCATGCTGACCCATCCCCGATGCTGCCAGGAGGAAACTGCCTGCGGAGCGGCGCTGGATGTAACTCTGCGAGAAGGCGGCAGGATAAGAGAATCGTCGGCTATTGAAGACGTAGAAGGCATTCAAGTTGAGCGTCTTCACTTTCAGCATACCCTCAGGCAGTTCTATGCGGTCCATGCCTTCATGGTCGTGCCAGCCAGTGAAATTATGAGTATCCTGATAGATGACGTCGAAACCGAAACGACGCCCATAGCTGTTGAAGTTCAACTCATAGTCGCGGTACCTGCCCATCAGTTTGGCAGGATTGAGTGAAACACTGAGCCCGAATCCCAGATAACTCACGCCCATACTGAGCGTTGCTTTCCTGTTGGCTTCCATCTCCGCCTTGAAATGCTGGCCGTTTTTGATGCCTTCTGACTCCATCTTCGCCCCTGATACGTTCATCCTCGCCGTGATGGTCCACTTCGTCTGTGGTCGCATGATATATGTGGTGTCGATGTTGCCCAGGCGGTAGTATCTGGCGGCAAGAGTGCTGTCGGCGCGTTGGATGAGGCTCTGCGCTGACGAGGGCAGAACCAGACTGCTCATAGTCGCGAGCAGCAACAGGGATATCACGCGGATTGGCATAAAGTCAATTTATAAAATATGTGTGCAAAGGTAGCATAAAAACACGAGACAAAAGAACAAAAGTCGAAAAATCCCTCCATTCACACAGCACTCCTGGCCTCATGTGCATGTTTTGGATGTTGGCACGATGGAAGAAGTCGATAACGTCGCCAACGAAGAACGGAATCATTCCCATCAGTACATCGCGGAGGGCATTATTCAAGACTGCCAATGTCAGAGGAATGCTCTTGATGACCCTCGACGAAAAATAGACGAACGGCAAGCACACAGCGGGACTGTCCCACTGTCTTCGATGCTGTGACCTTTGAAAAGCAACTCTAACATTTTCATTTGACCTGTTGAATCCTGGGGTCGGTTCTAGTGATCATTTTTCAGTTTCTGAATAACTCCAAACGAAACGCCCGTCACGCTCGTATTTCTTGTTGAAATAATGCGCGTATGTCACGCCTATTCTCTTTACGATTTTTGATACAGCCAAATTAATTACAATAAATGATCACTAGAACCGACCCCGTGATTCTCTCGAGATGAACTGCTTCATCACCACGTCGCCATGCCATACGATATGTTTCTTCTGTTCTTTGTCCATATTCCTTCTATTTTACTTTTTTGTCTTTTTATATTCACGTTATGACGATTGTGGCACAAAATAACTATTGAAAGAAAGATTTCTCTCAAATAATTTGGAAGTCTCAGAAAAAGTTCCTATCTTTGCAACGTCAATTTTCATGGTTGACTATCCGGTAAACCTTCTTACGAGTTAAGGAATTCCGAGGGGAGCAAGCCAGAACCGACACTACTCCAATTTGAGAAAGCTGCCTTCATGGTGGCTTTTTCTATTTTTCATACATTTTCTTGAACAGTCGGTAGTATGACGGGTTGTCGAATATAAAGCGGTGTATCGATATACGCTTAAGCCCCTTAAAAATCAACACCTCTGTTGCATCCTTATTGGTGTCAAAGTATCGTTTTATGTCCGACAACAGGATTCGGGTGCTATATACCGACTGCATATTGAGCAGGATACGGTTACACTGCCCTATGGAGTCAAGCAGGTTGGTACCTACAGACCCCTTGCCGAAAACAGTTTTCAAATCGTATGCCCTAAAGGTGCCCTTCTTTTCCAATATAAAGTCCGGCGTACGCGTTCTTAATGGGTTGGGCAGTATAAACACCCTATACCCGAACTCCACGGCCTTTCGGGCTGCTATCAGTAGGTTCTGGTAGTCATCGCTTTTCTCGCCTCCTGTAGTGTAAATGTCCTTGTCTGTTTCTAGCGAATGAAACTCTTTGCGCATTGCTATTGCCTCTACCTGCCGGGAGTATTCTGCTCCCCTCAACTCATGGAGTTTCGCCAGTTCTGATGCTATGTCGTTTGTCATACCTTAGACTTAATCAGTTATTAACTGAGTGCAAAGATACAACAAATAATCGATACTGCCAAACTTTTCCGCTTCCTTTTTGTGCCACTATGTCAAAGATCAATCCTAATAGCCGTGGGGACAGAGGTACCTGAGTCATAGCAGCCGTCATACCCAAGTACCTGTCCCAGCGACTACATCATTCTCTTCATAGCCCTTGGCGTGGCCATACCCAACGTGTTTTTCCGCAGGATGATACCGGCATGAAGGTCCAGACCTCGGCGACAAGACTGCTATTCCTTCTTCAGGTAATCAAACAAATTGATTCTGCCTGTCTCGTTTTCAATATCAAGTAGCGGTACTTTCTCCACCATCCTTGTAACACCAGTATGCTTGTCAACATAAAAATGAACCGTTGCCCCCGTATAACTGCGGAACACCACTTCGTACGTAGAATCCGATTCCACCCCCATCTCCACATACATGATGGAGGGATTCTCCTGGGCAATACTCCATTCATACACCTCATGGCAATAGTTGCTGACTCCCTCATAAGCATTTTCTTCCGTAATCCTTCTGTCAGGATGGCCTGAACCGCACGAGCAGCAGAACAGCATCATTAACAAGGAATAGACGACGATAAGCGGTTTCATATCTTTAGTTCTCCTAGATTCCGCAGCACTTTAGTTTAATAGCTTTTATAAGTTCCTGAGCAACAAAAAGTTCTTCGACGCGCGAAGCGGCAAAGCCGAGCGGCCCAGGATTTTGTCATGTCAGATTTTTCACTTACCTTAGTGCTGCAATTCAAGACAAGCAAAATCATCAATGACATGGCAAAGGTACAAATAAAATCTGAGAAAGTCACTCCTTTTGGAGGAATATTTCACGAACTAACCGTGGGGACAGGTACCTGAGTCATAGCAGCCGTCATACCCAAGTACCTGTCCCAGCGACTACAGTGTTATTCAAGAGGTTATGCGATCGCTCGATGTCAGGCCAAGACAACTCTCAAGAGTTACTGGCATGAATTACGAGACCATCAGGAATATAGCAAAAAAATTGCCATGAAAACAGGCACCCATACCCAGGTGCCTCTTCCCCATGACTATGAGATTTTGAGACGCTGCCTTCAGCCATCTTACATCTTTTCGAACATCCCCCGTCCCCTTCACCCTTGAAGGGGCTCCACCTCTCTCTTGTATTCTCCCCCCTCATGGGGAAGAAAACCGCTCCGCCTGTCGCTCTTACATTAAGGTAAGTTCGGACCATCATAGGTCCGGCTTGGTGTTTTTTCTAATCATCCACCTTCCCCCTAAACTGGGGGACTGAGGAGGTTTTCTAAAAAAGAAAACGGAAGCCGATTGACTTCCGTTTACTTGTTATTGTTTCATTGCACAGGGATGAACCTGTGTCCAATTTTTAATCAGCATCGCGAACGAGACGGACAGAGTAGCCATATTTTCTGCTGCTGATGTACTGAATACTCATCCAATTCGACTCAAAATATGGGCCAATTGCTTTATCGGCTGTACCGGAACTACATGACCAGTATCCCCCACCATCACCAGCATCGGTGACGTTTGATGCTGTACGATATCCTGCAGCAGGCAGGAAGACACAACCTGCGGCCTCAAGGGCTGTCCAGCCCGCAGAAGTACACGTGGTATCGTAAGTACTTTTAGCGTTAATGGTTCCCCAAGTAACGCCTGCAGGTGTACCTCCGGTATATCCGTCAGGGAAAATTATGAGACCCTTCACTTCTGTTCCATCCGTGTTGATGATTGCCAGGGTATAGCGCGCATGATCGGTGCTGTTTACAGTAATACCCGTTTCACGTGTGTTCAGCAAGTACAGCCATTCGGGACTGGTGAGCGTGCGCCACCCTGCGCCCACGGTGGCACCCCAGACAACCTTTTGGGCTTCGCCCCCGACATTGCCGTAACCATCTACGTTATTAGTGACAGTCGAATTGCTGATGCCATACTGAGCTGCTCCCGTCCAGGTACTGGAAGCACCCACCCAGCCAAAAAGATCCACAGTGCCATTAGCCGACACAGTTCCGTTGCCGTTGATGCTGGTATTACCGGCGGCATTGCCGATATAATCCCACTGGTGCTCGGCAAAGCCCCAAATCCAGCTGGAACCGTTGTACGTAGCCTGCAGGTTGCCCTTGGAGAACTTCACCGTTTTCCCTGCGTCAACCGTAAACACAGCGGGGAGCGGAGCGCTAGCACTCCTGTTGATGTTGTAAATCTTGCCTGCTGCGAGGTTATTATTGGCGTCGGTGATGTCGATATCAGTACCACCTATCGTCAAGGTGACATTTTTTAAATTAACTGGGAAATCACTATAATTTTTAATCATTGCACCCAGAGCAAATGCTGCAGTGCCAGAAGTAGGAGTTACACTTCCAGTAAACATCGTTCTTGTTCCGTCCTTTAATGTTACATCTTTAGCCCCGTCCGTCAAGCCCGTGATGGTGAAGTTGAATATGGCATTTTCGGGGCTCAGGGCAAAGCCGCTGGAATATGTTTTTGCGCTCTCAAGGCTGAACTGCTCAACAGCTGCAGCCTTCGTGGCGGCAATAGCTTTGTTATAACTCATCGAATATGAAGTACTATATCCGCTACCCGAAAGAGACAAGAATTCATAGCTTTCATAGCCGTTCGGGAACAACGCGGCCCCGACCCAATTAGAGTTTGCAGCCGTGAAAAGCGCATCGGCAGTGCCGGAATACGAATTCTCGGTATAAATGGTGCCGCTGAATTTTTCTTCAGAAGCATCATAATCCAGCAAGCCGGCAAAACGTCCTGCTCCGCCGTCGCTGTTGTCATTACCACGCACAAGCAGCTTGTCGCCCGTGCTGAAGGCGAGCTTACTACCGTCAAACGTGGCGCGGGTAGCAGGCTCGTCGCCCTGACGGGTGACGTTCACGGTTACGGGCAGGGCGTAGCCCTTCGTGTTGGCGGATTTCTCACTGTCAATGATATTGTCGTCGCTGCTGCAAGCAGTGGTCAGCAGCATGGCTGGCATCAGCAGGGCCACGGCCAGCGTCTTCAAGATAGTCTTTGTTTTCATTGTCTTTCCTTTTTTCTTGTTGTTAATACTCGGATGGCTCCTGAGGGGTCAGAGGTCCTCCTCCTGCCATGTGCCATCCATTGTGGCATTCACGTCGCCGCTGGCGCTGGTCTGCAGCAGATGATTAGTCACATGCAGTTCAACCACCTCGAAGGTCGGCTGGACATACGTTCTCTTCGTTTTTCTCATAAGCATTGTTTATTTTTAATTATGTTAATATGTTACTGTGTCTTTAATTGTCACGCTGTCTTTACGTCACCGCACAACAATTTAGTCACTGGGACAGGTACTTGGGTATGATAACTGCTATGACTCAGGTACTGTCCCCTACGACTTGTCTAGTTTCTGAGGGTTTGCTGGGCAAATCTCATTTGCAAAGATACAAAATTGTCCACACAAACCGTTAACCTTTATTCACTACCCCCCCCAATTTTAATACACATTAACAAACGACTGCATTGACGTGCGCACACAAAAAAGATTCATTAACAACCAGCCGACCCCATGCCATCACGCGACCTGCCCCCCCAAGAATATGCACAGTTTGAGCTTTCTGTGCAAGGCGATGAAAAATAATGGCTCAAGATTTGATGGTTATGATTTTCCATAGCCTTGGGAACAGAGGTACCTGAGTCATAGCAGCCGTCATACCCAAGTACCTGTCCCAGCGACTACATTCAGGTACGAATAATATTTGTATTTTTAACGTCAAAACAGAAAAAAGTGAGAAAAAGTTTGGAAGATAACCGAAAAATCCCTATCTTTGCATCGTCAGAACATTAGTTTTGGCTATCCGGTAAGTTTCCGCGTGGGAGCAAGACTTGATCGACACTACTCCATTTACAAACAAAGAGTCACTTCATGTGGCTCTTTTGTTATTTAATATAGCGGCGGATAAAGGTGCGGAAGAAATTAACATCATCCAAGCTCTTTCTCATAACGGATAGCTCTTTTTTCCCCTTATATACAAGCACTTCTCGCGCATAGGGATTCAGTTCAAAAAACCGTTTGATGCTTCGAGCCAATGTCCCTGGATTGTAATCTGCTGTCCTAATTCCTTTCGGATTAGGCAATATATAGACACGATAGCCATGCTCTACAGCCTTGCGTGCCGCATTAATCAGATTGTCGAAATCATCACTTTGTTCGCTAATCGCACTATAAATATCAGTTTCACCCTCTACAAGACGAAATTCACCATAATAGACAATCAACTTCAGTTGCTTAATAAATCGGGCGCCCTTTAGATAATGCAACTCTTGCATTTCTTCAGCCATACCTCTCCATGAGGCCTCGGCTGCCATCAGTTCAGAGCCATCTTTTTCAAACGGTTCGAATTCAAATATTTCGTCTTCGATGATAGTCGGTTTCATATTATCTGCAAAGTTACAAATAAAGCTTGGGATTAACAAATCATTCGCTAGAAAACTTCGAAAACCTGCGATTTCTGCAAGTTTTTCATTTAGCTATGCGATTATTCAAAAAATAAATGGTACCTTTGCCCCTGCATCAAGCCGCAAGGCGGAGGTGCAAGACATCGTGGGTATATTGAATGGATCACGGGGTCGGTACTGAGTCATAGCATTAGAGAGATATTCAAGAGGTTATGCGATCGCTCGATGTCAGGCCAAGACAACTCTCAAGAGTTACTGGCATGAATTACGAGGCCATCAGGAATATAGCAATTATTTTATTACCTCCAAATGTTTTGCCTATTATTTTTTCCAATTCTTCTACTGTCTTGTGTTTTTTTGCTATCTTTGCACACGTAATTCATAATAAGTATAATGAAAGCAGGAAACTGTTGAAGTAAAACGATTATGTACGATCAGATCCGAGACGATACCCTCTTTACCATGCTCTACGGAGTAGTGACGGCTATAGCCATCATAGCAAGTTGCTATTTGTTGTTCCGTCGGTCCAACGCCATTGCTCCTGACGTGACACCGCCAGTGCACCTGCGCCGGTGGACTGCAGCCTTTTTCGCTTCCATCGCCTTGAATCACTTGTGGTATATGCCGATACTGTTCCTTACCTCAAGCGAGGATATCCTGATGACTGATCTTATAGGCGGTTTACTTGACTGCATGACGGTTATTCCTTTGGCTTTAGTTGTATTACTCACGATGTTGCAAGACCGCAAGCGTCCGCTATGGCCTGTTGCCGTGATGGTGGCTCCGATCATTGTTGGAAGTGCGTGGAGCGTTGCAACCCGTAGTTATGCTCTTCTGCCGATGCTATATGCCTATTTCCTGTTGATGGGCATTGGCTTTATCATATATATGGTTCGCGCCTTGAGACAATATGGGCGTTGGCTGCGCGACAACTATGCCGACCTTGAACACAAGGAGGTGTGGCAGGGTTTCGTAGTACTGGTCATCATGTTGCTGGTGTTTGGCATCTATACCTATATCTACGAGGGCAGGGCTTACTTATATGCCATGCTTGGTTGTCTCGCCGTACTGATTTTCTATCTCCTGTGGCGAGTGGAGACACTGAGCGACCTTAGCGTCTCCCTATCGCTAAACTTGCCAGTAGCAGAGCCGGTTAGTGTTGAGACAGAGGCAGAGGAATGTTGTGGTCTTTCACAGGCCACCTGCAATAATATTGGAGCATTGCTACAGAGACATTGTATAGAAACGCAACTCTACTTGCAGCACGACCTGAGCCTTTTCCAACTAGCCAAAGCCATTGGCACAAACCGCTTCTATCTCAGCCAGTATTTCACTACTAAGGGCATGACCTACAATGCCTATATCAACGACCTGCGCATCAGTCATTTCATGAGCCTCTATCGTGAGGTTGTTGACGAGCGTCGCCCTTTCACCGCTTATCAGTTGGCCCAGGAGAGCGGCTTCCGCAACTACAACACCTTTAGTAGTGCCTTCAAGCGCAAAACGGGACAGCCGGTGACAGCCTGGATGAAGGATGCGGGCAAGTCCTAAATTACCAAAATCAGCAAGAAAATTACCAAAATCTGCAAGAATCATGGCTTAGGATATTGGTCGTGATTCTTTTTTGAGGTGGAATTGCTAACTTTGCGGACAGAAATTTAGACCAAACCGATGATAGCAGAATCACCTAATATTATAAAAAAAGGAAATTTTATGAAACAGACAATTTGTAAGAGTATGAAGAAGACGATGGTGAGTACCAGTCGTCTGTTGTCGTGTATTGCGGCTTTGAGTATTATCGCCTGTCTGGGTGTGCTTACCAGTTGCTCGAGCAATGACAACCCAAGTGGCGGTGACATCATTTCAGAGAAGGCAGACCTTGTTGTGTATGGCAAAATTTTCACCGCCGAGGGCAACCAGATTGCAGAGGCTTTTGCCGTGAAGGACGGCAAGTACATCTATGTAGGCGACAAGACGGGAGCCGAAGCCTATGTCGAGGCAGGCAAGACCGAGGTGGTGGACTATACCGGCAAGGGACTTGTAATGCCCGGTTGCGGCAACGGACATGCACACTACTCGATGGCTAACGCCATCAAATTAGTCGGTGCGACAGTAGGATTAGAGGACAATGCCAGCAAGTTCCTGACGGAAATCGTACCTGCTGCTGTCAAGCAGGCAAGAGACGCAGGGGCAAAAAGTATTTTTGGTTTCGGATGGAATGTTCATGTCTTCGAGAGTAATATGCCTACTCGCCAACAGTTGGATGCCATCTGCAGTGATATTCCTATGTACTTCTCAGACAATGAGGGTCACAAGGGGCTGGCAAATACCGCCTTACTGGTCAAGGCTGGTATTATGAAGGCTGACGGCACCGTGCTCAAAAAAGATGGAGACATATTAGGTGGTGAGATTGTAATGGGTACTGACGGCACACCTACAGGCTATCTGAAGGAGCAGGCCGGCACTTACGCACGTTCCTTCTTAGACAATGAAAGTCTCTTTAGCCTTGACATTGCAAGTGATATCTTGCCAAAAATCGAACAGCAACTATTGTCTGAGGGCTACACCATGTATCTCGATGGCTGGGGTTCCTATTTCTTTAACACTAATTTCTATCAGGCCGCTCAACAGTTAGACAATGCTGGTGGTATGCACTTCGTGTTGGGCCTGTCCTACGAGATTGAAAGTTGGATGAATATTGACGAAGCCCTGGCCAAGGCTGCTGACACCAAGAAATTTGCTTCCACTCGCGTCAAACCGAACTGGATTAAACTCTTTATGGACGGCACGGTGGAGACTGGCACCGGATTTGTGAATCCGCCCTATCCTGACGGACATCAGGGCCTGCCCAACTGGTCGGAAGAGCAACTGACCGACATGACACGTGTGGCTAATGAAAACGGAGTAACTATGCACGTACATGTCATGGGCAACAAGGGCGTCACGCGTATTGTCAACGCCTTCATCAATGGCGGAAAGGATGAGATGCGTAACACGCTGGTTCACGTGCGTAATATTGACGAAGCAGATTACAAGCGTATGGCAGACCATAATATCTATGTCACCTCTGGTGTGCTTTGGCATTACGGTCCTGATGGTCTGGCTGAGTATATGCGCGAGCATGGTATCGTTCCGGCAGGCCAGGAAGACAAATCTTATCCGATGAAATCGTATTTTGACAACGGCATTATTGCAACCACCCACTCGGACTATCCTGCACTGAGCGGCAGCCCAGACGACCCGTTTGGCATTATGGAGATAGCCGTGACAGGTATGCTTACAGGAGTGAACGGAAAGCCCTACTGGACTGAAGAACTCGTCACCCGCGAGCAGGCCATCGCCGCTATGACTATCAACATTGCCAAGCAGATGTTCCTGGAGAACGAGCGGGGCAGCATCAAGGCTGGCAAGTATGCCGACTTCCTCCTCGTCACCAAGGATGTGCTTTCGTGTCCTGAGAATGAGATTCACGAGGCCAAGCCCGCAGCCACCTACTTCGAGGGGAAAAAGGTTTTCTCGATGTAACATGCTGGCATGGCATGACTCTGAATGATTATCCGCAATTTGCGGATAATCATTTTTTGTAATCCTGATAACTTCGCTTATTTTTCGTCAATTTTGCGATAATCTTCTGAAAATGTTTTTCCATTACAGCCTTTTTTCGTACCTTTGCACCCGAGTTCTTAACTATTTTATATATCATTTGAGCCTTTGAAGCGTATATTTGGTTTCACAATATCCATAGGATTGCTTATCGTCTGTCTGATGGCGATAAGTTGTGGAGATTCCCGTGGTCATGCCGCGGATGGTGCAGACGTGAAGATGAAGAAAAAGCCGGCAGGCACGACCGCCGTCTCCGATTCCATGAAGACGGAGATGGCACTCCAACTGGAGCGTGAGGTCATACGCGATCGCGTGAGGACGATCTATAGGATGGTGAAGCAGGAAAACGTCAATCTTGGAGGGTCGGTGGATAACGACCTACTGGACAGGCAGTTCTGCTCGAAGTCGTGGAACAAGTTGCTGATGGCCGTCCGGATGAAAGAGCATAACACGAACTCCCTGTTCTTTGAGGTCAACCACTGGACGATGCTCTATGACACCGACTTGGTCGATTTTGACGAGTTTGAGGTCAAGAACAACAGTATGATGGAACTTGGGGGAGTGCGCACTGCCACGGTCAACTTTACCGTCTATACAGCCCATACCTATACACCAGCCCGTATTGACCTGGTGTATGAGGATGGAGAGTGGAAGATAGATAACTTCTACAACCTGAAGTACATGCTCAACATGCGTGCCAGCATGTGGCAGTACTTAGGCAATGATATGATGAGTTACTTTATTTGATCAGGTTGCCGAGGATGTCGCGCGTGAGTTCCTTGGTGATGGAGCGCGTGGCGGCACTGGTGGCATTCTTCACCACACGGCCTGTGGCGGAGGTTGACGACTTGGTCTTCTTACCTGTCACCTTGTTACTGACATACGTGCCGAGGATGGTGGCGAGTGTTGATGTGATAGCCGTGAAGACGGCCTTCCACACCTTGCTCATGATACCAGGCTTCTGCTTGTCCTTGGCGGCAGCCTTCTCTTCCTCAGCGGCGGCTTTCTCCTGCTCCTGTTCCTGCATGGCCTGCTCTGCCTCAGCCATCAGCACCTCGAAGGCACTCTCGCGATCCACGGGGGTGTCGTACTTGCCATAGATGCGGCTCTGCTTGATGATGTCCAGACGCTGTCCCTCCGTGACGGCACCAATCTGACTGAGCGGGAAGAGAATCTTCGCGCGCTCCACCATCGTCGGGGCACCCTTCTCGTCGAGGAAACTGACGAGGGCTTCACCCGTCTCCAGGTTCATGATAGCCTCGTCTGTCTTGAAGGCAGGATTGGCTCGGAAGGTATCGGCAGCGGTCTTCACGGCCTTCTGGTCTTTCGGCGTATAGGCGCGGAGGGCATGCTGCACGCGGTTGCCGAGTTGTCCGAGGATGTTCTCTGGGATGTCCGTGGGGCTCTGGGTGATGAAGTAGATACCCACGCCCTTGGAACGGATGAGGCGGATGACCTGCTCAATCTTGTCGAGCAGTGCCTTCGACGTGTCAGTGAAGAGCATGTGGGCCTCATCGAAGAAGAACACGAGTTTGGGCAGTGGCAGGTCGCCAACTTCGGGCAGGGTGGAGTACAGTTCACTCAGGAGCCACAGCAGGAAGGTGGAATAGAGTTTGGGCTGCATCATCAGTTTGTCGGCAGCCAGTACGTTCATCACACCCTTGCCACCCTCTGTCTGGAGCAGGTCCTGGATATCGAAGGAGGGCAGTCCGAAGAACTTGTCGGCCCCCTGGTTCTCCAACTGGAGCAGTGAGCGCTGGATGGCGCCAATCGTCTGGGCGGAGATATTACCATATTTGGTGGTATAGTCCTTGGCATGCTTCGACACCCAGTCGAGCAGGGCGCGCAGGTCCTTCAGGTCGTCAAGCAGTACGGCGCGCTCATCGGCAATGCGGAACACGATGTTGAGCACACCGTCTTGCGTCTCGTTCAACTGGAGGAGGCGTGAGAGCAACTGCGGTCCCATCTGGGAGATCGTGGCGCGCATGGGGTGACCCTGTTCGCCAAAGACGTCGAAGAACCTGACGGGGCAGGCCTGGAACTCGGGGCTCTCGATCTCAAACTCTGGCAGGCGCTTCTCGATGAAGCCGCTCATCTTGCCAACCTGGGAGATGCCACTGAGGTCACCTTTCATATCGGCCATGAAACAGGGTACGCCTGCCTGGCAGAATGTCTCCGCCATCACCTGGAGGGTGACGGTCTTACCCGTTCCCGTGGCACCTGCGATGAGTCCATGGCGATTAGCCATCTTACCTGTGATACTGAGCGCACCATTGGCGCAGTGGGCGATATACAGCCCTCTTTCCTTGTCGTACATAAGATTTATAGTTTAATTTTTCTGCAAAGATAGGAATTATTTCTTATATTTTTAGTATTTTTGCCGAAAAATATGTCAACAATCGTTTAATGATGAAGATTCTTAGGTTATTGGCCGTCTGTCTCCTGGTAGGAGCAACGGTAGAGACAAAAGCGCAGTTCGGTCCTCAGAAGGACATGGACAGCAAGTATGCAACAGAACTGATTCAGCCTGGTACGGTGGCTCCTGACTTCAGGATGGTGACCCCGGAGGGGAAGAAGTTCCAGTTTGCCAAGTGGGCGAAGGGCAAGACGGTGGTGCTCGACTTCTGGGCTTCGTGGTGTCCTGACTGTCGCAAGGATGCTCCTGAGGTGGTGCGTATGTACGAGGCCTACAGGCAGCATGGCATCGAGTTCCTTGGTGTCTCCATGGATACTGACGTGGATGCCTGGAAGGCGGCCATCGAGAAGTTTGGCATCGCCTATCCGCAGGTCAGTGAACTGAAGAAGTTCAAGGATACGGACATCTCCAAGGCCTATGGCGTGAAATGGATTCCCTCGATGGTGGTCGTTGGTCCTGACGGTCAGGTGAAACTATCCACGGTATTGACCTATAAGGTCGATAAGTATCTGAAGGAACTGACGACAGGTGCCTACGTGCCTGCCAAGAAGGGTGAGAAGGTGTCCATCGACGGTGATCACGGCAAACTGGCAGCACTTATCCAGAAGCCTCAACTCCAGGAAGGAGAGCAGTGTCCGATGGTGGTGTTCTGCCATGGCTTTGGCGGTTCTAAGGATGGTCCTCTGTTTGAACTGATCTGCGACACGCTCCAGGCGCATGGTATCGCCAGCATCCGTTTCGACTTCAACGGCCATGGCGAGAGCGAGGGCGAGTTCAAGGATATGACGGTGCCCAACGAGATCGAGGATGCCAAGAAAGTCGTGGAATATGTGCGCGACCTGCGCTATGTCTCTGATGTGGCCATCGTAGGTCATTCGCAGGGAGGTGTGGTGGCCTCGATGACGGCAGGCGTGCTGAGTGAGGCACTTGGAGAGCCCGCCTTCAAGGCCGTGGCGCTGATGGCCCCTGCTGCCGTGCTCCGCGACGATGCCATCAAGGGCAATACGATGGGAAAGATGTACGACCCCTTCGATCCAGGTGAGTATATCGAACTCTTCGGAGGCATGAAACTGGGTGGCAACTATATCCGCACGGCCTTCTCGCTGCCTATCTACGAGACGGCTGCCAAGTATCAGGGACCAGCCCTCATCGTGCATGGCAATGCCGATCGCGTGGTGCCTTATACCTACGGCGAGCGCTACCATCAGATATGGCCTGGGAGCGAGTACGTGATGCAGGAGTATTTCGACCATGGCTTCTCGCAGAACATCTACCGTTCGACGGATATCGTAGCACAGTTCCTGATCAGGACCCTGAAATAGAAAATAAGAATCCCGCCAAACTCTGGCGGGATTCTTATTGAGGTATCTATCTGGTTTAGTATTTCAGAATCTGTCCTGGCATCAGACGCTTGGTCTTCTTGATGCGGTTGGCTTTGCAGAGGGCATCCACTGTCGTGTGACACTTGCGGGCGATGGCCTGTAGTGTCTCACCCTTCTTCACCTTGTGGTAGTGGGCCACCTTGGTATAAGAGGCCTTGGGAGCCGCAATGGCGAGGTCGCTGTCCTCATCGTCGGCGCTGCCGCGACTAATGCTCTTGCTGCTGCCACCTACACCACGCAGGCGTGTGGCCTGGGCCGACTCTGCTGCATAGCGGTTGCGGCGGAAGTTGTAGAAGTCGCCAGTGACGTCCTGGTTGTGGAAGTCGAACATCAGGGCCGGATTCAGGGCCACGCCACAGAGGCGGGTCTCGAAGTGCAGGTGTGAACCTGTGCTGCGGCCCGTATTGCCACCCAGACCAATGGGGTCGCCAGCCTTCACATCCTGATTCTCGACGACGAGATGCTTCGACATGTGGCCATAGATGGTCTCCAGACCATTGTGGTGGCGAATCACCACGTATTTTCCGTAGCCTCTGGGCTCGTATTTCACGATGCGGATCTTGCCACTGAAGGCAGCGCGGATGGTATCACCCACATAGACCTTGATGTCGAGTCCCTTGTGCTGGCGTCCCCAGCGGGCACCGAAGTTGGAGGTCACGACGCGGCTGTCCGTAGGCATGCAGAATCCACGAAGGTCGATGCGGAAGGTATCGGGGAGCGTTGTCTCGCGGTGGGCATATACATTGTTCCAGTCCTCATAGAGATCGGCAGAGGGGTTCTCGAGTTCCTCACTGATGATCAGTCTCTTGAGGACGATGGAGTCAACGGCTTTCATCTTTCTGTCGATGGGCGCCTGCTTGGCTAAAAGGTCTTGGCCTGCGGCGGGAGCCACTGCCATGGCTGATAATGCAAAAAAGAATAGTTTCTTAATATTTATATTCATACGGTTGTTTATTTTCAAAAGCAAAATTACGGTGCAAAATTAATAAATAATGTAGAGAATATGCAATTTGTCGTCGGATTTTGTGCACTTTTAACACTTATCCCTTCTTTTTTAGCGTTTCCCCTTGAGTCTGATGGTGCCCTGCGCGTCGATCGTCGCCTGACTCTGGGGAATGTCTGCCTCACTCAGTTGCCTGATTTCGCGGGCGGCGCTCCCTGCCGCATCCTGGCGCGGGCCAACGCCCCGCGTCTGCAGGAAGGAGTGGATCTGGCCGTCGATAAACGACCCGTCGGCATTGATGTTGATCTCTACCACGGGGGCATAGCCGGAGATACCCGTCAGACTGACGTTATAGGGGGTGCAGAAATTGCCGAGGCTGTAGGCTATGAAACGGTCCTTATAGACTTCCATGGCGCGTACCACATGAGGACCATGCCCATAGACGACATCTGCCCCGTGGTCGATGCAGAAGTGGGCCAGTTGGCGCAGTGAGCCGCGATTCTCGCCCAGGAAACTCTCTGGACCTTGTGGCAGGTGGTTCTTCGTGCGCCCCTCGGCACCGCCATGGAAGGACACGATGACCAGGTCGCACTTGCTGACCAGATCATCGACGATGCGTCCCACGGTGGTGAGGTCGGTATGCTTCAGGGTGTAACTGTTGTGTCCGAAGGCGCAGAGCCCGATCTTCAGTCCCTTGCGCTCGATGACGGCACTCTCGATGCGCCCTGCGATGCCAGAGAAGAGGATGCCCTGGGACTCCAGCACGGTCTCTGTCGAGACGATACCCTCAGGGCCGAAGTCGTTGGCATGGTTGTTGGCCATGCTCAGGTAGTCGAAGCCTGCCTCCTTCAGCAGATGGCCATAACTGGTGGGGGTGCGGAAGGAGTAGGAGTTGGGGCCGCTTCCCTTGGTGCTCCTGCCTCCGTCGCAGAGCGTACCCTCCAGGTTGCCGAGGGTCAGGTCGGCATTCACGAGGATGTCCTTTGCATCGCGGAAGAGGTCTCTGCCTTCATTGGCGGGCAGCATGACACTGGGGAAGGTGGTGCCCATCATGATATCGCCTGTCATCGCGATATTCAGCGTCTGGGCTTGAAGGGAAAGGATGCCGCAAGCGGCAATGGTCAGACTAATCAGTCGTTTGTTCATAAGGCACTGAGTTCAAGGATTCTGCGAGCACCAACATATCGTTTGGCATAATTGGATTCCGTTGAACTGCTGAGTTTCACGCCGTTCTTGCTGCTGGCATGGATGAACGTGAAGTCGAGTGTGACAGGATCGACATCGACCACGATGCCCACATGGCCCACGTTATGGCCAGAGCCGGGGCTGGTGAAGAAGACCAGGTCGCCACACTGGATCTCATCGCGGCGGATGGGGGTGTTGCGGGCATACTGGTCGCGCGAGGAGGCGCCGATGAAGATGTCTGTCTGCTGTTTATAGACGTAACTGGTAAAACCTGAGCAATCGAAAGCACTGGGGCCCTTGGCGCCTGACCTGTAGCGGGTGCCGAGGTGGGAGAAGGCCTCGTCAATCAGCATCTCCACCCTGTCGAAGTCCTGGTCATCATTCCCGTAGAGGAAGTCGAAATTGCCAATTTCTTCTTCATCCTGGTCTGGGGTAATGACAGGCCTATTTGTCTCTCCATTAGCGATTTCGCTCATGGAAAACAAGATCAGTAGGGCACATAAAAATACTTTCTTCATTGTCAGGTAGGTTCTAATTACGAAAAAGATTCACTGCAAAGGTATAAAGAATTTTCCGAAAAAGAGCAGGATGGTTGTGTGCATTAACATATTTAGGGTTGTTTTAACACAAACCCCTCATCGCTTGACATTTCTAAAAAATTAAGAAATGGCCGCCCAGTTGATGTTGGTCTTGCGGAGTTGGCGCAGGCGGTTCCAGAGCATGGCGTATTTGGGCGACGTGCAGTCGGGGTCCTCCTCGATGATCTTCTGCGCCTCTTCGCGGGCCATCTGCACGAGTTGGCCGTCACGGGCGATGTCGGCGATCTTCAGGTCGAAGGCCATGCCGCTCTGCTGGGTACCTTCCAGGTCGCCAGGCCCGCGCAGTTTCAGGTCTGCCTCAGCGATGCGGAAGCCGTCGTTGGTGTCGCACATGATGTCAATGCGCTTGCGCGTCTCCTCGGAGAGTTTGTAGGGCGTGACGAGGATGCAGAAACTCTGGTCGGCACCGCGTCCCACGCGCCCTCTGAGTTGGTGGAGTTGGGAGAGGCCGAAGCGCTGGGCGTCGAGGATGACCATCACGGAGGCATTCGGCACGTTGACGCCCACCTCGATGACGGTGGTGGCCACGAGGATCTGGGTCTCGCCTTTCACGAAGCGCTGCATCTCCTCTTCCTTGTCAGCAGGCTTCATCCGTCCGTGGACCTTACTCAGCCTGAACTCTGGGAAGGCCTGTCGCAATGTCTCGAAGCCGTCCTCGAGGTTCTTCAGGTCTGATTTCTCACTTTCCTCTATGAGTGGGAAGACGATATACACCTGACGGCCCTCGCGGATCTGCTGGCGGATGCCGTCGTAGAGGGTGGTCATGCGGGAGTCGAAGACATGGGTGGTGCGCACTGGCTTACGACCAGGCGGCAGTTCGTCGATCACGCTCACGTCGAGGTCGCCGTAGAGGGTCATGGCGAGGGTGCGTGGGATGGGGGTGGCCGTCATCACGAGCACGTGGGGCGGGTTCTGGCTTTTCGCCCACAGGCGGGCGCGCTGCGCCACGCCGAAGCGGTGCTGCTCATCGACGACCACGAGGCCCAGGCGGGCGAACTGTACGGTGTCCTCGATGACGGCATGGGTGCCCACGAGGATGTTGATCGTGCCGTCGAGCAGGCCTTCGAGCACTTCCTCGCGGCGCTTGCCCTTGACGATGCCCGTCAGCAGCGCCACCCGCAGGTTCATGTCTTTCAGAAAAGCCATGATGGTGGCCAGGTGCTGTTCGGCGAGGATCTCCGTGGGGGCCATGATACAGGCCTGATAGCCGTTGTCGATGGCGATGAGCATCGACATCAGGGCCACGAGGGTCTTGCCAGAGCCCACGTCGCCCTGCAGCAGACGGTTCATCTGTCGCCCTGAGCCCGTGTCTTTCCTGATCTCGCGGACCACGCGCTTCTGCGCTTCCGTCAGGGGGAAGGGGAGGTTGTTCTTGTAGAAGGAGTTGAACACATCGCCCACCTTCGAGAAGACATAGCCGCGATACTTGCGACGATGGTCGCTTGCGTACCTTACTATATTAAGTTGTACGAAGAACAGTTCCTCGAACTTCAGTCTGACCCTTGCCCGCTCCAGGTCCTTGGCGTTCTGCGGATAGTGCACCGTGCGCAGGGCCTCGTCGCGTCCCATCAGGTAGTGTGGTCCAATGATGAAGTCGGGGATGGTCTCTGGCAGGGGCGGCAGTTTCTCCAGCATGCTCCTTGTCAGTTTCTCGATGGCGCGCGAGGTGAGTCCCCGCTTCTTCATCTTCTCCGTCGTGGTGTAGTAGGGCTGAAGATAACTATCCACTCTCAACTGTCCACTGTCCACTTTATCCATCTCCGGATGGGTGATGTTGACACGGTTGTTGAAGACGGTGGGCTTGCCGAAGACCATGTACTCCACGCCTATCTTGTAGGTCTCCTTGGCATATTTCCCACCCTGGAACCATACGAGATCGACGATTCCCGTACCGTCGGAGAAGTGGGCGACCACCCGTTCCTTGCGGGGCCCCATCTGGAAGGTCTCGAAACTGAGGATATGGCCTATCACCTGCACGAAGGGCATCTCGCCCGTCAGTTCGTGGCAGGAGTATATCTTCGAGCGATCGACATACTTATAGGGATAGTATTCCAGCAGGTCGCCGTAAGTATGGATGCCGAGTTCGTCGCCCAGTATCTTCTTCCTGTTGGGTCCCACCCCAGGCAGGTATTGTATGTCCTGACTTAGTATGTCCACTCTATAATAGTACCTCTGCTATTTTCAGGTCGTAGGGCGTGGTGATCTTGATGTTCTCGCGGTTTCCTTCTACGAGGGCGATCGCGTGGCCGTAACTCTCCACGACGGAGGCGTCGTCGGTGAAGCCGTCGTTGTAGGGCTGACGGTTGGCGTCCTTCAGCAGTTGTATGTCGAAGGTCTGTGGTGTCTGCACGAGCCGATATTCATCGCGCGGCACGGTCACGGAACTTCTGGCCTCCAGATGGCGTACCGTCTCTACCACGGGTATGACGGGTATGACGGCCTTCTTCTCACGGGCTGTCTCGTAGCAGTTGCGGATCACCTCGATGCTGGGGAAGGGGCGCACGCCGTCGTGCACGCCTACTATGCCCTCTGCGTCGTCAGGCACGAGGGCCAGTCCGCTCTGTACGGAGTGGAAGCGTGTTGGTCCGCCGTTGGCGAGTTGGTACTCCACGTCGAAGTGGTACTCCTGACAGAGCCCTTGCCAGTAGGCCTGTTGGGCTTCTGGTAGCACGAGGATGATCTGCAGGTCGGCCGAATAGGCCCTGAAGCGCTCCAGCGTGCGCATCAGCACGGGTCTGCCGCCAATGGGCAGGAATTGTTTGGGGATATCGCCCCCCATCCGCAGGCCCTTCCCGCCTGCCACTATAATGACATAATCCATTATCCTTCCATCAGATGTTTGAAGCGCATGCCCTCGGCGATCTGGTCGGAGGTCTTCTTATCGACCAGTTGGGCGAGCAGTTCGTAGGCGTATGGGAAGGCGGCGGCAGGACCCTCGCCCGTGGTGACGTTGCCATCGACGGTGACGAGGTCGCCCGTGTAGGTGGCATCCTTCAGGGCATCCTCAAAACCTGGATAGCAGGTGGCCTTCTTCCCGTCGAGGATTCCCAGCGGGGCCAGTACGACGGCAGGTGCAGCGCAGATGGCGGCCACCTTCTTGCCCTTGGCAGACTGGTCGCGCACGGCCTGGCATACCCCCTCGTGCTCGTACAGGTTGTTGGCACCAGGCATGCCGCCTGGCAGCATCAGCACGTCGGCATCGGAGAAGTCGCATACCTCGAAGGCCTTGTCGGCGCAGATGCCCACGCCGTGGGCTGACGTCACGATCGGTTCCTCCGTGGTGCTGACGGTTACTACTTCCACACCGCCGCGACGCAGTACGTCGATGGGGATCAGGGCCTCGACATCCTCGAAGCCGTTAGCGAGAAAAACATAAACTTTTGCCATAATCTGTTGTCTTATTAAGTTTCTGTTTGCAAAGTTAATAAATTTTTTGCAGGAATGACGCGAATAACACGAAAAAATTAATACCTTTGCACCCAAAACAAGGATTATGGAGCACCGTAAACTGAGATTCGCCCTTTTCGGCAATGTCTATCAGACGAAGAAGTCTGCCTCTATCCAGAAAGTGCTGTCGGCACTCTCTGAGTATGCACCAGAGTTGTATGTGGATGCTGAGTACTACCAGTTCCTCACCGACGAACAGCATATCGAGGTGAAGGCGGACGGCGTGTTCTTCGGCAATGAGTTTGATGCCGACTTCGTCATCTCGATGGGTGGCGACGGCACCTTCCTCAAGGCAGCGAGCCGTGTGCGTGAGAAGAACATCCCCATCATCGGCGTGAACCTGGGGCGCCTGGGATTTCTGGCGGACATCGGGCCAGATGATATGGACCGCTGTGTGAAGGCCCTCTACGATGACGACTTCGCCATCGAGTCGCGTGCCCTGATAGAAGTGAGCACTGACGGCGAGCCTTTCGAGACGTTCAACTGCGCCCTCAACGATGTGGCCATCCTGAAGCGCGACACGGCCTCGATGATCTCCATCCGCGCCAGCATCAACGGCCAGTATCTGAACACCTACCAGGCCGATGGTCTGGTGGTCTCCACGCCCACGGGCTCCACGGCCTATTCGCTCTCCAACGGCGGACCTATCATCGTCCCTGGCACGAAGGTGTTCTCCATGACGGCCGTTGCCCCTCACTCGCTGAACGTCAGGCCCATCGTGCTGCCTGACTCTGCCGTCATCGAACTCGACGTGGAGAGCCGCAGCCACCATTTCCTCGTCGCCATCGACGGGCGCTCCGAGAAGTGCAAGGAGGGCACGAGGCTCACCCTGCGCCGTGCGCCCTACGATGTGAAGGTCGTCAAGCGGGCGGAGCACCGCTATTTCGACTCTTTGCGCGAGAAGATGATGTGGGGGGCCGACCAGCGATAGGCCGGGGCTATGTCGATGCCTGCTGGGGGATGGTCACGATGAAGCGGGCGCCATCGTGGTAGGTGCCGTCTATGGCGACGTCGCCGCCAAGCCGAAGGGCGATGGTCTTGCAGAAGGGAAGGCCGATGCCGAGGCCTTCGGAGAAGTCGTCGATCTTGTTGAACTTTCCGAAGATGCTGTCTATGTTTTCCTGTGGGATGCCGTCTCCCGTGTCAGTCACGCTGAGTATCCAGTGGCCATCCTTCATCTGACTGTCCAGTATGATTTTCCCCTCCTTGGCAAACTTGTCGGCATTGACGAGCAGTTCCAGGATGATGCCTTTCAGCATCTTGGCGTTGGTCTTGACCGTGGCGTCGCGACCGACGGAACTGGTGTATTCCAGTTGCAGGTTCTTGTTCAGCGGCTTGAATATCCTGACTATTTCCTCGCAGAAGGCCTGGCAGTTGATGGGGGCGTCGCTGTCGGAGACGCGGATGCTCTCTGCCTCCGACATGGTGATGAGGTGGTTCAGCGTGTTGGCGATGAACGACGAGTTGTGCTCGATGCGCTCGGCCAGGTCCTGGCGCTCGCCTTCTGTCAGGTCGTCTATCTGCGTGGCCAGTATCTGTGAGAATCCTGACACGACGTTCAGCGGCGTGCGTATCTGGTGGCTCACGTTGCGTATGAAGGCCGTCTTCATGCGGTCCGACTCCTGGGCATGGTCGCGTGCCCGCTCCAGTTCCTTGTTCTGTGCCTTCATCACCTTCAGGTGCTGTCGGCGCGTCCATCCGAAGTAGGCGAGTAGCACGGTGATGATGCTCAGGGCTACCAGTGCTATGATGCCGGCGATGACGTAGGCCCTGCGCCGCTCCTGCCGCTCCTTGTTGAGTTCAAGGTCGTGGCTGATGTCGTCCACCACCAGTACGGATATCTCGTGGTTGCGCCGCTCCTTGGAGCGGATAAGGTCCTTCAGGGTCACGTTCTCCGTCTGCAGGTCACCTTTCAGATGGTGGATGACGGCCTGGAATTCCAGCCGCTCCGACTCGCTCTGGATGGAGTCGGTGAGGGCGATGGCCTCGTCGTACTGGCCGTTCAGGGCCTTGCGTCCCATCTCTATGTAGGTTTCGTAGGTGGGGTAGTAGTCGTCAGGATGCTGCTGCTTGATGGTCTTGATGCGGTCATAGCACTCGTCGAAGACAGTCTTGTCCTGATGGGTGAAGGCCACCATGGCCTTCACGCCCAGCGAGCCGCTGAGGGTATAAGTGTTCCTGCTGATGCCGATGGCCTTGTCGGCCCATTTGTAGCCTTCTTCCTTGTCGTTGAAGATGTTGATGTTGGCCAGCATCTGGTAGATGGCCACCTGGTCGCCGTTGTTCTTTTCCGGCTCTGTCTGGTCCAGGGCTTTCATCAGGTATTCCCTGCAGAGGTCATAGTCCTCGCGCGTACCGTAGAAGACACCCTTCAGGTAGTTCACGAAGTGGTCGTAGTCCTTGGTGTCTTCCTGCTGCAGTATGGCCTCCAACTCCTCCGTCTTCTTCAGGGCCTGGTAGAAATGGTCGTTGTTGATGTCGTAGATGATCTCGTTGTTCCACGAGTTGTAGTATTTCTCCTTGTAGCCCTTCTCCTGCACGTACTGGCGATACTCGTCGTTGGCCTTGTAGAAGGCCTCCTTGTCGCTGCTGTCGAAGCGGGTGACCACGATGCCGTACAGGCGCTCCTCCTCCGCATCCTTCACTTGCGCGGATGCGGTGGTCAGACATGTCAGCCATATCAAGACCAACAGTGTCAGCAGGTTTCTCGCCGATTGGATCATAGTGGCTTTAGTTGATAATCATCTGCAGAGATACGAAAAAATATTGATTTATGCAAGAAAATAAGACTATTTTTGCGAAAAGACAACAAATGACACGGTATGGCGACAAGGCGACAAGACACTTGACTTTTCTGGCAAATGCATACATTATTATATATGTGCGATAAGTGGCTCCTGAGCGACGCCCGAAAGTTAAAGAGTGCTAAAGAATCGCACTTTTCCAGCAAAAAACTTGGAGCGTATGCAGAAAAGTATTACTTTTGCAGTGTACTATTAAGGTAGTACACTATGACAGAGGAAAAAACCATTAAAACAACTGAGATATGATAGACGTAAGTAACATCAGTTTCAAGTATTCGGGTCAGAAGGATCTGGTATTCGACAACTTCAGTCTGAGGCTGGAGGCGAACAACATCTACGGTTTGCTGGGCAAGAATGGCACGGGCAAGAGCACGCTGCTGTATCTGATCAGCGGACTGCTCCGTCCCGGTAGGGGCCGTGTGCGCTTCGACGGTGTTGACACCTCCAAGCGCCGTCCCGACGTGCTGAGCGAGATATTCATCGTGCCCGAGGAGTTCGACCTGCCCATGATGCCGCTCGAACAGTATGTCAGGATCAACGAACCGTTCTATCCCCGATTCTCGCGCGAGGTGCTGGAGAATTGCCTGAAGGACTTTGAACTCTCGACGGACATCAAGTTGAATGCTCTCTCGATGGGTCAGAAGAAGAAGGTGTTCATGGCCTTTGCACTGGCTACGAACACGAACCTGCTGCTGATGGACGAGCCTACCAACGGCCTCGACATCCCCTCGAAGTCGCAGTTCCGCAAGGTGATCGCCCAGAATATGTCAGAAGACCGCACGCTGATCATCTCCACCCATCAGGTGCACGACGTGGAGTCGCTGCTCGACCACATCCTCATCCTCTCGCAGCAGAGGTTACTGCTCGACGCGTCGGTGGCCGAGATCACAGACAAGTACGTCTTCGAGTACCGCCCGACAGACGATATGCAGGATGCGCTCTACGCCGAACCGTCGCTCCAGGGCAATGCCGTCATTGCCCCGCGGAAGACCGACAGTCAGGAGACGCAGTTGAACCTGGAACTGCTCTTCAATGCGGTGAACGAGGGGAGGATATAGACGACGAATTTCACGAATGATACGAATTTCATGAATTTGGTATGATACAGTTTGATATATATAGATTCACGAAGTTGGCGCGATGGACGCTCACGATCGACAAGAAGTACCATGTGAAGTCCTTCTTCCAGAACCTGGTGGTATTCACCCTGGTGTTCGTGTTCTTCACCTCGATCACCTTTACAGTAAACCGGCAGGCCGCCAACTATGTGCCCTGCAGTATCGCAACCATCGTCGCCTTTGCAGTGACGCTTGTCCTGGGTTCGTCGTTCATGTTCTACAGCATGAGTGGAAAGCACGACATGCAGAGTCTGCTGATGCTGCCAGCGTCGAACCTGGAGAAGTACCTGGTGCGCTATGCCTCGTGGATCATCCTGGTGCCCATCCAGTTGGCGGCCTTCTTCGCAGCCGACCTGATACAGTATGTGTTTGGCTTGGCGGTGGGTCACGAGGGCGTGCGGTTTGTGACTTCGGCGGCGATTGAATATGTGGAAAGGACGTGGTATATGATGCAGATTCCTGAGGATGCCCAGCAAGCGTGGATCGCAGGCGTGGTGTTCTCTGCCGTATGGGTTCATTCGTGCTATGCCCTTGGTGCCACGTTCTTCCGTTCGCATAAGTACAACTGGGTGCTGACGAGCGCGGTGTTGGTCTTTGCGTTCATGCTGCTGATGATTGTCTTCGGCTGGGGCACTGTCGGCGCTGCGTGGTGGAATAACCGTTATCTCTTCAGTCTCTTGATGTTGTTGCTCGTTGTGCTGAATTTCTGGCTGTCGTACAGACTGTTTTGCAGGACGCAGGTGGTAGGTAGGTTTGTGAACCTTTGAAGGATTGAAGGATTGAAGAATTGAAGGATTGAAGAATTGAAGTTATGAATAGTTTTAGTATGAATAGATTTGGCAGGACGTTGCGCTGGCTGGTGAGCGTGAACCGAGTAAGGCTTCTGGCAATTTTCGCCAGTCTGACGGTTTCTGTCCTGATGTTAGAGTTGATAACGGCTTACATGAAGGAGAATCCTTTTGATTTCCTCCGCAACATAGCAGGCTTTATCATTGTTGTCATATCAGTATTGATGTTAGTGTTTGTGAGTGGCATGTTCTCTTCTTTCACCAGTATCGGCACTAAGCAGCAGCGCAGCACCTTCCTGATGTTGCCAGCCACTAATCTGGAGAAGTTCCTGGCAGTGGTGGCATACGTGACGGTCGTCTGCTCCGTCTGCTCCGTCGTGAGCATCGTCTTGGGCGACTCGTTGCGGATGGTGTGCATGGGTGTCGTGAAGGGTTTTGATGCCTCTGGCGACTTTTCCTACTCCGTTGACGGCCAGACCTGGTACTGGTGGTCGTCGGCCATTCCGCAGGTTTTCCACCAGATAATGCCTGATGCCTTTCTGCCGGACGACAGCATCTATCATTACACCCTTTCGTATCGGGTGATGAACTGCGTTGTGCTCTTTGCCTTTCTCCTCTGGATTCATTCGCTCTATACCCTTGGAGGCACGCTGCTGCGCAAGTACCCGTTGGTGGTGTCGAGCATCGTGCTGTTCCTGTTTATGTCGCTTTCCGTGCAGTTCACCATGCATGTTGACATGCCAATATTCCGCTCTGAGTGGAGAGAAGGCCACTATGTCTCTCAGGAGGTGGGCGCGATGGCATATATCATCGCTGCCATGCTGTTCGTTGCGGCTTACTCTGCCTATTGGCAATCGTTCCGTATCTTCAAGCATTTTGACATCAACTCTAATAAATGGACGAACTATGACATTCTCAAACGATAAACCCATCTACCTGCAGATGGCCGACCGTCTCTGCGACGAGATACTGAGCGGCAAGTATCAGGACGACGACCGCATCCCCTCGGTGCGCGAGTATGCCGTGCTGTTGGAGGTGAATACGAACACGGCCGTCAAGGCCTACGAGCAACTGGCCCGCGAGGAGATCATCTACAACAAGCGGGGTCTGGGCTACTTCGTGACGAAAGGGGCGAAGCGGCAGATCCTCAAGGCCCGCAAGAAGGAGTTCATGAAGGAGCGGCTGCCAGAACTCTTCCGACAGATGCAACTTCTCGACATCACGATCGACGACGTTGTGGAAGCCTATACAGACTTACAGAATGTTAAAGTTTGACAATACTTATTGCCAATCGTCACAAATCGTTGCCGATTATCCCAGAAATTTTGTGGATATTGCAACTTTATATAACTTTGCAACGTCAAAAGGACAAATCAACAATAACCAAACAGAATGATTCACTTACAAGACATCAACAAGACCTATCAGGGTGCCCAGCCGCTCCACGTGCTGAAGGGCATCTCGCTCGACATCGCGAAGGGCGAGTTCGTCTCCATCATGGGAGCCTCGGGCTCAGGCAAGTCGACACTGCTGAACATCCTGGGCATTCTCGACAACTACGACAGCGGCATCTACGAACTGGCTGGCGTCCCCATCAGGAACCTGTCCGAGCGCAAGGCTGCCGACTATCGCAACCGCATGATAGGTTTCATCTTCCAGTCGTTTAATCTCATCTCTTTCAAGACCGCCGTGGAGAATGTGGAGTTGCCGCTGTTCTATCAGGGCGTAAGCAGGAAGAAGCGCCATACGCTTGCCTTAGAATACCTGGAAAGGTTAGGACTCCTCGACTGGGCCGAGCACTACCCCAACGAACTGTCGGGAGGGCAGAAGCAGCGCGTGGCCATCGCCAGGGCACTCATCACCCGTCCGCAGATCATCCTGGCCGACGAGCCTACGGGTGCCCTCGACTCGAAGACATCCGTGGAGGTGATGCAGTTGCTCAAGCAACTCAACCAGGACGAGGGCATGACCATCGTGGTGGTGACCCACGAGAGCGGCGTGGCGAATGAGACGAACAAGATAGTACACATCAAGGACGGTGTGATAGGCAGGATCGAGGAGAACCTCGACCACAATGCCTCGCCCTTCGGTATCAACGGAATGATGAAGTAATATGCGAGATATTATTACGGAAATATGGAGTACGGCCAGGCGCAACAAACTTCGTACGTCGCTCACGGGCTTTGCCGTGGCATGGGGCATCTTCATGCTCATCGTGCTGTTGGGAGCAGGCAACGGACTCATCAACGCACAGTTGAGGCAGTCTTCGCGCTTCCTCTCCTCGTCGATGGTCGTCTTTGGCGGTGAGACCTCCAAGCCCTATCAGGGCATGAAGGAGGGACGGTGGATCAGGCTCCAGGCACGCGACATCGCCACGACGGATGCCGAGTTCAAGGATCACATCGACGAGGTGGGAGCCCAGTATCGTACGGGTGCCACCATCAGTCTGGGACAGCAGTATATCAACCCCTCGCTCTGTGGCGTCTATCCCAACCACAACAAGATCGACAAGGTGGAGATGATGCTGGGACGGTTTATCAACGATATCGACATCGCGCAGAGCCGTAAGGTGATCATCCTGAGCAATAAGCAGGCGAAGGAACTGCTCAATGCCAAGACAGACAAGCAGCAGGAACTGGCACGGCTCATCGGGCAGTATGTCAACGTGGGCAGTTTCGCCTTCAAGGTGGTGGGTATCTATAAGGAGAACGAGAATGGGCGCGCCGATGCCTTCTCCTCCTATACGGCCATCAAGCGTATCTATGGTGCCAATACGGATGATGCAGGGCGCATCGAGTTCACCTTCCACGGACTGCCTACGGAAGAGGCCAACGAAGACTTCGAGAAGGACTATCGTCAGCGTATCAATGCCAACCACCAGGCACATCCTGAAGACGAGAGTGCCGTCTGGCTGTGGAACCGCTACTCTGACAACCTGCAGATGCAGACGGGTATCGGCATCATCCGTACGGCCTTGTGGGTGGTAGGCCTGTTCACCCTGCTCAGTGGTATCGTGGGCGTCAGCAACATCATGCTGATCACCGTCAAGGAGCGCACCCATGAGTTTGGCATCCGCAAGGCGATAGGCGCCAAGCCGTGGAGCATCCTGAAACTGATCATCATCGAGAGTGTGATCATCACCACCTTCTTCGGCTATATAGGTATGGTACTGGGGGTATGTGCCAATGAGTATATGGATGCCACGCTGGGGCACAACACCATCGACACGGGTATCTTCAAGGCCACGATGTTCGTGAACCCGACGGTGGGTCTCGATGTCTGTCTGGAGGCCACGATGGTGATGATCGTCGCAGGCACCGTCGCAGGACTGATCCCCGCCTTCAAGGCCAGCCGCATCCGTCCAATCGAAGCGCTCCGCGCTGACTAGAACGACTAGGACCCCTAGGACCCCTAGAACCCCTAGAAAAAAACAGAAAATTATGAGAATAGACATAGATAGTTACAGAGAGATCCTCGACACGCTGACGAGGAACAAGAGCAGGAGTTTCCTGACGGGCTTCGGCGTGTTCTGGGGCGTGTTCATGCTCGTGGCCCTTATCGGGGGCGGGCAGGGGATGAAGGAGATGCTGAACTCCAACTTCGCGGGCTTTGCCACGAACTCCGCCTTCGTATGGTCACAGCAGACCACCAAGGCCTATAAGGGCTTCCGCAAGGGGCGTTGGTGGTCGATGGACCAGAAGGACGTGGAGAGAATCCGTCAGCGCGTGCCAGAACTCGACGTGATAGCCCCCGTGGTGTTCATGCCGTGGAATGCGCAGAGCACGGCCTACCACGAGGATAGGAAGGTGAGTGTCAACGTACAGGGGGTCACGCCTGACTATGCCAGGGTCAATGAGCCAAAGTTATTCTATGGCAGGTATATCAACGATATGGACGTGAAGCAGCATCGGAAGGTGTGCGTGCTGGGAAAGAAGATTTATAAAGACCTGTTCAAGAAGGGTGGCAATCCCTGTGGACAGTCCATCAGGATCGACTCGACCTATTATCAGGTGGTGGGCGTGGATTACAGTTCCAGCAACATCAGCATCAACGGTAGCAGTGAGGAGGCGGTATCGCTCCCCTTCACGATGGTGCAGCAGGCCTACAACCGCGGACAACAGGTGGATCTCATCGCCGTGACGGCCAGGGAAGGTGTGGTGATGTCGGATATCACAGACCGTATCCGCGAGACGGTGGCCAGGGCCCACTATGTCGATCCCACTGACGAAAGAGGCGTCACCGTGTTCAATACAGAGGTGCTGTTCCAGTTGCTCGACAACCTGTTTAAAGGCGTCAACTTCCTCATCTGGCTGGTGGGTCTGGGTACACTGCTCGCTGGTGCCATCGGCGTGTCGAACATCATGATGGTGACGGTGAGGGAGCGTACCACGGAGATCGGCATCCGTCGCGCCATCGGAGCCACGCCGAAGATGATCCTCTCACAGATTATCTCGGAGAGTATCGTGCTGACGCTGGTGGCTGGTATGAGTGGCATCCTCTTCGGCGTGATGATCCTGCAGATGCTGGAGATGGGCAGTATGGAGGACGGTATGGTAACCACCCACTATCAGGTGAGTTTCTGGACAGCCATCTTCGCCGCCTTCGTGGTAAGTGCCATGGGGGTGCTGGCGGGGCTCGCCCCTGCCGCCAGGGCCATGTCGATAAAACCTGTCGATGCCATGCGAGATGAGTAGGATTGAAGGATTGAAAAATTGAAGAATTGAAAAATTGAAGATAGTATGAAGAAGTACAGTAAACTGATTATCGCTGCGATTATCGCGCTGATTTTCATCGGGACATTCGTGTTCCTCTGGCAGAAGAGCCAGCCCAAGGAGATCGTCTATAACGAGTTTACCCCGAAACTGGACAGCATCCAGAAGACGACCATCATCACAGGTAAGATCGAACCTCGTAATGAGGTGAACGTCAAACCCCAGATCTCTGGTATCATCTCTGAACTGTATAAGGATCCAGGTGACTATGTGAATGCTGGCGACGTGATTGCCAAGGTGAAGGTGATCCCCGACATGGGACAACTCTCGAGTGCTGAGTCGCGTGTGCGCCTGGCAGAGATCAATCTGAAGCAGGCCGAGGTGGATTACAGTCGCGAGGAGAACCTCCACAACCAGAAACTCGTCTCCGATGATGAGTTCGACAAGAGCAGGCAGGCCTTGAAGCAGGCCAAGGAGGAGAAGGCGGCAGCCGTGGATGCCCTGCAGGTGGTGCGCGACGGTGTCTCTCAGAGCAATGCCAAGGCCTCTTCCACGCTGATCCGCTCCACCATCAGTGGCGTGATCCTCGACATCCCCGTGAAGGTGGGTAACTCCGTGATCCTGGCCAATACCTTCAACGATGGTACCACCATCGCCACGGTGGCCAATATGAACGACCTCATCTTCCGCGGAAATATCGACGAGACGGAGGTGGGACAACTCATCAGCGGCATGCCGATGAAGATCACCATCGGAGCACTGCAGGACCTGAAGTTCGACGCTAATCTGGAATATATCTCCCCGAAGGCCGTGGAGAGCAACGGTGCCAACCAGTTTGAGATCAAGGCTGCCGTGAGGCTCGCTGAGGGTGGTAAGATCCGCTCCGGCTACAGTGCCAACGCTGAGATCGTACTGGCCTCCGTCGAGAAGGCGCTGAGTATCCCTGAGAGCGCCATCGAGTTCAGCGGCGACAGCACCTTCGTCTATATCGTCAAGGGTGAGGGCAAGGAGAAGACCTACGAGCGCAAGCAGGTGGTGACAGGCCTCTCCGACGGTGTGGATATCGAGATCAAGAAGGGACTCACCGCCAAGGACAAGGTGCGTGGCCCGCAGGTAGTGGCAGACGATAATAAGGAGGAGTAGAAGATGAAGAAGATACTAGTCGTACTAGGGATACTATGGATACTAGGTAGCCTGGGGGTGAGTGCTCAGACGAAGCAGTGGAGCCTCCGCGAGTGCGAGGACTATGCTGTGGAACATAACATCAGCATCAAGCAAAAGGCAAACCAGTGTCGCCAGCAGGAACTGCAACTCTCTACAGCCAGGAACTCCCGTCTGCCAGACCTCAGTGCCTCCCTGGGTCAGAACTTCTCCTTTGGACGTGGTCTGACCTCTGAGAACACGTACTCGAATACGAATACCTCTTCGACATCGTTCCAACTCGGCATGAGCGTCCCCCTTTTCACTGGTTTCCAGATTCCTAATCAGATCAAGTTGAACAAGTTGAACCTCGAGGCTGCGACGGCCGATCTGGAGAAGGCGAAGAACGATATCCGTATGCAGGTGGCACAGGCCTACGTGGAGATCCTCTACGATCTGGAGATTGCCGAGGTGGCCCATCGCCAGGTAGCCATCGATTCTGCCCAGGTGGCCCGTCTGGAGGCCTTCGTGGATAACGGCAAGGCGGCAGAGGCGGAACTCTCTCAGCAGAAAGCGGCACTGGCCAACAGCCGCCTGACGGCTACGCAGGCCGACAATAACACCCGTCTGGCCCTGCTCACGCTCTCACAACTCCTCGAACTGCCTACGCCAGAAGAGTTCTCCATCGAGCGCCCGTCGGCAGAGACCATCGCCAGGCTCTCAACCCTCAATCCTGAACTCTCGACCCCCGACCTCATTTATGCCGAGGCACTTGGTGTCAAGCCTGAGATACTCTCCCAGCAGTTGAGGCTCAAGGGCACAGAGCACAGCATCAAGATTGCCCAGGCTGCCAATTACCCAACACTCTCACTGAGCGGAGGACTTGGCACCAATTACTATAAAACCTCTGGTTTCCCTGCTGATGCCTTTGGCGCGCAGTTGAAGAATAACTTCTCGCAGTTTATCGGCCTGAACCTGAATGTGCCTATCTTCAACCGTTTCTCCACACGCAATAATATCCGCAGTGCGCGCATTGACCAGGAGAACCAGCAGTTGGAACTCGACAACACGAAGAAGACGCTCTATAAGGAGATTCAGCAGGTATATTACAATGCCAAGAATGCCCAGACAAAAGAGCGGAGTTCCGAGGAGGCTGTCAAGAGTTCTCAAGATGCCTTCGTGCTGATGCAGGCCAAATATGAGAACGGTAAGGCCAACATCACGGAGTTTAACGAGGCGAAGAACAACTACCTGAAGTCGGAGTCCGACTTGGTGCAGGCCCGCTATGAGCATCTCTATCAGCGCGCCCTCATCGAGTTCTACCGTGGTAAGGTTTTAGAATTCTGATTTTTTCGTCTCCTCCACAATCTTTTCCGCGAAACATGACATGGTTTCGCGGATTTTTTGTATCTTTGCCCCGAGATAAACTATAAATATGCAACAGACGAGTATCAAGAAGCGCGTTATCGGTGTCGATATCGGTAATATGCGCACCACATACGCCATCGTAGATGTGCGTGGCAATGTGGTTGCCCACGACAATTTCTCCACCAGTGACTATCCCGACATCAATAAGTATGTCGATAAGTTGACAGAATCCATCATCACCATCGCTGAGGCCAATGGTGGCTATGAGACCATCCGCTCGGTAGGTATCAGTTGTCCCAGCGCCTCATACATTTCAGGCTGTATTGAGAATGCGGCGAACCTGCCATGGAAGGGGATAGTGCCTCTTGGTGCCATGCTGCGCGACCGCTTAGGTATAGCCGTGGCCTTAGGCAATGATGCCCATAATACTGCCCTTGGTGAGAAGATGTATGGGTCTGCCCATGGCATGAAGAACTTCATCGTGCTCAACCTGGGAGTAGGCCTTGGCAGTTGCTTCTTCTCCGAAGGGCATGAGCATCAGGGCGCCAGCGGCTATGCTGGTGAGATAGGGCATACCTGCATCGAGGATAACGGGCGCCCCTGTCCTTGTGGACTGAAGGGTTGTCTGGAGGCCTACGTGGCAGCGGCAGGTATCCTGCAGACGGCGCGCGAACTGATGGCTGAGAGCGACAAGCCCTCGAAGATGCGCGACGCCGATCCGCTCAATTCAGAGGTGATCTCCCGTCTCTGTGATGAGGGCGACGAACTGGCCATCGAGGTATATCGGCGTACGGGCTATCTCTTTGGACGCGGACTGGCCACATACGCCTCCATCGTCAATCCCGAGGCCATCATTATTACAGGTGGCGTGTCGCATGCTGGCCAATGGTTGCTGGACCCGACCTGTGAGTCCTTCGAACAGCACGTATTCCGCAATATGAGCGGCAAGGTCAAGATCATGCTGTCTGAACTTGACGACCGTGAGCGTGATGTCCTCGGAGCCAGTGCCCTGGCATGGGAAGTACCAGAATACTCATTATTTAAATAGTCTGCCGAAAGGCGCGTGACAAGAAAAGGCCATCATTTGATGATGACCTTTTTCTTATTGTTGATATAGATGCCCGTCTGCGAGGGCTGGGTCGCCAGCCTGTGGCCTTGGAGGGAATACCATGCCTTGTCGCCTGTGGATGCCGACTGGATGGCGCGGATGCCTGTGCCGCCATCACAGAAGTTCTTCAGTTCATAGAGGGCAGGTAGGGCGCGGCCCGTCTCGTTGTCGAAGAGACCAGCATTGTACCATGCGTCAGTGACGCGCTGTGTGTCCCAGTCCAGACCGTATTCGTTGGCTTCAGGAAACCACCAGAAGAGTCCGTTCACATTCCCGTGCTTGTTGAGCATGGCGATCAGGTCAGCAGTGAATTTCCTTTGGCCCTCGTAGGAGAGTTCGTAACCCTGGTCATTGTCGCCAACGGCCCAGTGGTAGGCACAGCCTGTCTCCACCACCATGATCTTCTTATTGGGGAAGGTGGTCTCCCATTGCGTGATGGTCTTCTCGAGTTGTGTCAGGCTACCGTGGTAATAGGGGTAATAACTGGTGCCGATGATATCGTAATCGACGCCGTTATCTGCTATCCGCTGATAGAAGTCTGTCACCAGTGGAGTGTTGGCAGCCTGCTCCGTATGGATGATGATCTTGGCGTCAGGGCAGACCTCGCGACAGGCCTTTCCTGCTGATTTCAGCATCTCGGAGAACTTGTCCCAGTTGTCATCCTTATAGCCGCTCCAGTCGCTCTTGGCCTCCAGTTTGCATCCTTCCTCCCAGAGCATGCCCCATGATATCTCATTGCCAGTCTGTATGAAGTCTGGTGCGGCATTGGCAGCGACCAACTGTTCCAGGCAATCTTTCGTATATTGATAGATAATCTCTTCCGTGGGGATCGAATTCTCGTTGGGCTTGGGAATCCAGGAGGCTGGCGTTGCCTGATGGGCAGGGTCTGCCCACGTGTCGCTGTAGTGGAAATCGAGCATGAAGTCCAGTCCGGCTTCCTTGATGCGCTTGCCGAAGGCTTTCACATATTCCAGACCCTGGCGGACTCCCTCTCCCTTGGCCTTGTCAGGAGCCAGGCTGGGATCAACGAACAGCCTCACGCGGACACTGTTCCATCCCTGTTCCTTCAGCCATGAGAGCATGTCGGCAATGGGCTGGCCGTCCTGGTCCATATAGTTCGCACTGTGCTCCTCGTATGTGGGAAGCAGGGAGATGTCGCCACCAACATACTTCTGTGCTTGACCTGTCGTGAGAAAGGCGAGCAGGACGGTGGTCATAAAAAGTCTGATTCGTTTCATAATCCTGTAGTAATAGTCTTTTCTGGCTTGCAAAGGTAAGTCATTTTTAAATACTTTCCAAGTAAAGTGTTGTTTTTTTGCAAATAATTTGCATATAACGTTTAAAAGCATTACTTTTGCAGACACGTTTATGAACAGTTTTCTCAGACTTTCTCATAGGTTGATTCTTACGGCAGTGTTGCTGTTGGTATCTGTTCTGGCTTCCGCTGAAAAGCAAGTCGCAGACTTGACGGGGGAAGACAGGGAAATGTATGATAAATTCCGTCACCTTTTTACGTCAGGCTCGCCAGAGGAGTTCTACAGTTATGCACAGGAGTACGAGAAGTATCTTCTTGACAAGGAGTACATGATGCTCTATTACAAACTGAAGTGTAATGAGGGGTTCTTCGCCTTGAGGCATCATCAGATATACAAGGCCATCCAGTATGCAGCAGAACTTGATGCTGAGGTCCGTGATGCTGGTGCCAAGGAGTATTTCTATCTGGCTACAGGCCTGTATGGCGACATCTATAACACCAGTCATGTTGGTCGAAAGGCAGAGTCTTACTTTATGCAGGCCCTGGAGGAAGCAGGCGATTCTGATCCGAAGTTTACCATGCGCATCTATATGAACTTGTCGGAGATGCTGAGCCTGCGGGATCCCAAGAAAGCCCTGGAGTGGGTCGATAAGTCGATAGCCATGGCGCAGGAGACCAAGAATATCGATTACCTTTCTATATCGCTGGGCTTTAAGGCATACGTGCTCTTCCTGATGGGTGATACTCCACAGTTCTATCGTATCTTCGATGAGTATATCAGTCTGAAGAGTATGGACGAACCAGAGTTCAACCATCGCTATGACAATGTCGTGGAGGCTGCCAAGAATGCCTTCGACCATGACTTCCAGAAGGCGCTCGATAGGCTTCGCGAGGGTAACCTGTCTGTCGATAGTTCCCTCTGCGTGATGCGTATCTATGAGATGTCGGGTGACGTGGAGAACAGTTTCAGGCTGATGAGGAAGCGCTATATAGAGTTGGATTCCATCAATAGTCTGGTGCAGGATGCGAACTTCAACCAACTGGCCTCTGAGACCACCCTGATGCGTTCGCGGGAAGAAGCGGTGGCCAACAAGCGGCTGGCCAAGCAACTGGTCAACTGGCTGATAGGTATGACGGTCGTCTTCTTGTTTGTCTATATCATGGGGCGCCGTCGGCTGATGAAGAAGATATGGGCGCATAGCAAGGAACTGAAGGCGGCGCTCAGCCGTGCTGAGGAGTCTGACCGCATGAAGTCGGCTTTCATCCAGAACATGAGCCATGAGATACGCACGCCGCTCAATGCCGTGGCTGGCTTCACGGAGGTCCTCTGTAGTCAGGATAATGAGTTGACTTCTCGGGAAAAGATCGACATGAAGCAGCGCATCGCCAGTAATGTCGAACTGATTACCTCTATCGTCAATGAACTGCTGGAGTTGTCGGAAAGCGAGAGCAAGAGCCAGTTGGGTGATGTGGAGAAGACCAGTGTCAGGTGTAATGATCTATGCCAGTCAGTCCTGGCAGTGATAAGGAACAAGGGGAAATCGTTTGTTGAGTTGCGCTTCAAGAGCAATGTGGATGATGACTTCACCATTCAGACCAATCCCTATCGTCTGCGGAGTTCCTTGAACCATCTGATTGACAATGCCCAGAAGTTTACGGATTTTGGTCATATAGAGTTGAGGTTTGAGCATCAGGGCCATCAGGCATTGTTCATCGTCTCTGATACAGGTATCGGCATTCCTGAGAAAGACCGCGAGCGTATCTTCGAGAATTTCGCCAAACTGGATGAGTTCAAGGAGGGCATAGGCTTAGGCCTGCCCATCTGCCGTAGGCTGGTCGCCTCGCTGGGTGGTACGCTGGAACTGGACCCTGCGTATAGCCCTGGAAGCCGTTTTGTCATCACCCTTCCTGTAGGATAGGAATAAAGAACCCCGCCGAGGCGGGGTTATCTTATTTCTTATGGCGGTTGGCACGCTGTTCGCGGTACTTAGCCTTCTGACGGGCAGAGCCGGAACCGTGGGCACCAGTGATGTATTTCTTCTTCTTGGCCTTGGTCTTCACCTTGCCATCATCCTTCGGCTTGTCACCTCCGCGTCCGAAGTTGATGCCGTTCTCGAGGATATGCTGAAAATCATCCATTGTGCATTGATAATCAATGGTGGAAGAGGCGTACGCCAGTAAAGGCCATGGCGATACCGTATTTGTCGCAGGTCATGATCACATGGTCGTCGCGCACGGAGCCGCCAGCCTGGGCAATGAACTCCACGCCACTCTTGTGGGCTCGCTCGATATTGTCGCCAAAGGGGAAGAAGGCATCCGATCCCAGGGCCACCTTCGTATTCTGGGCTATCCAGGCTTTCTTCTCCTCCATGGTCAGCACCTCGGGCTTCTCCTTGAAGAACTGCTGCCAGGCACCGTCGCGCAGTACGTCGTCGTGCTCGTCCTCAGAGATATACACGTCGATGGTGTTATCGCGGTCGGCACGGCGGATACCATCCACGAAGGGCAGGTTCATCACCTTCGGATGCTGGCGCAGCCACCAGATGTCGGCCTTGTTGCCTGCCAGACGGGTGCAGTGGATACGGCTCTGCTGACCAGCGCCGATGCCGATGGCCTGACCGTCCTTCACGTAGCAGACGCTGTTCGACTGGGTATATTTCAGGGTGATGAGTGCGATGATCAGGTCGCGCTTGGCCTCTGGCGTGAAGGTCTTGTTTTGCGTGGGGATATTCTCAAACAGGGCGGGGTCGTCGAGTTTGATCTCGTTGCGGCCCTGTTCGAAGGTGATGCCAAACACCTGCTTGCGCTCAATGGGCTCAGGCACGTATGCAGGGTCAATCTTGATCACGTTGTAGGTGCCCTTGCGCTTGTCCTTCAGGATCTCGATGGCCTCTGGCGTATAGTCGGGGGCTATCACGCCGTCGCTGACCTCGCGCTTCAGGATCTTGGCCGTCACGGCATCGCAGGTGTCGGAGAGGGCCACGAAGTCGCCATAACTCGACATGCGGTCAGCGCCACGGGCTCTGGCGTATGCACAGGCGATGGGACTCTCGTCGAGACCAGCAATATCGTCCACGAAGTATATCTTCTTCAACGTGTCATTCAGGGGCAGTCCTACTGCGGCTCCTGCAGGGGAGACATGCTTGAAGGAGGCTGCGGCGGGCAGACCCGTGGCGGCCTTCAGTTCCTTCACGAGTTGCCAGGCGTTGAAGGCATCGAGGAAATTGATGTAGCCTGGACGGCCGTTGATCACTTCAATGGGGAGTTCGCCCTCCGCCATGAAGATGCGCGAGGGCTTCTGGTTGGGATTGCATCCGTACTTGAGTGCTAATTCTTTCATCTTTCTTGTGATATTTTGCTATTTGGCTGCAAAGGTACAAAAATAATTCAGAATTCTTTGCAAGCAAAGCGAATTTAATTCGATTACATCATTCATATTCCATAAATATTTGTAACTTTGCACCAAAAATAGTGAGAAGATGGAAAAGAAACGCGTGGCGCTTCGCAAACTGCTGGAGGCGGTAGAGAAGGAAATACTCAAGAAGCCTGACAAGAAGGCGCTCGACCGCCTGTCGCTGTTCGTGGGCTTCCAGGACTGGGAGTCTTTCCAGGATGCCCTGCATGGCGATACCAGCGCCGATGAGAACTACAAATAAAAAAGAGGCTCAAGTCTTGAGCCTCTTTTTTATTCTGCGGCAACGGGGCGGCGCTTCTCCTTAATACGGGCTGCCTTACCTGTGAGTTTGCGCAGGTAGTACAACTTGGCGCGACGAACCTTACCAACCTTGTTGACCTCGATGCTCTCAATGTTCGGAGACTCGATGGGGAAGATACGCTCCACACCAACCGTACCTGACATCTTGCGAACAGTGAAGCGCTTCTTGTCACCATGGCCGCTGATCTTGATGACCACACCACGGTACAACTGGATACGCTCCTTAGAACCCTCGATAATTTTGTAAGCGACAGTGATAGTGTCTCCAGCCTTGAACTTGGGGAACTGCTTGCCGGTTGCAAATGCTTCTTCAGCAACTTTAATTAAATCCATTGTATCTTTACTAATTAAATTTGTTGTATCGTTCCAACGCAACATAGACAGGCAACTCGTGACTTCCCTCCATCGGTTACGCCGAAAAGCGGGTGCAAAGGTACAAATTATTGGGCAAATCACAAAATATTTCAGATTATTTTTGTATTTTTGCAGCGTTAAAACTTGAAATTATGCGGAAAACAGTACTTCTTCATGGCGCTTTAGCCGTCGTTTTGTTGGCATCCTGCTCATCCAGGCACTACCAACTGACGAGTGTGGAGCGCACGCGCATCATCGTTGACAGCCGCTACGACCAGGAGCCGGATGAGTCGGCGGCGAAGTTCATGGCCCCCTATAAGCGGGTGAACGACAGTCTCATGGCGCCCGTCATGGGGCAGGTGGCCCACAACATGCACGCCAAGAGACCAGAGAGCGACCTCTCGAATCTCCTCGCCGATATCCTCGTGTGGGCAGCAAAGGACTATCACGAGCAACCAGTGCTGGGAGTCTATAACATGGGCGGCATCCGCGCCGACCTTACCAAAGGGGATGTCACCTACGAGGATGTGCTGTCAGTGGCTCCCTTTGAGAATAAGATATGTTTCGTCACCCTTACTGGCGAACAGTTGATGCAACTCTTCTCACAGATAGCCGCCAGGGGCGGGGAGGGCGTCAGCAGGGGGGCTGAACTCGTGATCACCAAGGACAACAGGCTCGTCTCCGCCCGCCTGCACGGACAGGAGATCGACCCCAAGGCCGACTATCGTGTCACCACCATCAACTATCTCCTGGAGGGCAACGACGGCCTGGAGGCATTCACCGAGGGATCTGACAAGGTCGCCCCTGAGGATCCCAGCAATAACAGCCGCTTCCTCATCATGAACTACTTCCGCGACAAGCAGGCCCGTGGCGAAGTGGTCGATGCGCGGGTGGAAGGAAGGATCGTCGTGAAGGATTGAAGAATTGAAAAATTGAAGAATTGAAAAATTGAAGAATTGAAGGATTGAAGAATTGAAGGATTGAAGATTATGAAGCGTTTACACCTTATTATATTAGTGGCATTGCTCTCAGGACTGACTGTCAGTGCCAAGAAGCACAAGCAACTCGTGATTCTGCATACCAACGATACGCACTCCACGATCATGCCAGTCAACCCGAATATCGACAATAAGGAACTGGCAGATAGGGGAGGGTTCCTGCGTCGCGTGAACCTGGTCAAGCAAGAGCGTGAGCAGCATCCTGAACTCCTGCTCATCGACTCTGGCGACTTCTCTCAGGGCTCTGGCTACTACACACTCTTCAAGGGCGAGGTGGAGATAGGGCTGATGAACGAGATGCACTATGATGCTGCCACCATCGGCAACCATGAGTTCGACTTCGGCATGGATAATATGGCGCGAATCTTCCGTATGGCCAACTTCCCTATCGTCTGCTCAAATTACGACTGCGATGATACGGTGCTGGAGGATCTTGTGAAGCCCTATATCACCCTGAAGCGCAATGGCGTGAAGATCGGACTCTTCGCGCTGGCTCCTCCCTTGAAGGGACTGGTCTTCGACGGCAACTGCGAGGGCATCACCTACATCGACCCTGCTGAAGCGGCCCAGAAGTATATCGATATCCTCCGCAAGCAGGAGAAGTGCGACCTCGTCATCTGCATCTCCCACCTCGGCTGGGAGATTTCCGAGTATCCCGATGAGAAGTTCCTCAGTCTGACGGAGGGCTGCGACCTCGTGCTGGGCGGACATACCCACACCTATATGCCTAAACTGGAGTATGCCCCCGATAAGAACGGGAAGATGATTCCCGTCGATCAGAACGGCAAGCATGGCACCTTCGTAGGCAAACTCGTCCTCACCTTAGAGAAATAATGTAAAGTATGGTGTTCTTTATTTGCGCTGATATGTTTGATCGAGTAGATGGACTGCCGATCGTTGGAATCTGGGCTATTCGATGAACATCTTCCAATAGGCATCTCAAAAGATAACGGCTATAATGGTCAGAGCCGTTGCGTTCATCATAGAAGGTTAATATTTTCTGGAGTTGAGTCGTTGAACGACGACTAAAGTCTATTAATCGAGCCATTTGGCAAACATTGTTTGAAATTCACTCATCGAGACAACCTCACCACGTTCAACTTCTGCAATATCCTCTTCTATATCTGGAGATATTTGCAATACACCATCTACGATATGAGCATAGTCCATATCGTCAGGCATGGCAGTGATCGATTCTTTGTCTGCTATAGGAGCCACTATTGGTTCGCTGGCCGTGCCTACGTTTGCTTCCTCCTCAAATACTGGATATCTCTTTTCTTCCATAGCGCTGATTTTTATGGCGCAAAGATAGGAATTTAATCCGATATTTCCAAACATTCGTGTGGGAATCTTTTGTGATCCTGCTATCTCCTGGTAGTTTTAAAAAAGATTTTTGAAATCTAATTTTCCTTTCAGCCGAAGGGTAAGTGATTGAATATCAGCGTGTTCGGCTGAAGGGTGATTTTTGGGTAATTATTGCTCTGACTTTCGTGAGGATTCGTCTGAAAAAGAGGCTTCTCACAGTTGTAAAGAGGCTCTTTTCACTCGTAAAGTGCCTCCTCTCGTTCGTAAAGTGGCTCCTGATTTCTGAAAAGTGGCTCTTATTTCCCGCCTCATGACCCAAGACTGACTCAAAAAATGTTTCAGCACAAACTTTTAGATACGCATTATGGCATTATGCGATAGGCGGACAGTCGTTTGCTGCCACCCCAAAAAGACGTTTCAGCCGAATGCGCTGGTAATCAGGAAGTTGACTGCTGGTTGAAAGGATTATTTGATTCTTTTTATCAGTGCCTTAGGGCTGCGCTTTGTGTCCCATATATCCATGATATGAACAATATCTTCTTCCTCATCATAGGTATATATGATTTTGAATCGACGACTCATGATATGACATCGCCTGTATAGGACCTTTGTCCTTTGAAGGAGTTCTTCAGGAGGATATGATGTTGGATGCTGTTTCTACCGAAAGCAAGGCGTGCGTTTTCGAGATAGTCGTTGAAGAGTTGCCATGCAGATGGCTTCCATCTAATTACAGCCATGGATGAAGTTTTTTGAGTTCAGCATCAAGATCGTCGATTGTTATCCACTTTGAAGGATCTTTTAGGTCTTTCTCTGCTTGTTCAATCCTGGCGATGGCTTCTTCATCGGAGAAGGGACCAAAACTGGGGAACTTATCCCAGTCTAGGTCGTCAATCCAATCATGGTCTGGAGCGACAACATCAGCAGGCATATAGTCTGCGACGGGGGGAGCAATAGGTTCATTGGCCATGCCTACTTTCCCTTCCTCTTCGAATACCGGATATCTCTTTTCTTCCATAGCGCTGATTTTTATGGCGCAAAGATAGGGATTTAATCCGATATTTCCAAACTTTCGTGCAGGATTCTTACTCGAAATAGAACGTCAGCACGATCATTTTCGAATGACCTGCCTTGACGCTGTTGGTGTACATGCGCATGTTGGCATCCTTCAGTTCACTGGCGTGGTTGTGGTCCAGCGCATCCTGCAGACTGTAGCAGAACTTCAGTTCTGGGATCAGTTTGAAGAAGGGCAGGTAGAAGTCGCAGCCCAGTCCCACCTCCAGGAAAAAGTCGGAGCGCTTCAGTTGGATGTACTCCTGGTTCTTGCTCGTGAGGTTGATCATCGGGTTCACGCCAGCCATGATATAGGGGCGGTAGTTGTTCCAGCGCTCTGCACTGAACTTCAGATCGACGGGGAAGGAGATATACGTGTTCTTCATGTCCTGCATCTGTTCCATGGGGCGACCTTCCTGGGTAAGATCAGTCATGTTGTGGAAGGTCAGGTGCTTGGCACCAAAATGCATGGAGGGTGTGAACCTCAGGTTCAGGTGCTGGCTCAGCCTCAGGTCGGCGAGCACGCCAACGGTGAATCCGCTGTTCCAGCGGTCAGCGTCGCAGAGGATGGTCTTCTCCTGCGTCGTACCGTCTTCCAGCGTGATGGTCTGCGGACCGATGTTGTCGAATTCGATGTCCTGCAGGTTCATGCCTACAAGGATGCCGAAGTGCAGCGGGCGCAAGTCGATGTACGGCTTGTACTGGATCTTGCGTGTCTGGGCCTGACTGATGACGGTCAGGAAAAGCAGCAGTGAGGTGATGATCGTTTTCTTTTTCATCTTACAGAATAATAACGTGGAAAACGACTGAATATTATGTTGCTGATTATTTCGACATCGTATAAATTGCAAAAAAAGATACCTAATTATTGGTATTTTCTCGAAATTTATCGTACCTTTGCATCATTAAAAGTGAGTAACAACAGTATTAACTAATCAAAATTTATAGGAATTATGGCATACGTAATTGGTGACGATTGTATTTCTTGTGGAACATGTGCAGGTGAGTGCCCAGTAGAGGCTATCTCTGAGGGTGCAGAGCACTACGTGATTGATGCAGATGCATGCACAGAGTGTGGTACATGTGCAAGTGTTTGTCCTTCTGAGGCTATCAGCCTTCCCTAACTTATAGGACATATACAAGAACAGAGGCGTTCCCTTAGGGGAGCGCCTCTTTCTTTGTGTGCGTATGAAATAAGAATAGGCATTCTCTTGAATGCCTATTCCCTACGTTTTCTTACTTCAGGTTCTTGATCTCAAGAGCGGGCTTGTACTCAGGGTCGATGGCCAGGATCTTGTCGGCATAGTCCTTGGCACCAGCCACGTTCTTATTGATGTAGGAGTTGAACATCATGTAGTGGTATGCAGTCTTCAGCATGGTGTTCTCACCCTTGGTGCGGTCTGCCTTGCTGGAAAGCAGTTCGATGACCTTCATATAGTCGGGCTTGGCAAGGCTCTGCTTCATGTTGTCGTCTATCTTGTTGATAGTGCTGGCTGCCATATAGGTGGCATAGACCTGCTGGATGGGGTACTTCTGGCCAGCAGCGCGGAAGATCTCGACAGCCTTGGTAATGTGGTCGTTCTTCTTGGCGGGATCAGCCTCTCCCCACTTTGAGTAGATATTGGCCAGGCCTTCCTCATCGTCGAAGTTTACATCAGGCTTGCTGGCGAGCATGTCGTTGTAATACTGGATGGCCTTGTCAAATTCCTGGTCTTTCAGGTAAGAGTCAGAGACAGCCTTCTGGATAGCCCAGCGCTTGATCATTGAGGAGTCGTTCACCAGTTCAAGGGCCTTGTTGTAGTGAGTGTACATGTTTGCCTTATCCTCGAGAGCCTGATAAATCAGGGCAGTGTAGAAGTGGTCGTACTCAGAGAAGGTTGCGGAGTCGGTCTCGTTGAAGTATTTGTGGATGTAGCCCTTGGCTGCCTCATGGTTCTTCAACTCGTAGTTGGAGAACATGGCCAGACGGTTGAACGTCGGGTTGCGCGGCACGATCTTGATACCTGCCTCAGAGGCGCGGAGGGCATCGGCAAAGTGACCAGTGAAATAACTGCAGCGGGCGAACTCGTTGAGTTGGCCCTTGTCGAGTTTGGTGATGTCGGCTTTCATGTAGTTCTCGTAAGCCTGCTTCTCATCGCCGGCCAGCATGTAGATGTGGGCGGTGAAGGCATCGATATCCTCATTGGGGCACTGTGCCTTCATGTCCTGCAGTTTCTTGGCTGCCTGGCTGGGGCTGATCTTACGATATACCATGGCCCATTTCTTATAGCCCTCGGGGTTCTTCGGGTCGAAGTTGATGGCCTGGTTGTAGTAGCCAGCGGCCTTACCACCGTCGGTGCCGTAGGCTGACTCGATGTCACCCAGCAGCAGGTAGGCGGGAGCATACTGGTATTTGGGCTTGCCTGCCTCGTTGGCATAGTTAGCGAACAGGCGTGCACCAGCGGTGTCCTTCTGCTCGAAGTAGGCACGCGCGATCTTCATCAGGGCATCTGCGTTCTTCTTGTTCTTCTTGTAGGCGGTCTTAGCAAGGTCGGCGACTTCCGGCGACTTTGACTTGATAGCGTTGAGGGCTGCCTGGAGTTCCTCTTCCTGTGCGTTTGCGGTGGCGCTGAAGCCTGCCAGCAGCACACCCATCAATAAATACTTAATTGCTTTCATACTTATTCTTTAGTTTGATTTGTTAATTCATTCGTTTTGCTTGTTTGACGTTTAAAATCCCTGGAGGTTTAATCATTGATGATTGACGATCACATCCCTCACGTTCATATTGGCCGTCCGGGGGAGAAGGCCTGAGCGGAGGATAATCATCTGGCCCTTGGGCAACTGGATAAAGTGGGTGAAGCCGGAGGGCACGCCATTGCGCGTGTCGTTCAGCAGGGCATAAATGGTACGGCGGAGAGGGTAGTTGCCGTTGTATAGATAGTACTGATAGGGCTTCCAACTGTTGTATTTCTCAGCCTTCTCCATCTTGGAGACGCCCATCACGGATATATTCTTCTTAAAGGTGACATTGGTGGTGTCGCGCTTGTCGTTGAGCCAGTTTGAGCCGATGATGCCGAGTGAGTTCTCGTGCTTCTCGACATAGTCGATGACGGCGGCACTGGTCTTCACGGCACCAATGTTCTTGGCACTGAACTGCTGTCCTCCAAGGATGGAATCGACGCACCAGCGCACGGTACTTGACAGTGGGTTGTCGAACACCACGTCGATTTCGCCAAGTTTGCTTTGTGGGTAGAGTTCGCTCCACTTGGTGACCTCTCCTTTCAACACGCGTGCAAAGTCCTTGATGGTGATGCACGAGTCGGGATTGGCATTATTGACGATGATAGCCAGACCGTCGTACGCGATGGGTATCGCTCTTGGCTTGTACTTGCGGTCTATCAGGTTCTGGCGCTCCTTCTCCGTGAGGTTACGGGTGCTGAAGGCCAGCCACGTCTCGAGTTTCATCAGTTTCTTGATGGCATCCTGCTCATTGATGTAGAGCGGGGTGATGGAGTCGAGTGTCTGCGTGGTAAAGTAATATAGTTCTTCGTCAAGGATGGGGTAGAAACTCTCATCGGCCGCAAAGAAACTGGCGGCTTTCTGATAGGCCTCCTCCTTTTCAGGATTAGGCTTGCTCCCACATGCGTGGAGCAAGCCTAATATCAGTGTTAATCCAACGAGTTTGTTGAATGTGCTCATTTCAATCTGTTAGCGATTACTGCAGCTTGAAGGTCACAGGCACGGTGTATTTCACACGTACTGCACTACCGTTCTGCTTACCAGGAATCCAGTGAGGCATGGACTTCACCACGCGTGTTGCCTCCTTGTCGAGTGACGGGTCAACGCTCTTCACAACCTTGACGTCGGTGATAGAACCATCACGCTCTACGACGAAGGTCACAATGACACGACCCTGTACACCGTTCTCCTCGGCGACTACCGGATACTTGATATTCTTCGACAGATACTCGAACAGGGCTGATGGACCGCCGGGGAACTGAGGCATCTCCTCTACCACGTCGAAGACCTTGGATTCCTCCACCTTCGGGGGCTCGGGTTCTGCAATCACTTCCTTAGCCTTCAGCACCTCACCACCTGTCTCGTCGTTACCTTCCACATTGAAGGCACCGATAGCGGTGTTGGTCTGCTGGAGTTCTTCCTGAGACTTCATCTCCTGTTCTTCCTTCACTTCATTATCCTTCTTGATTTCAGGTACGGTGAAGGCTACAGAACTCTTAACGCGCTCAATCTCAATCTTCTCAACCTCGGGCTCGTCTTTCTTCTCAACCTTTGCCTCCTTCTTCTCTGCCAGGCTGGCGAGTTCCACATCTGCCTCAATGGCTGCATTTTGGGATGCAATGTAGTTCTCAATAGAAACCTTTGCATAGACGATAGCGGCGATAAGGGCGAAGGCAACGAACATGACGATCAACGCCTTGACGTTACGAACACCGGTGTTCTTGCGCAATTGATAAGCTCCGTATGACTGGTTTTTACCATCGAATACGAGGTCAACCCAGCTGTTGTCTATAAGATCAATTTTTGACATAGCTTCTTACGTTTTAGGGATTAATCACTTGACACCAGCCTTTGCGATGAGGTCCTTGTCTTCTTGGCTCATCTTATCGACGTTGTCAATGACGTACTTATCAATATTGCTGATCAACATCTCGTCAAGAGCGGCTACCATATTTTCGTAGGTGGCTGTGTTCAGCGGGCGGATGATGACGGTCATCGTGGGAACCTTCTCGCCGTTGGGGAGTTCACCCTTCTTCAGTTTCTTGAGGGCTTCCTGATACTGCTCGTCAGTCATCTTTGAGTTGTACTCAGCCTTCTTGGCATCCAGTTCCTTCTTGGCCATCTTGATCTTGGCTATCGGGTTGATGCCTTCCTCTGTGGTATGCTCATTGAGCACCTTCTCAATACCGTCCTTGCCGTAGGTCGTCGGCTTTACGCACGAAGGATCGTCGTAGTTGGGCAGACCGGCAATGTACCATACCTTGTCGTTAGAGCCAAGGTAAAGCGTGATAGTATGAGAAGCCTTTGTCACCTGCTTCTGCTCATCATTCAACTGTGATGTGTCGTCGTTCGACGGCATGGTCAACTGCATAGCCTGCGGTTTGGCCAGTGTAGTACACAGCATGAAGAAGGTAATCAGAAGCATCATCATGTCAACCATCGGCGTGAAGTTCACGCGGGTATCCATCTTCTTTTGCTTGGATAGATTTTTCTTTGCCATAATACTACTAGTCGCTTAAACGTTTAACATCGAGATTCGTAATGAGTTGGAAACGGTTCTCACTCATATCCTGTAGTTCCGACATCAACTTCTTGATTGCTGAATAAGGAGTCTTAGAGTCGCACTTGATGGCGATCTTGATGTCAGGGTTCACTTCACGGGCTGTAGAAACCCATTCCTGGAATTCGCTCTTGCCCCCCTTGATACTATCAAGAGGAAGACCGAGTTTCTGGATTGCCTCAGTCATCTTCTCTGGGTCGAGACTGAGATAGTTGGCGAGTTGACCCATGGGGGCACCGACCATAGCATCTTCGCGGAAGTGCTTTACCTGTGTCGGATTCAACTGGACACCGAACTTGTCGGTCATGGCATCCAGCATGGCCTGCATGTTGTTCTTGTTCTCCGTACCGCAGAAGACGCGCCCCTCTGGCGTAACCAGCACGTTCAGCACGTCCTGCTCCGGAATCTTCAACTCTGACACTGAGTTAGGCGCGGTGACTTGTACTGGTTCTGGTGTCAAGAATGTTGAGGTCAACATGAAGAAACACAGAAGCAGCGTCATCACGTCTGACATAGGCGTCATGTCAATCCAGATGTCTTTTTTCTGTATCTTAATTTTAGCCATACTAAAACCGTATTTAAAGTTTTAAATGGTTAGAAATTAAGCCTCGTTGTGGTTTGAATCGTATGTTGCAGCGATTGTGAAACCGATCTCATCACATGCGTAGGTCAACTTGTCGATCTTGTTTGAGAAGAAGTTGTAAACAACGGTAGCAACCCAAGAGGTCAAGATACCTGATGCCGTGTTCACAAGGGCCTCAGAAATACCGGCAGACAGGGCCATAGAGTCAGCACCACCACCTGCAGACAGAGCCTGGAACGAACCGATCATACCGAGCACAGTACCGAACAGAGCGGTCAGGGTACCCAGAGATACGATAGTTGCGATCATGGCCATGTTCATCTGAAGGGTAGGCATCTCCAACTGAGTAGCCTCTTCGTGAGCCTGCTGGATCTTTGCAATCTTGGCGGCCTTCTTCAGAGTTGTGTCAGTCTCAACGGTCTGGTACATGTTGATGGAAGACAGAACGACGTTACCTACAGAACCCTGCATCTTGTTGCACAGATCCTTGGCCTTAGCGAAGTCCTGAGCCTTGATGGCTTCCTTGACATCAGCAGTGAACTTGGCCAGATTCATCTTACCAGAAGCGGTACGGATAGCGAAGAAACGCTCGATGCCGAGGCAGATGACGGTGAAGAGAAGGGTGAGGATCAGACCTACCACGAAACCTCCCTTATACACTGTACCAAGCAGGTTTGCTGGATGACCGCTACGGTCGCCACCAACGAAGTTGTCGGGGTTACCCATAATGAAATACCAAACACTGTAACCTGCTACACAGCAGATAACGAGAATAATCCATGCTGCTTTAACACCCTGGAAGCCCGATTTCTTGGCTGGGGCTGCAGCCTTTGTTGTTGTTGCCATAATGTAATAATTTTAATTTTTTAGTTATTAAAAATTTGAGTTTGTAAATAGTCTATTCTTTAAATCACCTCGCAAAGATAACAAATTCAGGCGTCATACAAGCACGATTAAGAACTTTTAACGCAGAATTTATTGATTTATTTCAATTTCGCTACTGTCTCTTTAATACGCTTCATGGCTTCGATGATGTTTTCGTCGCTTGTCGCGTAACTCATACGGAAACACTCTGGGTCGCCAAATGCGTCACCACCTACTGTCGCCACGTGACCTTTCTCCAAAAGGTACATCGCGAAATCCGTTGAGTTCTTGATAGTCGTCTCACCGTCGCTCTTGCCAAAGAAACTGCTGCACTTGGGGAACAGATAGAAGGCACCTTCGGGTACATTCACCTCCAGGCCCGGGATGCCCTTTGCCAGTTTGACGATAAGGTCGCGACGGCGCTCAAAGGCCTGGCGCATTTCCTCCACGCATTGCTGACTGGCTGTATAGGCGTACTCGGCGGCTTTTTGGCTGACAGAGCATGGACCGCTGGTATATTGCCCCTGCAGTTTGTTGCATCCCTTGACGATCCACTCGGGGGCGGCGATATAGCCTATGCGCCAGCCTGTCATGGCGTATGCCTTCGACACACCATTGACGATGATGGCGCGCTCCTTCATACCGGGGAACTGGGCTATTGACTCATGCTTGCCGATATAGTTGATGTGCTCATAGATCTCGTCGGCGAGCACGAACAGGTCCTCATGGCGGAGGATGACCTCGGCCAGTGACTGGAGTTCTTCCTTGTTATATACGCTACCCGTCGGGTTGCTGGGCGAACAGAGTATAATCATACGGGTCTTCGGGGTGATGGCGGCCTCAAGTTGCTCGGCTGTCATCTTGAAATTCTGCTCGAAGCCTGCCTCTACGAATACGGGATTACCACCAGCCAGGAGTACCATCTGGGGATAACTGACCCAATAGGGGGCGGGAATAATCACCTCCTCGCCGTCGTTCACCAGAGCCATGATGGTATTGCACACGCTTTGCTTGGCACCGTTGGATACCAAGATTTCTGCGGGGGTATAGTGCAGGTGGTTCTCACGCTCCAACTTGCGGGCGATGGCCTGACGCAAGTCGGGATAGCCTGGAACGGGCGAGTATTTGGAGTAGTTCTCGTCGATGGCTAACTTGGCCTCTTGCTTAATATGGTCGGGGGTGTTGAAATCGGGTTCGCCCACACTCATATTGATAACATCGATACCCTGAGCCTTCATCTCAGAACTTTTCTGTGACATTGCCAGCGTTGCTGATGGTGCCAGTCGCTGGAGACGATTAGATAATTGTGCCATGATTTCGGAAATTTTGTGCAAAATTACGCATTTTATCTGTGAAAATGAAAGAATTGCGCCATTTTTTAATGAAAGAGGCGCAATTTGTGACATTCTGCCTCCTTTATTTCAGATGGAGGATATGTCCCATCCTATTCTTTTTCGTTTCCAGATAGCGCAGGTTGTAGGGATTGGGAGTTACTTCGATGGGGACGTTCTCGGTAATCTCCAGTCCGTAGGCCTCCAGTCCGACGCGCTTCACGGGGTTGTTGGTCAGTAGGCGCATCTTATGGACGCCGAGATGTCTCAGCATCTGTGCACCGCAACCATAATCCCGCTCGTCGGGCTTGAATCCGAGGTGCACGTTGGCATCGACGGTGTCCAGACCCTCTTCCTGCAACTTATAGGCGGCAATCTTATTCATCAGACCGATGCCCCGACCCTCTTGCTGCATGTAGATCACCACGCCCTTACCTTCCTTTTCGATGGCCGACATGGCCTTGTGCAACTGTTCGCCACAGTCGCAGCGCTTGGAGCCGAGGATATCGCCCGTCATGCAACTGGAGTGGACGCGTACCAGAATGGGCTCGTCTTCCTTCCATTCGCCTTTGATGAGGGCAATGTGCTCCAGACCGTTGCTCTTCTGGCGGAAGGGAATCAGGCGGAAGTGCCCATAGTCCGTTGGCATATCGACCTCTTCGCCTACCTCTATCAGTGACTCTTTCTTCAGGCGGTAGGCAATCATATCCTTGATGCTGATGATCTTCATGTTCCACTCTTTGGCCAGTTCTACCAGTTGCGGCAGGCGTGCCATGCTGCCATCTTCGTTCATGATCTCCATCAGCGCACCGGCTGGATAGAGGCCTGCCAGTCTGCACAGGTCGATGGCTGCTTCTGTATGGCCGCTACGTCGGAGCACGCCGTTCTCTTGGGCATAGAGGGGATTTACGTGCCCGGGGCGGCCAAAGGTCTCGGGTGTGGACGACGGATCGGCCAGTGCCTTGATGGTCTCTGCCCGGTCATGGGCGGAGACACCTGTCGTACATCCTTCAAGTTTATCGACGGTCACGGTGAAGGGCGTACCCAGCACGCTGGTATTATCCTGTACCTGGTGTGGCAGGTCGAGTTCCTTACAGCGCTCGATGGTTATGGGGGCGCAGAGCACGCCACGCGCGTGCTTCAGCATGAAGTTCACTTTCTCTGGAGTAATCATTTCTGCGGCCATGATGAGGTCACCTTCGTTCTCTCGGTCCTCATCGTCAACCACGATGACGAACTGCCCTGCCTTGAAGTCTTCAACGGCTTCTTCTATAGTATTTAGTTTGATATTGTTCATGTCTTTACACCTTATTTATATTATAGTAGTTCTGTAATGCTCTTCTGCTCTGTGGAAATCTCCAGTGCACGTGGTATGATACGGTCGCTGGTTTGCCGTATGGTACGCAGGTCTTTGTAAAGACGCAGGCGGAAACGTATCATTCTGAAGTAGAAGAAGATACCTGCTGGTAGGAAAAGGCCAGTTACCGCATTCATCCATTTCTTGCGGAACGGACGGGTGTGGGCCCTTACGGCAACAATCGGATAGTTGTTGATTTCCGAGAGTATCAGTTTGTCCCGGGTATAACTCAGGTCCTCTATAGCCGTCTCCAGGGCACTATTGATATGCTCTATCTCCTGGTCGTCACCCGGTTGGAAGAATACCTTGATGGGGTTGGGCCACAGGTACAGTTTATGCTGTTCGCTGTATGTCTCAATCTCCTGGTTCACATTGAGCAGTATATCGACATCTATTTCATACTGCGGATCCTCGATGATGACTTCCTTGCGGAAGATATGCCGCTTTTCCCTTAGACCAAGGGCACGCATAGCCAGATTCTTGTAAAGGTCGAGGTTGAAGACCGTCGAGTCTTTATTCGCCTTGTAGGTGAAGAAGGTGGCAATGGGAGCGAGTACGATTGTGGAGATAAGTTTTCCAAACCAGATATTCCATTGTCCGTCGCGTGCCATCTTGAAACCTGAGTTGTCGAAGATGAAATAGACGATGAACACCAGGACGGATACGATTACCGGCACACCCAGTCCTCCTTTGCGGATAATCGCCCCCAAGGGGGCTCCGATGAAGAAGAAGATGAGACATGAGAAGGCCAGTGTGAACTTCCCGATGGCTTCAATCTTGTGTCGGCGGTAGTTACGGTGCAGGTACTTCACATATTCCATTTTCATTTCCATGTCAGTGATAACACCCTGTACGCTTGAAAGAGCCCCTTTCACTGCCACTTGCTGGTCGCCAGGCTTCAGACGTTCAAAAACAGAGTCGAAAGGCGTAGTGTCGGAGGCTACCGCATTGACGGCCTTGACGGAGTCGTCCTTGTTCAAGGTGCTGGTTCTTAGTACAAAGCGCTTTGCATCTGCATAATAGGCCGTCCCAATACTGTCGTTGTACTCCTTGATAGAATCGATGTCGTGCAGGATCTGACTGAGGCTCTTGGCTCGGGCGTCGCCTGCCACGTCGTTCATATCGACCATGTTCAGTCCTCCGTCGAAGTTGAGAACGATGCGTTTGCTGGAGAAAGTCTCCCGTCGGTAGGGGATATTGGCACTGTTGGCGATGTCGGAGGCTCGCATGTTCTCAAACCACTCTCCACTGTAGAGGTTCAGCACCAGATGTTTCTTCTCCTCTGTCGATTGCATCATGCCAGAGTCGGCCAGGATGATGGCCTGGTCTTCATAACTGCCTGTCTGACGGTAGATCATGATACCATAGAGCATACCCGTGTTCAGGTCTTTTTTCTGGACGTAGATGTTTGAACCGGGAATGCCGTCATAGAAGATTCCTTCTGGGATCTCCAGTTCAGGGCTCTTCTGTTTCATGGAAATAAGTAACTGCTGGAGGTGGAGGTTCGCCCACGGTCCGATGCTATCCTGGAAATAATAGGAGGTGCCAGTAATGATTAATACGATGACAATCAGTGGTCGAAAAGCCTGCATCAGTGAGATGCCCGCGGCCTTGATGGCTGTCAGTTCCGAACTCTCACCGAGGTTGCCAAACACAATCAGCGAACTAAGTAGGATGGCCAGCGGCAGTGCCTGGGGCAATAGCATTAGTCCCATGTACCAAAAGAACTGGGCCATGACATCCAGGGATAGTCCCTTACCAATCAGTTCATCGACATAGCGCCACAGGAACTGCATCATCAGCACAAACTGGCAGATGAACAGCGCTCCTATGAACAGTACGCCGAACTGCTTGGTGATAAAGATATCTAATTTCTTAATCCGGAACATAATCAGCGTGCAAAGGTACGCTTTTTAATTAAGAATTAAGAATTAAGAATTAAGAAAATTACGTCGGACGGTTCTTTTTCTCAACTCTTAACTCTTAATTTTTAATTCTTAACTCTTTGTTCTTCAAAGTCCGCTGGCCCGATGTAGCCTGTCAAGATTGCTCTCCCATAGGATTCTGAGACCGTCGGCATCGTTATCCTCGGCAAAGTCTGTGATGAGAAGGGTCAGGAGGTTAGTCAGTTCACTCTTTGTAATGCGCATCTCCCAGTAAGATTCGTCGTTCTCGTCCTCATAGTCCCATTTCAGTGTGATATGGTCGTATTTTACATATTCTATCAACTGTGCCTGGCGGATGTCCTGTTCTGTCCAGGGTTCTCCCCAAGTGAATGTGAAGATGCCGTCTTCCTCCGTGACATGGTCTGCCAGCCACCGCTCCAGTCCATGGGCACTGCTGATTTGATCCCAAATGATATTTGGCGACTTGGTCGCAAGGGGATATTCAATGACAATACGTTGCTTTCCCATACGTTTCGGGTATATAATGTTATTGGTATAGAATTGTTCTACGCCACAAAATTACTATTTTTATCCGAAATACAAAATATTTTGCGGAAAAATTTTGGTAGTTTCAGAAAAAGTAGTACCTTTGCACCCGCTTAACAGCAGATGGCGGGATAGCTCAGCTGGTTAGAGCGCATGATTCATAATCATGAGGTCGCCGGTTCAATCCCGGCTCCCGCTACAGAGAAGACAGCCATGAGGGCTGTCTTCTTTCTTTATGAGCATCACATTAAAAACCTATACGATGAAGAAAGGAATGCTATTGATGCTGGCGATTGCCATTGCCAGCGCTGTTTCAGCCCAGACGAAGTCGGTGTCTATCCTGGGCGACTCGTACTCCACTTACGAGAACTTCGTGACACCTGCTACTAATGAACTCTGGTATTATGCTCAGAATCCTGATGCGAAGACCGATGTGGAGAGTGTGCGCCAGACGTGGTGGCATCAGGTCATCAGGGAAAATGGCTGGCGGCTCTGTGTCAATAATTCCTACAGTGGGGCTACCATCAGTTATACTGGGTATGATGGCAACGACTATAGCGCACGATCCTTCAATACGCGCATGGATAATCTTGGACAGCCTGACGTTATCTTTGTATTTGGGGCTACCAACGACAGTTGGGCGGGCTCACCAGTAGGTGATTATAAGTATGAGGATATCACTTGGGGAGACCTCTATCAGTTCCGTCCTGCCCTTGCCCGTATGTTGCAGTGGATGACAGACCGCTATGTCAATACAGAGATTTACTTTATCCTTAATGATGACCTCCGCGATGAGATTGATGAGTCTGTGAAGACTATCTGTGCGCATTTTGGGGTGCCAGTCATTGAACTGACGGGCATACACAAACTATCTGGTCATCCTTCCGTAAAAGGAATGCGCCAGATAGCAGATCAAGTGAATGCCTTCTTAAAGGCGAAGCATTAATCGTCGGGATTCCGCTTGTAATGGAATTCCTGGATGTTGGGATTGCTACCAAGATCGTTGTCTGGAACGACAATGGTCTTGATGAGTTTCTGATCGTATCCTTTATGCATCGGACCAACACGCAACAGGAAATCATTGAAATTCATGGTGGGAATGACAATGCCAAAGGCGCCAATGCCAACGCGTGATCCTTCAGTGAGGATATTGTTATAGACATAGGCCGTGGTGAAGAATGCATGGCGATAAATCTCCAGACGGTTGTATTTGTCGAAGATCTCGCGCCATTCCTGTCCTACCTTTGTGGTGTCGGCTGTGGTGAAGATGAATCCGATGTTATGCACGAAGTCGTCTATCTGATCGCCACGGATACTGTCGTTCATCTCCATGCACTGCATGATGTCGTCGTTGATCTCGTCTCTCATCTCCTTCTCTGTGGGAGCCGTGAAATAAGCGATAATCAGAATAACGACGATGAAGGCTGCGAATATGAGCATTTTTCCCAGGCAACTATGGTAGAATGCCTGTGTCATCGTCTCGTCACCTCTATTGTAATTGATTCTGCTATTTGTCTGAGTCATCTTGGTTAAATTTGGTTATTGTGGATTAAGTTCATGAATTCCTGCCTGGTCTTGGCTTGGTTGAATGCACCGCTGAAGTCGCTGGTGGTCGTAATGCTGTTCTGCTTCTCAATGCCCCGCATCTGCATACACATGTGCTTGGCTTCGATAACGACCATGACGCCAAGGGGCTTCAGGGTGTCCTGGATACAGTCTTTGATCTGCTGGGTCATGCGTTCCTGAACCTGCAGACGATGAGCATAGATATCGACCACACGGGCAATCTTTGACAAACCTGTGATATACCCGTTGGGGATATAGGCCACATGTGCCTTGCCATAAAATGGTAGCATGTGGTGTTCGCAGAGAGAAAAGAAATCGATATCCTTGACGATGACCATCTGCGAATAGTCCTCCTTGAACAAAGCGTCGGTAAGTACCTTATGGGCGTCCATCTGGTAACCTCGGGTGAGAACCTGCATGGCCTTGGCGACGCGCATTGGAGTCTTTAGCAGTCCTTCGCGCTCAGTATCCTCGCCAAGTAGTCGGAGTACTTCCTTGTAATGAAAAGCCAACTCGTCAAGCCCATCGCGGAAGGCGTGGTTGTCATGAGTCTGTATGTCTATGTCCTGATTCATGGGTATTGTACCGTGATTTTCCCTTTGACGATAATAGCAGACTGATAACCGAGGCTCTTGACGCGGCTGAGGACCTCGTGCGCTTCTTCGTAAGTGCGATAGTTGCCTACGCGGCAGATCCATCGTGGAGAATAGAAGTGCACATAGACGGGTTCTCCGGGGAGGAGCGACTTAATCTCATCGCCAGTCCTCTCAGCCTTGATCCTGTCCCTGCGTGAGTTCCCTCCGGCAAACACCTGAACGCGGTAGCCATTCACCTTGTAACCCTTCATCACCTTCTTAGGACTATCGTCGGGTATGTCGCTGATGTTTGTGGAATCACGTCTCTCTGCGACTATCCTATTCGGTTTTTCCTGCGTGGACATGGAGGCCTGGTCGCTGCCAGTCTCCTTCTCTTGCCGGTGTGTCGTCTGAGATGGCGTAGAGGATGTGGTGGCTGTACCGTTGACAAGGTCGTCGATTTCCTTACTCTGAGTCAGAGTAACCTTTCCTTCACCCTGGTTGTTCTGTTGCAGCCGTTGTGTGAAGGAAGACTGCGCGCTGGCTGTGATGAGACAGCCAGCACACAGGGTTAATATGATAAATAGCCGTTTCACTTCTTCCAAGCGTCGATGATACCCTTGAAGTCGGCACACTTCAGTGAGGCACCGCCGATGAGGCCACCGTCGATGTCGGGCTTTGCGAAGAGTTCGGGGGCATTGCTGGCCTTGCAACTGCCGCCATACAGGATGGTAGTGTCGTCGGCTACAGCCTGACCGTACTTCTCAGCGATGATGCTACGGATATAGGCGTGAATCTCCTCTGCCTGTTCAGCAGTAGCAGTCTTACCTGTACCGATGGCCCAGATTGGCTCGTATGCGATGACGATCTTACGGAAGTCCTCTTCAGAGAGGTTGAATACAGACCCCTCGAGTTCTGCCTTCACCACTTCGTTCTGCTTGCCAGCCTCACGCTCCTCAAGGCTCTCACCAATACAGAAGATCACTTTCAGGTCGTTCTTCTGTGCGAGCAGCACCTTCTCCTTCAGAATCTCGGGAGTCTCCTTGTAATATTCACGGCGCTCTGAGTGACCCAGGATGACATACTGTGCACCAGTGCTCTTTACCATCTCTGCCGATACCTCGCCAGTGAAGGCGCCCTTCTCTTTATCGGCACAATTCTCTGCACCCAGGCCAATGATGTTTTGGTCGAGGAACTGTGCGATAGATGCCAGATGGATAAATGGTGTGCAGATTACTACACCACAGTTTGGCTTGTCAGCCTTCAATGTCTCGTTCAACTCCTTTGCAAGAGCGATACCGTCCTGGAGATTCATGTTCATCTTCCAGTTTCCTGCTACAATTTTCTTTCTCATAATTATTTGTCTTTTGTTATTTAAAGGGTTATTCTTTTTCTTTCTAATCCATTTCGTCCATGTCCAGAGGCGGTCTGCAATTGTCAGCAGCACCAGGGGCAAAACAAACCATGTGAGTATCCACAGGATCTTACTTGCTACGGTTTCCGTAGGTAACTGCCCCAGTTCGGAGTTTTCCAGTTTTTGGGCCAACTGCTCTTCTTCCGGCAGGTTGTTGTGGCTCCACTTGCGAATGATCTTACCATCCTTCAGTAGCAACAATCCCGGATTGGAGCGGATGATGGTCTTCAGCGTCGTCTCATCTGTCTGGCAGAAAGGGTATTCCGCCCCAGTGATATTTCGCCAGAGGCTGATGCCCTTTTCTGTACTGGCTGTCAGACAATAGAATGGGTATCCGTTGTCAATACTATACTCGTACATTCTGTTTAATCCGTCCAACTGTGAGTCGTCAGCCTGTTCCAGATGGGGTGATACCAGGAGGAAGGTGTAGCCTTCGTCGTTAAGCACCTGTTCTGTAATATCCTCTCCCTCGTCGATGCGCTCTAAAAAGAATTCTGCATAGGGTGAATCCTCACCTTCTATCATCTTCTGCCAGCCTGTCCTGAGATCAGTACCCACGTGATAGGGACGGAAGTCAAACTGGGGTAGGGTGTAGAGACTGCGGCCTGCGATGATCAGTAGGATGAACACGCCAGAGTAGTTCATGACAATCCACTGGTTGGACTCGCTGATGAGTCGTGGCATCTCCAGAGGGGATCTCCATACTGTGATAGCCGCTACCAGCAGGATCACGTTCTTCCAGAAAGTCTGCCAGTTGGTAAGCACGATAGCATCGCCAAAGCAGCCGCAATCACTGATGGGGTCAGCCAGAGCCAGCCACAGTGTCAGCAGTGTCATTACCGTTAGAAGCACCAGTATGATCTTTGACACAAGTCTTCGCCTGATAGCGAAGAGCAGGCAGATACCAAGGATAAACTCCACAGCCGACAGCAAGACGGATGCCGATAGAGTCATGAGGTCTGGTACGTAACTTGCCAGTCCTGCTGCTGCCAGATAGTCATGGATCTTGTATTGAGTGCCCAGTGGATCCACGGCTTTGACGAACCCAGAGAAGATGAACGTCACTGCGAGCACAAGGCGGCAGACATTGACAACTGCTTTCCTCACTCCGATAATTTAATTACTCCAAAGACCGCATAGTTGATGATGTCCATATAGTTGGCACCAATACCCTCAGAGACGAGCGTTGCCCCCTCGAGGTCTTCTATCTCCTTAATGCGCTCAATCTTAGTGAGGATGAAGTCCGTATAGGAACTAATCCTCATTGAGCGCCATGCTTCATCGTAATCGTGGTTTTTGCGCTTCATCAGTTCAAGAGCCTCATGGGCATACTGGTCATATAGCGCCATCGCTTCGTCGTTGGTAATATCGACCACATCTGCAAACCCCTTGTCGAGTTGAATCAGTCCCACGATGCCGTAGTTGATCAGTGCCACAAATTCTGGTCTGATGCCTTCTCCCACCTTAGACTCCTTTTTGATTTCCAAAGAGCGGATGCGCTTGGCCTTGATAAAGAGTTGGTCGGTAAGTGCCGTGGGGCGCAGGATACGCCATGAGGCTTTATAATCATGCAGTTTCTTTTCGAAAAGGGCACGGCACTCTGCCATGGCCTTCTCGAACTGGGTGTTTGTCTTCTCTAAACTGGTCATAATATTGCCTGTTGCAAGCGACTTTATGTCGATTACGGGTGCAAAATTACAAAAAAGATGTGAAAAGTGAAAAGTGAAGCGTGAAAAGTTTCCTTCACTCTACATTTATTAACGTTTCTTTCTGCTTCTTCCTGATGTAAAGGATTTTAGCCCCCAGGGTTTCGAACTGTGTACGGATGGAGTCGCGGCGCATCCTCGTTTGTGTGAGCAGCGTCAGTTCGTCGGGGGTGGCCTTCAGCGCCTTCTTGTCAGCATCGACCTGCTTCTGCAGCGCATCCAGTTCTTTGTTGACGATCTGCAGCAGACTGTCCGTCTGTTGCAGATCGTCTTGTGCAGCCTTCAGTTCTATCTCCTGGTGAAGTGCCAAAGCGCCTTTCCTGGCTTCTACGACATTTGGATAGGTCTTGCGAAGTGAGTCTATAGTCGCTCTTGCAGCCTCTATGTCTCCTTGTCTAAAAGATGCTCTGGCCTCTTCTAATAACAGGTTCGCCTTTTCCTTGGTGTTGTCACTGTGGCAGGATAACAGCAAGACGCTCGTCAGACAGATGATCAGCCTTCTCATTTCGCTATTAGAGGTTTACAAGGAATGAAAGACCAAGGGTAAAGTTGTTCATATTCTTCTTTTTCTTATATTCCACCGGCTCCAATTGGTAGGCAATATCTGAGAAGCCGGTCAGCATATAGGCATTTTCGGTCATGCCGTACTTCAGGAAGTGGTATGGATTATACTTCAATGTGAATGTCTTCTCGCTGTAGTCATAGTCCATAAACACCTTCCAGGAGAAGTTTGACTTATACTTGTAGGTCAGTGAGATACCTGTCCCCCATGAGGTGGCGGCATCAGAACCCAGAGTCAGATAGTCCCATTCGTCGTAATAGGTTTCACCAGTGCTCTTCGGATAAGCAACAGTAGCATTCGTGAACTGGCCGTTCTTGATAGTCATCTCGTAGTCTATGTCCTTCTGGTTGCCCCTGGCATAGCCGTCAATGTCAAGTTCCTGAGTAAAGGAACGTCCAACGAGCGCCTTGGTGCCTAAAGCGAAATGCTTGCTCAGCGGGATGTTCACATAAAGACCAAGGCTGGCAACAAACTCTGTCATGTGGTCGCTCTTGACAATACCGCCAATCTCAGATACAGGCGAGTCTGCTGTGTCGAATCCCAGCGTGTTGTAATAATTCTCATAATCAAACTGTGGGTCCGTTGCCTCATAGATGTCGCCAAAGCCAGCCCATGCAGAATAACCTTCTAAACCAGCGATGTTCGAGAAGTTACCGAACGACTTGGCAGACATTGCTCTGACGCGGAGACGACCTCCAATGCCAATATATTTGTTGAGGAAATACGCACCCTCAGCATCAACAACTGTCGCTGCACGGAACTCAATGGGGGCTTCTTCCACGATACTGTGAAAATCAGCATCATAATACTCTGCATATTGCAGGTCATTTCTGTTGAACTCTATGTCTTTTCCACCAAGGCCTACACCCATGGATATGCTGAAGAATGACGGATTCTCAAAATTCATCTCTAGGTCATTACGGAGCAGACCTTTCTCCTTGAAAAGCAGGTCTATGAGGGCATAGCCAAGTTCTCCTGACATGATACCGATGCCGGCACCCGACATGATATCGCTGATCCAGTGGCGGTTGTTCAATACGCGCATGACACCTGTGGCTGTGGCAACACCATAGCCAGCCACAGAATACCATGGCGAGCGGGTGAGGCCATATTCCTTATGCAGCAGCGTAGCACCAACAAAGGCTGTGGCTGTATGGCCTGAAGGCCACGAGTTGGCTGTACTTCCGTCGGGGCGCATTTCCTTGGCGGAGTATTTAATACCATTGACGAGGCCGGCCATGAGACCGTATGACACAGCAGCACTCGCTAACAGGCGTGGCCAGTCGCTTCGACCTTCAACGCCTGCCAGTTTAAGACCTGCAGTCATCACAGGTCCGAAGAACTGCGTATAGTCATCAATGCCTGTTTTGAAGTCTGTCAGCAACTGTGTGTTTGACTTTCCGTCCTTATTGTTCACGCGGAACATGGCCTTGTCGCCTTTAATAGCCCAGCCTGCCACGAAAAGAGGAATGCCCACGAAGGTCAGATCATCTATGAATTTATAAGGCTTCACGCCTGGATTGGTCACTTGCTTGAAGAAACGGAAGTCCATCCCCTGGCTATATGTTTTATTGTAGGCAGCATCTGTCTTAACCGACTGTTCTGCAAAGGGGTTGGTGGGCAATGCCACTAATTCGGGCTTCATCTCGGGTGTCTCCAGTTTGAACGACTCCATATTTTTGTAATTCTCAGCATTAACGCCAAGAATATTCATCATTGAGATGACGATGGATAGAAATAGATAGTTTCTCATTAAATATCGTGTTTAAATTGTTACCAGTCTTCTTCGTCGTTACCTACAAGACCGTTCTTGACGGCCTCTTCTATTTTGTCGAGCACGGCATTAGAATAGGCATGGGCCATAACGAGGGCCTTGGAGCAGGTACGCTTCTGTGGGTCTTTTTCCACGAAGGGATAGTGCCTGGCGATTTCCCACTGCTCGTCGTAGAGATTGGCATTGGTCTTGTCATCCATCTTGCGCTTAGAGTCGCCATAGGTCTTCTTGGCATTGTCGGTGGGACTAAGCCATCCGCCGCTGATGTCAGCAAGTACGTCGTATGTCTGTACGGTATAAGTCACTCGGATGCGTGCATCCTTGATGTCAATGCGGATTATAGGGGTGATGCTGACGGAATACTTATTAAATGTACCAATGTGTTCCGCAATATTGGGGATGGTGGATGAAATGATGATGCAACCGGCCTCCTTGTCATTGAGCGTGATGGCCTGCCTGTCTTTGAAGGTAGCCGTGGCCCAGTAGTTAAGTGCAATATAGAGTTGACCTTTGGTCTTGCCTGGTGCTTCGATTACTTGTTGGTAGGTGAGCGACTCATTCTTGTCGAGCGTCAGACCTGTGGAAAGATTCTTGGCAGCGTCAAGCCATCTGTCTCCGTACTTCTCCTTGGCGTATTTCTCTAAGTCGGTGCCTTTCATCACTTGGGCGTTGGCTGACACGGTGCCAAACAAGAGAAAGACGGCAACTGCCAACCATGAGGATTTTGTCATTTTTGCCATTGTCTTGTTATAATAGTACTTCCGATTCTGTGGATTTTGGTGTTCCGTAACGTTTGCAAAGGTACGTATTATTTTTGAACTGGCAAAGAAAAAGACAGGAAAAGTGTGGAATAGTGAGGATTTTTTTGTACCTTTGCACCCTCTAAGCGATTATTCGGCATGAAACTGTATTCCGACGAAGAACTGGCAGGGATCCTGGACCAGGGAGTGTTCCGGCAGATAGGTGAGGCTGCTGACCGACTTGGCGTGGCTTGCTATGTGGTGGGTGGCTATGTTCGCGACATATTCCTCGAGCGTCCATCGAATGATATTGATGTGGTGGTCGTGGGGAGCGGGATCTCTGTGGCAGAAGAACTGAAACGTATGATAGGTAAGAAAGCACATCTCTCCGTCTTCAGGAACTTTGGTACGGCTCAGGTCCGGTTCTTCCAGAATAATCAGGAATATGAAGTTGAGTTCGTTGGGGCACGCAAAGAGAGTTATAGTCACGACTCACGAAAACCTGTCGTTGAGGATGGTACGTTGGAGGATGACCAGAACCGTCGCGACTTCACAATCAATGCCATGGCCATCCGTCTGAACAAAAATCGCTTTGGTGAACTCGTCGATCCTTTCAATGGACTGGCAGATTTGGAGGACGGAATCATCGCCACCCCTTTGGAACCTGGGATTACTTTCTCTGACGATCCCTTAAGGATGATGCGGTGTGTCAGGTTTGCTACCCAACTGCGTTTCAAGATTGAGGATGAGACCTTTGAGGCGCTTGAGCGTATGGCTGACAGAATCAGGATTGTCAGTGGAGAGCGTATCAAGGATGAACTGAATAAGATCATCCTCTCGCCTCAGCCGAGTCGGGGATTCGTTGATTTGCATCGCTGTGGTTTGTTGAATATCATTTTGCCGGAACTTGCGGCCCTTGACATCGTGGAGCAGAAGAACGGGAAGGCGCATAAGAATAATTTTTATCACACGCTGGAGGTGTTGGATAATGTGGCGGCCAAGTCGGATGACCTTTGGCTGCGTTGGGCGGCATTGCTTCATGACATCGGTAAGACTAAGTCTAAGCGCTGGGACCCTGCTGTCGGCTGGACCTTCCACAACCATAATATGGTGGGCGCGAAGATGGTGCCCCAGATATTCAGGCGCCTGATGCTCCCGATGGATGCCAAGATGAAGTACGTGCAGAAACTTGTTGATCTGCACATGCGCCCCATCGCTATTGCCGACGAGGAGGTGACCGATAGTGCTGTACGCCGCTTGCTGAACGATGCAGGGGAGGATATAGATGACCTGATGACTCTTTGTGAGGCTGATATCACATCGAAGAATGAAGTAAGAAAGAAAATGTTCCGGGAGAACTTCCGGATGGTGCGTGAGAAACTGGAGGATTTGCAGGAGAAGGATTATAAACGCCTGCTTCAGCCCGTTATTGACGGTAATGAGATAATGGAGATGTTTCACCTGAAACCTAGCCGTGAGGTTGGTATGCTGAAACAGTATCTGAAAGATGCCGTGCTGGATAATCGCGTTGAAAATGAGCGAGAACCGTTGATGAAACTGTTGATTGAGAAGGCTGGTCAGATGGGGTTGTCGCCTAGTGCGTGATATACGAAAAATTCGCGACTCATGTTGACTTTTGGAACAACGTGTTTATAAAAGCCTAATTGCCAATAAACTTTGTTAAAATTGGAGCATTGAAGTGTTCCTTGTACGTATATTTTTAGTATCTTTGTCCCCCCAAAATCGGAAAATCACTTTCTGGTTTTATATTTTGTAAATGAATTAGATTTAGGAAATAAGTATGAAAATGAAGAAGATTATGTTGATTGCTGCTGCGACGCTGCTTTTTGCCTCGTGTGGTGGCGGTGGGGGTCGTCCGAGTTTTGGCGACAATGAATATCCTGTAGTAACCGTGGGTACGTCGAGTGCAGACATGCAATCTACCTATCCTGCAACGATCAAAGGCGTACAGGATGTGCAGATCAGTCCTAAGGTGGCTGGTTTTATCACTCAGATAAATGTGAAGGAAGGTCAGACGGTGGGCGCTGGTCAGGTGCTTTTCGTTATCGACAATGTCACTTATCAGGCTCAGGTGCGTCAGGCTCAGGCATCTGTGAACACGGCTCAGGCTTCTTGTAATACGGCTAAACTGAATTTTGAGAATTCCCAGAAACTGTATGAGAATAAGGTGATTGGTGACTTTGAACTGCAGTCTGCCACCAACCAGTATGAGCAGGCCAAGGCAGGTTTAGCCCAGGCCCAGGCTGCTCTGGCCAGTGCCAAGGAGATGCTGAGTTTCTGCTATGTGAAGAGTCCAGCCGCTGGTGTTGTTGGCACATTGCCCTTCAAGGTTGGTGCTTTGGTGAATACGGCAAACGTGTTAACGACCGTTTCCAACAACTCTTCAATGGAGGTGTATTTCTCATTGACGGAGAAAGATGCCCTGGCGATGTCAAAGAATGCCGGTGGCCAGAATGCGGCTCTTGAGGCTATGCCCGCTGTCAAACTGCAGTTGGCCGACGGATCTGTCTATGCCCAGGAAGGCCGTGTTACCAAGATGAGCGGTGTTATCGATGCAGCCACGGGCAGTGTGCAGATGATTGCCCTGTTCCCCAACTCTGAGAAGATTCTGAAGAGCGGTGGCTCTGGTGCTATTATCATTCCGCGAAGCACCACCTCTGCCATCATCATCCCGCAGGGGTGTGTCTCTGAGGTGCAGAACAAGAAGTTTGTATATACGCTTCAGAAAGACAATAAGGTGAAATATACGGAGATCAAGGTCGATCCTCAGAACGACGGCAACAACTATATTGTGACTGAAGGTTTGAAGGTCGGTGACAAGTATGTTACCAACGGTATCACCAAACTCTCCGACGGTATGGAGATTGTTCCTATCACTCCTGAGAGGTATCAGCAGAAGATTCAGGAGCAGAACAAAGCCATGAGTGCAGGCGATATCGTGGGAGCGATGAAATAGTGAATAGTGTAAAGCGGATATGAATAGTTAGTATTGAATATGACTTTTACAACATTTATCAAACGCCCAGTGCTCTCGACGGTGATCTCCATCGCGATCGTGCTGCTGGGATTTATCGGACTGGCATCACTGCCTATCGAGCAGTACCCGGACATTGCACCGCCTACTGTCGTGGTCTATACTAGTTATCCAGGTGCCGATGCCGAGACAGTAAAGAACTCTGTCATCGTCCCGCTCGAAGAGAGTATCAACGGTGTGGAGGGAATGGACTATATATCCTCAACGGCTTCTTCTGGTTCGGCACAGATACAGGTGTTGTTCCGTCAGGGTATGAATGCCGATATGTGTGCAGTGAACGTGCAGAACCGTGTCTCTCAGGCTCTGGCTCTTCTGCCTGCTGAGGTGACGCAGATCGGTGTGACGGTGATGAAGAGACAGACATCACAGGTGCTGATGTTCACTCTGACTTCTGACGGCCGTTATGACGACGAGTTCCTGACAAACTACAACAATATTAATATTGTGCCGGCCATCAAGCGTATCCAGGGTGTAGGTGACGTGCAGAGTCCAGGTCTGAAGACATACGCGATGCGTATCTGGCTGAAGCCTGACGTGATGAAGCAGTACAACCTGATGCCGAGCGACATCACTGGTGTGCTGGCAGAGCAGAACATCGAGGCCGCTCCCGGTTCGTTTGGACAGGAGTCGAAAGTGGCCTACGAGTATGCCATGCGCTATACGGGCCGACTGAAGACGGCCGAGGAGTTTGGCAATATCATCATCTCCAGCGACCGTAACGGTCAGACGCTGAAACTGAAGGATGTGGCAAAAATCGAACTTGGCGGTCAGCAGTACTCTGTGTCAATGAAGAACAATAACCTTCCGTCAGTGCTGGGTATGGTGCAGCAGATCGCTGGTTCTAATGCCAATGAGATTGCCAAGCAGGTGAAGGCTGAGTTGGAGGAGCAGGCAAAACTGTTCCCGCCGGGTATGACGTATAAGATCAACTATGATGTCACTGAATTCCTCTATGCCTCTATCGAGGAGGTGGTGTTCACGCTGATATTCACGCTGATCCTGGTGTTCATCGTGATCTATGTGTTCCTTCAGGACTGGCGCTCCACGCTTATCCCGCTGATCGCAGTGCCAGTGTCACTCGTTGGTACATTCTTCTTCCTTGAGGTGTTTGGATTCTCCATCAACCTGCTCGTGCTGTCGGCCTTGCTGCTGGCTATCGCCATCGTGGTGGATGATGCCATCGTGGTGGTCGAGGCCGTTCATGCGAAACTCGACCAGGGCTATAAATCGACGCTCACGGCCTCTATCGACGCCATGAACGAGATCTCGGGCGCCATCATATCGATTACGCTGGTGATGGCCTCGGTGTTCATCCCCGTGTCGTTTATGGGCGGTGTGACGGGTACGTTCTACCGTGAGTTCGGTGTGACGATGGCTGTGGCTATCTTCATCTCGGCTCTGAACGCCCTGACACTGTCGCCTGCCCTCTGTGCCATCTTCCTGAAGCCTCACGATGGTGAGGGCCATAAGAAGATGTCGCGCATAGACCGCTTCCACGCAGCCTTCAATACCGCCTTCAACACTACCACTAATAAATATAAAGGTATCGTGGAGAAACTGGTGCGCAAGCCGGTGGCTATCATCATCGCCGCCATTGTGGGTATCGTCGCGCTGGGCGTGACAATGTTTACCACGAAGACGGGACTGGTGCCTGATGAGGATACGGGTACGCTCTTCTGTACCGTCTCCATGCCGCCTGCTACCTCTGTGGCCCGTACTACCCAGATCATCAACGAGGTTGATTCCATCTTGGCTGCCGACCCTGCCATCCAGAGCCGTGAGCAGATCCAGGGTTACAACTTCATTGCCGGTGCTGGTTCCGACCAGGCTACGTTCATCATCAAGTTGAAGCCTTTCGCCGACCGTCAGAAAGGATTCTGGTGGAAACTCAGCGGACTGTGGCAAGGTGACGGCATCTACCGTTTCTTCCTCAATCCGTATGATGCCACAGGTGTGCAGGCTCAGATATTCATCAAGACTGCCCACATCAAGGATGCCCAGATCCTGGCCTTCGCACCGCCTATGATTCCTGGCTTCTCTGCCAACTCGGGTATCTCGCTGGTGATGCAGGACCGTACGGGTGGCGACCTGAGCCGTTTCTTCGACATCGTGAAGGAATATCTGGCCGAACTTAACAAGCGTCCGGAGATCCAGACGGCCCAGACCTCGTACAACCCGAACTATCCGCAGTATATGATCTCCGTGGATGTGGCTAAGTGCAAACAGTCGGGCATATCGCCGAGAGTAGTGCTCACCACGCTGCAGGGTTACTATGGCGGACTCTATGCCTCAAACTTCAATGCCTACGGTAAACTCTACCGTGTGATGGTGCAGGGATCGCCTGAGACCCGTATGACGGAGGCATCTCTTAATAATATATATGTACGCACAAGCGCAGGAATGGCTCCGGTGAAGGAGTTCTGCACGTTGAATCGTGTCTATGGTCCTTCCAACATCAACCGCTTCAACCTGTTCACCTCTATCAACGTGACTGCTACCGTGGCAAGCGGCTACTCTTCAGGTGAGGCCATCAAGGCCGTGCAGGAGGTCGCAGAGCAGGTGCTGCCTACGGGTTACACCTACGACTATTCTGGTCTGACGCGTTCGGAGGCTGCAGCAAGCAATTCCACGGCACTTATCTTCCTGCTGTGCTTCGTATTCATCTATCTGATCCTTTCCGCACAGTACGAGTCGTACATTCTGCCGCTGTCGGTAGTCCTGTCTGTACCGTTCGGTTTGGCGGGTGCTTTCCTCTTCACGGTAGTCTTCGGCCATGCCAACGACATCTACATGCAGATCTCGCTGATCATGCTGATCGGTCTGCTGGCAAAGAACGCCATCCTGATTGTGCAGTTCGCCCTGGAGCGTCGCGAGACGGGTATGGCTATTTCATGGTCAGCCGTGCTGGGTGCCGCAGCCCGTCTGCGTCCTATCCTGATGACATCCCTGGCTATGGTGATTGGCCTGTTGCCCATGATGTTTGCCTCTGGTGTGGGTAAGAATGGTAACCAGACACTGGGTGCTGCTGCCGTGGGTGGTATGCTCGTTGGTACCCTGATACAGATTTTTGTGGTGCCGGCTTTGTTTGTCATCTTCCAGTCTATTCAGGAGAAGTTCCGCCCGATGAAGTTTGAGGATGAGGAGAATCCTGAGGTCGCTGCCGAGTTGGCTCAGTATGCACATGGAAAGACCCCCGTTGATTATGAATTGGAGAAGTAGTATGAAGAAACTGATGTTATACATGTCCGCAGCCCTGCTGCTGTCGAGTTGCGGACTTTACAATAAATATGATCGGCCTGATGTTAAGGCCGAAGGTATCGTGCGTGATCCAGTATCGCTGACAGACACTCTGGCCGTGACGGACACCACGTCGTTTGGCAATATGCCGTGGCGCAGCGTGTTTACTGACCCGCAGTTGCAGGTGCTCATCCAGCAGGGGCTCGACAATAATCCTGACCTGTTGAATGCTGCCCTCAATGTGAAGATGGTCAACGAGGCGCTGAAGGTAGCGCGTCTGGCCTTCCTTCCCTCGCTGGTGTTCAGTCCGCAGGGGACCATCGCCTCGTTCGATGGCGCTAAGGCCTCGCAGACCTACCAGTTGCCCATCAGTGCCAGTTGGAATGTCGATCTCTTCGGCAACTTGCTCAGTGTGAAGCGGTCTGCCCAGATGCAACTTATTGCCACCAAGGATTATCAGACAGTGGTGAAGTGTAATATCATCTCAGGCATCGCTAACCTGTATTACACGCTGCTGATGCTTGACCGTCAGGTGGAAATCGTGACGGATATGGAGCGTCTTACCAAGGAAACTTGGGAGAAGATGCAGTTCATGCATGAGAATCGTATTGGTTATCGCTCTACGGCCGTTCAGAGTGCTGAGGCTGCCTATTATAGTGTCCAGGCCCAGAAGGTTGATCTGCTCCGACAGATTCGGGAGTGTGAGAACTCTCTCTCCCTGCTTCTCGGTCAGCAGGGACAGACCATCCAGCGTGGTACGTTTGCAGGGCAGAGCCTGCCCACCGACCTCTCCGTAGGCATCGGCATTCAACTGCTCAACAATCGTGCCGACGTGCATGCCTCAGAGATGGCGCTGGCACAATGCTTCTATGATGTGGAGACGGCTCGCAGTCGCTTCTACCCGAATATCACGGTGACAGGTACAGCCGCTTTTACCAATAGTGGTGGCGGTGCCATCATCAATCCGGGGAAATGGCTCCTCTCTGCCGTAGCCAGCCTTGTGCAGCCCATTTTCCAGCATGGGCAGATCGTGGCAGGTTTGAAGGTGGCTAAAGCACAGTATGAACAGGCCTATAACACATGGCAAAACGCTGTGCTGAAGGCTGGCAACGAGGTGTCTAATGCACTCGTCAGTTATAATTCTTCTGCTGAAAAGGCTGAACTTGACGGCAAGCGTGTTCAAGTGCTCAAGCAGAATGTAGAGGACACCAAGAAGTTGATGGAGTCGTCGAGCAACACCACCTATTTGGAAGTCATCTCTGCCCAGAGCAACCTGCTGAATGCAGAGATAGCAGAGGTCACCGACCAGTTTAACAAGATGCAGGCTGTTGTCAATCTCTATCAGGCCCTTGGTGGCGGAGCGAAGTAGTTCATAGTTAAGAGTTAAAAGTTCATAGTTATGGCAAGTGAAATAAGTCCAAAGGCCGAGATATCCCCAAAGGCGAAGATCGGCAACAACTGTAAGATATTCCCTTTCGTATATATTGAGGACGACGTGGAGATCGGTGATAACTGCATCATCTTCCCCTTCGTCTCTATCTGTGACGGCTCGCGTATCGGCAACAATAATAAGATCCATCAGGGCAGTGTCATTGCCGCCTTGCCGCAGGACTTTAATTTCCGTGGCGAGAAGTCGTATGTGAAGATTGGCGACAACAATGTGATTCGTGAGAACGTGGTCATTAACCGTGGCACGCATCGTGATGGCTGTACGGTCATAGGCAACAGCAACTTCCTGATGGAAGGTGTTCATATCAGCCATGATACCGTTGTCGGTGACTACTGTGTGTTCGGCTATGGTGTGAAAATTGCCGGTGACTGTGAGATTCACAATGGTGCCATATTCTCAACGAGTGCCGTTCAGAATGCTAACACCCGTGTGGGCCGTCTGGCAATGGTACAGGCCGGTTGTACCCTGTCGCACGACGTACCTCCGTTCGTCGTCGCCGGTGGCAAGCCCATTGAGTATGGTGGTCCCAATACGACGATGATGCGTGAGGCTGGTATCGACGAAAAGGTGCAGAAGCACATAGCCAATGCCTACCGCCTGCTCTTCCATGGAAAGACGAGCACGTTTGATGTGATCAATCAGATCAAGGATCAGGTGCCCGACAGTCCCGAGATTCAGAACATTATCCAATTCCTTGAGAATACGAAGCGAGGCATTATGTGCAAGTAAGATAAATGTAACAATCGCTTTCTTTGAAGATAGTCCCCAAATTGTTTGGCAGTTTGGGGATTATTTTTTATCTTTGCGGCGTGTTGGCAAACTAAACTGCCGACATCCGCAAAGACAAAACCCGAGAGCGATGAGAAAGATAGAGGCGGTAACAATGTTTAACACGGATTGTTTGGCTGTTCCAAATAATTCGTTATCACTCACTCACTCACTCACTCACTCACTCACTCACTCACTCACTCACTCACTCACTCACTCACTCATTCTTCTAAGCATCTAAATGGAGCGGTGCCCGCAGGCGGGCGGCGCGACAGACTGACCATACGGCTTTCCTTGGACGAAGTTCAAGGGAGGCCAGACTCTTTTTGTCCCCACGAAGGCTATCTTCCGCTGGGATGACGATTCGCTTTGCAAGACCATTTTTTTTACCCATTAAAACCAAACAAGATTATGATGAAAAAACAGAAGTACGAGAAGCGCACGACGAACGTGAGTGGCTATTCGAACACAAAGCAGATAATCGAGAATCCGAAGAAGCCTTCGGCGAGCTACCCCGCCGTCTCTTCTGCCTGGAACTATACAGCGCTTCCTGCCCCCACTACAGGCACTACAGGCTGGTTCCTGCCCACGGCCCAGCAGTGGGTGAAGATGCAGTCTGGACTTGGCGAACTCAACGAGAACGATCTTACCACTGGTAGTTATTATGACAACGACCACCCTGCCGCCAACAAGTGGGAAAACGCCCTTAGCAAGGCAGGCTCCGGCAACTTCGACAGCATGAAGAGCGGAAGCCTATACTTCTGGTCGAGTTCCGAGAGCGATGGTCGACATGCCTGGTACCTGGGTGTCTCCGCTAATCGCACTGGTAGTTACTTCGGTTTCAAGTGGACGGACGAACATAAGAACAACCATACCGAATATCACAAAGTTCGCCCCGTCCTCGCTTTTTAGTCAATATCATATCATGGTTTGGCTGCTTTGCGACAAGCCGCAGCCCAACTTTATAGCCCCACTGCCCAGAATCAGGCGGTGGGGCTGTTTCGCCAAGGGCAATCTTGCTTGACTTGACACGGTGAAAAAACGTTGAGTTAACACACCGTTTTGGAGGCCTTGTCTGTGTGACAGAGGGACGATGCCAGGCGTCTGGGGGCAGACGAAACAGAAAATCCCATCGCATCTGACGGGATTTCCTGTTTTATAATTCAGCAATTTCTTTTTCTGATAGTCCTGTCGCCTTTGCGATATTGGCAATGGGGAGTTCCATCTGTTTCATGTTTCGGGCTACGAGGTAAAGTCCTTCCTTGATACCTTCCTTGATACCTTCCTTGATGCCTTTCTGCATACCTTCTTCGATACCTTTCTGCATACCTTCTTCGATACCTTTCTGCATGCCTTCGTTGTAGCCTTTCTTCGTGGCGGCCTCGCGGAGGATGCGCTCGTCAACCACGGCCATCCAGAATTTCTCGTAGGCATATAACTGACCTTCTGTCATGGCCGACTTCTCCACCAGTTTCAGGGCTTTGCGTGTCGCCTCGTTCTCCAGCAGTTCCTTGGGTGCCTCGACCGTGCTCTCTGCTATCTCTGTCAGGAAGCGCAGCCATAGCACGGCCATCTTTTTCTCAGAGATGCTCTGCGGTTTGAATTTCGGCAGTTCTACAAACACGAGGCGCAGCCCGTCTATATGGCGGTCGGTATGTTCCACGTCCACGATGGCATAGTCGTGGTAGAACTCGTCCGTCTCGTAGTCAAATGCCTTGTCGTTTACCAGGCTCAGGCAATAGACAGGCTGGATGAGCGAATAGTTCTCTCCTTCGTTCAACTGTCTGACGATAGCCTTCGATGCATTCAACAGTACGCGGCGCTTGAACTCCTCGTTCCAGTAGAGTTGCATCTCAACGATGAACTGTCGTCCCTGCTGGTCCTTGCAGCGCACATCCACGATACTGTCTTTCTTGGCCGGGTTCTCGGGCACCATCTCGGGCGTCAGGTATTCCACGCTTTCTATCTGTCCGTCTGCCGGTAGGGGCAAGAGGGCGTTCAGCAGGCTCATCACCAGGTCGGGGTGCTCGCCGAAAACCATCTTGAATATCAAGTCTGCCTTGGGGTTCAGATACTTGCCTTTCATTGTCATTCCTCCTTCTTTCGTTTTACTTTCTTTTGTGCTCATAATCATTAAGATTTAAATGTTACAATCGTTTTATCGCCTGCAAAGATAATGCTTTCTTGTGAAACTGCCAAATTTTCGGGCGACAATTTGACATTGAGGCCTATAGTTGGCCGATAGCCGACGGGTAGTATCACACGGGGCCAGGCACGGTGTGACATGTGCGCGTGGGACACGTATTTTCTGGATAAGACAACTACTACGCCTGCGCGAGAGGCGAAAAGGTAGGCATAAACCCCAATTGCCAAAGGAAAAGAATAAAAAACGCCGAAATTCTCAATACGTACTAATAAAACAATTCGTCTTTTAGTAGGAAGCCGTGCAGGGGATGCCGAGGGCGATGACGCGGTCGCGGATGGCATCGAGTTGTTCGTGAGTGGCTTTGAGCAGTCCTGGAGCCGGTGTCTCGCGATCAATGGTGTAGATCATCACCTGCTGGGGCTTGATGTCCTTAACCACTTCCAGCCAGGGGGCAACATATCTTTCTCCAGTGTTATCGACGGATTCGCCATTACACTCCCCTTGCATGAACATGGTCTGGATGATGAGGTGTCCGTGGAAAGCCTTCATCCGTTCGATGATGGTATCTACATCGTATGTCCCGTTGGGATGATCCACCTTGTTGATATATTCAGGATCAATCGTGTCGAGTTTCAGGATATTGTTGTCCACGCGCATCAGGGCATCATGCACCTGCTGGCGATGAATCATCGTGGAGTTGCTGAGTACGGAGACCTTGGCCTCCGGGCAATACTGGTCGCGCAGGCAAATGGTGTCGTCGATGATCTCCGCGAAGTGGGGATGGCAAGTGGGCTCGCCGTTGCCGGCAAAGGTGAGCACGTCGGGCAGTTGCCCTTCTTCCGTCATGGCCTTCAGTTTGGCCTCCAACTTAGCGGCAACCTCCTGGCGGGTAGGCAGGGGCAGGGTGGGGCGATGGTCCTCGTTGAAACCGCATTCACAGTAGATACAGTCGAAGGAACATACCTTGCCGTCAGCAGGCAGCAGGTTGATGCCTAATGAGAGGCCCAGTCGCCGGCTGTGTACGGGGCCGAAGATGGGCGAGGGATAGATAATTGTACTCATACAGGCTGCAAAGTTACGAAATAGTTGGGAATAAAGCGTTAAGAATTAAGAAAAAAAGATATATTGTTTGGCATTTCGCCCAAATTGTTGTAACTTTGCCGCTCAGTTTTACGTACGTACTTTAATAATAATGAAAAGACGCAGGAAGAATGCTGGCAACCGTCGGGGTATGCAGTTGGTGACATTGTGCATCAGCACGTCGATGGTCCTTGTGCTTTTAGGATTAGTCGTATTCTCGGTGCTTACCTCGCACAACTTGTCACAGTGGGTGAAGGAGAATCTGACGGTCACTGTGATGCTGAAGGATGAGGTGACGTCCAATGAGGCGAAACTGTTGTGCCGTGACCTTTACCACAGGCCTTACTCCAGAAATATTGACTACATCAGTCGGGAGCAGGCCCTGAAGGAACAGTCAGAAGCCATGGGCTCTGACCCGTCGGAGTTTCTGGGTATCAATCCCTTTTCGGCGACCCTTGAGTTGCAGATGAAGTCCGACTATGCCAACCGTGATTCCCTGAAATGGATTTCGGCAGAACTGAAGAAAAACGCTAAGGTGGCCGACGTGACCTATCAGGTGGATCTGATGGACAGGGTGAACAGCAACCTGACGAAAGTGAATATCCTGTTGCTTGTCATTGCTGGTCTGCTGACGTTTATCTCCTTCTCGCTCATCAGCAACACGGTTCGCCTGAGTGTCTATTCCCGCCGTTTCCTGATCCATACGATGAAACTTGTCGGGGCTTCATGGGGCTTTATCCGCCGCCCGTTTATGAAGAATGGCCTCGTGGTGGGCATCCTGGCGGCACTGATTGCCATTGGCGTGTTAGGAGGGTGTGTGTATGGCTTGTATTATTATGAGCCCAATATGATGACGATCATCACCTGGCGGGAACTGGCCATCACGGCAGGGGCCGTCCTGCTGTTTGGCATTATCATTACCACGGTCAGTTCCTATATTTCCGTTAATAAGTTCCTGCGTATGTCGGCAGGTGAGTTATACAAGATTTGATAAAGTTTAATTCTGAGATTTATGGATAAAAAGGATTTCGCATTCGACAAGATAAACTTCATATTGTTGGCTGTTGGGATGGCCATCGTCGTCATCGGATTTCTGCTGATGGTAGGACCGAATTCTACAGATACGACGTTTGAACCCGACATATTCAGTACCCGTCGTATCAAGGTCGCTCCACTGATATGCCTGTTTGGCTTTGTCTCAATGGTCTATGCGGTAGTAAGGAAGCCTAAGGCTTGACTGCTCCGGTGTTATTTTAATCTTTATTGATAATGGATTGGATACAGACAGTTATAATTGCAATCGTGGAAGGACTGACGGAGTTCCTTCCCGTATCGTCAACAGGGCACATGATCATCGCCCAGAATCTGCTGGGTGTGCCTCAGAGCGACCCCTTCGTTCATGCCTTCACGTTTATCATCCAGTTTGGTGCCATCCTGTCGGTGGTCTGCCTCTATTGGAACCGTTTCTTCCATCTCGATCATACGCCCGCTCCTGCCGGCAGTTCACTGTTTCAGCGGCTCAAGCATAAATACAACTTCTACTGGTTGCTCCTCGTGGGCGTGGTGCCGGCAGTGGTGATAGGCCTGCTCGCCAAGAAGTCGGGCCTGCTCGACTGGTTGCTCGACAGCGTGGAGGTGGTAGCCATCATGCTGGTGCTTGGAGGTGTGTTCATGCTCTACTGCGACAAGTTGTTCAACAAGGGCAGTGAGGACAACAAGGTTGACGAGCGCCGTGCTTTCATGATCGGCCTGTTCCAGTGTATCTCCGTGATCCCCGGCGTGTCGCGCTCGATGGCCACTATCGTCGGTGGTATGGCACAGGGACTCACGCGCCGCCGTGCTGCCAAGTTCTCGTTCTTCCTGGCTGTGCCCACGATGGCAGGTGCCACATTGCTCGACTTGCTCGACTTGATGAAGAAGGACACGGCCTGGGCCACTGGCCATAATATCACGATGCTGATACTGGGCTGCGTCATTGCTTTCATCGTGGCACTGCTGGCCATGAAGTGGTTTGTCAATTATCTGACGAAGTACGGTTTCAAGGCTTTCGGTATCTACCGTATTGTGGTGGGCGGTATCATTATCATTCTGCTGCTCACGGGACATTCACTAACAATGGTTGATTGATGGACTTCCAGAACGGGACATTTATCTATATCAACAAGCCATACCGGATGTCGAGTTTCGGTGCCTTGGCACATATCCGCTATCTGGTGTCGAAGCGGCTCCATGTGAAGCGGGTGAAGATGGGACATGCCGGGACGCTGGATCCGCTGGCCACGGGTGTGCTGATCCTTTGTACGGGAAAGGCGACCAAGCAGATAGAAGCACTGCAGTCGCACACCAAGGAATATACGGCCACCTTGCAACTGGGTGCCACAACGCCCAGTTATGACATGGAGCACCCGGTGGATCAGACCTATCCTTCCAGTCACATCACAAGGGAAAGGATCGAAGGGATACTGCCGCGCTTTGTTGGTGATATTATGCAGGAGCCGCCTCTCTTTTCGGCCTGTATGGTGGCAGGCGACAGGGCATACGAGTTGGCCCGCAGAGGTGAGAATGTCAGACTGGCTGCCAAGCCTGTCCGTATAGATGATATAGAACTGACGGCCTTCGACCCGGAGGCGATGCAGATGAGCATCCGTGTTGTCTGCGGCAAAGGCACCTACATCCGTTCGCTGGCCCGTGACATCGGGGAGGCCTTGGGTAGTGGGGCTTATCTGACAGCCCTCTGCCGTACCCGTGTGGGGGATGTGCGCATCGAAGACTGCCTTACATTTGAAGAATTCCCAGCCTGGCTGGACAAAAACATACCAGAATGAAGTTATCACAGTTTAAGTTTAAACTCCCTGAGGGGCTGGTGGCACTGGAGCCCTCGTTCCATCGTGATGAATGCCGTCTGATGGTGGTGCACCGCAAGAGCGGGAAGATTGAAATGACCAAGCAAGACGAGAAGGGCAATGACCTGGAAGACGAAGAGGGTAACCCCGTCTATCTCGACTTCCGTAATATCCTCGACTATTTTGAAGAGGATGATACATTCGTGTTTAATGATACACAGGTGTTCCCTGCCCGCCTCTATGGCACAAAGGAGAAGACGGATGCTAAGATCGAGGTGTTCTTGTTGCGCGAGTTGAACCAAGACCTGCGCCTGTGGGATGTCCTCGTAGAGCCAGCCCGTAAGATTCGTATCGGCAACAAACTGTTCTTTGAGGATGACGGTCCGATGGTGGCTGAGGTTATCGACAATACCACCAGCCGTGGCCGTACACTGAGGTTCCTCTACGACTGTCCGCACGACGAGTTTAAGCGCGAACTCTTCGCCTTAGGGGCTGCACCGCTACCGCGCTATATCATCGACAACCGTCCTGCCACCGAAGAGGATATGGAGCGCTTCCAGACTATCTATGCCAAGAATGAGGGAGCGGTCACAGCACCGGCAACGGGACTGCACTTCAGCCGCGAACTGTTGAAGCGCATGGAGATCAAGGGCATCAACTTCGCCTATATCACCCTCCATTGCGGACTTGGCAGTTTCGACCCCATCGAGGTGGAAGACCTCACGAAGCACAAGATGTCGTCCGAACAGATGTTTGTAAGCAAGGAGGCATGCGACATGGTCAATGCCACCAAGACGGCAGGACATCGGGTCTGTGTCGTAGGAACGAGTACTGCCCGTGCGACAGAGACGGCCGTCGGTACCGATGGCATGCTGAAAGAATATGAGGGTTGGACAAACAAGTTTATCTTCCCCCCATACGAGTTCGGACTGGCTAATGCCATGGTGGGCAACTTCTACCATCCAGAATCGACGATGATGATGAGTGAATGCTCCTTTGGAGGTTACGACTTGGTCTATGAGGCTTACAAACTGGCCGTGAAGCATGGCTATAAGTTTGGCTGCTATGGTGATGCATTGCTAATCCTGGATGATTGAGGATGAAGTAAGGGTATATGGGTGGCGAGCATCAGGTGTATCTGGGACTGGGCTCTAATATGGGCGACCGCGAGCAGACTATCCGACAGGCAGTGGAGATGATCGCTGAACGGATAGGGAGGGTGCTCCGCTGCTCCTCACTCATCGACACTGAGCCCTGGGGCTTCGAGTCCGAGAACAGATTCCTGAATGGTGTCATCCTCTGTGAGACAACCCTTACACCCCACCAACTCCTCAAGGCCACGCAGAAGATTGAGCGGGACTTAGGTAGGCGTAAGTCCGTAAGACAAAGATACGTTGACCGCCCCATCGATATTGATATCCTGCTCTACGATGACCTGACGGTGGATGAGCCCGATCTCAAGATCCCGCATCCGTTGATGCATGAGCGGGATTTCGTGATGAAGCCTTTGGCAGAGATAAAAAAATAAAAAGCCTCGCGGTTGGCGAGGCTTCTTATTTGCTTACTTACGAAGACCGAGGGCCTTGATGATAGCACGATAACGATTGATGTCGTTCGTGTAGAGGTACTTCAGCAACTTGCGGCGCTTACCTACCAGCATGGTCAGTGAGCGGGCGGTGTTGTGGTCCTTGTGGTTCTTCTTCAGGTGCTCTGTCAGGTGAGAGATACGATAAGAGAAGAGGGCAATCTGAGCCTCTGCAGAACCAGTGTCAGTGGCGCTCTTGCCAAACTTACCGAAGATCTCTTCCTTCTTGGCTTTGTCTAAATACATAGTTTTGAATGTGATTAAAATGTTGTTGCAAAAACATCTTTCTGACGCGCAGCGACCCTAATCACGAGGCGGTTTACGTCGTCGGATGCTCCGGATTTTCCGAAATGCGGCTGCAAAGTTACGAATAAGTGGGCAAAAAAACAAATTTTTCTTGATTTTTTATGCTCTTTTTATAGTTAGAGGCTTTCTTCTCGTTATTCCTGCCATCTCTACAATCTCTTTTTTTTGTTAATGTTTTATAATTTTCACCTTGTTATGATGTCCTTTTTGCATTTCCTACTGGATAAAGTGCTATCTTTGCGCAGAATTTTAAATTCATGTTGTTTAATAAGGCTGGTGTCCAGTTGGGTTTCCTGCTCTCTGCTAAGCACAAGGGAAGCGAATTATATGATGGGTATGGCATGATTTCGACGAGTCGGGCACTGATGGCATTAAGAAGATGGATTTCTCTATCCCCCTCGGCCTGTCTTATGAAATCAGCGACTTCGTGATCGATGCCCGCTACAACCTTGGTGTGGCAAATATCAATGATCATGGCATTGGCAAAATTCGTAACAGCGTGATTATGCTGACCGTGGGCTACAAGATTCCCCTCTAAGTCTTAGGCTTGATTGATATAGGGCGAGAAATCGCTTCTGCCAGCAAAAAAATATGGAGCAGAAGGCGATTTCTCGCTTTTTTTGTATAATTTTGCAGCCGTTTTAAGTAAATAGGTATGCAGGATATCAGAAATATTGCAATTATTGCGCATGTGGATCACGGTAAGACAACGCTCGTGGATAAGATGATGCTGGCTGGAAATCTCTTCCGTGAGGGACAGAATCTCAGCAATCAGGTACTCGATGCTAACGACCTGGAGCGGGAGCGTGGTATCACCATTCTCTCCAAGAACGTGAGCATCAACTGGAAAGGTGTGAAGATCAACATTATAGATACTCCGGGACACTCGGATTTTGGCGGTGAGGTGGAGCGTGTGCTCAACATGGCCGATGGCTGCCTCTTGCTCGTCGATGCCTTCGAAGGGCCCATGCCCCAGACGCGCTTCGTGCTGCAGAAGGCACTGGAGATCGGTCTGAAGCCCATCGTGGTGGTCAACAAGGTCGATAAGCCCAACTGTCGTCCTGAGGAGGTCTATGAGATGGTGTTCGACCTGATGTTCTCGCTCAACGCCACGGAGGACCAACTCGACTTCCCCGTGGTCTATGGTTCCGCCAAGAACGGCTGGATGGGGGAGGACTGGAAGACACCCACGGATAATATTACCTATTTATTAGACAAGATCGTTGAGGTGATTCCTGCCCCGCAGCAGATTGAGGGCACGCCGCAGATGCTCATCACCTCGCTCGACTATTCGAGTTATCAGGGCCGTATCGCCGTGGGCCGCGTGCATCGCGGACAGTTGAGGGACGGCATGCAGGTGACCATCGCCCATCGCGACGGCTCGATGGAGAAGACGAAGATCAAGGAACTGCATACCTTCGAGGGCATGGGCCATGTGCGTACTCAGACTGTCGATTGTGGTGACATCTGTGCCGTCATCGGACTGGAGAAGTTTGAGATTGGCGACACCATCTGTGACCTGGAGAATCCAGAGCCACTGCCGCCCATTGCTATCGACGAGCCCACGATGTCGATGCTCTTCACCATCAACGACTCTCCCTTTTTCGGCAAGGAGGGTAAGTTTGTCACCTCGCGCCATATCAACGACCGTCTGGAGAAGGAATTGGAGAAGAACCTCGCCCTGCGCGTGGAGCCCTTTGAGGATGCCACGGACAAGTGGATCGTCTCTGGTCGTGGCGTGCTGCACCTCTCCGTATTGGTGGAGACCATGCGTCGTGAGGGCTATGAACTACAGGTAGGACAGCCGCAGGTGATCTACAAGGAGATCGATGGCAAGAAGTGTGAGCCTATCGAGGAACTGACGATTAACGTGCCTGAGGAATTCTCCTCAAAGATGATAGACATGGTCACCCGTCGTAAGGGTGAGATGACCTCGATGGATAATCAGGGCGAGCGAGTGAACATTGAGTTCGACATTCCCTCGCGTGGCATCATCGGACTGCGTACGAATGTGCTGACGGCTTCGCAGGGGGAGGCCATCATGGCCCACCGCTTCAAGGAGTACCAGCCCTACAAGGGAGAGATTGAGCGTCGCGTGAACGGTTCGATGATCTCGATGGACACGGGCAATGCCTTTGCATACGCTATCGACAAACTGCAGGATCGCGGAAAGTTCTTTATTGATCCGGGTGAGGATGTCTATGCTGGTCAGGTGGTGGGCGAGCATGTCCATGACAACGACCTCGTGGTGAACGTCTGCAAGGCCAAGCAACTCACCAATGTCCGTGCCTCTGGTACTGACGACAAGGCCCGCATCATCCCGAAGACCGTCATGAGCCTGGAGGAGTGTCTGGAGTACATCAAGCAGGATGAACTTGTAGAGGTCACGCCGAAGTCGATGCGTATGCGCAAGATCATCCTCGACCACGACCAGCGCAAAAAGGCTGCGATTCAGCGAGGGTAGAGCCAAGTTCGCAAAACACGGTATTTACGCGTACACAGGCGTAGTAGTTGTCTTAATCCAAAAACAACTAACACTTCTGACACTTCTTACACCTAAACTTTTTCCTCTTAGGTGTAAGAAGTGCGGGAAGTGTGGGATAAAAAGTGGGTAAGGCTACTATATATGCGCGTGCGTATATGCGCACATATAGAGATTTCGTCAGGTGAACAGTCGGGTGCGACATAGAAAGAGTCTTTTCTGGAATAGGAAGGCTGTTTCCTGAATTCCCAAGGCCTGGGAACAAAATGAGAAGGCACTTTACGGAACTGAGGAGGCTCCTCACGTTCGTAAAGAGGCTTCTCATTTTCGTAAAGAGGCTCCTCACGTTGCTAAACTGCCTCTTTTCTGGAGTAGAGTGCCTCCTTTCCCGAAAATAGAGTGCCTTTTATAGTATAGTTGTCTTATCCAGAAAATACGTGTCCCACCTGTCCCATCTGTCACTGTTTCGTGGACAGGTGGGACAGATGGGACATGTATTTTCGGCTTATCCTTACTAACTTCTTATTCGTTACGCATCGGCGAAGACGCGGCCGTCGTCGAGGGTAATCTGGAGTTTGGTGTACTCTGAGTGGAAATCGTGCTGCAGACGGTCCAGATAGCGGGCGGCCTCCCACTTGCACATGGGCAGGTCGTGGAGCAGGTAGTTGCCGCAGGCCTCAGGTCGCGTGGCGGGCACCTCGTCCTGCGTGAGAATCCATTGGAGACACGCGATGGTGAGGCGGCGCATGTCCTCAACGGTATAGTTTCCTTTCATGATGATATACATGCCTGTGAGACAGCCCATGGGACCTACATAGACCACGTCATCCTTCGCCTCGGAGTTGCGGAACCAGGTGGCCATCAGGTGCTCTAGGCTGTGCATGGCGGCCGGGGCAACGGCAGGCTCCTTGTTGGGTTCGGTGATACGCAGGTCGAAGGTGGTGAAGCCTTCATCCTCGCGTGAGACATAGATGCCTGGCTTCAGACGGGTGTGGTCGATGGTGAAACTTTGTATGACTTCCATTTCTTTAGTTCATAGTTAAGAGTTCATGGTTCATAGTTACAAACTCTCGATGAAGGTCTTGGTGACGTGGAAGGAGTTCTCGGCGATGGTGTCCCAGAAGTTGTGGTACATCGAGGCATCGGTATCGCGCAGGGGGATGTCGCTGATCACGCGGAAGGAGATGAAGGGCACCTTATAGATATGGCATACCTGTGCGATGGCGCACGACTCCATATCGACGGCCTTGGCCTCGGGGAAGTGGCCGATGATCTCGCGCATCTTCTCCTTGGAATCCACGAACCAGTCGCCAGTCACGATCAGTCCTGGCTTCGCACCCGTCAGCAGCGCTTTCTCCAGCAGGTAGGGATCGGCCTTATAGCGGACAGGCAGTCCTTGCACCTGACCATAGACGGTGGTGTCGTCAATGGCTTTGCCACAATACACGTCGTGATAGGTCAGTTCAGAACTCACCACTACGTCCTGTAGGTTGATGTCGTCGCCGTTGCCGCCGGCACAACCGCTGGAGATGATGCAGTCGGGTTTGTACTGACGGATCATCTCTACTGTCTGAATAGCGGCGTTGACGGTGGCGATGCCGCTCTTCTGCAGAATCACCTTGTCTTCGGGAAATAACGGACGGAGTTGCTGCAACTCCTTGTCCATCGCTACGATCATTCCTATTTTCATAACTTTCTTTAAAATTTTCAATTCTTCAATCTTTCAATTCTTCTTTGCCTTACAGCCTCATACATGAGGATGGCGGCTGAGACGCTGACGTTGAGCGAGTCGAGACGACCCAGCATAGGGATGCGGATATGGGCATCGGCAGCCTCGCGCCACTGTGGGGTGAGTCCCGTAGATTCCGTGCCCATCACGATGGCCGTGGCTTGGCGCATGTCGTAGTCGTAGTATTCGTAGGAGTCCTGCAACTGTGCCGTCAGGATGCGGATGCCATGCGCCTTGAGGAAACGGATACACTCCTCAGAGGTACAGGTGGCAGTAGGTACGCTGAACACCCCTCCGATGCTGGCACGTATGAGGTTGGGATTATAGAGGTCTGTCAGTGGGTCGCAGACGATGACGGCATCGACACCAGCGGCCTCGGCCGTGCGGAGGATGGCTCCCAGGTTGCCTGGTTTCTCGACACTCTCGAGTACGACGATCAGGGGATTCTGCCTGCTGGAGAGTTGCCTTGAGAGGGCTGACAGCGTATGCTCTTTTGTCCTGACCACGGCGATCAAGCCCTCGGTTGATCCACGATAGGCCATCTTCTCATAGACCTGTGGGGAGACATATAACTGGGGGGCGTGAATCAGGGGGACAGGTCCATGATTCTGTGCAGAATCAAGCGACCTGTCCCCCTGATTCACGAATACCTCCACGACCTCATATCCACAGGCGATGCAATGCCCAATCTCGCGCTGCCCCTCCACGACGAAGAGACCCTCCTCACGTCGGAGCGAGGATTTCTGCTGCAGGGCTACTACGTGCTTCACCTTTGCATTCTGTAGGCTCGTGATGATGCTTCCTTCCATATTCTGCTGCAAAATTACTACTTTTAATTGAAGAATGAAGAATGAAGAGTGAAGAATTTGCTACCGCCCTTTGTGTTTTTGACTATTTTTAAGCCTGCGGCTATCTGATTCTTCATTCTTCATTCTTCATTCTTAATTTTATTTCGTACCTTTGCAGGCAGAATTAACAACTTGCAAGTTATGACACTATTGAAGAAATGCCTGCCCGACGTGTTGGCAGTGCTGTTGTTTGCCGTATTGGCCTTTGCCTATTTCTTCCCTGCAGATATCGAGGGGCGCATCCTCTATCGTCATGATGCCTCAGCAGGAAGGGGGGCTGGACAAGAGGGTATCGAGTACCTGCAGAAGACGGGTGAGCGCTCGCGATGGACGAATGCTCTGTTCGGGGGGATGCCGACCTATCAGATGGCACCATCGTATGGCTCTACTGATCTGTTGGCAAAGGCCGTGAATGCCTATCACCTGTGGCTGCCAGAGAATGTGTGGTTCGTGTTTGCCTACCTGTTGGGCTTCTATATCCTGCTGAGGGCTTTCGACTTCCGTCAGCACTTAGCCGCATTAGGCAGTATCATCTGGGCTTTCTCCACCTATTTCCTGATTATCATTGCTGCAGGACATATCTGGAAGGTATGGGCACTGGCCTACCTGCCACCGCTGATTGCTGGCATCGTACTGGCCTATCGTGGGAAATACTTGTGGGGACTCTTGTTGACTGCCGTCTTCATGGCCTTTGAGATCAATGCCAACCATGTGCAGATGACCTATTATTATCTGTTCATCGTCCTCTTCCTTGTCATTGGCTGGCTGGTGGAGGCTATCCAGAAGCACGAGATGGTTCGCTTTATGAAGGCGACAGCCGTCTGTATCGCTGGTGCAGCCATCGGAGTATGCATCAACCTGTCAAACCTCTACCATACGTGGCAGTATAGTCAGGAGTCGATGCGCGGCAAGAGTGAACTGGTGAAGCAGAACAGTGCCAACCAGACGAGCAGTGGTCTGGACCGCGATTATATCACCCAGTGGAGTTACGGCATCGGCGAGACATGGACGCTACTGATCCCAAATACGAAGGGTGGGGCCTCGATGCCATTGAGCATGAGCGAGACAGCCATGAAGCATGCTGACGAAAACTATGTGAGTATCTACAACCAGATCGGACAGTATTGGGGCGAGCAGCCTGGCACCAGTGGCCCCGTCTATGTGGGAGCCTTTGTGATGCTGCTCTTTATCCTTGGGCTGTTTATCGTGAAAGGACCTGTGAAGTGGGCGCTGCTGGCAGCAACGGTTCTCTCTGTCCTCCTATCGTGGGGAAAGAACTTCATGGGCTTCACGGACTTCTTCCTTGACTATGTGCCGATGTATGCCAAGTTCCGTACGGTGGCCTCGATCCTTGTTATCGCCGAGTTCACCATCCCGCTGTTGGCTATGCTGGCATTGAAGAAGATATTCGATGAGCCGGAAGTCTTGAAGACAAAGGCGAAATACCTCTACATCAGTTTCGGACTCACTGCAGGCATTTGTCTGCTCTTCGCGCTGATGCCATCAGCCTTCTTCGGCAGTTTCGTCTCCTCGAGTGAGATGCACGCCATTCAGAGCCTGCCCGCAGAGCATGTCCAGCCCCTGTTGGCCAATCTGACAGAAATGCGGCAAGCCGTGTTTACGGCCGACTGCTGGCGCTCGTTCTTGATCATTGTCATCGGTATGGCTCTCCTAATGATATATAGGTATGGAAAACTGAAGGCGGAATATACAGTAGCGTGTATCCTCGTGCTCTGTCTGGTGGATCTCTGGCAGGTGAACAAGCGCTACCTGAACGACGAGATGTTCGTGCCGAAGTCTGAGCGTGAGCAACCCCAGCAGAAGACACAGACAGACGAACTGATTCTGCGTGACCAGACCCTCGACTACCGTGTGCTGAACCTCGCCTCGAACACGTTCAACGAGAACGAGACGAGTTACTATCATAAGAGTATCGGCGGCTATCATGCAGCCAAGTTGCGCCGCTATCAGGAGATGATAGATGCCTATATCTCACCAGAGATGCAAGCGCTCTTTGGCGCTGTCAGTAAGGCAGCAGGTGATATGACGCAGGTGAAGGGCGACAGTATCTGTCCAGTGCTGAACATGCTCAACACACGCTACTTCATCTTCCCCCTGGAGGGTGGACAGACGGTGCCTATCCAGAACCCGTATGCATACGGCAATGCCTGGTTTGTGGATCAACTCGACTATGTCGCCAATGCCAATGAGGAACTTGATGCCCTGGGCAAGATCGACCTGCGCCATCAGGCCGTGGCCGATGCGAAGTTCAAGGAGCAACTCGGTGAGGCTGTCGTGCAGGATACGGCCAGCATCGTGACTATCACCACCTACGAGCCCAACCGTCTGGTCTATGACGTGAACAGTGGCAAGGGTGGTATCCTTGTGTTCTCGGAGATCTACTATCCGGGCTGGACGGCTACCGTCGATGGGCAGCCTGTAGAACTTGGGCGTGTGGATTATATCCTCCGTGCACTGCATATCCAGCCAGGTAAGCATCAGGTGGAACTCACCTTCTTCCCCAAGTCGGTGAGCACGACGGAGACGGTAGCCTATATCGCTTTCTTCCTGCTGATTCTGATAGTGGTGGGTATCATAGTGATAGAGATTCGTCATCGGAAGAAGGAATAGGCCATGAAGAAACTGTTGTCGTTGCCACCTAATCTGGTTGGTAGTTTCCATGAAGTGACAGGCCTGAGCCGTGACGACTTCTTCTGTACCAACGATCCTGTGGGTCATAAACTCGGCAGTGGAGGTGGTACGTCGTGGCTCTTGCAGGAGGCATGGAGAGATCAGCATTCCTCATCCCCCATTTCTTATTCCTCATTTGACGATTGGCTTGCCTCGGAGAAACGAATACTGTTACATGCAGGTGGTCAGAGCCGTCGCCTGCCAGCATACGCACCGTCAGGGAAGATCCTGACCCCCGTTCCTGTATTCCGTTGGGAAAGAGGGCAACGACTCTCACAGGATTTGTTGACTCTCCAGTTGCCACTCTACGAGAAGATAATGTCGATGGCACCAGAGTCTATCCATACGATGGTAGTCAGTGGTGATGTCTATATCCGAGCCACTCAACCCCTCCAGCCTATTCCTGAGGCAGATGTTGTCTGCTATGGTCTGTGGCTCGATGCCTCCGTGGCGAAGAATCACGGGGTGTTCGTGAGCCGTCGCCGTACGCCTTCTGTTCTTAAGCAGATGCTCCAGAAACCTTCGGTACAGGTACTTGGCGAACTGCAGAAGGATCATTTCTATCTGACGGATATCGGTATCTGGCTGCTCTCTGATAAGGCAGTGAAACTTCTGATGGCAAGATGTGCAGGCGATCCTAGTAATCCTAGGATACCTAGGGCATACGATCTCTATTCGGAGTTTGGCTGTGCCCTCGGCACCGACCCGACCATCGCCGACGAGGAACTGCGTCAGTTGAAGGTGGCTATCCTTCCTTTGGCGGGTGGTGAGTTCTACCATTTCGGTACTTCGCGGGAGATGATCTCCTCGACGATGCGAATCCAGAACCTGGAGAACGACCAGCGGAAGATCATGCACCTCGACCGCAAGCCCCATCCCTCGATTTTCGTGCAGAATGCCGTGATGGAGATAGGGTTTACGGAGGAGAATACGAATATCTGGATAGAGAACAGTCATGTGGGCAGGCATTGGCAACTCTCCCACGACCATATTATCACAGGTGTTCCCAAGAACGACTGGCATCTCTCATTGCGGCCTGGGGAATGTATCGATGTCGTCCCTATTGGGGAGACACAGTATGCCGTGCGCCGCTACCATATTGATGACCGCTTTGCTGGGGCAGAGCAGCAGCAGCGGCAATTCCCGGTGATAAGCGACCTAAATAGCCTAGGAACCCTAGAAAATCCAGATAGACTAGTTCCCCAGGCTGACCGGCTGATTTCTGCCGAGGAAATTTCCACCGAGGCTAACCTGCGGCGGCTCTTTGCCCAGCGGAAAGCCTTCCGCAAGGAGAATTGGAGCGCACTTGCCCATAACTGGAGCCATAGCGTCTTTTATCAACTCGACCTCGCGGACGCCCAACGAGCGTTTGAGGATGAGCATATTCCACTACCGCCACCATTACCAGAGGATGTACCGCTGATGACGCGTATCCACGATGCGATGTTCCGCCGTGAAAGCGACAAGGCCTTTGCATTGCTTCGTGAGGGACTGATGCATTCAGGCACTCCTACATTGGAACAGCGTATCCCCCAGAAATCTGTCTATGACGACCAGATCGTGTGGGGGCGTTCACCGGTGAGAATCGATATCGCTGGTGGATGGACGGATACACCGCCCTATTGCCTGATGGAGGGCGGAAACGTTATCAACTTTGCGATCGAACTCAACGGTCAGCCTCCACTACAGACCTATATCCGTCCTTCCAAGGAACTTCGTATCGTTCTCCGTAGCATTGACCTGGGAGCGATGGAGGTGGTGGAGACCACAGAGCAATTGAGAGACTTCATGCATGTGGGGTCACCGTTCTCGATTCCAAAAGCAGCCTTGGTACTGGCAGGCTTTGGGGGCGGAGATAATCTTCGCTCGCAGTTGGAGACTTTTGGCTGCGGTATCGAACTGACTCTTCTCTCTGCTATTCCAGCGGGTAGTGGACTGGGTACCAGCAGCATCCTCGCCTCGACGGTACTTGGAGCCGTTAGTGACTTCTGTGGCCTTGGATGGGACAAGACGGAAATCGGGCGGCGGACATTGATGCTTGAACAGATGCTCACTACGGGTGGTGGTTGGCAGGATCAGTTTGGCGGAGTCCTTGGTGGGGTGAAACTCTTGCAGACGGGTGGGGGCTTCGACCAGAGTCCGCTGGTGCGATGGTTGCCCAACGACCTGTGGCTCCAGCCCGAATACAAGTCATGCCATCTCTTGTATTATACTGGGATCACGCGTACCGCTAAGCATATCCTGGCAGAGATTGTCAGTCGGATGTTCCTCAACCACGGTGATGAGATCCGTCTGTTGCGAGAGATGAAGGAGCATACGATGGAGATGTATGAGACCATCCAGCGCAACGACTTCGTGGGAATGGGCCATCTTGTGAGGAAGACCTGGCAGCAGAACCAGGCGCTCGACAGTGGAACAAATCCGGCTGCCGTCGCCTCGCTCACATCACTGGTGGATGACCTGTGTCTAGGCTACAAACTGCCTGGTGCTGGTGGAGGTGGCTACCTCTATATGATTGCCAAGGATCCAGAGGCTGCCGCTCGTATCAAACAGATTCTTAACGACCATCGGAATAACAAGAATGCCCGTTTCGTGGAGATGTCACTCTCCACCACGGGACTACAGATTAGTCGTAGTTGAATGATTGAGGAATGGAGTTTAGAACAGTAGTAGATGTACCAGATCCTGGGTTTAGGATTGGTCCCTGTGAGGAGATGCTCTTCGTGGGGTCCTGTTTCGCTACGGAGATAGGGCGCCGGTTTCATGAAGAGAAGTTCCGTGCGACCGTCAATCCCTTTGGCGTAATGTATAATCCTGCCAGTATCCTGCATACCATCGAACGCTGTGACGGTTCTCCCCGTGTCGCTTTCCTAACGCTTGGTACGAATCATGTCTATCGCCTGAAGGAGACAGGCGAGATTGTAGATAACTGCCAGAAGCGGCCGCAGTCGCTCTTTACAGAGGAAGAATTGTCGGTGGAGGCATGTGCAGAATATCTGCGACGATCCATCATGTTGCTCCGTGGGATAAACCCAGGGATACATGTCGTGGTCACCGTCAGCCCGATCCGCTATCGTAAGTATGGCTACCACGAGTCCCAACTCTCTAAAGCCACCCTACTGTTGGCTGCCAGTCAGATAGAGGGTGCTGCTTACTTCCCAGCCTATGAGATAGTAAATGACGAACTGCGCGACTATCGCTTTTATAAGGACGATATGCTCCATCCCTCTGATCAGGCAGTGGAATACATCTGGCAACGCCTGTCGGAAGTCTATCTGAGTGATGAGGCGAAGGCATTCCTCAAGGAGTGGGCACCCGTGAAGGCCGTCCTGAACCATCGTCCTTTCAACCCTGACTCCGAAGAATATCACAGACTCATGGATAAAACTATGTTAAAAGTAGCGGAATTGCAAAAAAAATACCCTACCTTTGCAGTATAATAGCAATCATACAATCATGAAATACAGTATAGAGAAGGTGGCGACCCTTATAGGAGCACGCCGCTATGGAGACAAAGACGGACAAATCCGTTGGCTGTTGACAGACAGTCGTAGCCTATGTTTTCCTGAAGAGACACTCTTTTTCGCGTTGAAGACTCAGCGCAATGACGGACATCGGTATATTAGTGACCTTTATCGTCGTGGTGTCCGCCATTTCGTAGTGGAGCAAGTACCCGAGCATTATGACACCGTCTATCCCGATGCAGACTTTTTGCGCGTGCCCCATACCTTAGCCGCTCTACAGCGACTTGCGGAGCGGCATCGCGATGAGTTTGATCTACCCATCGTAGGTATTACAGGCTCTAACGGCAAGACGATGGTGAAGGAGTGGCTCTACCAACTGTTGCTTCCCTCGCAGAAGATTGTGCGCTCACCGCGCTCCTATAACTCCCAGATTGGTGTGCCTCTATCAGTATGGCTTCTCAACGAGCAGACCGAGGTGGGCATCTTCGAGGCGGGTATTAGTCAGCCAGGGGAAATGTATGCCCTGCGTGACATCATCCAGCCCACTATCGGAGTACTGACCTCCCTGGGCGCTGCCCATCAGGAGAACTTCCGTTCGATGGAAGAGAAATGTATGGAGAAACTCGAACTGATGCATGATACGGAGGCAATGGTCTATTGCTCCGACAACGATACTGTCAGCCGTTGTATCCGTAGGATGCAGTACAAGGGTGAGAAGATTGCGTGGTCACAGTGCGATGAGCAGGCTGCCCTTTTTGTGAAAGAGGTCGTGGAGAAAGGCCATACCACGCGTATCACCTATATCTGGAAAGAAGAAGAAAATACCTATAGTATCCCCTTCATTGATGATGCTTCAATCGACAACTCTATCACCTGTGCGGCAGTGGCGCTCCATCTGGGACTGACACCGGCACAGTTGGCTGACCGTATGCCAAAACTGGAACCCGTCGCCATGCGCCTGGAAGTGAAGGAGGGACAACGAGGTTGTGTGATTATCAACGACTCCTATAATTCGGACATTAACTCTCTAGATATTGCTCTCGACTTCATGCAGCGCCGTGAGGCCAAGAAGAGGACTCTCATTCTAAGTGACATTTTCCAGACAGGCACTTCGCCGGAGACCCTCTACGCCCAGGTTAGTGAACTGGCCGTGAAGCGCGGTATCACGAAGTTCATCGGAATCGGTCCTGAGATCTCTGCTCAGGCAGACAAAATCCAGATTGCCGATAAAGCCTTCTTCGTTAGTGTGCCCCACTTTCTTTCCAGTGACGCCTTTGTCAATCTGCGCAATGAACTGGTGCTGTTGAAAGGTGCCCGTCCCTTCGGCTTCGACCAGATTACGGAGCAACTGGAGCAGAAGGTGCATGAGACCATCCTGGAGGTGAACCTCAATGCCGTGGTTGATAACCTGAACTACTTCCGTTCGTTCCTGAAGCCCGAGACGAAGATGGTATGTATGATTAAGGCCGACGGCTACGGAGCAGGAGCCGTCGAGATTGCCAAGACACTACAGGATCATCGCGTCGATTACCTGGCGGTGGCGGTGGCCGACGAGGGCGTGACGCTCCGTAAGGCTGGTATCACTGCCAATATTATGATCATGAACCCGGAGATGACGGCCTTCAAGACAATGTTTGACTACGACTTGGAGCCAGAAGTGTATTCATTCCGCCTGATGGATGCATTGATCAAGGCAGCCCGCAAGGAGGGTATCACAGGCTGGCCTGTGCATATCAAACTCGATACGGGAATGCACCGTCTTGGTTTCGACCCTGTACACGATATTGATGAGGTCATCGACCGTCTGAAACACCAGAGTGCCATCATCCCACGCTCTGTCTTCAGTCACTTCGTAGGCTCAGACAGCGACGGCTTCGATGAGTTCTCCGCCCAACAGTTCGCACTTTTCGATGAGGGAAGCCGTAAGTTGCAGTCCGTCTTCACTCATAAGATTTTGCGCCATATCGACAACTCTGCAGGCATCGAGCATTTCCCGGAGCGCCAGATGGACATGTGCCGTCTGGGCATTGGACTCTATGGCATCGATCCGCGCGATAACCATATCCTCCATACGGTAAGTACACTGAAGACCACTATTCTCCAGATGCGCCATGTTCCGGCGGGGGAGACAGTGGGCTATAGCAGGAAGGGCAAGATTGAGCGCGACTCCGTGATTGCTGCCATTCCTATCGGCTATGCCGACGGCCTAAACCGTCACCTCGGCAATCGTCATGGTTACTGTCTTGTCAATGGGCAGAAAGCCCCGTATGTGGGAAATATCTGTATGGACGTAGCGATGATCGACGTGACGGACATCCCCTGTGTCGAGGGTGACCAGGTAGAGATCTTCGGTGAGCACCTGCCCGTCACGGCACTCTCCGATACGCTCGACACTATTCCCTACGAGGTGCTTACGGGAGTCAGCAATCGTGTGAAGCGTGTCTATTTCCAGGATTAATGGAAAGTACGTTAACGATAACGTAAAGAAAATAGTAGCGAAATGCGTGACGTTTCGCTATTTTTTTGTATCTTTGCATCCAAATAACACTAAAACAAGTAAATATCGATATTATAGACAATGGAACAAGTCTTTAGTTACATTATTAGTCTGGGTGCATCGGTGATGATGCCCATCCTCTTTACCATTATTGGCCTTTGTATAGGCATGAAGTTTGGAAAGTCCCTGAAGTCTGGTCTCTACGTGGGTGTCGGTTTCGTGGGACTTGGTATTGTGACTGCCCTGTTGACCAACAATTTCGGAAGTCCGCTTTCGGAAATATCGCGTCTATACGACTTACAACTTGGGGTCTTCGATATGGGTTGGCCTGCTGCGGCTGCCGTGGCCTATAATACGGCAGTAGGGGCTTTGATTATTCCTATCTGCTTGGGCGTGAACTTCCTATTACTGATTACCAAGTGTACGCGTACGGTAAATATCGATCTTTGGAACTACTGGCACTTTGCATTCATTGGGGCTGTGGCTTATTTTGTGATGGATCAGTCGTTGGCTTGGGGCTACTTCGCTGCCATTGTGTGCTACATCATTACGCTGGTGATGGCCGATCTGACAGCCGATAAGTTCCAGAGTTACTACGAGGATATGGATGGAATCTCTATCCCACAGCCCTTCTGCCAGAGTTTCACGGCCTTTGCCATCGGTATCAACTGGTTGCTTGACAAGATACCAGGGTTCTCTAAACTCGACATTGATGCGGAAGGCTTGAAGAAGAAGTTCGGTGTGCTTGGTGAACCCATCGTACTTGGTGTCATCGTGGGTGCCCTGATCGGTGTGGTGGCCCAACTTGACATCAAGAAAGTGCTCTTCCTGGGAGTGACGATGGGAGCCGTGATGGAACTGATACCGCGTATTACACGGCTCTTTATTGACGGTCTGAAGCCGATTGCTGAGAAGACGCAGGAGGTGGTGCAGAAAAGATGGGCAGGCAAGAAAATATATATCGGCATGTCGCCTGCATTGGTGATTGGTCATCCGACTACACTCGTGTCTTCCCTGATCCTTATACCGCTGGCCCTGTTGATGGCTGTGGCCCTCCCGGGCAATGAGTTCCTGCCGTTAGCATCGTTGGCCGGCATGTTCTACATATTCGTGATGGTGCTGCCCTATACGAAAGGAAATGTGGTGAAGACACTGATCGTCGGTATCGTCACGGTCGGTATCGGACTATGGTTTGTTACTGACATGGCACCCGCCTTCACACAGGCCGCGCAGACGGTGTATGCGCAGACCCAAGACCCAGCGGCGAAGATCCCTGAGGGATTCCAGGCCGGCGCTCTCGACTTTGCCTCTAGCCTCTTTGGCTGGGTCATCTACAAATGTGTGAACAGTCTGGCATACGTGGGTGCTGGTATCCTGACGCTCATCACTCTTGCCATGGTGTTCTGGAACCGTCAGCGCATCGTGGCCTCTGAGAAACGGTAATTGTTAAGAGAATAAGAATTTAAAAAAACGATAGGAAATGAAGAAAACTTTTTTTATTTTAATGCTTATGGGTAATTTTGCAGTGGGCTTTGGCCAGCAGAACGTGAGTTTCCAGACGGCTTGTCATCCTGAGGATGTGAAACACTACGACACGCAGACCTTACGAGATCGCTTCGTAATGGAGAAGGTGATGGCGGCTGATGAGATCAACCTGACCTATTCGATGTACGATCGCTTCATCTTTGGTGGGGCGATGCCTGTCAGTAAGGACCTGAAACTCGAGGCTTTCCCTGAGTTGCGCGCCGACTATTTCATGCGCAATCGTGAATTGGGTATCATCAATACGGGTGGCGATGGTATAGTGATTGTTGATGGACAGGAGTATCCACTCGGATACAGTGAGGCACTCTACGTGGGGCGCGGCTGGCTGGGTAAGGACAAAAACGGTGGTGACATAGACTCGAACAAGGAAGTCGTCTTCCGTTCCAAGGATCCTCAGGAGCCGGCTAAGTTCTATCTGAACTCCGCCACGGCCCACCACCACTATAAGACACAGTGGGTGACCCTCGATGGGCGAAAGAACGGCAAGGTGCAGAGCCTAAAGGCTACAATCATTGGCACGAAGGACAAACCCCTTGGCACGCTCGCAGAAAGCAACCAGCGTACCATTAACCAGTTGATCGTGAACACGGCTCTGGAGGAAGGTCCCTGTCAGTTGCAGATGGGCCTGACACAACTCCAGGAAGGTAGCGTATGGAACACGATGCCTCCACATACCCATGGACGCCGTATCGAAGCCTACTACTATTTCAATGTGCCTGAGTCGCAGACCGTGTGCCATATTATGGGCGAGCCTCAGGAGAGTCGTGTCGTATGGTTGCACAACGAGCAGGCTATCATGTCGCCCGAGTGGAGTATCCATTGTGCCTCTGCCACCTATTATTATACCTTTATCTGGGGTATGGCTGGGGAGAACCTGAACTACAACGACAAGGATAATATCCCCGTGATTGATTTAAAGTAGTAGATCGTAAATAGATAAATCGTAAATATCCCATGACTCCCGTACAAACAACTAAGATGTCCAACTTCCGCTGGGTCATCTGCGGGTTGCTCTTTCTGGCAACCACCATTAATTATATGGACAGACAGGTCCTGTCGTTAACATGGAAGGATTTCATCGCACCAGAGTTCCACTGGACCGATGGTGACTATGGCACGATTACTGGTATGTTCTCGCTGTTCTATGCCATTGCCAATCTCTTCGCTGGAAAATTCATAGACTGGATGGGTACGAAGAAGGGTTATCTGATTGCCATCTTCGTATGGTCACTTGGTGCGGTGCTCCATGCCGGCTGTGGCTGGGTGGCTATGACGGTTGAGGGCTATGACTCCATCGAAGCCCTGCGCATGGTGGAGGCGGGCAGTGACGCTGCCGTTGCCATTGCGACGATCTCCGTGTGGCTCTTCCTCAGTTGCCGCCTGATCTTGGCTGTCGGTGAGGCTGGTAACTTCCCCGCCGCTATTAAGGCTACGGCAGAGTATTTCCCGAAGAAAGACCGTGCCTTTTCTACCTCTATCTTCAACAGTGGTGCCTCTGTCGGTGCCTTGGCCGCTCCTGCCACCATTCCTCTGTTGGCTCGTGCCTGGGGCTGGGAGATGGCCTTCATCATTATCGGTGCCCTTGGCTTTATCTGGATGGGACTGTGGATATGGCTCTATGAGAAACCCCGTCATAACAAGCGCGTCAACCAGGCTGAACTAAACTATATTGAGCAGGATAGCGACTTGGCTGAGGTACAAGACCGTAGTGCTGCGAAGGAGGAGAAGACCATTCCGTTCTTCGACTGCTTCAAGTACAAGCAGACTTGGTCGTTCCTCGTGGGTAAGTTCATGACCGACGGCGTGTGGTGGTTCTTCCTGTTCTGGGCACCTGCTTACTTCAGTGACCAGTATGGCTACACCTCCGACTCGACAATGGGCATTCTGCTGATCTTCACGCTCTATGCTATTGTGACCATTCTTTCTATCGGTGGCGGCTATCTGCCTACGTATTTCGTGGATAAGAAGGGTATGAATCCATATCTGGGCCGTATGCGGGCTATGCTCATTTTCGCCTGTTTCCCCGTGCTCGGACTGTTTGCTCAGCCCCTCGGTGCCTACAGTGCATGGTGGCCCGCCATTCTTATCGGCCTGCTCGGTGCAGGGCATCAGGCTTGGAGTGCCAACCTCTTCTCTACCATCGGTGATATGTTTCCGAAATCGACCATCGGGACGATTGTCGGTCTTGGAACGATGGCTGGTGGTATTGGCTCGATGTCGATCAACCTGGGCTCGGGTAAGTTCTTCGATTGGGCTGCTACCCAGGGTGCCAACTTTACCTTCTTCGGCTTCGAGGGCAAGCCTGCCGCATATATGGTGGTGTTCTGCATCTGTGCCGTGGCTTACCTTATTGGCTGGTGCATTATGAAGGCGCTCGTGCCGAAGTACAAGCCTATCGTGGTGGAAGATTGAAGAATTGAAAGCGTATGAAATGGGGCTCCTCATCCGAGGAGCCCCATTTTAATGGTGTATGGCAGGAAGCCCTGGTGTATCAACGTGTCGATGAACCCTTCCGACATCGCCTCGTTGTCCTTGCGGGTGTAGCGGATATCGGTGAAGACTTGGGCGAGTGTCTCCTTGTGGTTGATCTCCACGAAGTGACGGTTCTCTTCGAGTTCTTCTTTATATTTATAATAGGTATCGATGTCTCGGCCCATGTAGTCGTTGTAGGTTTCCTGGTGGACGAAACTCTCCAGGGGCAAGCGGTCGGAGAGAGATGGCTCCTCATTGGGCCAGCCAATGGTAAGCGTGGCCACGGGCATCACGAGTTTTGGCAACTGCAGGATGTCGATGATCTGCTGAGGTTGGTAAACGGTCGTACCAAGGTAACAGTAGCCGAGTCCCTCCTCGTCCATGAGGTTGCAAAGCGTCTGTGTGTAAAGCAGAGCATCGGTAGCAGCATTGATAAACGACAGGAAATTGTCGTAGCCAGGCTCTGCCTTGCGGCATTTTGCCCAAAAACTGGTGCGGTTGAAATCAGCGCAGATGGTCAGTACCACGGGTGCCTCTTTCACCATCGGCTGGTTAAAATGAGCGGGCGACAGACGGGCCTTCATCTCCTTGGAACGGGTAACGATAACACTGTAGAGTTGCAGGTTGCCCATCGTCTGGGTGCGGGCTGCCTCGTTCAGCAGGCGGTTCAGCAATTCTTCGCTGACTTCGCGGTCCGAATACTTTCGGATTGTTCTTCTGGTGTGGATGGATTTCATTTTCTTCTTATTTAGTGGGCACAAAGATAGTGAAAGTTTCCGTTTCTGGGAAACTTTTTCCCAAGAATTATCGGAAATGTTTTCCACAATGGAAAATAATGCTTATCTTTGCACACAAAAACATGACGTTATGCAAATGGAAACGAGAAAAGACATATTGATCCGTATTGCCACAGAATTGGCAGCGGTAGGCAATAAGTCAGGTGACGAGATGACTTTGGATCAGATTGCCTCGCAGTTGGAGATAGGTTTGAGTGCACTGGAACCGGAAAAGGCCGACAGGCTACTGGCCCTGGCTAATCAGGCCGTGCTGCAGGCTGTACAGAACCATCGTCCGGAGGTGACGGAGGTAAGGCCGCAAGTACTGGAATGCGATGTTGTCCGCTTTCAGAACAACAAGGATAAATGGGTGGCTCTCGTTGGACTGCTCGATGGCTATCCCTACGAGATATTCACGGGTCTGCAGGACGACGAGGAAGGAATCATCCTGCCCAAGACTGTTACCCATGGCAAGATCATCAAGCAGGTGAATTCCGACGGAACGAAGCGCTACGATTTCCAGTTTGAGAATAAGCGTGGCTATAAGACAACGGTTGAGGGACTATCGGAGAAGTTTAATCCAGAATACTGGAACTATGCCAAACTGATTTCTGGAGTGCTGCGCTACCGGATGCCGCTGGAGCATGTAATAAGGCTGATAGGGTCGCTGTCTATGAAGGATGAAAGTATTAATACGTGGAAGACTGGCGTGGAACGTGCCCTGAAGCGTTATCTTCCTGGTTCTCATGAAGATGTGGAGGCGGTTGAAGATTGATTGTTCATATATCAGGTTGGAGCATCTTTGCTTCCACGCCTTCCATGGAGTGATGCCCCAGGAACGGCTGGTGGGGGGCGACTTTGTCGTTGACCTACGGGTAGGTTATCCCCTGGAATCGGCTATGCATAGCGATGAGGTGGCAGATACTCTTGATTATGCCCGGCTCTATGCCCTCGTGGAGCATGAGATGCAACAGACGTCGAAATTGCTGGAGCACGTAGCAGGACGTATCGCTGAGGCCATAGAGAAAAACTTCCCTATGGTGACGTCAATCGACCTGACGGTAACTAAGCAGAATCCCCCGATGGGAGCCAACTGTCAGGGTGCAGCGGTAGAGATTCACTTAATAAATGATAAAACTGCATGACAAATGTTGCCTTTTCGGTGGATTATGCGTATTTTTGCACCATTTAAATAAGGTATGCGTAAGAAGATTGTATTATTTCTGATAACGATAGTCTGTTTTGCAGTATCCGCTGGTGCTGCGAGCAAACCCTTCACATTGGTCATTGATGCAGGGCATGGCGGTGGTGACGCAGGGGCTGTCGGTGCTATCTCAAAAGAGAAAAACCTGACCCTGAAGTTTGCCTTGGCTTTCGGACGGATGGTAGAGCGCAATTGCCCTGACGTAAAAGTTATCTATACCCGGAAAACTGATAAGTTCGTGGAACTCTATCGTCGTGCGGAAATAGCCAACCAGAACAAGGCTGACTTGTTTATCTCTGTCCATATCAATGCCCTGCCGAGAGGAAGGACAGCGCGGGGATTCCAAACCTATACCCTGGGTACTAGCAAGCGCACTGGCAAGAACACTGGCGTGCTTCAGAACCTGGAAGTGGCTAAACGCGAGAATGCCGTCATTCTGCAGGAGGACAACTACCAGCAAAGGTATCAAGGCTACGATCCGAATTCCCCAGAGAGCGATATCATGTTTGAGTTTATCCAGGACAAGAACATGGAGAACAGTGTGGAACTGGCTAAGTTTATGCAGCGTTACGTTTGTCAGGCCACAGGACGGCAGAATATGGGAGCCCAGCAGGATAATCTGGCAGTACTCCGTCTCTCGTCGATGCCTGGCTGTCTGGTGGAACTGGGTTTCATCACTACCCGTGATGAGGAAAGGTATATGAACTCGAAGGCTGCCGAGGAGCAATATGCGCGTGGTTTATTCAATGCTTTCATGGCATACAAAAACAAGTATGACAAGAATGCTACGATACCCTATCGCCCTGCACCTTCCAGGAAAGAGGTAGAGATACCTCAAATCGTACCTCAGGAGGAAGTCAAGGTAAAACCCTCCAAGAAGGAGAGACCAAAAGAACCGAAAGTTGAGCAGCAGGCACCTATGGAGGAAACGACTCTGCAGGATAGCGGTAACGAGTTCAAGGACAGTGTCAGTGCAGCACCAGTGTCAGATGTTATACCGCAGGAACCTGAGCAAAAGGTGGAACAGGCGCCTGTTCTGCAAGAGCAGACAGTTCCACAACCAGAAGAGAAACCCTCTGCTCCAGTCTTTAAGGTGCAGTTCCTGGCAAGTTCGTCGAAGATCAAGGCAGGCGATGCCAGACTCAAAGGGATGAAGAACAGTGACTTCTATATAGAAGGTGGGCTTTATAAATATACGGTTGGTGATTCTGAGAATTATTACGAGATATACCGTCTTCGTAAGACTATTGCAGAAAAGTTCCCTGAGGCATTCATTATTGCTTTTAAGGATGGTAGCCGAATGAATGTGAATGAGGCAATTCGTGAGTTCAAGAGCAAAAACGGAAGGAAATAGTAAGGCAGATAAACAACATTTGATTATGAAGAAGTTTAGTAAGGAGATACAGATAGCATTAGTGGCTATAGTTGGCATCGTGATATTGTATGTCGGACTCCAGTTCCTCAAGGGACTGACTTTGTTTTCTACAGATCGTGACTATTACGTGAAGTTCAGCGATGTCAGTGGCCTTTCTGCTTCAAGTCCTGTTTATGCCAATGGCTATAGGGTAGGAGTGGTGGAGCGTATCCTTTACGATTACGAGCATAGAAACGATATCGTAGCCGTGATAGGCCTTGATAATCAGATGCGCCTCCCTAATGGCAGTCGGGCGGAGATTGCCAGTGACCTGCTTGGGAATATCAAACTGGAACTGGTATTGGGCCCCAATCCTGCAGACATCCTCTCTCCTGGTGACACTATCTCTGGAGGCATGCAGCAGGGGGCTATGGCACAGGTGGCAGGAATGGTACCTCAGATACAGGCCATGCTTCCTAAACTCGATTCGATATTGGCTAATGTAAACATGCTGCTCGCCGACCCAGCCTTGAAGAACTCACTGCACAACATAGACCAGATTACTGGCAATCTGACCACGACTACTAATGAACTGAATGCCATGGCTAGTGCTTTGAATAAACAGATGCCCAGTCTGGTTAAAAATGCCGATGGAATGCTTGCTAATGCCAATGAACTGACGCGTAACTTGAATGAACTGGATCTGGCTGCGACAATGACAAAGGTGAACAACACCTTGCAAAACGTAGAGCAGATGACGGCCAAGTTGAACAGCAACGATGGCACACTTGGATTGTTGATGCGCGATCCTGAGTTGTATAATAACCTGAATGCGACCATGATGCATGCTGACTCACTGGTCATGGATCTGAAGCAGCACCCAAAACGCTATGTGCATTTCTCCATTTTTGGCAAGAAAGATAAGTAATTTAAATTTTGTCTAAATAAGTAAGTAATTGACATAATTTAGGTCAAACGTTGGAAAGTGTTTCGATTTCATGGGGTTTATGGAATGATCCAGTGTTGGTATTTTATGTGCAAAGTTTTGTACAATCTCTGTAAATAACTGTAAACCAAGGAGTTATGTTTTTGCAAGTTTCTTTTTGTTTGATATAAAATGTGAAACATCATAACTCCCGAATAATTAGCGAGTTACGAAAAATGTGTACACGACAGGAAATCTTTAACATTTGCAAGATTGAGAAAAAATGGCGAACTTTGCACCATCAATTAAAATCTAAAGACCTAATCGTCTTGTGTAAATTTGAAACAATCGCCGAATGAACAATAGTCATCAGGCGCTCTGGGACGACTGCCTCCGTCTGATCCAGGCAAACGTTACCGAGCAGCAGTTTAAAACGTGGTTTGCGCCAATTGTCTTCGAGTCTTACTCTGAGGCTGAGCACACGCTGTTGGTGCAGGTTCCAAGTATGTACGTCTATGAGTACTTGGAGCAGTACTACGTAGGACTATTAAGTAAGGTACTTGCGCGAGTGTTTGGAGAGAGTGTGGCGCTGCGCTATAGGATTGTTACTGATAAGGGGCATGGCATCGTACAGGACCTTGATAGTGAACATCCTGCGGAAATTGACTGTCCACAACCCCTCAGAGGTGGCAACAAGGCACCTACGACCCTTGATGCAGCCGTCCCACAGCAGTTGAATCCACAGTTGGATCCCAAGAAGACTTTCCAGAATTTTATAGAGGGTGATAGTAATAAGTTGCCCCGTACCGTCGGGCTGTCTATCGCGGAGCATCCAGGTAAGAGCACGTTCAACCCGTTCTTTATCTATGGTCCATCGGGTTGTGGTAAGACGCATCTGATTAATGCGATAGGCGTGCGCTGTAAGGAAACCTACCCTCAGAAGCGGGTACTTTATGTCTCTGCCCGATTGTTCCAGGTGCAGTTTACGGACTCCGTGCGGCATAATACGACCAACGACTTCATCAATTTCTACCAGTCGATAGATGTGCTGATCGTCGATGATATTCAGGAATGGATGAACTCGCCCAAGACCCTCGACACCTTCTTCCATATCTTCAATCATCTGTTCCGCTGTGGCAAGCAGATTATTTTGGCCAGTGACCGTCCTCCTGTAGATTTGAATGGTATGAAGGACCGCTTGCTGACACGCTTTGCCTGTGGACTGATTGCTGAACTGGAGAAGCCGAACATTCAGTTGTGTGTTGATATTCTGAATGCTAAGTGCCGTCGTGACGGTCTGAAGATTCCTGCGGATGTGATTCAGTTTATCGCTGAGACGGCCAATGGTAGCGTACGCGATCTGGAGGGTGTGGTAAACTCGTTGATGGCCTATTCCATTGTTTATAATTCCAATGTGGATATGCGATTGGCAGAACGTGTCATCAAGCGTGCCGTGAAGGTGGATAACCATCCGCTGACTATCGATGATATCTTGGAGAAGGTATGTAACCACTATGGTGTAAGTCAGCAGCACGTGTTTAGCAAGAGTCGCAAGCGTGACTATGTGCAGGTGCGTCAGATATCAATGTATCTGGCTCAGAAATATACGAAGATGCCTGCTTCTCGTATTGGGCAACTCATTGGCAATCGTGACCATTCGACTGTGATTCATAGTTGTAATACCGTGGAACAGCGACTGAAGGTTGATAAGGCGTTTACGGCCGAACTCAGTAGCATAGAGAACTCCTTTAAACTTAAGAAATAAGAAATAGAAACTCCCCATCTCAGTTGATGGGGAGTCTTTTTTTATAGGTGTACGCTGATGCCGGCGATGAGCCAGCGGCCAGGTTGTTCCACAAGTCCATAATCATGGTACGATGTGTCAAAGAGGTTGTTGGCCTCTACATAGAGTTTCCACTTGTCGGCTTTCCATGTAAGTCGGGCATCAGTCAGGAAATAAGGTTTGTAGTCCAGGGTATTGCCGTCAAAGTCGGTATAAGAGCCCACCCGATCCTGCCATCTGGCGGTAATACCTAAGTCTAATTGACGAAGCAACTGCAATCTTAGATTCCCAATCAGTTTATGGCGCAGGTATTCCAGAGCATATTGTGAGACAATATGTTCTTCCTGTTTCTTGTCTTGGTTAATATAACTGTAACTGACTTTCAAAGTCTGGAGCAGATGCTGGGAAGGAATCAGTTGAGCAAAGTCCAGACCAGCGTCCATTTCTAACCCCACGCTGTTGATGGTGGTATGGTTGACACTCTCCCACACGGCATCTTCACCTTTCGAGGTATCCATGATCCAGTCGATCATGTTCTTTCCATGATGGTGCCAGACAGTGGCAGATCCGCTAAAGCCTCCATAGTCATAGGCCACACCAGCCTCCACGGCCTGCATCTCCTCAGGTTTCAGATGAGGGTCTGCGCTATAGCCCTGCAACTTATAGTACATCTCCGTGAATGAGGGCATACGGAGAGAAGTGTTGTAGGAGGCATGCAGTTTCCAGTTGACATGAGGGCGATAGCAGATGTCGATGCCAGGATAGATAGTCATGTTCATATTGCTCCAGGTGTTCTTCACAGCCACGAGTCCGGCTGAGAGCGTGAAGTGCCTGAAGAGCAGGTTGTGCTCCAGGTAGCCACTGATATTCGTGCGGTTCACCCCAAGGGTATAGTCACGGTCTGTGCCACTGATATGATGGGGCTGGGAAAGCGGTTCACCAAGGTTACCGCTGACCAGATCCTCGTTTCGCAGTTCGGCACCAAAGGCTGTACGTCCAGCCGCCCAGTCAAGATAGGTGCTGAGGTTCACACCATAGACATCAGTTCGATTGTAGTTGTATTTCATCTTCTCTGCCTGTCCGCGATAGCCCTCATAACGGTCTCGGTTCTGGTTCCAGTAGATGCTTGGTGTGAAGTGCAGGCGTCCTCGCTTTGTCTGTGCCTGGATGGCGGAATAAACCTTTGTGGTATGTTCATACTGGTCGTCGGCCTGCCACTTTGGAGAGGCATAGAACGTGCTTGAGCCCCATCCCTTGTCAGCAATACCAAGGTGCCAGTTGACACTGACGTCCTCATCCTCATACTGCCCTTGGTAGAAAGCCTTGCTCCCGCTGAAGTCTGTGTTCAGGCGGTTGTCCTTCGAGCGACTGTAGCCATCACTGCGGCTGTAGCCTGCACTCACCTGATGGTTCCAGTGCCTGCTTCTCAGATTCCCCCTGCCGCTGAGGCGTCCATAGCCATACGATCCGCCTTCCAGCGTGAAGTCTGCACTGGTCTCCCTGGCAGGACGTGTGACGATGTTAATGGCACCTACGAGCGAAGAGGTGCCATAGATTCGGCCAGCAGGCCCCTCGAGAACCTCAATGCGTATGATCTCGCTCAAGTCAATGGGGAGGTCCATCACATTGTGTCCTGTCTGTGGGTCACAGATGTTGATACCGTTAAGCAGGATGATGATCTGTTCGCTTGTACCCCCTCTTACGGAGATGTCAGTCTGAGCGCCAATGGGCCCTCGCTGACGGACATCGACGCCAACGGCGTACTTCAGCAGATCGTTAATACTTTGTACAGGAGCCTGCGCAATGTCTGCACGCTCCAGTACGGTAACCATTCTCGCAGCCTGACTCTTCGTCAGGGGCGCCCTCGAGCCAGTCACACTGACCTCCTCGAGCATCATCTCGCGTGCCGTTGTCATGGTGGCAGAGTCTGTCACGACGGGATCCGTTGAGACACTCTCCGCGGAGGCGTAGGTCAGTGTGGCTACGGAGAGCACGCTGCATACTACCTCACGTCCCAGACAACTGAACAGCGAGTAGCCCTTGTTTCCGAAATGACGGAACACCAGGACTTGGCGCTTCATGTTGAATGTTGGTTTGTACATGTGTTAAAATATCATTAATAGTCTTGCTTTATTGCAAAACGGCTGCAAAGGTACGAATAATTCATAATTCATAATTCATAATTCACAATTTTTTTGTATTTTTGCAGCAGAATCTCAAATACAGGAATAATGAAACGACTACTGACGATATTATTTCTTGCAGCCCTGACTGTTCAGGCCCTGCCGCAGTCACTTGTTAAGCATCCCTGGCAGGGCAAGCGCGTAGCCTATTTTGGCGACTCTATCACTGATCCGAACAATAATGGGTCGAAAATGAAATATTGGGGGTTCCTGCAGGACTGGCTCCAGATAGAACCATACGTCTATGGGGTAAGTGGACGCCAGTGGAATGATATTCCACGCCAGGCCGACTTGTTGAAGGCTGAGCATGGCGACAGCGTGGATGCCATACTTATATTTATAGGTACGAATGATTATAATAGTGGCGTACCCATTGGGGAGTGGTTTGTGGAGCGCAATGAGCAGGTGATGGCTGGCATCCATGAGCCCAGGCATCTGGTGGATCGCAGGCATCGCTATCCTGTGATGAGTGATTCTACCTACCGTGGGCGCATCAACAAGGCATTGGACTATGTGAAGCGGATGTATCCCTCGAAGCAGATTGTGCTATTGACGCCTATCCATCGAGCCGAGTTTTATGCTAACGAGAGCAACTGGCAGCCGAGAGAGGAATACACCAATAAATGTGGCGAGTATATTGATGCCTACGTGCAGTCCGTCAAAGAGGCTGGAAACTTGTGGGCTGTCCCTGTCATAGACATGAACGCGCTCTGTGGCCTTTATCCCTTAATGGATGAATTTGCCCCTTATTTCCATCATGCAGAGAACGATCGTCTGCATCCGAACGACCAAGGGCATGTACGCATGGCCCAGACACTGGTACAGCAGTTGCTGGCGTTGCCTGTCTTTGAATAAGAATACAGAAACTGAACATATATAATTATGCGGACTAAACCCTGGACGATGAAGGAGGGCTTCCTCGTTGGAGGCGGTCTGATCGTGGCAGGCCTGATACTGGAGTTGAGTGTCGGACAGGTCGTTTGGGAGGCCTTTGCGTGGCCTGTCAATGGTATCGTACTGGCCGCCTTTGTGGCAATGATCGTGGCCATGCACCTCCTGAGGAAGAAGGTCTATGCCTTCCGCTTCCTCTCCACCTATCAGGCGGCTATCCCTGTGATGTGCTACGCTGTGGTGCTGACGATCATCATGGGACTGACTCGACAGTCGAACAATGGTAGTTGGATCAATAATATGGTGACGTTCTGGCCATTCGTGCTCATCTATGTCTATATGGCACTGATCGTCGGACTGGTGGTGCTGAAGAGTGCGCTCCATCTCAAGACGCCCAGTAAGATCGTGGCGGGTCTGTTCCATCTGGGCCTTTTTATTACGATGACCACAGCCACCTTGGGCAATGCCGACATGCAGCGTGTGAAGATGATCACGGCTATTGGAGAGCCTGAGTGGCGCGCCCTCGACCAGCAGGGACGTGTGAAGGAGATGCCACTTACCATCGAACTGAAGAGGTTTATCATGGAGACCTACGGCGACGGCTCTCCCAAGCGCTTCGCCTCTGAGATACAGATTCTCACCAAGTCGGAAAAGAATATTCAGACAACGGTCGATGTGAACAAGCCTGTGGAGGTGGATGGCTGGAAGATCTATCAGTATGGCTACGACACCTCGATGGGTGCCAAGAGCAACACGTCGATTCTCGAACTGGTGAGCGATCCCTGGTTGCCCTACGTCTATCTGGGCATCTATATGATGCTGGCAGGTGGTGTGCTGATGTTTGTCACTGGAGTAAGAAGAAAGGAGGAAAAGGTATGAGTTGGGAGCAGTTCGTCTATTTCGCCGTCGCCTCTGTGCTGCTGTGGGCCTTTGGGGCCTACGCTGCCTGGCGTGATAAAGGGACTCTGGCCTATACATCGACTGTACTGGGCCTGTTGGTGTTCTTCTCGTTCATCCTCTCATTCTGGATTTCGCTTGAGCGCCCGCCACTCCGTACGATGGGCGAGACGCGCCTCTGGTATTCGTTCTTCCTGCCCTTTGCAGGCCTGATGGTCTATTCGCGCTGGAAATATAAGTGGATACTGACCTTCTCGACGATCCTTTCGCTGGTGTTCATCTGTGTGAACCTCTTCAAGCCCGAGATTCATTCGAAGACCCTGATGCCTGCCCTGCAGAGTCCTTGGTTCGCTCCCCACGTAATCGTCTATATGTTCGCCTACGCCCTGTTGGGGGCTGCAACGGTGATGGCACTCTATCTGTTGTTCTTCAAGAAGAAGGCTGTCACCAGCGAGGAGTATGACATCACAGACAACCTTGTCTATATCGGCTTTGCCTTCATGACCTTCGGCATGCTCTTTGGTGCCCTTTGGGCAAAGGAGGCCTGGGGCCACTACTGGGGCTGGGATCCCAAGGAGACGTGGGCTGCCATCACGTGGTTCTCCTATCTGGTGTATATCCACTATCGCCGCATCCCCCATCATCATCCGAGGTTGGCACTGTGGGTGTTGCTGCTGTCGTTCGTCCTGCTTCAGATGTGCTGGTGGGGCATCAACTACCTGCCCAGTGCCCAGGCCACGAGCGTCCACACCTATAACTGACCCATAGCCCGCCAATAGGAAATTCCCCCCAAGGTTTAGGGTTTTGCGTATGCCGTTTTAGGGACAATCCTTTTGATTGCCCCTAAATTGTTCGTACTTTTGCAGTGTGATTAAGAAACAAATGTCGAACATTTAAAACGTTAAGATTATGAAGAAGATGATGACCCTGGTGATAATGATGACGATAGCCATCTCCGCCAACGCTTTCACATACGCAGAGGCTCGCAATGAGGCCTTGTTCCTGACAGACAAGATGGCGCGTGAACTCCGCCTGATGCCAGCACAGTACGATGCTGTCTATGACATCAACCTGGCCTACCTGCGCAGTGTCAATCTCCACAGCAATGCCTTTGGCAGAAACTGGGAGCATCGCAACTACATGCTGCGCAACGTGCTCACTGCCCGTCAGTACGACAGGTTCCTCCGCATGGAGCACATCCTTCGTCCTGTGGCTGCACGCCCAGTACCAAGGCATGGACATGGTCCCGTGGTTAGGCCAGTTCCTGCTCCCAGGCATGGGCACAGCAACCACCCAGCCATTCGTCGCAAGTAGTTTTGTTTCCATATTGTTGTTTTAGGTTTTTAGTTATTGTTTGAATGATTGTTAGTAATGATTGCAAAGGGGCTCGCAGTGATGCGGGCCCCTGGTGCTTTTTCCACAGATTCTGCATGTCACAAATTCTCCTGCCTATGACATGTGCCACTGGCTTTGCTGGCTATGCCAGTTCCATGGAAGTAGTCATCCCAGTAATGGCCGAAGAAGAATTTTTCAAAGAAAGGGTGTCAGGGTGACAGAACGCCGTGCCACAAAGGGCTTGCACCCTTTCGGGGGGTGACAGAGGGTGACAGGAGGATGACAGGATATTTTATAAACCTCTGAATTCTCTCGAGAATTTAGAGGTTTGCTCCGAGGAAACTCTGACTATAGTGCCTCCTTTCTTATGAATTCTCTCGAGAATTGCTCGGTTTCCTGATTATTCACATCCGACAAGCTCATGCTTCCTGCGACCTGTCACCCTCCTGTCACCCTCTGTCACCCCCCGAAAGGGTGCAAGCCCTTTGTGGCACGGCGTTCTGTCACCCTGACACCCTTTTCCTGAAATTTTCTATGTCGTCGCAACCGCATGCACGGACAAGACGCATCGCCGAAGTCAGGAAATACTTACGACATGAGGGCGGAAAAGTGCCGCTTATTTTCCGAAAAGCGCCATCAGATTTTCTGGGCTCGGTACTGCTGTGGCGTGAGGCCCGCGTGCTTCTTGAAGAGTTTGTTGAAATAGGAGGCATCGTCGTAGCCCAGGGTCGTGGCGATGGCCTTGATAGACAGGTCTGTCGTGATGAGCAGCAGTTCGGCCTTCTCCTGTTTGCGATGGGCGATGTAGGCATTGGGTGTCTCGCCAGTCTCGCGCTTGAAGATGCGGATGAAGTGATCCTTCGACATACAGGCCATCTCTGCGAGCGTCTCGATGCGGAGTTGGCTGTTGATGTTCCTGCGGATATGCGCCAGTATCTGGTGGATGCGGTCGTCCTTGACCTCCGCCTTCGCTGTGGCACGTTTCAGGAAGCGCGACATCAGGATGAAGAGGATGCCGCGCGACTCCACCTTGTCGCAGAAGGGGCGGCGCTGGTTCAACTGGATATTGCTGACGAGGGTGGGGTGGTTGTCGTAGGAGGTGGGGTCTGACTCAGGCAACCTCATGAACGGATTGATGTAGCAGAGCCGCTTCACGAGTTCAAGGTCTGTCTCTGAGGCCTCCACCTCTACAGGGAAGGTCCATTCGTCGAGCAGGCCTGTGCCGTCCTGCTGGTCCTCGTAGATATGTATATAATAATGTGAGAACAGGCTGTCGCATACATAACTGTGCTCCGTGAAGGCTGGCACGAAATAGAGGTGGCGAGGTGTCAGCGTGTAGAATTCTGTGCCGATGTTTATCTGTGCAGAGCCCTCCGTCACATAGTAAAGACGGGCAAACGGACTGCGCACGTTCTTCCAGTTCCAGTCGCCGTTGTGCTGCGCATAGCCCACGTTCAGTGTCAGCAGATGCAGTTGATCCACGGAGAGGTTGTTAGTGAAATGTGCCATAGGATGTCGATATTTTACCATTAAAACGCAGGTTAATGCCGAATTATTGTCAGAAAGTCGATAATATTCTATGAATTCCCGTCTTTTTTCTGCACGGAATAGCGGATTATTTTGTATCTTTGCAGTACAATCGAAAGCAATCAGATGAAAGATAGTTACAACAAGACCGTGGGATATCCGCAAAAGGAGTTTCGCACCCCTGTGAAACGGTACTGTCAGACGTTAGATCTGAAAGACGATCCTGCGCTGATTGCCCAGTACAGGGAGGCCCACGACCGTTATCACTCTTGGCCAGAGATCAGGGCGGGCATCCGTGAGGTGGGCATCCTCGAGATGGAAATCTATATCTTGGGCACCCGTCTGTTTATGATTGTAGAGACACCGCCCGACTTCGACTGGGACGTGGCGATGGCGAAGTTGGACACGCTGCCCCGTCAGGCAGAGTGGGAGGCCTATGTGTCCATGTTCCAGCAGTGCAGGCCAGGCAGCACCTCCAGCGAGAAATGGCAGATGATGGACCGGATGTTCTACCTGTATGAAGAATGAAATAATAATAGGATGAAAATATGAGAAGAGCATGGATGATGATGGTTGCCAGTTGCTGGATGGCAGTGATGGCGGCACAAGAGTACGAAGTACCAGTGTCTGAGGCACATGAGCAGATGCAGAAGGGACAGTATGCCCCCACCTGGGAATCGCTTCAGAAGCATCAGACACCAGAGTGGTTCCGCGATGCGAAGTTTGGCATCTGGGCGCATTGGGGGCCTCAGTGTGTGGAAGGCTCAGGCGACTGGATGGCGCGCGAGATGTATATGGAGGGTACGAAGGCCTACGAATATCACAAGGCTCACTACGGGCATCCTTCGGAAGTGGGCTTCAAGGATATCCTGCCACTGTTCAAGGCAGAGAACTGGGATCCTGAGAAACTCGTGGAGAAGTATAAGCGCTGTGGGGCTCAGTATTTCTTCGTGCTGGGCAACCACCATGACAACTATGACCTGTGGGACTCGCAATACCAGCCATGGAACTCGAAGAATATCGGCCCCAAGAAAGATATCCTCGATGGTTGGGCCAAGGCGGCTAAGAAGGCTGGCCTGCCCTTGGGCATCTCCTTCCATGCCGATCATGCCTGGACCTGGTATGAGCCCAGTCAGCGCTATGACCAGCGTGGCGAGAAGGCAGGCGTGTACTACGACGGCAAGTTGACCAAGGCCGATGGCAAGGGTAAATGGTGGGAAGGCCTCGACCCCCAGGAACTCTATGCCCAGAACCATGAGCCGAGCGCCTTCACGTGGAGCAACGTGCAGGTGCATCAGCAGTGGGGCTGGACACATGGTGTCACCATGCCCACGCAGGCCTACGTCACTAATTTCTATGATCGTGCGCTCGATGCCATCAACCGCTATCAGCCTGATCTGGTCTATTTCGACGTGGAGGTGCTGCCATTCTATGGTATCAGCGACGCAGGCCTGAAGATTACCACCCATCTCTACAACAAGAACCCGCGTGCCGTCGTGTTTGGCAAGATACTGAACGAAGAACAGCGGAAGGCCATTACCTGGGACGTGGAGCGAGGGGCGCCTAACGAGATTATCGAAGAGCCGTGGCAGACCTGCAACTGCATCGGCGGCTGGCACTACAATACGGAGATTTACGAGAAAGGCTGGTACAAGAGTGCTGAGACCGTGGTGAAGCAACTGGTCGATATCGTGTCGAAAAACGGCAATCTTCTGCTGAGCATCCCTCTCCGTGCCGATGGTACCTATGATGAGAAGGAAGCACAGATCCTCGACGACCTGGAGGCCTGGATGACAGTGAATGGTGAGAGCATCTTCGGCACCCGTCCGTGGAAGAAGTTTGGCGAGGGACCAGTAGCAGAAAAGACCGTTGACTTTAATGGCCCTGGCTTTAACGACGGACAATATGCAGACATAGACTATCGTGACGTGCGCTTCAACCAAACGAAGAAGTACCTTTATGCGACAGTGATGGGCTGGCCCGAGGACGGTAAGGTCGTCGTAAGGTCGCTGGCCAAGGGCAATCCCTATCTGAAGAGGAGCATCTCGCAGGTCTATCTGTTGGGCTATGGAAAACTGAAGGCGCAGCAGACGGCTGAAGGACTGTGCATCCAGTTGCCTGGGCCGACAAACAAGATCGCGCCAGTACTTAGAATAACAAAATAACGATTATCAACTGATATGGAACAACAGAAACCGCTGGTGCCGCGTAAGTACCTCCTGACCTTTATCCTCATCACGTCGCTCTTTGCACTGTGGGGCTTTGCCAACGACATCACCAACCCGATGGTGGCGGCCTTCCAGACGGTGATGGAACTGTCGGCAGCGAAAGCCTCGATGATACAGTTTGCCTTCTATGGCGGCTATGCCACGATGGCCGTGCCTGCCGCCCTCTTCATCCGCAAGTATTCGTATAAGCGGGGCATCATGCTGGGACTGGCGCTCTACGCCATAGGTGCCTTCCTCTTCATCCCTGCGGCAGCCTACCAGGAGTTCACCTTCTTCTGCCTGTCGCTCTATATCCTGACCTTCGGACTGGCTTTCCTGGAGACCACGGCCAATCCCTTTATCCTGTCGCTGGGCGATCGCGAGACGGCCACCCGTCGCCTTAACATGGCGCAGTCGTTCAATCCCATGGGATCGCTCTGTGGCATGAGCATCGCCTCGCTCATCGTACTGCCCCAACTGATCTCCGACCGTCGCGACGAGGCAGGTCAGATACTCTTCTTCGGACTCTCCGAGGCTGAGAAGGCGGAGATCCGCCTGCACGACCTGGCCGTGATCCGCGACCCCTACGTGGCCATCGGCATCGTGGTGCTCATCGTGCTGGCCGTGATCGCCCTCACCAAGATGCCCAAGACGCAGAGTGAGGAGCAGAAGGCACAGGGACATACCCATGCGGCCAGTCAGACGCTGCGCAACCTGTGGCACAATGCGATCTATCGCGAGGGCGTGATGGCACAGATGTTCTACGTGGCTGCGCAGATCATGGTGTGGACCTTCATCATCCACTATGCCGACAACCTGGGCATCAACAAGGCGACGGCCCAGATGTATAACATCGTGGCGATGTCGCTCTTCCTCTGTAGCCGCTTCATCTCGACGTTCCTGATGAAATACGTCAACTCCCACATATTGCTCACCATCTTCGGCTGTGGGGCAGCCCTGTGCACGATAGGCACCATCTTCATCGTGGGCATGCCAGGGCTCTACTGTCTGGTGGGCATCAGTTTCTTCATGTCGCTGATGTTCCCCACGATCTATGGCATCGCCCTGGAGCATGTGGATAGTCTGGATGCCACCCTGGGAGCCGCCTTCCTCGTGATGGCGATCGTGGGTGGGGCACTGATGCCGCCCCTGCAGGGCATGATCATCGACCTCCAGACGGTATGGGGCCATCCTGCCGTCAACGTGTCGTTCGTGCTCCCTCTGCTGTGCTTCGTGATCGTGGCCCTCTATGGCTATCGCAGTCTGGGACACAAGGCTCAATTATGAATTAAGGATTAAGAATGAGAATATGATATACAATGAAATCGGAAAGACGGGCATGAGGGTGTCGAACCTCAGCCTTGGTGCCTCTTCGCTGGGTGGCGTGTTTCATGGCATCCGCGAGGAAGAGGGCATCCGTGCCGTCCACGTGGCAGTGGATAACGGCATCAACTTCATCGACGTGTCGCCCTATTATGGGCACCTGAAGGCAGAGATGGTGCTGGGCAAGGCCCTGAGGGAGATCCCACGCGACAAGTATTACCTCTCTACGAAGGTGGGACGCTATGGCAAGGACGGGGTGAACACCTGGGACTACTCCGCCAAGCGTGCCACGGAGAGCGTCTATGAGAGTATGGAACGCCTGCATGTCGATTATATCGACCTGATCAACGTCCACGACATTGAGTTCCAGGCCTCGATGGAGGGCGGACTGCAGAAGGTGGTCGATGAGACGCTGCCTGCCCTCGTCGCCCTGAAGAAGAAGGGCGTGGTGGGTCATGTGGGCATCACTGACCTGCAGCCAGAGAACCTGAAGTGGGTCGTCGAGCACTGTGACGATGGGGTGGTGGAGAGCGTCCTGAACTTCTGCCACTACTCGCTCAACGATACGCTGCTGGCAGACTTTCTTGGCTTCTTCGAGCAGCATGGGGTGGGGGTGATCAATGCCTCGCCGCTGTCGATGGGACTGCTCTCGCAGCGTGGCGCCCCTGACTGGCACCCTGCTGGCAGGGACCTGAAGAATACCTGTGCGAAGGCGGCTGCCTATTGTCAGGAGAAGGGCTACCCCATCGAGAAACTCGCCATCCAGTTCTCCACGAGCATGAACCCCCGCATTGCCACGACGCTCTTCAGCAGTGCCAACCCAGCCAACGTGCTGAAGAATATAGAATATGTGAACGAGCCCATGGACGAAGCCCTCGTGCGTGAGGTGCAGAAGGTCATTGGCGACCAGATGTTTGTCAGATGGAAGAACTCATGATCATCGACGCCCACAGTCACCTGTGGCTCAGGCAGGACACCAGTTGGAACGGCCTTCCCATCCGCACGCTGAAGAACGGGCGCTCGCTGTTCCTGGGCGAAGAGGTGCAGATGATTCCGCCCTTCATCATCGACGGAAAGAACACGGCAGAGATTTTCCTCTCTAACATGGACTATGCACAGGTATCGGCAGCCGTCGTCGTACAGGAGTTCATCGACGGTCTGCAGAACGGCTATCTGCGCGAGGTCCAACGGCAGTATCCAGACCGTTTCCTCACCTGTGGCATGGCCGACTACCTGCAGGATGGGTTCTATGAGCAGGTAGCGCGACTGGTTGCAGAAGGCTTTCGTGGCATCGCCATCCCTGGGCATCGCCTGATGGGGCGCTCCCTCGTCAGCAGCGAGATGATGCGGATGTTCCGTCTGATGGAAGCCAACCAAGTGTTCCTCTCCATCACGCTGGAGGATGGCGACAGGCAGGTCGAGGAACTGGAGGAGGTCATCGCGGCCTGTCCCTCCCTGAAGATCGCCATTGGCCACCTGGGCATGGCCAATCCCCCACAGACCCCTTGTTGGGAGAACGAGAGTTGGCGCAGGCAGATCCTCTTGGCGCGCCATGACAACGTGATGGTCGAGTCGGGGGGCATCACGTGGCTCTACAATGCGGAGTTCTACCCCTTCCCCTCTGCCATCCGTGCCATCCGCGAGGCAGCCAGTCTGGTGGGGA
>DFTH01000001.1 GCA_002379425.1 Prevotella sp. UBA4217
AAAAAAGTACTCGCTTCTTGTACTACTTCTGTCTATGTAAATCTTTCAAAGAACTCTTTCTTTACCGCCTCACAGGACGGCTCTCCTGTTTAGCGGGTGCAAAGGTACGCACTTTTCCCGAACCGGCAAAACTTTTTGGCGAAAAATTTTAGTTTTTATGCACTTTTTTCGCGCATCTTGACAAATGTCAATACGGAACATACGGCCACACCTTATTATATTATATTAAAGAGCGACAGTTACGACAAAGACAAAGCAGAATCCCAGATACGGAATATCTGACACAAGACACGTTAATTTCTGATAAACGCTTTGTTATTCGGACAAATTGCAGTAATTTCGCAGCGATTTTGCAAAAACGGAAAAATAAGGTAATGAAAAAGATCAAGATTATGCTGATGGGCATGGCCTGCCTGATGGCCGCCGGTTGTGGTAATATGAATCAAGTGATGAGTGCTATCTCTAACGGAAGTGCGGTTAACGCCATCACCAGTGTCATTGGACTGGACAAAGTGTCGGCTAAAGGACTGATTGGCACTTGGACCTACCTGCGTCCAGGTTGTGCTTTCACGAGTAAGAACCTGTTGGCCAAAGCAGGTGGTGAGATAGCGGCCGCCCAGATTGAGGAAAAGGTCTTACCCTATTATCAGCAGGTAGGCATCTCAGCACAGAACACCTATATTATATTTAAGGAAGACGGTACCTTTGCTTCAAAGATCTCCGGCACTCCGTTCAATGGCAACTACACTTTCGACGAAGCCACACAGAAGATCACGCTAAAAGGTATGCTGTTCAGCGTCACCTGCTACACGAAGCGGGAGATCAGCGGCATCTCCATTCTCTTCGAAGCCAAGAAACTGCTGACTGTACTTCAAACGATGTCTGCCCTTAGCGGCAATAAAGACCTACAGTCCATCGGTGAATTGAGCAAACAATACGACGGTGTGCGTGTCGGCTTCGACATGAACAAGTAATCTTGCAAAAATATGCAGAAATATTTGGTGGGTTGGCATATAATATGTAATTTTGCACCCGAATTTTGAATAAATATTCTGCATGAAAGTAAAAAGCAACCGATTAGAAGCGCTGAGACTCATCATCTCAAGCCAGCAATTGGGAAGTCAGGATGAACTACTGAACGCACTCCAGAAAGAAGGTTTCAAATTAACCCAGGCGACCCTAAGCCGCGACTTGAAACAACTGAAGGTCGCCAAGGCAGCCTCCATGAGTGGCAACTATGTCTATGTCCTGCCCAACGAGACGATGTACAAACGCGTCAGTTCGCCCAACAGCATTCGCGAGATGATGAAGGTGCCAGGATTCATCAGCATCAATTTCTCCGGGAATATAGGTATCATCAAGACCCGCCCAGGCTATGCCAGTAGCATCGCTTGGAACATAGACAACAGTGATGTCCCTGAGATCCTTGGTACAATTGCAGGGGATGACACTATCTTTATCGTCATTAAGGAAGGCATCAGGCACCAGGATGTCGTCGAGGCACTAAGCGATGTTGTACCTAATTTGAAATAATACACGATTCGTATTGCACAATTGAAAATGGAACAAGAAACAGAAATTGAAGTGTTAGTGGCAGGACCAGAGCACGAGAAATACGTTGACACCATCCTTGAAACAATCGCAGAAGCCGCTAAGGTCCGCGGTACTGGCATTGCAAAGAGAACACATGAGTATCTGACAAAAAAAATGCTGGAGGCAAAGGCTGTCATCGCTCTGACCAAAGATGGGACCTTTGCGGGTTTCAGTTATATCGAGACGTGGGAGAACCAACAATATGTGACAACTTCTGGATTGATCGTGCACCCTGATTTCCGCGGACAGCATATTGCCAAGCGCATCAAGGACATGACCTTCACACTGGCCCGTACCCGCTGGCCTCATGCGAAGATATTCTCGCTGACAAGTGGTGCAGCGGTGATGGCGATGAACACGGCACTGGGCTACCAGCCAGTCACCTTTGCCGACCTGACAGAAGACGAGGCCTTCTGGAAAGGCTGCGAAGGCTGTGTGAATGTTGACGTATTGCACCGCACAGGGCGTAAGTATTGTATCTGCACGGCCATGCTGTACGATCCCACAGAGCACCTGCCCGCCAAGATTCCTGACGAGGTACTCTCACGCATCCGTCATCTGGAAGAGATTGAGGAGAATTGAAGGATTGAAGAATTGAAGGATTGAAGGATTGAAGAATTGAAAAATTGAAGATAAATATGAGCAAGAAGAAAGTTGTAGTCGCATTCTCGGGAGGTCTCGACACCTCCTACACCGTGATGAAGTTAACCCAGGACGGCTGGGATGTATATGCTGCATGCGCCAATACGGGCGGATTTAGTGAGGAACAGTTGAAGAAGAACGAGGAAAACGCCTATAAGTTGGGCGCCGTGGGGTACGTCACCCTCGACGTGACACATGAATACTACGAGAAGTCGCTGAAGTACATGATCTTCGGTAATGTGCTCCGCAACAACTGCTACCCCATCAGCGTCAGTAGTGAGCGCATCTTCCAGGCCATCGCCATTGCCCGCTACGCCAAGGAGATCGGTGCCGATGCCATCGCCCATGGTTCTACTGGAGCGGGCAACGACCAGATCCGTTTCGACATGACCTTCCTCGTGATGGCCCCTGGCGTGGAGATCATCACCCTGACCCGCGACCATAAGTTGACCCGCAAGGAAGAAGTCGATTACCTGAATGAGCATGGATTCTTCGCAGACTTCACCAAGTTGAAATATTCTTATAATGTAGGTATCTGGGGTACCAGTATCTGTGGCGGCGAACTACTCGACCCGACACAGGGACTGCCAGAGGAGGCCTATCTGAAGCATGTCACCGCCAAGGAACAGGAGACGCTGCTGAAGATCGAGTTCGAGAAGGGCGAGATCGTAGGTGTCAACGGAGAGAAGTTCGACGACAAGGTGAAGGCCATCCAGAAAATTGAGGAGATCGGTGCCTCCTACGCCATCGGCCGTGATGCCAATGTGGGTGACACGATTATCGGCATCAAGGGTCGCGTAGGCTTCGAGGCTGCAGCCCCGAAACTGATCATCGAGGCTCACCGCCTGCTGGAGAAATCGACCCTCTCGAAGTGGCAGCAGTACTGGAAGGATCAGGTGGCCAACTGGTATGGCATGTTCCTCCACGAGAGCCAGTACCTGGAGCCGGTGATGCCCGATATGGAAGCCATGCTTACCTCCAGTCAGCGCAACGTGACAGGCACATCCATCCTGAAACTCCGTCCCTACGGCTTCGAGACCGTCGGCATCGACTCGGCCAACGACCTCACGAAGAGCAAACTCGGCGAATACGGTGAGACACAGACGGGCTGGACTGCCGACGAGGCCAAGGGCTTCATCAAGGTCAGTTCCACACCACTCCGTGTCTATTACGGTATCCACAAGGACGAGAAGAGGTAAATGATTAACGACTTACGTAGTGAAACATGATAAGAATAGGAATATTAGGTGCGGCGGGATACACGGGCGGCGAACTGATCCGCCTATTGCTGAACCACCCCGAGGCCGAGATTGTCTTTGCCAATTCTGAGAGCAACGCTGGCAATCCCGTCTGCGATGTCCACGAAGGACTCATAGGCGATACCGACCTGAAGTTCTCGGCCGAGATGCCCTTCGACAAAGTCGATGTCGTGTTCTTCTGCTTCGGCCATGGCAAGAGCGAGGCGTTTCTGAAGGAGCACACCATTCCAGCCAACGTGAAGATCATCGACCTGGCTCAAGACTTTAGAGTTAAGGATGAAGGATTAAGAGTTAGGGATTATGATTTCGTCTATGGTCTGCCAGAGTTGAACCGCGAGGCTATCCGCAAGGCACAGCACGTAGCCAACCCAGGCTGTTTTGCCACCTGTATCCAACTCGGGCTGTTGCCAGCCGCCAAGATGGGACTGCTGAAATACGATGTCAGCGTGAATGCCATCACCGGCAGCACGGGCGCTGGTCAGAAGCCTGGTGCCACCACCCATTTCTCCTGGCGTAACAACAACCTAAGCATCTACAAGCCCTTCACCCATCAGCATCTGGCAGAGATCCGCCAAAGTCTGGTGCAGCAGCAGGGCTCGCTCGATGTGGATATCGACTTCATCCCCTATCGCGGCGACTTCGCCCGTGGCATCTTCACCACAGAGGTCATCCGCACCAAGGCGAATGCCGACGAGGTGATTGCCGCCTATAAAGAATACTATTCGGATGCAGCCTTCACGCATTATAGTGACAAGTCGCTCGACCTGAAACAAGTGGTGAACACCAACAAGTGCCTGGTACATATCGATGCCTTCGACAACAAGTTGCTTGTCACCTCCTGTATCGACAACCTGCTGAAAGGAGCCGTCGGCCAAGCGGTACAGAACATGAACCTCATGTTTGGTATTGACGAGACGGCAGGACTTAGGCTGAAGGCCTCAGCATTCTAAGCATTCTGAAACAGAAAACCGGCTAACAGATCGTGTTAGCCGGTTTTTATTATGACCTTTCTTCGTGTTCGCGCATATAGTCACGGGGCGACATACCGTAGAACCGTTTGAAGACGGTTGAGAAAGAAGCCGAGTTGGCAAACCCGCAGGCATACATCACCTCCGTCACGTTCATGCCCTGGTTGGCAAGAAGTTGGGCAGCCTTCTTCAGTCGGATATTACGGATGAAGTCGTGAGGTGTCTGTCCGGTAAGTTCCTTCATCTTACGATGCAGGTGCACACGACTGATACCTGCCTGATCGGCTATCATATCCACGCTGAGGTCAGAGTTGTTCAGGTTCTTATTGATACAGTCCATGATACGCTCCAGCAGTTTCTCGTCAGGCGACTTCAGGCGGATGTCACTCACCTGCTCTTCCAGTTCGTCATTCCGCTCGAACTTCAGGCGGAGCAAGCGGTGCATGTTAATCTGATTAATGATGGTGCGCCGCAGGATGTCCATGTTGAACGGTTTCACGATATAGGCGTCTGCACCCGTCTCCAAACCTTCCAACTTATCCTCGTCGCGGCTCTTGGCCGTCAGCAGGATCACAGGGATATAATTGGTGTTAGGATTCGTCTTGAGTTTGGAGCAGAGTGTATTGCCGTCCATCTCTGGCATCATCACGTCACTGATGACGATATCGGGGATCGTGCGGAGCACTTCGCCCAGCGCCTCCCTGCCGTTCACACAGGCATGCACCTCATAGTCAGCACCCAGTTCGGCCTCCAGGAAATTACGGATCTCCTCATCATCCTCGGCGATTACGATCTTTGGACGACCACTCTGCGGGCCCTGGAGATCAGGCATCGGTTCTGCCTGCACCTCATCCTCTTCTGTGGACAGCAGGACAGATGTCGTGCCCTCAGCCTCAGAGACCATCTCCTCGGGACGCAGATGGGCGTTGCCGAGGGGGATGGTAACGATGAACTCGCACCCCTGCTCAAGATTATGTGCACTGATGGTACCGTGGTGCAACTCGACCAGTGAGCGTGTCAGGTCGAGTCCTATGCCAGTCCCCGCATGACGGTCATTGACGCTGGTGGGCGTCTGATAGAAACGCTCGAAGATCCTGTCGAGTTTATCTGCCGGTATCTGCTCACCATTATCGCGGATGGCTATGACGGCCGACTTCTCATCATGCGTCAGGCGGATACCGATCTCCCCTCCTGCCGGAGTGAACTTGAAGGCATTGGAAAGGATATTCATGACCACCTTGTCGAAATTAGCCCTGTCTATCCAGACGGGCAGAGCGTCACTGTCATGCTCATAGAGCAGGTTGATACGCTTGGTCTTGGCCTGACCGACAAATAGGGTATATATATCCTGGACGAAGCCGACGAGGTCGGTCTCCGACATCCGCATCTGCATCTGTCCCTTATCGATCTTCCGGAGGTCCATCATCTGGTTGATCAGGCTCAGGATACGCTCCGCATTACGCTTGATAGTCTCGTAAACACTCTTCTTAGCCGGGTCGCCCTCATTCTTGATGAGCGAGAGCAGCGGCGTGATGATCAGCGTCATAGGCGTGCGTATCTCGTGGCTCATGTTGATAAAGAAGCGGAGTTTGGCCTCGCCCAGTTCCTCGGCATGCAGATGCTCCTGCAAGCGGAGCATCGACTGTACCTTATGGCGCCGGTAAGCCAGGAACTGCCACAGGAACAAGCCTGCTATGAGGGCATAGAAGAAATAGGCCCAGGCAGAACGGTACCACGGACTATGCACGATCACGGTGAACTCGCGTACTGGCGTCTCCAGTCCATTACGTTCAGCCTTCACCCTGAAGCGGTAGGTGCCTTGCGGCAGGTGAGAGAAGGTCAGTTCGTTCATGCCTGCCTTGAGGCGAGAATAGGGTTCACCATTGATGCTATAGAGATAGGAGATATGCTCCGGGTTCTCGTAGGTCAAGGTAGAGAACTGGATGGCAAACGAGTTATCCTGGTAACTGAGTTCAAAGCGGTTGCTCTTGATCACATTCTTCTCCGTCACCTGATAGCCGTCCGACTTACTGGCTGTGTTCACCGAGTTGCCGTTGATGGAGAAGGATGTCAGTTGCACGTTAGCCACCCACTTGCTCTGCACGATATCCTGAGGCTTGAACCAGGTGACGCCTCCTGTGCCACCCATGATGATGGTGCCATTAGGGGTCGTGAAGGAGGCTCCGTCACTGAACTCATTGCCTTGCAGACCGTTGTCAGCGAAATAGTTCTGCCATTTCTCCGTCACGGGATTATAGCAACTCAGTCCATGGTCAGAGCCAATCCATAGTTTTCCGTGCAGGTCGCGCTCTATCGTGGATACGCCATTGTCAGACAAGCCCTCGGCAGTCGTAAAGTGCCTGGTGGCCTTTGTCTTCAGATTATAGCCATAGAGACCGTCATTAGTGCCATACCAGAGTACTCCGTCATACTCCCTCGCAATGCGCACCGGGACACTGTAATTCGGACAGTTCGTGCCTAAGGTGCTGGTCCAACTGCCCGTCTTCAGTTCAAGGCAGCACAGGCCCATGGATGTAGCGGCGTAGAGCCGGTTGCCATCAGGCGATATCGACACCTGGGAGACATAGTTGTTGGTGATACTGTTCATCTTCCGGTCCTTGTCGGCCCCCGGCATCATCGTATATTCCCTGATCTGTCCGTCATGAGGCGTGAGGCAGAGCACGCCATGCCGCATGGTGGCTGCCCATAGCCGTCCTTCGGGGTCCAGGGCAAAATCCATGATGATAAGGTGCTCATCCTGGGGATAACTCAGCCTGTGATACTGCATCGTCACTGGGTCTATCCATCCCCCGCCCTCGCCGTAGGAGCCCAGCCAGATATGTCCGTCGCCATCTTCTGCCAGGGTCATCACTGTCGAAGGATATCCTTCTTTCAGATGACGGATCAGTTTGTCATCGGCACCGAAGATGTAAAGGCCGTCCTTGTCCGTGCCTACCCAGGTGCGCTGCTTGCTGTCAATCAGCGTACTGACGACACAGGCCGAGCCTATCGTGTTACGCACTCCAAGTTTATAGCCCATATACTGGAAGCCGTTCGACACGATCGGCTGCTTGTATATGCCCTTCTGCAAGAGTCCAAGCCAGATATTGCCACTGCGGTCCTCAATGATGGAATAGACCTTGCCCTGTGCCAGATTGACCTCCATGCTGAAGAAGGGGTTGTCTGTCACCTCGTCCCTTCTGGGGTCGTAGATGGCGATGCCCTTGCCGTCATAGCCCACGAGGATATGGTCATAGCGGTCACAGTGAAGGGCTGATATCTGGGTAGTGCCTATCTGATCGACATGCACGAACTGCCCACCTTTCTGACGGAACAGGCCTGAGTTGGTACCCACATAGACATTCCCCTCCTTGTCCTCACAGACACAGTTCAGGATCAGGTCACTCCTGTCCATCAGGTACTGCTGCATCCTGCTGCCATCGTAGCACAACAGTCCCTTGGCGGATGTCAGCATCCACAGGTTGCCCTTCTTGTCCTCCAGCAGCGCGTTCACGGTATGGATGTCGGCAAAACTGTCGCCCAACTGCCGGGCGGTGCCCTGGTCGATGAACTTCATCACGCCGAGCCCCGACGTGCCGACTAATATCTCGCCTTTCTTATTCTCTATGAAGCAGGTGGCATAGCCATAGTTCTCATTTCCCTGATGGTCGAGCATCTTCACGCGATGGAAGGATTCCCCGTCCCAGGTCTGCAGGGCACCGTACATACCAAAGTAGAACAATCCGTTCTTGTCCTGCACCATCGTGTTCACATAATTGCTGGCCAGCGTCCTGTCCTGCTCGTTCTCTTTCTTAAACACGCGGAACTGGTAGCCGTCATAGCGGTTGATGCCGTTACGAGTGGTCGCCCAGATATATCCTTCCTTATCGAGATACATCTGCGTAACAAAACTGCTTGACAACTGATTGTCCGTGCTGAAGAACTTACCCATCTGGGCATGACAATTAAGCACGAAACACCATGCTATTAGCGTTAGTAGAAAGTTAGGTCGCATTGTCTTGTTTATATTTTCCCGATGCAAAGATAATGTTTTTTTTATTTACAGCAAAGAAAAAGTCAAAAAAAGCAAAACTTTGTTCCTTTTTCTTGCATCCTTCTCGTTTTTATTTGCTATATTTGCACACAGAATCATCACTAACAGGTATCAACAATGAAAAAAATCCTACTAAAAACCAAGACTTTGCTGTCTGCCATCCTTCTGATAGCGGTAGCCACGATTCAGGCTGCAGACCAGTTCGTAGTGTTCCAACCAGCGACCGACACCTGGCAGTTGCAGAGTCCCGTCATCACCTTCAGTCCCCAGGAGCATCAGTGCGTGCACCTTGCCGCTGCCAACCTCCTGGCCGACTTTGCCAAGGTAACGGGCACCAAGGCTATCCAGCGCGAGGAAGGAGCCACCATCCTCATCGGTACCGTGGGGGTTAGTCCACAGATCGACCAGTGGGTGAAACAGGGCGAACTGCGCGACCTCAAGGGGAAGACGGAGAAATACCTGATTAAGACCATCGGCGGCCAACTCGTCATAGCGGGCAGCGATAAGAGAGGCACCGTGTATGGCATCTATGAATTGTCACGACAGATGGGCGTGTCGCCATGGTACTACTGGGCCGACGTCCCCGTCGAACAGCATCAGGCGCTCTACATCAAGAAAGGCGAATATACCGACGGGGAGCCTGCCGTGCGCTACCGCGGACTGTTCCTCAACGACGAGGCACCATGCCTCACCTCCTGGGTGAAGAACACCTTCGGCACCGACTACGGCGGCCATCAGTTCTATGAGAAGGTCTTCGAACTTATCCTCCGCCTGAAGGGCAACTACCTATGGCCTGCCATGTGGGGATGGGCCTTCTATGCCGACGACCCCGAGAACCTCAGGACGGCCGACGCCATGGGCGTGATGATGGGCACGTCGCACCACGAGCCGATGGCCCGCAACCACCAGGAGTATGCCCGCGACCGCAAGGGCTGGGGCGCCTGGAACTACGCCACGAACAAGCCGAACCTCGACCGTTTCTTCCGTGAGGGCATCGAGCGCATGAAGGGCACCGACGACATCGTGACCATCGGCATGCGCGGCGACGGCGACGAGGCCATGGGCAGGGGTACGGACACGAAACTCCTGGAGAGCATCATCAACAACCAGCGCCGCATCATCAAGGAGGTGACGGGGCGCCCCGCCAAGGAGACCGCCCAGATATGGGCCTTATATAAAGAGGTGCAGGACTACTACGATGCCGGCCTGCGCGTGCCCGACGACGTGACCATCCTGCTCTGCGACGACAACTGGGGCAACGTGCGCCGGCTGCCGACCGCCGAGGAACAGAAGCGCAAAGGCGGCTGGGGACTCTACTACCACGTCGATTACGTCGGTGCTCCCCGCAACTCCAAGTGGATCAACGTCACCCCGATCCAGAATATGTGGGAGCAGTTGCAACTGGCCTATAACGGGGGCATCCAGAAACTGTGGATCCTCAACGTGGGCGACCTGAAGCCCATGGAGTATCCCATCCAACTCTTCATGGACATGGCGTGGAACCCGTCGAGATACCAGGTGACCAACCTGCTCGACCACACCCGCGACTTCTGCGCAGAGAGTTTCGGCAAGGATCAGGCCTGCGAGGCTGCCAGTATCCTGAACCTCGTCAGCAAGTACAACGGCCGCATCACCTCCGAGATGCTCGATGCCACCACCTATACCACCGATGAGTTCGCCCAGGTGGTCAGCGAGTATCAGGCCCTTGAGGCGCGCGCCCTCCGCCAGTTCATCACCCTCAGGCCCGAGTGCCGCGATGCCTATCGCCAGATCATCCTCTTCCCCGTGCAGGCCATGGGCAATATCTATGAGATGTACTATGCACAGGCCATGAACAACCAGTTGGCCGCCCAGGGCGACCCCGACGCCAACTGTTGGGCCGAGCGCTGCCGCCAGGCCTTCAGGCGCGACTCACTGCTGAACCTGCAGTACAACAAGGAGATCGCCGGAGGCAAGTGGGACGGTATGATGACGCAGAAGCATATCAGTTACACCTCCTGGAACGACAACTATCCCCGCGACCTGTGCCCGTACCTTGCCGAAGTGCCGGAGCCCGCTAACGGACCTCTATTCAGTCCTCGCGACGGCTATATCAGCATCGAGGCCGAGCACACCTACAGCCGCACGGACGCCGGCAATGCCAAGTGGACTGTCATCCCGGGCATGGGACGCACGCTGAGCGGCGTGGCCCTGATGCCCTACACCGCCGCTACCGACGATGCCAAACTAACCTACTACTTCACCGCCCCCAAGGATGTGAAGACTGCAAAGGTACATATCATCACAAAGTCCACGCTTGACTTCCTGGACAAAGGAGGCCTCATCTATGATGCCACCATCGACGATGGACAGCCGGCCAGCATCAACTTCAACAGTAACCTCAACGAGAAGCCCGAGAACATCTACTCCATCTATTACCCCACAGTAGCCAGGCGAGTGGTGGAGAAGACGGTGGAACTGCCCTTGGCTGAGGGAAAGGATTACCACGTGCTCACCCTCCATCCGCAGGACCCCGGCATCGTCTTTGAGAAGATTGTCATCGACTTTGGCGGGTATAAGCCCCAATACCTTTTCGGCAAGGAGTCACCCAAACTGTATAATGCCGACCTTTCATCCATCAATGACAAGACATTGCCCTTGGTCTATGATGTAGAGAATACTGGAGCAGATTATCCGAAATCCACCATGCTCCCTGCTGCCGCACTCCCCATCCTTAAGGACCTGCCCGACCCGCTGGAGCGTGTCAACAGTTTTAGCGACTGGTCACGCCGTCGCAGTGAGATCTCCCAACTCATCCAGCACTTCGGCATCGGCGAGAAGCCTGCCGTCGGCAAGGAGCAGGTAAAGGCCCGCATGGATGGCGACACCCTGATTGTCGATGTCACCGTTGGCAAAGAGACCCTCACCCTGCGCAGTGAGATCCGCTATCCTGCCACCGGCGAGGCTCCTTACGCCCTGATGATCGGCACCAGCGGCATCGCACTCCCCAAGCAACTCTTCGACAACCGTCCCATCGCCACGATGGTGTTCCACGAGAAGCAGGTCAACGACTACGGCCAGTGGGGTCCCCACCACGAACGTGGCGAGCACAACTTTGACCGTCTCTACCCCGACCTGAAAGACAACGGCGCCTATAGCGAATGGGCCTGGGGCCTGAGCCGACTGATTGACGGGCTCCAGTTGTTAGGTCCTGAAGTGACGAAGATTGATACGAAGCACATCGGTGTTACAGGGTGTTCCTACGCCGGCAAGATGGCCCTCTACTGCGGCGCCTTCGACGAGCGCGTGGCTCTCACCATCGCCCAGGAGCCCGGTGGCGGCGGGGCTGCTGCCTGGCGCGCCTCCCACCAGAAGGACAGCGTGGAGAATCTCGAACGCACCGACTACCATTGGTTCCTCGAGAGCCAGCGCACCAACTTCTCTGGCGACAGCGTCTATATGCTGCCTTACGACCAGCACGAACTCTGTGCCCTCATCTGTCCCCGTGCGCTGCTGCTGTTGGGCAATCCCGACTTCAAGTGGTTGGCCGACGATGCCATGCTCGTATCTGCCAAGGCTGCCCATAAGGTGTGGGAACGCTTCGAGATTGCCGACCGCATGGGATGGAGCATCGTCGGCGGGCATGGTCACTGTCAGTTGCCTGAGCGCCAATGGCCTGAAGTACAGGCATTCATCGACCGCTTCCTGCTCGGACGCAACACGAACACTGCCAACGTCCAAGTCTTCTCCAAATAAATCGAGCCCCATCGCCTGTTGTCTGGGCGGTGGGGCTATAAAGTTTCATCTTGGTAACAGGGTACCGACCGGATAACAAAAGAACCCCTGTTATGCGGTACGCCTTACGCGCGGGCGCGGTAGTAGGGAAAATCCGAAAATACGTGTCCCACCTGTCCTACGTGTCCACGGCGCAGG
>DFTH01000017.1:0-913 GCA_002379425.1 Prevotella sp. UBA4217
TCTCGGTGTATTCGGCTATCTTCAACTGGGCGGTGGCGGCGATGTCGCGGCTGCTCGAGCCGATGCGGAAGGTGTAGGTGCCTGCCTCGGTGAGCCACTGCGAGCCAGTCTCGTCGAACGAGGCGAGCATCCGGACGGGGATGGTCATTGTGAGTGTCTGGCTCTCGCCGGGCTGCAACTCACGCGTCTTGGCGAAGGCCTTCAACTCCTGGGCGGGCTTCTCCAGACGTCCCTTCGGGGCCTGGACATAGACCTGGGCCACCTCCTTACCGGCTACGCTGCCAGTGTTCTTGACGGTAATCGAGACCTCCACGGCCTCATTGCCCTTGGCCTTCACGACGGGCTTGGAGTAGGCAAACGTCGTGTAACTCAGTCCGAAGCCGAAGGGGTAGGCGACTTCCTTCTGGAAGGTGTCGAAGTAGCGGTAGCCGACATAGATATCCTCCTCGTGGTTGGTATAGTCACGTCCGGGGATTTGTGCTCCCCAGCCGATCATCTCACGGAAAGTATAGGCATCAAGTTCCTGTGGGAAGTTCTTCGTCGAGGGGTGGTCGGTAGCGGCGATGGGCCAAGTCATCGTGAGTTTGCCTGAGGGGTTCGCCTTGCCTGTGAGTACGTCAGCGACGCTGTTGCCGCCTTCCTCACCTGGCTGCCAGGCGCAAAGGATAGCATCTACACGGTCGCGCCAAGAGGCTGTCTCCATGACGGAGCCGGAGTTGAGGATGACGATGACTGGCTTGCCGGCAGGACGGAAGGCGTCGCTGACACGGAAGATCATGTCTTTCTCTGTCTGCGTAAGGTTGAACTCACCCTCGATGGCGCGATCCATGCCTTCACCGGCTTGACGGCCAATGGTGATAATAGCGGCATCGGCTTCTTTCAACTCATGCTGTACGCAGCGTTCGGTGATGTC
>DFTH01000017.1:1049-56236 GCA_002379425.1 Prevotella sp. UBA4217
TTGGCACGGGCATATTTCACGTAGTTCTGGTAGATCTCTGTCAGTTGTGGGGTAGTGTTGATGCCGATATTCTTCAGACCGGTTACCATATCGACACTGTAGGGCACGTTGACAGCGCCAGAGCCGAGACCACCGGAGAGGAAATCGTAGGAGTTGACGCCGAAGAGGGCGACAGTCTTGAGGTCGCGGATGGGAAGTACACCTGTGTTCTTCAGCAGCACCATGCCTTCGGTGCTTGACTGGCGGGTAATCTGGGCATGCGCTTTCAGATCGGGCTTGTTGCTGAACTGATAGCCACGGAAACGTGGGGTCTTGACGATGTATTCGAGCATGCGGCGCACATTCAGGTCGACGTATTTGATGTCAAGTTTTCCGTTCTTCACACCATTGACGATGTCTTGTGCCTGTGTGGGATAACCAGGGGTGAACAGGTCGTTGCCTGCTTCTACCTGATTGACGGTGTAGAGCCCTTGTCCCTCTCGTCTGTCAATCCAGTCAGTCATGACGATGCCACGGAACCCCCAGTCAGTACGGAGAATATCTGTGAGCAGGCCTTTGCTGCCCTGTGCATGGACACCATTGACAATGTTGTAAGCAGACATGACTGTCCAAGGATCACTCTCACGGACGACTTGCTCGAAGCCACGGAGGTAGATCTCACGGAGGGCTCGCTGGCTGAGACGCTCATCGACACGGGTGCGGTCGCTCTCCTGGGAATTGACGGCAAAATGCTTGGCAGAGACACCGACGCCCTGGCTTTGGATGCCAAGAGTCATGGCTACGCCTATCTTTCCCGTTACCACGGGATCTTCGGAATAGTATTCGAAATTACGGCCGCATAATGGGTTGCGGTGAATGTTCAGACCAGGGCCAAGGATGACGTCGCAGCCATACTCGAGGGTCTCGTTGCCAATGGCCTTGCCGACAGCCTCGACAAGTTCTGTATTCCAAGTGGAGGCCAGACAGGTGCCTACAGGGAAACCTGTAGCGTAGTAAGTCTGCGGGTCGTTCTTACGCGTGGCGTCGATATGCACACCGGCAGGGCCGTCGGTGAGCACGGTGGCAGGAATACCTAAACGTGGAATCTCAACGGTGATGCCGGCGGCTCCGGCCACTAGTTTCTCCTGATGGCCGAGCATGGCGCCGCTACCTACGAAACTGTTGTTACCACCACCCACGAGCAGTTGGGCTTTCTCTTCAAGGGTCATGGCCTTCAATACCTCGTCGATATTCGTGGCACTCAGTTTGGTTTGCGCGTTTGTTGTCATTGCGATAGTTGCTGTTAGCAGGGTCATTAGTAACTTTTTCATATTTATAGTGTTTAGAGTTTTTCTAGTAAACCTAGGATTCCTAGGATTCCTAGGATACCTAGGGCCCCTAGGATATCTAGTCCCCTTAGGGGAAAACCTTAAACTCATAGCCCTGGTCGCGGAGCCACTGGAGGCTCTCGGGGAGGGCTGTGCGGAGTTTGTCGATACTCTTCAGGGAATCGTGGAAGGTGATGATGGAGCCATTCCGCGCATACTTCTTTATATTATTGACGATATCCTCGGCCGTCATCCACTTGGAGTAGTCGCGGGTCACGAGGTCCCACATCACGATCTTGTACTTCCGACTGAGCCAGGCATACTGTCCCATGCGCATCCAACCGTGAGGCGGACGGACGTAATGGCTGTGGATATAGGCATTGGCCTTCTCCACATTATAACTGTATTCCTTGATTGTGTGGTTGAGACCCTGAATGTGGTTGTGGGTGTGGTTGCCCACCTGATGGCCTTCGGCCAGGATCCGTTCGTATAGTTCAGGATACTTCCGCACATTGTCGCCCACCATGAAGAAGGTGGCCTTGGCGTCAAATATCCTCAGGGTGTCGAGGATAAAGGGGGTAGCCTCCGGGATGGGACCGTCGTCGAAGGTCAGATAGACGGCCTTCTCATGACGGTCCATTCTCCAATAGGCTTTCGGATAGAGCCAGCGGAGATAGATGGCTGGTTGTTCTATAAACATCTCTGAACTCTCAACTCTGAACTCTCAACTCTGAACTATGCACTACTCCCAAGCCCCTCCCTTCGACTGGTACATCCGCAGATAGCCTTCCAGTTGCTTCTCCTTCTTGGTGGCCAGTTCTTCTGAGAGTAAATCCTGCACATCGAGCATCTGCTGCATGATGTAGATTTGAACCATGCAGTCGCGCTCGGAACCAGAGAAGCGCAAGCCGTCGAGCGAGCAGTACCACGTCAGGTACTGGCACGACTTCTTCCATAGTTCGTCGAGCAGTTGCTGAGCCTTCTGGGCTTGATCCGTGAAGGCGTAGGCCTTTATGAGATCGAGCGATCCGCTCTGGTAGTCGTGGCGCACGTTATAGGATGGGATTTCCTTCTCAGCCTTGTCGAGCACCTGTCTGGCCCTGGCGGTGTCACCCTCCTGGACGAGATTCATGGCCAACTGCGAGAGCAGGCGGCGGTGGGTATAGCACATGCGCATGACGGTCTCGTCGAGATAGATGCCAGGCTTGTCGATGCCGCCAAACTTGAACTTGTGCATCACGTTGTCGAACACCTTCTCCGTGTCGAAGCCCTTGACGCCCTCCATGGGCACCAGATTGCCATGACTGTCGGTATAGTGGGTGCGGAACGGGGTGATACGGTTGGCCAGACCCTCCTGCACGAAATGCTCGCCGAGGTTCATGTAGTTCTCCTGACCTACGGTCATGGCCACATAGATCGGACGCGTCCAGTTGCACTGGGCAATCATCTCCAGGATCATCAGGTCGCCCTTGTAGAGAGCGTTCTTGCCCTTCAGGGAGATCACCATGCGGTCGGGGATGCTGTCGGCGGCCATCATCATGCCACTCTTGCGCACGGCCTCCTTGTCGATGGTGACATAGACGGTATCCGTGGGGATGACATGGAAGTCCTTGCTGGTGGAACGCACCCAGTTCTTGAGGATGTTCTTCAACTCAAAGGGCTCGTCGCCAAACTGCTGGCGGGCTTCCTCAGGCTGATCCTGATAGAGTTGGAGCACCTGCTCTTTCAGTTTAGGCTCTATCTGTACATATTCGTTGGTGCCGGCACAGTATTCCAGTCGGCTCCAGGTGATGGGCACGCTTGGGGAGTCGTAGGCCGGACGGCGCATCTGGTCGATATACCAGTCGGTCTGCAGGTAGGAGAGGTTGCAGACACGGGCATCCGTGCGCACACCCTCCGTATCCTGGTTGTACCAGAGCGGGAAGGTATCGTTGTCACCGTTGGTATAGATGATCGGCGCCCCTTCTTCCTGAAGGGTCATCAGGTAGTTCTGGCCGAAGTCACGGCAGCAATAGCGGCCCGAGCGGTCGTGATCGTCCCAGGTCTGGGAGGCCATCTGGATGGGGACTCCTAGGCATGCAAGGGAGACTATGGATGCTAAGGCGAGGTTTTCCTTCTTCAGTTTGCTGTTGAGCCAGTCGATGATGGCTGCCACGCCCATGCCACACCAGATGGCGAAGGCATAGAACGAGCCTGCGTAGGCATAGTCGCGCTCACGTGGCTGCATCGGTGTCTGGTTCAGGTAGATCACGATGGCCAGACCTGTCATGAAGAAGAGGAAGAACACCACCCAGAACTGTCGGATGCCGATGGGGTCCTCCTTTGTCTTCCCTGCTTCGTCCTTTCTCCTCCGGGTGTACCAGGCCTGCCAAAACAGTCCGAGCAGTCCGAGGATCAGCGGCAGACAGTAGAAGACGTTATGCCCCTTGTTCTCCTTCAGGTCGTCGGGCAGCATATCCTGGTCGCCGAGGCGCATATTGTCGATGAAGGGAATGCCGGAGAGCCAGTTGCCATGCTCCAGTTCACCGTTACCCTGTATGTCGTTCTGGCGACCTGCGAAGTTCCACATGAAATAGCGCCAGTACATGAAGTTGCACTGATAGGAGAGGAAGAAGCGGATGTTCTCCAACTGTGTGGGCACCTTGACCGTCATCGGCTCGCCGCAGCGGTCGTAGGGCACCTCATAGCCATCGACACCTCCCATCCACGACTCGTAGGCAGCGGCATGGCCGCTGTCGTACATGCGGGGGAACAGCATGTTCTGGGCATATTTGTATTCATCCTTCGTGCGCACCACGAAATAGGAGTCCTTCTCGTCGGCGGAAGCCTTCTCCTTGCGCTGCCAGACGGGCTTGCCCTTCGACATCACGGGACGGCAGTACTGTCCGTCGCTCTCCAGGGCGATCTGCGAGGTGTAGGCCTGTCCGTAGAGCAGCGGGCGGTAGCCATACTGGTCGCGGCCCAGGTAGTCGCCCAGTGTGAAGATATCCTCTGGCGAGTTCTGGTCCATGGGCGGGTTGGCCGATGAACGGATCACGATAAGGGCGTATGAGGAATAGCCGATCATCAGCATCAGCATACAGAGAAGCATCGTGTTCTTGATGCGGGCCGTGATCAGCGGCTGCTTGTCGCGCTTGAATCCCAGCACGAACCAGAGGGCTGCCAGCACGATGATGCCGATGATGAAGGCTGACCAGCCATAGCCATAGAACGGGATGCCGAGCATGCCCACGGAGAGCAGGAAGGCAATGTTCTGCACGGTCAGGCTGTGCTTCTGGGTCTGCGTCTCATAGACAGCCCAGATGACACAGGCGATCAGCAGGATGATATAGATGATCTCACCCGTATTGAAGGGCATGCCGAGCGTGTTGACGAAGAACAACTCGAACCAGCCGCCCACGGTGATGATGCCTGGTACGACACCGTAGAGCACGGCGGCCAGGATGACGATGGAGATGCCGAGGGCGATGAGAGAGCCCTTCAGGTTGGCATTGGGGAAGCGGCGATAGTACCATACCAGTACGATGGCAGGCACACAGAGCAGGTTCAGTAGGTGGACACCGATGGAGAGGCCCGTCATGTACATGATGAGTACCAGCCAACGGTCGCTGTGGGGCTCGTCGGCCACGTCCTCCCACTTCAGGATGAGCCAGAAGACGACAGCGGTAAAGGCGGAGGAATAGGCATAGACCTCACCCTCGACGGCTGAGAACCAGAACGTATCGCTGAAGGTGTAGATCAGTGCGCCGACAAGGCCAGAAGCCTCAATGGCAATCAGTCTGGACAGGGTCAGTTCGCTCCAGTCGCTGATGAGCAGACGGCGCGTCAGGTGCGTGATCGTCCAGAAGAGGAACAGAATACAGGTGGCCGAGAGCAGGGCGCTCATCATATTGACCATCCGCGCTACCTGCGTGGGGTCACTGGTGAACTGCGAGAACAGGTTGGCCGTCAGCATGAAGAACGGGGCCCCGGGGGGATGCCCGATTTCCAGTTTATAACCTGTAGTTATGAATTCAGGACAGTCCCAGAAACTGGCTGTCGGCTCGATCGTAGAGCAATAGACAAAGGCGGCAATCAGAAACGACAGCCAGCCCAGGGTGTTATCGACCAGTCTGTAGCCGGCTTTCTCGCCTCGCCTTGCAAAAATTTGTTCCATTGAATGCTATCTTGTTTTAATGATGTTTCTTCTTAACGTTGCAAAGGTACGAAAAAAATACCTATATAAATAGTCTGGCTCCGTAAATTAAGATAATATAACGGAATATCTTGCCGAGGGTGATGGCAATAAAAGTGATGACGATGTTCGAGCGCATCAGTCCCAGGGCGATGGTGATGGCACTGCCCAGGATGGGCAGGAAGGCGAAGAACCCCATCCATGCACCGTGGCCAGCCATGAAACGATGGGCCTTGTCGAGATCCTCCTTCTTCACGTGCAGGTATTTCTCTATCCACTCCATCTTTCCCATCCGTCCGACGAAGTAGTTGAACCCACTGCCCAGCACGTTGCCGATGGTGCCGTAGATCATCAGGAGCCACGGATTGAGGCCCGTGGCCATCAGTCCCACCAGGACCGCCTCACTGGAGAACGGAAAGAAACTGCCTGCCAGGAAGGCTGCCAGCAGCATGCCCCAATAGCCGTACTGGGTCAGGAAAGAGATGATGACATCCATAGGTTGACTGCGGTGATGATCAGGATGGCTCCCATGATGACGAAGAAGGCGATATTGGTGAGCCTGGTCTTGGTCAGGGCCAGGAAGTGGCCTATCAGCGGACTGGTGGTGATGATCAGGATGCGGAACAGCATGTCTTGGTGCTGGGGCTGGAGCAGGAGGAAGATAATGGCTACCGTACCCAGGAGAAAGAAACTGTAGTAGATTTGCCGTGTACGTATCTTGTCGCGCGAACTGGTGCGCAGGAAATGGACCATGCCCGTTATTCCGAGGATGATGAGGAGTATGAGTATCAGCATCTGTGGGAGTTGCAGGGGGACGGAGCCCGGCATCTGTAGGTCTGCCAGTGCGGCGAAGTGATCTGTCATCATGGTTATGTACAGTCCCTCTTTCCAAAGGATCCATGCACACCAGAACCAGTAGGGGGTCAGCAGTCCGATGAGTGAGGCAAAGAAGGTACGCCAACAAAGGGAATAGACGATGGTGGCCATCATCAGCCAATAGATAGGTACGAACCACAGGAGGTGAACGTCTGCGATGCTGCCTATCCCCAGACAGAGGAACGTGTAGAACGTTAGTCCTGGCGAGGCTTTGTCTAAGTAACTATTGTAGAAAGGCAACAGGGAAGCGATGAAGCATAGGCCTGTGAAGCCTCCAGCGACTGAGGGGAAGAGGAAGACGGCGGCCATGGACAGCAGGATGAAAGATACGGAGACCATCCTGCTGAAGATGCGGATCAGCAGGTTCACCCTGTTGAGTTCCATCATGAGATAGACGGATAGCGCAAAACAGCCGAACTGGATCCACCATTGGTTCTGGACCAGACCTGCCGCCAGCCAGACGGCGACACTGTAGAGTATCGCCACTGGTAGCGTCTTGCGACTCTCTGCCACCTTGTTCTGGATATGCTTCATGCCCTCCTTGGTAGGTTAGAGGTCGGCACCGATGTCGCGACGGAAATACTTATCGGTGAACTGAATCTTCTGTGCCTCCTCGAAACTCTTCTGTAAGGCCTCGGCCTTGTCCTTGCCATACGACGAGACGGCAATCACGCGGCCTCCTGCCGTCACGACCTCTCCGTCTTTCAGGGCCGTACCACTGTGGAAGACGATGCTGCCCTCCACCTGGTCGATGCCTGTGATGGGGTAGCCCTTCTTGTACTCCTGCGGATAGCCGCCGCTGACAAGCATCACGCAGACGGCAGCCCTGGGGTCGAACGCTATGCTGCGCTTGTCGAGGTCGCCCTGTGCCACGCCCTCGAAGAGATCCACGATGTCGCTCTTCAGACGGAGCATCACGCTCTCTGTCTCCGGGTCACCCATGCGGCAGTTGTACTCGATGACCATCGGCTCGCCCTTCACGTTGATCAGTCCGAAGAAGATAAAGCCTTTATAGTCGATGCCCTCGGCAGCCAGACCTTCCACCGTGGGACGGATGATACGGTCTTCCACCTTCTGCATCCACTCCTTCGTGGCGAAGGGCACAGGTGTCACACTGCCCATGCCGCCCGTGTTCAGTCCCGTGTCATGCTCACCGATGCGCTTGTAGTCCTTGGCCTCTGGCAGAACCTTATAGTGCTGGCCGTCTGTCAGTACGAAGACGGAGCACTCGATGCCACTGAGGAACTCCTCGATGACCACCCGCGAGGAGGCGTTGCCGAACATGCCGCCCAGCATCTCCTTGAGTTCCTTCTTGGCCTCGTCGAGCGTTGGCAGGATCAGTACGCCCTTTCCTGCACACAGGCCGTCGGCCTTGAGCACGTAGGGGGCCTCCAGGGTCTCCAGGAATCTCAGACCGTCCTCCAGATGCTCACCGTCGAACGTCTCATAGCGGGCCGTGGGGATATGGTGGCGCTGCATGAAACCCTTGGCAAAGTCCTTCGAGCCCTCGAGCACGGCACCTGCCTTGGAGGGACCGATGATGGGCACGTCCTTCGTGCGCTCGTCGGCCTTCATCTCGTCGTAGATACCCTTCACCAACGGGTCCTCAGGGCCTACCACGACCATGTTGATGCCCTTTTCCACCACAAACTGCTTGATGGCCTCGAAGTCGTCGGCCTTCATGGCGACGTTCTCTCCGCAGTTGCCTGTCCCGGCATTGCCTGGGGCAATGTACAGTTTCTCACATTTCTCACTCTGAGCGATCTTCCATGCCAGGGCGTGCTCACGTCCGCCACTTCCTAATAGTAGTATCTTCATATCTCGTTTTCTTTATTGAATCCATTGCTTGATGGTGTTGATGATCTCCGTGCGCTGAGGCTCGGGGAAGGAACTGATGCGCGTGCTATGGCTACCCTCAGGCAGCACGAAGACCTTCAGGTTCTTCTTCTTCCTCAGGAACTTCAGTCCAGCCACGCCAGAGGCTCCCCACGGGTCGATGCCGCCATAGATATAGATCATCGACGGGTCGTTCTTCTTCAGGAACTTCCTGGTCTTCTTGTAGAGTGTCTTGTCAAACTTCAGGTCCTTGAACTCGTCCTGCAGCATCACCCTGTGCATATAGTCCTTGGCGCTCTTGATGGTCAGGTACTTCTTGAAGGGTTTGGTGTCGTAGCCGTAATAGCCCAGTTCACGGGCTGCCTGTATGTTGAACGAGGTGTAGATCGTCTGTTCCGAGAAATAGTCGGGCTCGCATTGATCTATCAGGCTCTTGAACAGCGCTTCGTCGCTGGCATCTGCATTGGGAATCTTGTCCATGGGCGTGCCCCACTGCCAGACGGCAAAAGAATACTCGAGCACCACATAGTCGTATATCTCTTCAATAGGCACGCGGAACGTGTAGCCCTTTTCCTGACAATGCTTCCTGAACAGTGGCATCAGCCGTGCCTTGCGCTTCAGCACCTCCAGTTGGAAGTCCTGCACATGCTGGCGGTTGGCAGCCGTTGAGACCTGCTTGGCAATGAACGGCTCGTGCCGCCCGTCTTCCAGACTCTTGTTCAGCGGGGCCACGTAGGGCACTGACACATCGACATCGTCAGGGAAGAAGGTGCGATAGAACATGGTGGTCTGTCCGCCCTTGCTGATACCCGTAGCCAGCCATTTGCCTTGATAGAGCCGGCGGAAGGTCTGGTTCACGTGGTGCAGGTCGTAGAGGGAGTTCTCCACCGTCAGGTAATCCCAGTTGCAGGGTTCTGGATAGGATTTGCCGAAGAAGCGGTATTCCACGCAGATCACGTTGGCATTGAACAGCCTGGACAGTTCGTCCTGATATGCGGGACGGAGCGCGTACTCGGCAAAATAGCCCTCCGTGACGATGACCGTCGGACGGTCTAAACCGACATGGCAGAGGATCACCCGTTGGCGGAAGGTGCCGGCCTCAGGATGCCTGGGGTCTGTCTGCTGGTCGATGTACATCACGTATTTCTGCTGATAGGCCTCACTCTCCAGCGGCTGTACGTCGCTGATGCCTGGCAGTGCCTGGAGGCGTGCAGAGATGTCCTCAGTCGCCGTCGCGGTCAGCGACAGAAGGAGGAGGCACAGTAGATAGATATATCTTTTCATTTCCTTCATTTCAGATAATCCTCAAAATACTGGGTGATGCGCTCATGGAGGTGGACGCTGGCATGGCCCCGCATGTTGTGCTCCTCACCAGGATAGGCAAAGAAGTCGGGCTGCGTGCCAGCCTTGATACAGGCGTCGAGGAACGACAGGCAGTGCTGCGGCACGACGGTGTTGTCGTTATAGCCCGTGATGATCTGGAGCCTGCCCTTCAGGTTCTTGGCCTTGTCGATGAGGCTGCTCTTGGCATAGCCCTCAGGATTGTTCTCGGGTGTGCCCATATAACGCTCGCCATACATCACCTCGTACCATTTCCAGTCGATGACGGGTCCGCCAGCCACGCCCACCTTGAACACGTCGGGGTAGTTGGTCATCAGCGAGATGGTCATAAAGCCGCCAAACGACCAGCCGTGGACTCCGAGGCGCTCCATGTCGATATAGGGAAGGGTGCGCAGGTACTCCACGCCTTTCATCTGGTCCTGCATCTCTGTCTGGCCCAACTGGTGGAAGGTGGCCTGCTCGAACTCGCGTCCGCGGTTCTCAGAGCCGCGGTTGTCGAGGATGAAGAGCACATAGCCCTTCTGGGCCATATAGGTCTCCCACGAGCGACTGTACCAGTGCCAGGAGGCTTCCACGTTGTGGGCATGTGGACCGCCATAGACATAGACCACCGTGGGGTATTTCTTCGTGGCATCGAAGTCGTGGGGCTTCACCATCCTGTAGTACAGGTCCGTCACCCCGTCGGCAGCCTTGATGCTGCCGCTCTCGAAGATGGGCTGCTGATAGCCCTTCCAGGGATTCTCTGCCGTCAGCAGGTTCAGGCTCTTGCCATTGGCGACGCTGACCAGGTCGATATTCCTGGGCACCGTCGGCTCCTGATATTTGTCATAGAACTGCTTGCCTGAGGATGACAGGAAACCGTAGTGTACGCCGCGCCCGTTGTCGAGCAGGGTGCGCTTTCCCGTGGCGATATCCACGCGGAAAGTGTTCCGCTGCAGCGGGTTCTGCTCATTTGAACTGATGATCACGCTCTTCTGCTGCTGGTTGAATCCCAGCACGTCCATCACCACCCACGGGCCGGAGGTCAGTTGCCTCAGTTCCTTTCCATGAATGTCAAACAGGTACAGATGGTTATAGCCGTCCTTCTGACTCTGCATGATGAACTTCGTGGCATCCCACGGCAGGAACTCGATAGGGTGCAGGGGCTCCACGTATTTGTCTGAGGTCTCGCGATAGAGTTCAGCGATCTTTTCGCCTGTCGATGCGTTATAACTCACCAGACGACAATCGTTCTGCAGGCGGTTCAGTTCCTGCATATAGATGGTGCTGCCGTCAGGGCTCCAGGCGATATTCGTGAAATAGCGGTCTGTGGGGTCGCCCGCCTGCAGATAGACGGTCTTGTCGGCCTTGAGGTCATACACGCCCACCGTCACCTTGTGCGACGTCATGCCCGCCATGGGATATTTGTCGGGCTCATAACTGGCCGTACGCGGGAAGATATCCACCTGGGGATAGTCGGTCACCATGCTCTGGTCCATGCGGTAGAAGGCCAGTCGCTGGCCATCGGGGCTCCAGAAGGTGCCTTTCTCGATGCCGAACTCATTGCGGTGCACGGACTGCCCATAGACAATCTCGCGACTGCCGTCGCTGGTCAACTGGTGCTCCCTGCCATCAGCATCAACCACGAAGAGTTGATGGTCCTTGACGTAGGCCGTTGCCTTTGAGGCGCTGTTCCAGTCGTTGGCATCCTGTCCAGACAGGCTGTCCTGCCATACGATCTCTTTCTTCTTGAAGTCCAGGAGCACGAAAGCGTGCCTGTTGCCGACGGCCACGATGGGCTTGTCGGGGTAGGGGAACGTGGCGCTCATCAGGTGGCGCACGTAGCGCTCGTCGTTGCTCTTTGCCCATTGGTTGACATCGTCGAGCGTGAAGAGCAGTGTCTTCTTGCCCGTCTTGGGGTTGACGAGGCTGCACTCCTCCACATCCGTCTGTACCAGTTGGTCGCCCCACCACGTCAGCCACAGATTCTTCGGCTGCATGCTGTGGTAGTTGTTGCCGCCGTAGTTCAGGTCCTCAAGGGTGAAAAGTCTATCTTGTGCAGTCATCGTCGTTGCCCCTAGTATCCCTAGTATTCCTAGGACCCCTAGTCTTCCTAGTCTCCCTAGCCCTTTCTTAATCCTCATCCTCAAACCTCCTGCCTTTTTTCCCGAAGTCTTTCCCTTTTCCGAAGGATCGCGACTTGCCGCTGCGGTCGAAGCGCTCGTGGCCTCCGCGGTTCTTGCCCTGGAAGCGTCCTTCGCTGGAGCGCTGGCCGCCCTTGTAGCCGTCCTTGCGATCCCTGCGGTCGTTGCGCTCTTCGCGGTCGTCACGCTCCCTGCGGCCCCTCCGATCATTCTTCTCAAGATCGTGGCGGTGGAAGGTGAATGAGCGGATGTCGGCCTCCTCGTTCTGCTCCGTCTCCTCCAGGCGCTGCTTGAACTCGCGGTTCTTCTTGAAACGGTGCTTCTCGGCCATCTGGCGCTTCTCGTCTTCCGTCTTCATGATGCCACCTTCAGAACGGAAGTCCTTCAGTTTACCGTCGAACATCTGGTACTTGCGGAACTCGCATTCCAGACTGCCGTTGTAGAGGGGAATCTTGATGCTGGGCTTCAGTCCGATCTGGTCGAAGCACTCCTCGCGGTAGGAGAGCACCCAGGCGTCATTGCCCTTGAACTGGTGCTTCAGGCGCTCGCCGATCATCTTATAGGTGCCCAGCAGGTCGGGCGTGGAGATACGCTCGCCGTAGGGAGGATTGGTGATCATGATGCTCTTCTGCTGAGGCTGGGTGAAGTCCTTGAAGTCCTGCTGGCGCACGGTGATGTCGCTCGTCAGTCCTGCGGCCTTCACGTTCATCAGTGCCGTGTTCACGGCCTTGATATCCACGTCGTAGCCGTAGATATGGTGGTTGAACTCGCGCTCCATGCTGTCGTCGTTGTAGATCGTGTCGAAGAGGTCGGCATCGAAGTCGGGCCATTTCTCGAAGGCATACTCCTTTCGGAAGAGTCCTGGTGCCATGTTCTTGGCGATCAGTGCTGCCTCGATGAGCAGGGTGCCGCTGCCGCACATGGGGTCGATGAAGTCGGTGTCGCCCTGCCAGCCCGACATCAGGATCATACCTGCTGCCAGCACCTCGTTCAGCGGTGCCTCTACGCTCTCCTGGCGGTAGCCGCGGCGGTGGAGCGACTCACCGCTGGAGTCGAGGCTCAGCGTGCACTGGTCTTCGGCAATATGCATGTTCAGACGAATGTCTGGGTTGGCCACCGAGATGTTCGGCCGCTTGCCTGTCCGCTCGCGGAACTGATCGACGATGGCGTCCTTCACTTTATAAGATACGAACTTCGAGTGGCGGAATTCCTCGGAGAACACGACGGCATCGACGGCAAACGTCTTGTCGCCTCCGATATACTCCGTCCAGTCGATCTTCTTGATCTCCTCATACACCTCGTCGGCACTTCTGGCCTTGAAGTGGCGGATGGGCTTCAGTATTCTGATGGCGGTGTGTAACTGGAAGTTGGCACGGTACATGGTCTCCTTGTCACCTGTGAATGAAACCATGCGTCGGCCTTCCTTCACGTCTTGGGCCCCCAATTGGGCCAGTTCTTTCGCCAAGACGGGCTCCAGCCCCATGAAAGTCTTGGCGATCAGTTCAAATTTCTGTTCCATTATAATGTTGCAAATTGAGCAAAGAGTGGAATTGCGAGTGCAAAGATACGAGAAGTTCGCGGAAAACCCGCCTTTTTGATTGTTAATCTAACAAAAAACTTTGGATTTTGCTAAAAAATGTGCAGAAATGGTGGTTGTTTCAAGGAAAATGCTTACTTTTGCGAAGTATTTGAAGACGATGCTTGGACTATTGCTTTATACCCAGTCGCAGAACTCCTTCCTGATTCATTTCATGTGGGGGCTTGGCATCTTGTCGATATTGGCCCTGGTCCTGGGTATCGTCATGCAGCGGCGCACCAGTAAGCGGTTGAAGGGCGAACTGGAGGAGTTGGAGCGACTGAAGGAGGGTAACGTCGAATACGAGTTTATCCTGAAGGCCATGAAACTGTGCACGTGGCATGTCAATCCCAAGACGCGCACCATCACGATGGACAATGACTTCCGCGACGGGCAGGACAACTATATCCCCCTGCCTGAAACCCATCTTGCCCTGATGATCGAGATGCTGGCCTCTTCCGATGCCCAGCGCGTCATGACGGCCCTCGACGACCTCTGCCTTGGGCGCACCAATTTCTACCATCAGCAGTACCGCGTCAAGTCGGGAAACTCTGGCCTCACCTATTGGGAGGAGAGTTATGCTATCATCGCCGACCGTGACGGCGACGGCAACCCCTCGAAGATCGTGGGCACCACGATGCGCATCGATAGCCAGAAGAAGTTGGAGGCCGACCTTATCAACGCCCGCAACAAGGCAGAGGAGAGCGACCGCCTGAAGACGGCGTTCCTGGCCAATATGGGGCATGAGATACGCACGCCGCTCAATGCTATCGTGGGCTTTGCCGACCTGCTGCCCGTGGTGGAGAACGAGGACGACCGCAACCAACTCATCAGTGAGATACAGACCAACAACCGCAAGTTGCTCCGCATCATCGACGGACTGGTGAGCATGTCGAAGATTGAGGCTGAGGCCAAGAACCTCGTCAGGTCGCAGACCGACCTCGTGCCGCTCCTGAAGGAAATTGCCAAGGGCTATTCGTCTATCGTTGACCAGCAGGCGGTCGTATTTGTCACCCAGTTCCCCTACACACAGTTGATGGTGACCACCGATGTGACGAAACTCAGGGAGGTAATCGACAACCTGATGCAGAACGCGGTGAAGTTCACCCAGAAGGGGCGCATCATCCTGGGCTTCGACCTGCTGCAAGGCGACCATGTGCGCATCTGGGTGAAGGATACGGGCAAGGGTATTGCCGAGGCTGACCAGCAGAAGATATTCGAGCGCTTCGTCAAACTCGACGAGTATATCCCAGGCACGGGCCTTGGCCTGTCCGTCGCCAAGTCCCATGCGGGGAGTCTGGGAGGTGCTATCGGCGTGGAGTCTCGCTTGGGCGAGGGCTCGACTTTCTGGCTCGACCTCCCGCTGAACTGATACGTGCCTTTTTTCTTTGGCCTGCAACTTTTATCGCTCCACTTTCGTCTAACAGACAGAAAGTTGAACAAAAAAATAATTTAGTAATGATGAGAATGATGCGTTTTGTTAATGGACTGGCGATGGCATGCGGCATGATGATAGTCGTCGCCTGTCATGGTCTAAGGACAGACTTGAGCCTCGACGATGAACGAGTCACGGAGGTGCGCCAGTTGCCTGGATTTGAGAAGATTGAGATCAGTGGCTCCCCCACGGTCTATTACACCCAGGGCGACTCCATATCCGTCACGGTGGAAGGACCTGAGAAGGGCGTGGAGAGGATCATGACAGAAGTGGATAACGGCATGCTTCGTATCCGTAACCGTGGTAAGATGGGTGTAATCAACTTTGTTACCGACGAGGACGGCGGCACCACGGTCCGTGTCTGCTCCCCAGACCTGGTCGGGGTGACCCTCAATGGCTCTGGCGATTTTGTCAGCCAGCAGCGTATCGACACCGACCAGATGGACATCGTGCTCCGCGGCTCAGGCGACATCACCTTAAAGGACCTAATCTGCGACCGTTGTGAAGTGCAACTCATCGGCTCTGGCGACATTGATCTCGATCGTGTGGAGACCCGTGAAGTCTCGGCTGTGCTCGTCGGCTCTGGCGACATCGACCTCCGTCTGCGCAATACCCTCTCCACCTATCTGTCGCTGAAGGGTTCTGGCGATATCGATGCCCAGTTCAGTGAGGGTTGCAAGGCTGTCGAGTGTGAACTGCGCGGCTCTGGCGACATCAACCTTGAGGGCGAGGTGTCGCGCTTCACCAAGCAGCAGAGCGGCTCAGGCGACGTGAACGTAGGAAAACTCACCGTCCGCCACTGACAGGTGAAACAGGGTTACTTGTTTCTCTGCACACGTGAGGCACTTATCAGAAAATAAGTGTCTCTTTTTTCCCCTATTTTTTTTCGGCAAATGCTTTGGCGTTTGCCGATAAAGTTGTATCTTTGCAGAGAAAACTAAAAAATATGCTACAATCGAAACAACGACTAGACAATAGGCGGACATGGGCCATGTGGCTGCTGATGGCCTTCGCTCTGGGAGGCTATGCGCAGAGCCCAGGGGAGGTAAGGACGGACTCCCTGGGAGAGGTGCAGCAGCGCGTCGGCTATATGAGGACTGACCAGAGCACCCTGGCTGGTGCCGTCGATCAGGTGGGTGTGGAGCGCATGAACAAAGGTCTTGTGATATCCTCGCTCGACGCCCTGAACGGTCAGGCTGCTGGTGTGCAGGTGCAGACAGGTGGTAACCAGGAGGCGATGGTGAGTGCGGTGCGCGTGCGTGGTACCACCTCCCTGACAGGCGGCAACGACCCGCTGGTGATCATCGACGGCGTGACGGCCGACCTGGCTACGCTCACGAGTATCTACCCTGCCGACATCGAGAGTTTCACGATCCTGAAGGATGCCTCGGAGACGGCCCAGTATGGCAGCCGTGGTGCCGCGGGTGTGATTCAGGTGGCCACGAAGCGCGGTCATGGGGGACGGTTCCATATCAGTTACGATGGCAACATCGGCTTCGAGTCGGTCTATAAGAACGTGGAGATGCTCAGTGGAGCGGAGTTCCGCAGTGCCGCCAGGCAGTTGGGCGTGCCCATCATCGACATGGGCTCCGACACTGATTTCCTCAAGGCCATCACGCGCACGGGTTTCGTGCAGAACCACCATGTGGCCTTCGGCGGAGGAACGGAGAGTTCGTTCTACCGTGCTTCGATAGGACTGGTGGAGCATAAGACCGTCATCAAGACCAACCGCCTGAGAAACTACATCGCCAAACTTGACATCTCGCAGAAGGCTTTCGACGACCGTCTGACGGTCGATCTGGGCGTGTTTGGCAGTCTGCAGAAGAACAACCTGCTGGCCAACCCCTGGAAACTCTTCTATTCGGCGGCCTCCTTCAACCCCACCTTCCCTGACGGCAAGAATGCCCAGGGCGGCTATGACCAGGTGCCGGAGGCCTGGTGGATCAACAACCCCAACTCGCTGCTGGACATGAAAGAGGATGAGGACAACGATCACTTCGGCTCTCATATCCGTCTGCGCGTCGCCCTGGCGGAAGGTCTGTCGATGGCCGTCTTCGGCTCGTTCGCCTACAGTCAGGTGAGCAATTCCCACTATTATCCGACCTACGTATGGAGCCATGGGGAGGCCTTCCGAGGCAGCCAGAAGAGTGAGGACCTGCTGGGCAACGTGTCGCTGCACTACGAGCACACCTTTGGTGGGAAGCACGACCTGGACCTGCTGGGACTCTTTGAATCGTCGTCGGAGAAGGTGAAGGGCTTCTATACTACGGCATCCAGTTTCACGACCAACGCCTACGGCTATGACAACCTGTCGGCAGGTGCCGTGAGACCATGGGAAGGGACGGACAGTTACTACTGGGACGCGCGCATCGTCTCTTTCCTGCTGAGGGCGAAATACACCTATAAAGGGCGCTATACGCTGACGCTGAATGCCCGTGCCGATGCCTCGTCGAAGGTGGGGGACAACCACCACTGGGGCTTCTTCCCCTCGATGAGCGCCGCCTGGAACATCAGCAACGAGGAATGGATGAAGGACGTCAGGTGGATCAGCAACCTGAAACTGCGCGTGGGCTACGGTCTGTCGGGTAACCTCGGCGGTATAGACAGTTACCTCTCCCGGCAACTTATCCAGCCCAACGGCGTGGTGAACGTCGGCGGGTCGCCAGCGACCACCCTCGGCGTGATCCGCAATGCCAACCCCGACCTGTGCTGGGAAAAGAAATACACGTTCAACCTGGGCTTCGACATGGCATTCTGGCAGAAGCGCATCGTGTTGACGCTCGACTTCTACCGCTCGAAGACCACCGACATGCTCTATGAGTACGACGTGCCCGTGCCGCCGTTCCCCTATCCGAAGTTGCTGGCCAACCTGGGCTCGATGGAGAATGGCGGTATGGAGATCGGCTTTGGCATCACTCCGCTGCGCACCCGCGACCTGGAACTGACGATCAACATGAACTGGGCCTTCGAGCACAACAAACTGATCTCGCTCGACGGCTATTATAACGGCCAGTATCTGACGGCTCCCTCCATGAAGGGCATCGCCGCCCTCTACGGGGCGGGCTTCCACGGGGCATCCGACGTGGTGTCGCAGATCGTGGGCGAGCAACTCGGCGTGTTCTACCTGCCTCACTGCAAGGGACTGGTGAAGGATCCTACAGATGGCAGTTACTACTATGACGTGACGGACGAGAGATACATCTGCGGACAGGCCACGCCCAAGGCGACGATGGGCTCGAACATCGCCCTCAGGTATCGTCAGTGGGACATCACGCTGCAGGCCAACGGGGCCTTCGGCCATAAGATATACAACGGTACGAAACTGGTGTATATGAACATGCTCTCGCTGCCCAACTACAACGTGATGAAGGGAGCGCCCGAACGGAATATCCAGGACCAGACGATCAGCGACTACTGGCTGGAGCGGGGCGACTATGTGAACATCGACTATGTCACCATCGGCTGGACCGTACCCCTGCGCTCGAAGTATATCCAGTCGCTGCGTCTCTCGGCTTCGGTGAACAATCTGGCTACCATCACGGGTTACTCGGGACTGACGCCGATGATCAACTCATCGGTGGTGAGCAGTACGCTGGGCGTGGATGACAAGCGTAACTTCCCCGTCTATCGCAGTTACTCGATGGGGCTGAGTGTGCAGTTCTGATTAAGAATTAAAAATTAAGAATTATGATTACCTGGAGGATTGGGAAATATATTGGGTCTTGCCTGGTGGGGTTGCTGCTTTCGTCGTGCAGCCTCGATGAGATGCCGCTCGACCAGATACCGGAGGAACAAGCCTATACCGATGCCGATGCACTGTTTCGTAACTGTGTCGCTACCTTATATAATTATGTCGGTGGCAACAGCGACGGTCAGGGTCTGCAGGGCACCTGCCGCGGGGTCTATGACCTGCAGACGCTGGGAGGTGACGAACTGCTGATCCCCCTTCGCGGGGCCGACTGGTATGACGGAGGTATCTGGATAGCGATGTACATGCACTCGTGGACGCCGGGGCACGACCTGGTGAAGAACTCCTGGCTCTATCTCTATAAGGTTATCGCCCTGTGCAACCGTTCGATAGAACAGTTGGAGAGCCATGGACACCTGCTCACGAATGACCAGTTGCGGGCATACACGGCAGAGGTAAGAGCCTTGCGCGCCATCTACTACTGGTACCTGATAGACCTCTTCGGGAACGTGCCCCTCGTGACCTCTGCCGAGGTGTCGATGAACGAGGTCAACCAGTCGAAGCGCTCGGAGGTGTTCAACTTCATTGTCAGGGAACTGCAGGAGTCGATCCCCAGCCTCAGTGAAGAGAACAGCGTGCACGAGGGTGACTATTACGGACGCGTCACCCAGCCTGTGGCCTGTTTCGTGATGGCGAAACTGATGCTGAATGCCGAGGTCTATACCGATGACGTGTGGACGGACGGCGTGAGGCCTGACGGAAGAGAACTGCAATTCACCTTCGAAGGCACGACGATGAACGCCTGGGAGGCGTGTACCTATTTCTGCGACATGCTGTCGGACTGGGGATACGAGTTGACAAAGTGGTATCAGGACAATTTCCTTATTCACAATGAAGACTCCAGGGAGAACATCTGGACCATCCCCATGGACAAGAACCTCTATAGCAACCAGCAGCAGACCCTGATCCGTTCGATGCACTACCGTCAGGCAGCCGCCTACGGCTATAATGGTGAAAACGGCACCTGCGCCACGAAGAAGGCACTGGAGGTCTATGGCTTTGACACAGACAATCTGGACAGCCGCTTCATCCATAACTTCTACTATGGGAAGGTCTATGACCTGGACGATAATCCCGTTCTCGACCGTACGGGGCAGCCCTTCGCATACAATCCCAAGGAGGTGGAGATGGACCTGAGCGGTTCGCCATACGTGGAGACGGCAGGGGCACGCTTGAAGAAATACGAGGTGGATAAGAATGCGCTGAAGGACGGAATGCTGATCGACAACGACATCGTGCTCTTCCGCTATGCAGATGTCATGCTGATGCGGGCGGAAGCCAAGTTGCGCAATAGCGAGGACGGACAGGCTGACTTCGACGATGTCCGCGAGAGGACAGGGGAGGACACTCGTCCGCTGACCCTTGAGAGTCTGCTCGACGAACGGCTCCTGGAACTCTGCTTCGAGGGATGGCGCCGCCAGGACCTGATCCGCTTCGGCCAGTATGAGAGTCTCTTCCAGGGCAACGAATGGTATGATAAGGTCGAAGAGAGCGACGGGCATACCACGGTCTATCCCATTCCTGGCGATGTGATGGCGCTGAATGTCAATCTGAGACAGAACCCAGGCTATTGATATGCAATAAATCCGATGGGATTACGTTATTAAGAGGTGTTGAGACGTTTTCCCATAGTGATATTGCTTGTTCTGACCGCCCTGACGGCCAGGGCTCAGTATGACGTGGTGTTCGGCCATTACTGGGCGATGGAGCCGTCGTTCAACCCTGCCGCCGTGGGCAAGGAGTCGAAACTGAATATCGCCGCGGCATACGCCCTCCAGATGGCTGGTTTCGAGCATAACCCCAACACAATGTACGCGGCTGCCGACATGCCCTTCTATGCCCTGAGGAAGTATCATGGTGCAGGCGTACAGTTTATCAACGACAATATCGGTCTGTTCTCCCATAAGCGCCTGGGGCTCCAATATGCCTATCAGCCACAGTTGTTAGGGGGAAAGTTGAGTCTGGGCGTGCAACTGACCATGATCAGTGAGACGTTCGACGGCTCAAAACTGGAACTGGAGGATACCAGTGACCCTGCCTTCACCGCTTCTTCTATCAACGGAACGGGTTTCGACCTTTCGGCAGGTATCTATTATCTGCATCGCAACTGGTATGCGGGATTCTCCGTGCTCCACCTGAATGCGCCTGTCGTGGAACTGGGTGAGAAAAACGAACTCTCCATCTCTTCTTCTTATTATTTGACGGGTGGATACAATATTCGGCTGAATAATCCGTTTTTAACCATACAGACCTCTGTTCTGGGACGTACCGACGGCGTGGCCTATCGGGCAGATGTGTCAGGCAGACTGCTCTATACGCACGAGAAAAGGGTGATGTATGCAGGGCTGTCGTATAGTCCCACCAATTCTGTCACGGTGCAGATAGGCGGAACGATCCGAGGCATCAGGGTGGGCTACAGTTACGAGATTTACACCTCGGCCATCAGTTTCGGAAACGGGAGCCACGAACTGTTTGTCGGCTATCAGACGGAACTGAACCTATATAAGAAGGGCCGCAACCTGCATAAGAGTGTGAGGTTCTTGTAAATGAGGAAAAAATGAGTAATGATGATATGAACAAGGAAAATGGTAAGGACAGAATGAGACAAGGATTTGTGAAACGGGCAATGCGCTGCTCATTTCTCATTTCTCATTTCTCATTTCTTATTCTGTTGACAAGTTGCTTTGGCAGTAAACTGGCATCATCTGGTGGTGGTGAGGTGACGGGCACTGGAGGCAGGGCCTTCACAGAGCCGACGCCTTACGGGATGACCTTGGTGAAGCGAGGTCATCTGAAGATGGGTATTGAGCAGCAAGACAGCCTGTGGGGCAAGAATACCCCTGTGCGCGACATCTCCGTGGACGGCTTCTGGATGGATGAGACGGAGGTGACCAACTCCAAGTACCGCCAGTTCGTGTATTATGTGCGTGACTCCATCCTCCGTGAGCGTCTCTCAGAGATTGACGAGACCTACAAGACGGTGAAGACCGACAAGGAGGGTGAGGAGATAGGTACCTTCATCAACTGGAAGAAGTCGCTGCCCCGTAAGCCCAGTGAGGATGAGCAGGAGATCATCGACGGACTCTATGTGACCAATCCCGTGACGGGCGACAAGATGCTCGACTATCGCCAGATGAACTACCGCTATGAGATCTACGACTATACGGCTGCTGCCCTGCGCCGCAACCGTATCAATCCGCAGGAGCGCAACCTGAACACGGACGTCGCAGTGGATCCCAACGAACAGGTGTGGATATCCAAGGATACCGCCTATATCGACGACGAGGGGAAGATCGTGAGGGAGACCATCAACCGTCAGTTGACAGGACCCTGGGACTTCCTGAACACCTATATCGTGAACATCTTCCCAGACACCACCTGTTGGGTGAACGACTTCCCCAATTCCGACAATGAGATGTACATGCGCTACTACTTCTCCAATCCCGCCTATAACGATTATCCCGTGGTGGGCGTGACATGGGAGCAGGCGAATGCCTTCTGTGCCTGGCGCACGGAATACTTGCTGAAGGGACTCGGGCCCGCAGCCCGTTTCGTACAGCGCTACCGTCTGCCGACGGAGGCCGAATGGGAATATGCCGCCCGCGGCAAGGACCAGAACGAGTTCCCCTGGGATAATGAAGACGTGGCCAGCGGCAAGGGCTGTTTCTATGCCAACTTCAAACCCGACGACGGCAACTATACGAAGGACGGTAATCTGATAACCTCGAAGGTGGGTATCTATGCGGCAAACAGCAATGGGCTGTTCGACATGGCTGGCAACGTGGCGGAATGGACGAGTACGGTCTATACCGAGGCAGGCGTGGATGCCATGAACGACATCAACCCGCAACTCAAGTACAATGCCGCCATCGAAGACCCCTATCGGCTGAAAAAGAAGAGTGTGCGTGGCGGATCGTGGAAGGATCCAGAGTCGTATATCCGTTCGGCCTGGCGCTCTTCTGAGTATCAGAACCAGCCGCGCTCATATATCGGCTTCCGTTGTGTGCGCAGCCTGGCCAACTCCACCAGTGAGAAGATAAGGGCCAAGAAGTAGGAACTAAAAAAGAAACAGCAATATGACTACATACAGCAAACTGAATTTCGTCTATCGGCTTCAGAAATGGATGGACAGCGTGCCTGGCCAGACGTTCCTGAACTATGCCTATAGTTGGGGCGCCTCGATCGTGATCCTGGGTACACTCTTTAAGTTGACCCACCTTCCAGGCGCCAACTTCTTCCTGTTCCTCGGCATGGGAACAGAGGTGTTCGTCTTCTTTATCTCCGCCTTCGACCGTCCCTTCGACAAGACGACAGACGGTATGGAACTGGATGTCCACATGAAGGAAGACCTGCTGGAGACAGAGAGTGCAGGTGAATCGACAGGCGGAGGCGGCTCTGCTACCGTCATCGGTGGCAACGGAGGCACGATCATCATCGGAGGCGGCGCTCCGGGTACTCAGAGTTCTCAGGGCACTCCGAGTCAGACGGGAGTCGATACCGAGGCCATCGCCGCCGTATCGTCCTCAGTGGCTTCCATGTCGGGTGGTGTGCCCACCACTGGCGTGGTCGGCCTGCCACAGATCAATCCGGAACTCGAGGAGGCCACGACCAACTATGTCGATGAACTGAAGCGCCTGACGGAGATGCTCGCCAAGGTGTCCGACAAGAGTGAACGCCTGGCCCATAACTCCGAGGAGATGGAGAACCTGGACCGCACGCTGACAGGTATCTGCAAAGTCTATGAGATGCAACTCAAGAGTGCCAGTGCACAGATAGGTACCATCGACGAGATCAACGACCAGACGAAGAAGATGGCCGCCCAGATTCTGGAACTGAACAAGATCTACGCCCGTATGATTGAGGCGATGACCGCCAAGATGAACGTATAGGAAGATGGCAATTAAGAAAAGACCCGTATCACCGCGCCAGAAGATGATCAACCTGATGTATGTCGTCTTGATGGCCATGCTCGCGCTGAATGTCTCCACGGAGGTGCTCAACGGCTTCTCCATCGTGGAGGAAAGCCTCAGTCGTACGACGGGCAACTCAGCGAAGGAGAACCAGGCCATCTACGAGGACTTTGAGGCGCAGATGAAGGCGAACCCGCAGAAGGTGAAGACGTGGTACGACCGAGCCCAGAAGGTGAAGCAGATGAGCGACTCACTCTATAACCTGGCATCAGAACTGAAACTGGCCATCGTACAGGAGGCTGACGGTAAGAACGGGGATCCGCAGAATATCCGTAACAAGGAGGATCTCGAGGCTGCCAACCAGGTGATGCTCTCCATCAGTGGCGGGCGCGGGCAGGAACTGCGTGATGCCATCAACTCTTTCCGCCAGCGGATGCTGAAGATGGTGACTGACAAGAAGCAGCGAGAGATCATTGCCAGCAACCTCACCACAGAGGTTCCTAAGAACGCACTGGGCAAGAACTGGCAGGAGTATATGTTTGAGTCGATGCCTGCCGCGGCTGCCGTGACCCTGTTGTCGAAACTCCAGAGTGATGTGCGCTATGCCGAGGGAGAGGTGCTGCACACGCTGGTGCAGAATATCGACGTGAAGGATATCCGCGTGAATGCCCTGGAAGCCTTCGTCATTCCTAACTCCCAGACCATCGTGAGGGGCGATAAGTTCTCTGCCCATATCGTGATGGCGGCAGTGGATACGACGCAGGTGCCTGATATATACATCGGAAATCAGAAGGTGACGCTCCGCGATAATCTCTATGAGCGGATATGTGGCGCCACAGGCGACTTCACGCTGGCTGGCTATCTGGAGACGGTCAATGGTAACGGCGACCGTATCCGTCGTGACTTCTCGCAGAAATATACAGTGGTCGATCCCAGTGCAACGGTCTCGGCCGACCTGATGAACATGCTCTATGCGGGCTACAACAACCCCATCAGCGTGAGTGTGCCAGGCGTGCCCCTGACGAAAGTGCAGGCTACGATGACCAACGGTACCTTACAGGCGGTCGGACCAGGCAAGTATATCGCCCGTCCTGCGAAGATCGGACAGGATGCCACCATCACGGTGGTCTCGACGAACACAGGCAGACCACAGCAGATGGGACAATACACCTTCCGCGTCAGGAAACTGCCTGACCCGACACCGTATATCGCCATGAAGGACGAGCATGGCAATCCCACCCGCTACAAGGGCGGTGGTCTGGCGAAGTCACAACTGGTGGCCTCCGATGCGATCGGGGCAGCCATCGACGACGGCATCCTGGATATTGCCTTCCGTGTGCAGTCATTCGAGACGGTATTCTTCGACAACATGGGTAATGCCGTGCCGATGGCCTCCGACGGGGCCTCGTTCTCCAGTCGTCAGAAGGAGACATTCAGGCGACTGGCCCGCAACCGCCGTTTCTATATCTCCCGCGTGACGGTGGTAGGTCCCGACGGTCTGACGCGCACCCTCCAGAACCCGATGGAAATCATCGTGAAGTAGTTGATAGTTGACAGTTTATAGTTTATAGATGAAGATATGAAAAGAGTATTGTTTTTGTTGATATTACCCCTGATGGTTGGTTCCGTTGCCGCACAGCCGAAGCAGCGCCGCGTCCAGCCGCAATCCGACCAGCAGCCGCAGAAGCGTAAGAATCCTTCTTCTGCCATGTCGTTGCGCGCGCAGATATCCTTCCCTACGGCACTGGACGTTCCAGAGGAAGTGGTGTGGAGGCGTGATATCTATCGGGAGATTGATCTGACGAAGGATGAGAATGCCGGACTCTACTATCCCGTAGAGCCGCAGGGCAAACAGGTGAACCTCTTTACCTATATCTTCAAACTGGCGCAGAACGGCTATATCCCCGTCTATGAGTATCCGACGGACGGTAGTGATGTGTTTACCGATGAGGCGAAGGTACAGATGAAGACCATCCTCGACAACTACCATATCTTCTACGAGGAGCAGGACGGGAAGTTGAAGGTGGATAACAGCGATATCCCCTCTGCCGAGGTGAGGAAGTACTACCTGAAGGAGAGCGCCTACTACGATCAGGCCAACTCGTCGTTCCATATCAAGGTGCTGGCCCTCTGTCCTGTGATGATGCGCGAGGACGATTTCGGTGGTGAGGCCACGCAGTATCCCCTCTTCTGGGTGAAGTACGCCGACCTGGAGCCGTTCCTGACGCGCCAGACCATCATGCCCAGCAGCCTGAACAATGCCGCCACGATGTCGATGGACGACTACTTCACGCTGAACATGTACCGTGGCAAGATCTATAAGACGAACAATGCCCAGGGTAAGACGCTCATGCAACTCTGCGACGGCGACACCACCAAACTCTCTGCAGAGCAGAAGCGCATAGAGAAAGAACTGGAGTCCTTCCGTAAGAATATCTTCGGTGACCCAGCGAAGAAAGACTCGCTCGACAGCATTGCCAAGTTGGACGTGAAGGCTTCCAAGACGAAGAAGGCCAGGAGCAGATCGGCAGGCAGTTCGCGCCGTACGAAGGTGGGCAGGTCGAAGGGTAGCGGAGGCGGTTCGTCGTCAGGCAATGGCTCGGCCCGTGTCACCGTGCGCCGCCAGCGTCATTAATTTTGCCATAAACGAGAAAAAAATAGGAAAAAGAGCGTTCATTCGCTCTTTTTTCGTATCTTTGCACCATCTTATTATAAAAACATTCAAAGATGAAGAGAATTTTTACTTTAGTCGTGCTGGCCGCTGCGATGGCTATGACGGTTCAGGCACAGAGTTTGAAGTTTGGTATCAAGGGTGGTCTGAACATTACCAAGATGTCATTCAGTAAGGATGTCTATAAGTCGGATAACCAGACGGGTTTCTATGTCGGTCCGGCATTGAAGTTGTCTCTCCCCTTGGGCTTTGGCGTGGATATCGCTGCCCTATACGACCAGCGCAGTACGGAAGTAGAGCCTGAGAATATTAGTTATGAATCATCGCTTCCGGAGGGATACGGCAATGAGAAAATCACGCAGAAGTCTATCCAGGTGCCTGTGAACGTGCGCTATAACATCGGCTTGGGTGCTACTGCAGGCATCTATCTGGCCCTGGGTCCTCAGTTTGGCTTCCCTGTGGGCGACAAGGTGTATAACACGAAGGTCGGTGAGTACCGCCTGAAGAATGCCAACCTGAGTTTCAATTTCGGTGCTGGTGTCTATCTGCTGAAGCACCTGGAGGTAGGCTTTTCCTATAACCTTGCCGCAGGCAAGTCTGGTGAGTTTGAGAACCTCAGCGATATCGACACCCATAACAACGCTTGGCAGATTGGTGCTGCCATCTATTTCTAACGTCCCTTGTTTGTCGATGTCATCCTGCCCCTGCCGCTCGACGGCGTGTTCACCTACTCCGTCCCGCAAGCGATGGAGAGGCAGGTGCGGATGGGGCTGCGCGTGTTAGTCCCTTTCGGTAGGAACAAGACATACGTCGGCATCATAGCCAAGGTGGGGCATCAGGCACCTGAAGGGTATCAGACGAAGGATATCCTCCAGGTGCTTGACGTATCACCTGTCCTCCTTGGGAGCCAACTGAAACTCTGGCAGTGGATCTCCGACTATTACATGTCGCCCATCGGCGAGGTGTATAAGGCAGCCCTGCCAGCAGGACTGAAGGCTGAGGACGGCTACAAGCCCAAGACGGAGACCTATATCCGGCTGACGCCAAAGTTCTGCAACGAGCGGGCACTCCATGTCGCCATGGATATGCTCCAGCGCGCAGGGAAACAGCAGTCGGCCTTTATCGACTATCTCGCCCTCTCGCACTGGGATATGCTGGAAGGCAGCCACCATGGCGGGGCGGTCGTTGACATAACCCGTGACGAACTCTTGAACCAAGGCCATTCGTTGCAGACGGTGACGGCCTTGGTGAAGCGTGGCCTGCTGGAGACATACGAGCAGGAGGTGGGGCGTCTGAACCATGGCGGAGAACCGCATCTGGAGAATATCAAGCCACTCAGTGCGCCCCAGCAGGATGCCTATAACCAGATATTGTTCTCGTTTCTCCATAAGAATGTCACCCTCTTGCACGGCGTCACCTCCAGTGGTAAGACGGAAATCTACATCCACCTCATCAAACAGGCGCTGGAGAAGCATCAGCAAGTGCTTTATCTCCTGCCTGAGATCGCCCTGACCGTACAGATCATGCAACGGCTCCAGCGGGTGTTCGGCAATCGACTGGGTATCTATCATTCCAAGTACTCCGATGCAGAGCGCGTGGAAATCTGGCAGAAGCAACTCTCCGCGAATCCATACGATGTGATCCTTGGAGCCCGCAGTGCGGTGCTGCTGCCTTTCCAGAACCTCGGTCTGGTCATTATCGACGAGGAGCATGAGACCTCCTACAAGCAGCAGGACCCCATGCCGCGCTACCATGCCCGCTCAGCAGCCATCATGCTGGCACAGATGTTCGGAGCCAAGACACTGTTGGGCACTGCCACACCATCGCTGGAGACTTACCACAATGCCAGGACGGGCAAATATGGACTGGTGGAACTCTTCCAGCGCTACCAGGGCATCGAACTGCCAGAGATACAGGTCGTCGATATCAAGGACCTGCAGCATCGGAAGATGATGAACGGGCCGTTCTCGCCCCTGCTCTTGGTGAAGACGCGCGAGGCCCTGGAGCGTGGCGAGCAGGCCATTCTCTTCCAGAACCGTCGCGGCTATGCCCCGATGATAGAATGCAAACAGTGCGGCTGGGTACCCCATTGCCAGCACTGCGACGTCAGCCTGACGCTCCACCGCAATCTCAACCAACTCACGTGTCATTACTGCGGCTATACCTATCAGGTGCCGACGGAATGTCCCGCCTGTGGGTGCAAGGACCTGCAGACACGCGGCTATGGCACGGAGAAGATTGAGGCGGAGGTGCACGACATCTTCCCCGAGGCGCGTATCGCTCGCATGGACCTCGACACCACCCGTACCCGCCAGGCCTACGAGCGTCTTATCACTGACTTCTCAGCAGGGCGCACGAACCTGTTGATAGGTACCCAGATGATCTCCAAAGGACTCGACTTCGACAAGGTCTCCGTGGTAGGCATCCTCAATGCCGATACCATGATGAACTACCCTGACTTCCGTGCCTACGAGCATGCCTTCATGATGATGTCGCAGGTGAGCGGACGTGCAGGGCGCAAGGGGAAGCGCGGACTGGTCATCCTGCAGACCAAGAGCCCGGACCTGCCACTTATCCATCAGGTAGTCTGCAACGACTATGCTGCTTTCTACCGTTCACAGATAGCGGAGCGCCAGCAGTTCCACTATCCTCCTTATTTCAGGCTGGTCTATGTCTATCTGAAGCATCGGCAAGACCATCTCGTAGAGACGGCAGCCATTGAGTTGGGAAGTCGTTTGCGCCAGTGGTTTGGCGGGCGTGTGCTGGGCCCTGACAAGCCTGCCGTGGCGAAGGTGAAGTCGCTCTCCATACGCAAACTGGTTTTGAAACTCGAACTCGGCCTCAGTATGTCCGAGGTCCGCAAGTATCTGGCGCTTGCCCAGCAGCAGATGCTGAACGACAAGCGCTATGCCTCCCTCCAGATATACTATGACGTTGATCCGCTTTAAATTCCTTTCAGCCAACGGCTAACCGCCTGATCTTCAGTGCTTTCGGCTGAAGGGAGGAATCCCCGTCATTCACGCGCATCTATAACTTTCATGCGTATCTATAAATTTGTTCCGACGTTTTTTTGGGGGGGGAAATTCAGGTATATGGCTGGAATGAGGAGCCTCTTTAGCAGCAAAAAGAGCCTCTTTACGAATGAGAGGAGCCTCTTTACGATCAAGAGGAGCCACTTTACGAACGAAAAGTGCCTCTTTACGATCGAAAAGTGCCTCTTATTCAGCAAGAGATAGGCCAACTTTCAATGATAGGCACAATAAAATCACCTTTCAGTCGAAAGTCTTGATAATCAAGTGGTTATCTAACTGCTGAAAGGTGATTTGATTATTTTTTTTCTTACAGATTCAGTTCGCAGCCTATACCCAGCACGCGGTTGGTTCGTGTGAACACATCCTTCACCAGTGGTTCCTTGGAGGTGATGCGCTCGTAGTCGTCGTAGTTCGTCTGGAAGTAGGCGGCCTTCAGCGTGACTTTGTCCGTGGCCTTGTAGTTGAAGCCGAAGCCGAAACTGTAACTGTTGACGACGAACGACATATCGTTCATGTAAGCATCGGTAAGTTGGTAGCGCGTAGCCTGCATACCGGCAGAGATCGTCAGTTTATCCGTCACGTCCCACTCGGCACCTCCGAGGTACTCATTGGTACCGCCTTCGAGCAGGTCCTGGCTATTGCCGTACCACTTGACGTTGGTGTCATAGAAGTGGTGGTAGCCCAGGTTCAGGCGCACGTCGTCGGTGATATTCCACATGGCACCTACAGCCAACTGGGCAGGGATGTCCTCATCGATCTTCTCACCATCGCGGAACTTGTTGACGGCGGGAATCTCGCTGGCCTTGTTGACGGTCGATTCGTTCTTCATGTGAATCTGGGTCTTGAACTCATACTTAGCGGCGAAGTTGAAGGAACCGACGCGCCAGTCGACACCTATGACGGGAGCCACGCCCACACTCCACTGGTTGCAGAGCAGGTTCACACCCTCGGAATATTTCTGCAGGTTGTTCAGACTCTCGCTGGTGCCACCCAGTGTGGCTGCGGAGGCCTCAAGTTGTGCCTTGGTGGCCGTTAGTTCTGCAGGGGCACTGACGCCAGCAGCCTCGTATTGGGCAATGCCAGCATTTACCTGTTCCAGACTGCTGTTGACATAACTGATACCGCCATCGACCATGGCCGTAGCCGACTGGAGGAAACTGCCAAAATCCTGATAGCCGCCAGCCGTCTTCACCATGATATTGCTGATCTTGGCCTTATAGGTGGCCGTGCCGTAGAGCACACGCAGACCGCCATAGACTGAGAGGTCTGGAAGAATCTTATAGGCTGCACCGAGTTGGAAGCCGAAATAGTACTGCCGTCCCTGCATATAGCCATCCATGTCGTAGCCGCTGACGCCAGGGGCTGGCTGGCCGAGGGCCGTGGCAATCTGGTCGAGACCAGCCAACTGGCTGGCAATGCCGCCCACGACACTTTCGAAAGAGCCGAGTCCGTCGGCAAATTCGCAACTGCCGCCACCGCCAGGAACTGAGAAGTTGAACTGTACGCTCCAGTTACCTTTATTATAGGCAGCCTGAAGGGAAGGGATGAACGGGGCGTCGGCTACACCCTCAAACGTCTTGGTGGCCTCGCCGTTATTCTTGCGACCAAGGGTAAACAGAGGGTTCGTGCTAGTGATAGTACGCGTCTGATGGGCATACTGCCAGTTGAAACCTATATGGATACCTTCTGGTAGGAATGCGACACCAGCAGGATTGCTATATACACCATCGAGCCCGATGGATGCGTCACGTGCTGGGTTGCGGAGAAAATCAATACTCTGATTCGTGTTGGTTAAGATGCCACCTGCCGTGGCGGTTGTTGCTGTGGCCAGCATCACGCTGGTGAGCATTGCTGCGATTTTTTTCATATCCTTAAACATCTTTTTGCTAAATCGGCTGCAAAGGTATGGCAATTGTTTCAAACTGTTATGTTTGCGCACACAAAGTTAACGATATTTAACGAATAATGCACACAAACCTGCACAGATGTGCATTTTTGTGCAGATTTATGCACATTTTTCCCGTATTTGTGCAGATTCTATTTCTTCAGTTCAGGGTAACTGAGGCGGGTGTGATAGATGGTCTTCAGTTTCTCAATGAGTACAGTCTTGGCGTAGGCGATATCACGGAAGGTAATCGGGCATTCCTTGAAATAGCCTTCCGCCACTTGGGCATCAATGAGTTTGTTGACCAGTTCCCTGATACTCTTTTCCGTATAGTCAGGCAAAGACCTTGAGGCGGCCTCTACCGTATCGGCCATCATCAGGATGGCTTGTTCCTTGGTGAAAGGGTTAGGCCCAGGGTATGTAAAGAGCAGTTCGTCGATGTCGTCATTTGGGTGGGAATTCTTATATTGTATATAGAAATATTTTGTCTTTCCCAGACCATGGTGCGTAGATATGAAGTCCTTGATGACATTGGGTAGGTTATACTTTTCGGCCAGTTTGATACCTTCTGTGACGTGGCTGATAATGATCTGCGCACTGTCGATGGAGCCCATCTTCTCATGAGGATTGACGCCCGACTGGTTCTCGGTAAAGTAGATGGGGTTGACGATCTTGCCGATGTCATGGTACATCGCACCTGTGCGAACCAACTGACTCTTGGCGCCGATCTTGTTGGCTATCTCTGCTGCGAGATTGCCTACTTGGATGGAGTGCTGGAAGGTGCCGGGAGCCACCTCGCTCATCTTCCTGAGGAGGGTCTTGTTCATGTCCGACAGTTCGATGAGCGTGATGTTCGATGTGAAGTCGAACGTCTTCTCAATCAGATAGAGCAACGGGTAGGAACAGAAGAGCAATATCCCGTTGATGGCGAGATAGTTGATCTTGCTGAAGTTGACCTTGGTCAGATCGCTGCTCTGTATCCATTCGAGGGAGAGGTCTGTCAGGACGGAGACAGCGGTGATGATGACGGCTGTCCAGAACAGTTGTGAACGGCTGGATAATTCCCTGAGTGAGAAGATGGCAGCCAGACCTCCCATCAGTTCTACGGCGATGAAGTCAAGTGGATGCTGAAGGATACTGGCGCAGATGAGTATCATCGTCGTTTGTGCCATGAAAGCCGTTCTGGAATCCATAAATACCCGGATAAAGATGGGTACCATGGCGTATGGGAGGATATAGACATGGAGCACGCTATGGCTTACCATCAGGGAGGTCAGTACTACGAAGAAGAGAATGAGCGAGTAGAGCATGATCGCAGAGCGGGGCTTCTCGAAGTAGTCCTTCCTGAAGAGTGTCAGGTAGATGGTGAAACAGGAGATGATGATGAGTACGTAGAGGACTTGGCCGAGGATGGTCAGACTGAGGACGCCCTTTTGGTTCTCATCACGGCGCTCTGTCTCCTTCTGGTATGATATCAAGATGTTGTACTTCTTGGCATCGACGATTTCTCCTCGGTCAATAATCTTCTGTCCGCGCTGTACGATACCGCTTGCCAGGGGGATGCTGTTGTGGAGTTCGTTCAGACTGGCCTCGCTTCGCTCCTTGTCGTAGGTCAGGTTGGGCGAAAGGTAGTCGTTGAGGTTGCATTTGCGTAGCACGTCGGCGTGCTTGGAGAGCGTCTCGTCCTTGAAGATCTGCTCGTAGGCCGAGATGACGGAATACATCTTCGTGATCTGCCGACTGGCTGCGTCTTTTCCATTGATGATCCTGATCATCCGGGTGGTGTCTTGCCTGAGCCTGCTGTATTCCGAACTGTTCATGATGCCCTGTGAATAGAGATTACGCAGACGGTTGGCGATAATGCTCAGGTAGTCGTTGGAGAGGCCTGGGATGCCATTGATATAATCCTTGTAGAACTGTCTGACTTGCTTGCCGGCCATGTCATTATTCAAGATGTAGTACGGCTCGTATTGTTTCATCAGACTGTCACGTTCCGCCTTGACGGCCTCGTCACTCTTGTAGATGGGGAAGTCGAATGGGGCACTCAGGTCGGTATAGGCCCATGGTTTCCCCTGTTCTATCTTGTAGGTGGCATAGTTGTTTCTGGGCATCAGCCATACAATGATGGTGACGGTACATACGATCAGTGCCAGGCGGGTAAGTATATCGCGCCAAGTCAAGTCGCTTTTAACGTTGAAACTGCTCATTTTGATGTGATTTTGCTGCAAAGTTAAACAATAATTGTGAATTATGGATTATGTAATCGAACTTTTTCGTTTTGCTTGCATAGAATTATGAATTATTTTGTACCTTTGCACGCAAATTAACGAAAACAATGTCTGAAAGAAGAGTGAGGGTGCGCTTTGCACCCAGTCCCACGGGAGCCTTGCATATCGGTGGCGTACGTACCGCCTTGTATAATTATCTGTTTGCGCGTCAGCATGGTGGCGACCTGGTGTTCCGTATTGAGGATACGGATTCCAACCGTTTTGTGCCAGGTGCTGAGGAATATATCATCGAGTCATTCAAATGGCTGGGCATCCAGTTTGACGAAGGTGTCAGTTTCGGTGGAGACAAGGGGCCCTATCGCCAGAGTGAGCGTCGTGATATCTATAAGAAGTATGTGCAGCAACTGCTTGATGCTGACAAGGCTTATATCGCTTTTGACACTCCGGAGGAATTAGAGGCCAAGCGTGCAGAGATACAGAATTTCCAGTACGACTGTCATACGCGCAGTCAGATGCGCAACTCGCTGACTCTCTCGAAAGAGGAGGTTGATCAACTGATAGCCGACGGCAAGCAGTATGTGGTGCGCTTTAAGATCGAGGCTGGTCAGGAAGTGCTGGTCAACGACCTCATCCGTGGCGAGGTGCGTGTGAAGAGTGACATCCTCGATGACAAGGTGCTCTACAAGAGTGCCGACCAGTTGCCCACTTATCACCTGGCCAATATCGTTGATGACCATCTGATGGAGATATCCCACGTGATACGAGGTGAGGAGTGGTTGCCCAGTGCACCGTTGCACGTGCTGCTTTATCAGGCCTTTGGATGGGCTGACACCATGCCACAGTTTGCTCACCTGCCATTACTGTTAAAACCCGACGGCAAGGGAAAACTCTCAAAGCGCGATGGCGACCGTCTGGGTTTCCCCGTATTCCCGCTGGAGTGGCACGACCCCAAGACGGGAGAGGTAAGTCGTGGCTATCGGGAGGATGGCTATTTCCCCGAGGCGGTTATCAACTTCCTCGCTCTGTTGGGTTGGAACCCGGGAACTGAACAGGAGATTTTCTCGCTCGACGAACTGGTGCCGCTCTTCGACATCACGAAGTGTTCCAAGGCCGGTGCGAAGTTCGCCTACGACAAGGGGATCTGGTTTAACCATGAGTATATCCTGATGAAGTCGGCAGAGGAGATAGCCAAGATATGGTTGCCCGAGGTACAGCAGCATTGTCCGCAGGAGACGCTGGAGCGCGTGACCAAGGTGTGTGAGATGATGAAGGACCGCGTGTCGTTTGTCAAGGAATTGTGGCCGCTCTGCTCATTCTTCTTTGAGGCTCCAACAGCGTATGATGAAAAGACGGTGAAGAAGCGCTGGAAAGAAGACAGTGCCCGACAGTTGGAAGAACTGATAGGTGTGCTGGAGGGCATCGATGACTTCTCTTTAGAGAATCAGGAGCAGATTGTGCATGCCTGGATAGAACAGAAGGAGTATAAACTCGGTAATATCATGAATGCCTGGCGCCTGACGCTGGTAGGCGAGGGTAAGGGGCCCGGTATGTTTGATATCTCTGCCTTCCTCGGCAAAGAAGAGACCATTAGTAGAATGAAACGTGCTATTGAAGTACTTGGATAATGTATAATCTCGTCATATACCTCTATTTGCTGGGCGTTGCGATTTACAGTCGCTTCAACGAGAAGGTGCGTCAGATGTGGCGCGGTGAGCGCGAGGCTTTCCGTATTCTCAAGGAGAAGGTCGATTCCAGTGCGAAGTATGTGTGGTTCCATGCAGCCTCCCTCGGTGAGTTTGAACAGGGGCGCCCCTTGATGGAACGTCTGCGCAAGGAGCATCCTGAGTACAAGATCCTGCTGACCTTCTTCTCTCCATCCGGCTATGAGGTGCGCAAGAACTACGACGGGGCAGACATTATCTGCTACCTGCCGCTTGACACGATTACCAATGCGCGCCGTTTCCTGCGTACCATCCACCCTGTGATGGCCTTCTTCATCAAGTATGAGTTCTGGTATAATTACTTGCATATCCTGAAGCATCGGGGCATACCTGTCTATTCGGTGTCGAGCATCTTTCGTCCTGATCAGATATTCTTCAAGTGGTACGGTCGCCAGTACGGGCGGGTACTCAACTGCTTCACCCATTTCTTTGTACAGAACGAGGAAAGCAAGGAACTGCTGGGCAAGATTCATGTTCATAATGTGACGGTCGTAGGTGATACCCGTTTCGATCGTGTGCTGCAGATCAAGGAGGCTGCGAAGAAGTTGCCTGTCCTGGAGTCCTTTGTGCAGGAGCATCCGAAGGTGTTTGTAGCGGGCTCTTCATGGCCCCCCGACGAAGAGATCTTCATCCGTTACTTCATGCAACACCCGGAATGGAAGTTGATCATTGCACCGCATGTCATCGGAGAGGATCATCTACAGCAGATAGAGAAAGCCTTGGCAGGACGTTCATACGTACGCTATAGCCAAGTCCGGGAGGGAGACTCCGTCAGTGATACCGACGTGCTTATCATCGACTGTTTCGGTCTGCTTTCCAGCATCTACCATTATGGTCAGGTTGCGTATGTCGGCGGTGGTTTTGGCGTAGGTATCCATAATGTTCTGGAGGCTGGTGTCTGGGATATTCCAGTCTTCTTCGGCCCCAATAATCAGAAGTTCCAGGAGGCGCAGGGCTTGAAGGCGGCTGGAGGCGGCTTTGACTTCAGGACATACGAGGAGTTTGCCGGTAAGATGGATGCTTTCTTGGCAAATCCCGAAGATATGAAGTCTGCCGGAAAGCAGGCTGGCCAGTTCGTGGAGGGTTTAACTGGTGTTACGGAAAAGATTCTCTCTGCTATTCCTCTGTGACCAGAAGCCGGTTCACCCCTTGATAGTTTACCGTCTCAAACCTCCCTATAAAGTTGGTCAGTATCTTGGAAGTCTCAATGTTTAGCGAGTGGGGCGTGCAGTCGATAAACGAAGGTATGATGCTTGCCATGTAACTGTTGGTAATGACCTTATACGTCTTGTGAATGTCGAATTCCTGTCCGTCAAGAGTCTTCAGTCTGACATTTTTCAGTCTGTCCTTATCGGGATCCTCCTTATCAACGATGGCTTCGCAGATGATGCCGCCCACGCGTGGCAGATGGTAGAGTGAGCCGCGGCTGTAGGTGGTCAGCACCTTCAGGATGTCTTCGCCTGACAGTTCCAGTTCCATAGTCTCATTGTAGAAGGGGTCGATGGAGAGAATATCCTTCATGGTGATTTCTCCGGCTTGGAGGGAGTCGATGCGCACGCCACCGTTGTTGACGATGCTGATGTCACCATCTGTCTCCCCAAGGAAGGAGTCGCACATCATGAAGGTTATCTCGTCCCTGCACTTGAAGGGTACCTCCGCATGGCCCACCACTTGCTTGAAGTAGGGGTTCTCGCTGAAATGGGCGACCATGGCCTCTACCAGACTGACCTTCTTAGAATGGGATTTTACATCGATATATTCGGCCTTTTTACTTTTCACGCGCCCGTTCTTCAGGGTAAGGGTGATATGGGTCACCTTAGCCAGTTTGTTTTTGTTCTGCGTGATGAGTACACCGTTGTGGAGCGGTTCGTCTGCGGTAAGTTGGGTATGGGTATGCCCACCGATGATGAGGTCGAGCCAAGGATATTTCTCTGCCATCTCGATATCTGCCTCATAGCCGATATGGGAGAGTAGGATGGTCACGTCGCACTTGTGGCTGAGGTCCTTGTATTTGGCAACGGTTTTCTGAGGGTCGCTGAACTTGATGCCCTGCACGTTGTCTGGATGGGTGTCAGGACGCCCCTGCTGGTTTACTTGCACGACACCGATGACCCCTACTTTGATTCCGTCTGCATCAAACACCCGTGTGGGCATGACGCGGATGCCGGATTCTTCCGAAGGGTAGATGTTGGCACAGATATAACTGAAGTGGGACAGTCCGAGTAAGGGCGGCAGCGACTTCACGTCGAAGTCGTGGTTGCCTAAGGTGGTGGCATCGAAGCCCACTTGGTTCATGAGGGCGATCATCGGGTACGATGAGACCCTGTACATATCACTGATGGGGTTGCCGGTACGGTTGTCTCCTGCAGAAAAGACAAGAAGGGAGGGATAGAGTGTACGCAGACTGTCAGCAATAGCAGTCAGTTGTGGAAAGGCCTCGATGGCAGCATGCATGTCGTTGACTGCCAGGATATGTACTTCGCCTTTCTGCCCGTAAGCAGCAATGGCGATCATCCATGACATCCAGACTGCTAAGATTTTATCTCTCATCTTCAGGTTTAAGTTGATAATCGGGGTGCAAAGTTAGGGAATTTTTTTGAAATGACAAAAAAATGAAGTAACTTTGTGCCCTGAAACCGATTTGGCAACGAAATTGATGAAGTATATGTGGATGATTGTGTTCTGGGTACTGCCACTGGTGGCGATTGTCTATCTGGCATGGCATATATGGACGATCCTGCCCTGTAATGGCTGGTGGAAATCGTTGGTGATAGTCTTGGGCGTTGGCAGTTTCCTGCTGTTGTTCCTGTCTGTGATGCGCCGGTTCGACACGTTGCCGCTCCCCGTGGCTCAATTGTGTTACGAGGTAGGCACTTCATCAATCATGGTGATGCTCTATCTGGTGATACTCTTCCTTGTGCTCGACCTCGGACGGCTCGTTCATCTTGTACCCAAGTCTCTGCTCTACCACAACTGGCAGTCTGCCCTCGGCATCTTCGTGCTGATCTTTGGCATCTTCCTCTATGGCAATCTGCATTATAAGAACAAGGTACGCGTGCCACTGGAACTGAAATCCTATCATCCGCTTCCGCATGAGTATAAGGCGGTGATGCTCTCTGACCTGCATCTGGGCTACCATAACACCCGCGGGGAATTTTCAAGATGGGTGGATCTCATCAATGCCGAGAATCCTGATTTTATCCTGATTGCAGGCGACATCATCGACGGCAGCATGCGTCCGCTTATCGAAAAGAATATGGCTGAGGTGTTTCATAGCCTGAAGGCTCCTGTTTATGCCTGTCTGGGCAACCATGAGTATTACGCTGGCAGTCCCGAGGCACAGCAGTTCTATAAGGATGCGGGTATTCGCCTGTTAGTAGATGAGGCTGCCGTGATCGACAGTAGTATTGTGATTGTCGGCCGCGACGACCGTACGAACATGCGTCGCAAGCCCGTCAAGGATCTGATTGAATCTCTCACATCTTCTTTCTCCTCGGAAAAACTCTATACCATCATACTCGACCACCAGCCCTATCATCTGGACCGTGCTGAGGCGGCAGGTGTCGATTTCCAACTGAGTGGGCACACCCATCGTGGACAGGTATGGCCCATCTCGTGGATCACGGATGCAATTTATGAGTGCTCATGGGGAAGTTACCAGCGTGGCAAGACTCAGTATTACGTCTCTTCCGGCATCGGTATCTGGGGCGGGAAATATCGCATCGGCACCCAGTCGGAATATGTAGTTGCAACCATCAGATAAGTTCTGTTTCTCCTTCTTCAAGGTAGAACTTAGAGTAGGCCACATAGTGCTCAGCATTATCCGTCTGTCCAGGGCGCACGGGTTTGAGGTATTTGGCAGGTACGCCGCCCCATATCTCGCCAGCAGGGATCTTGGTGTTCTGTAGCACCAGGGCGCCTGCGGCAACGATGGCTCCCTCACCGATCTCACAACCGTCGAGCAGGGTAGAGCCCATACCTATTAGGGCATGATCGTGGATGGTGCAGGCGTGCACCGTCACGTTATGCCCGATGGTCACGTACGAGCCGATATGTGTAGGACCTGTCTCATGGGTCACGTGGACGCACGAGCCGTCCTGGATGTTCGTGCAGTTGCCGATGGTGATGGGGGCTACGTCACCACGAACGACGGCATTGAACCACACGGAGCACTCGTCGCCCATGGTCACGTCGCCCACGATCGTGGCATTCTCACTGAAATAACAGTCTCGCCCCCATTTGGGAGCGAGACCGCGATAACTTTTTATCAAAGCCATAACTGTCAACTATCAACTGTCAACTAATTACAGGTTTGCATTGTCCTTAGCCCAATCCTCAACGGCGGGGATGATGCCCAGGGAGATAATCTCGTCGCGCATCTTCTGCAGATGCTCGTAAGAAGCCTGCAATGCAGCCATCTCTTCGGCAGTACCCTCAGGCTCTGTGAAATGAACGCCATCCTTATCGATAACGGTAGGCATAGCCATCATCACGTTCTTGAAGCCGTATGCGTTAACATAGCAGCCGGCAGGCCACTTGAAGGGCTCGCCACCCATGGCACCCTCAATCATCTTAACAGCCTGATATGCCGGGCTCTGGAAAGATGAACGGCCACGCAACTTGATGATGTTGCTTCCGCCTTGGGTCGTCATGTGCTTAATCTCAGCCCAGCGCTCTGCAGAAAGAGGAAGTTCAGAGAGAGGCTTGCCGTCAATGAGGGCCTTGCTGGCAAATACGGCCATCTGCTCACCATGACCACCGTAGGTATAGGCGTTAGTCACCTTGTCCTGCTGTACACCGAACTCCTGTGCGAGTTGCTGCTGAAGACGGGTTGAGTCGAGGGCGGCAAGCGATGTGAGTTGGTTTGGCTTCAGACCAGAGTGGATAAGAGCCGTCAGGGCGGTCACGTCAGCCGGGTTGAAGATTACCACGACGTGCTTCACGTCAGGGCAGTACTTCTTGATGTTCTCACCGAATTCGGCAGCAATCTGGCAGTTGCCCTTCAGCAAATCCTCGCGGGTCATACCTTCCTTACGTGGAGCGCCACCAGAAGAGATGATGTACTTGGCACCTGTGAATGCCTCCTTAGGATCTACTGTATAAGAGATGTTTGCGCCGGGGAATGCACAGTGACACATCTCATCGAATACACCATGAACACCTGGCTCATAGATATCATACAAACAAATGTTGGGAGTCAGACCCAACATCAGCACACTCTGCACCATGTTAGAGCCGATCATGCCACCGGCACCAACAATCACCAATTTCTCGTCAGTTAAAAACTTCATAATTGTATATTTTAAATTGTTATATCAAAAGTGCTGCAAAGATACAAAAAAAACTCTTGTTCTACCTCTTTTTAATATTAATCTGTGTTAATCCGTTTATTTTGTGCCGACGTTTTTGTATCTTTGCCAACTGGAAATAGCAAAAAATAGAAACGATTATGAAAACTAAAACAATTCTCTTGCTATCATGGAGCATGATAGCGTTCGTAAGTTGTAAGCAGACAGCCCAGCAGGAGGTGGCAGATGAGGAAGTACTTGACATCCCAGAATGTGTCGTAGCCACGCCGCCCGACTCACTCCATCTGGATGCGTTCTATAAGAAATATGTGGATGTGAACGGCATTCCTCTGATCTCTTCGTGGCGTGTGCCCGACTCTGCCTTCGTGGCTGCCCACCGTACGCTCTATGCCATGACCTCCATGTTGCCTGAGGCTGTGCTCGACTCGATGGTGGCTCGTGGTACCCGTGTGGCTATCATGGGTCGTTACGAAGGGACGACGGACATCCCCGAGCATCGTCACCTAATCAATGACACCACCCTGAACTGGAACTTGCGTGCGCGTGGACTGGGTGGCGACCTGGAACTGCCGCTTACCTCATGTGCAGAGGAGAACGTGCTGGGTTATCAGATCGACAAGTACCATGCTGAGGATATCCTCATCCACGAGTTTGCCCACTCCATCCATCTGATCGGCCTGATGCTGGCTGTGCCCGACTTCGACAGTCGCCTGAAACAGTGCTACGAGAATGCCAAGATGAGGGGCATATTAGATGCCACCTACCGCATCACTGATAAGGAGGAGTATTTTGCTGAGGCGGTTCAGGACTGGTTCAATGTCAATGCCGAGATGGATCATGCCGACGGTAAGCATAACTGGTGCAACACCCGCGAGGAACTGCAGGAATATGACCCAGACCTCTATAGTCTGTTGGCCGAATTTTTTCCCAAGACCTCACTACAGATCAGCAAGCATAAGAAGATTAATGAGATATCTAAGCCAAAGGTATGAAAATACGTAAGGAAACCTATATCCGTCGCAGGGCCAGACTCAGTAAGGACTTAGGCAGCGGACTGCTGCTTTTCCTGGGGAATGATGAGGTTGGCATGAACTATGCCGACAATACCTATCGTTTCCGTCAGGACTCCACATTTCTCTATTTCTTCGGTCTCGACTATGCCGGTCTGGCCGCAGTGATTGATGTGGATGCCGATGCGCAAATTGTGTTTGGCAACGAACTGACCATCGACGACATCGTGTGGACTGGTACACAGCCGACGCTCAAGGAGAAGGCAGAGACGGTGGGCATCACAAAGACCCTGCCGATGAGTGAACTGAAGAACTACATCGACAAGGCACGTCGGAAGGGACAGCCCATACACTTCCTGCCGCCATATAGAGGTGACCATCAGGTGTGGCTGTGGGAACTGCTTGGCGTAGAGCCAAGTGCACAGGCAGACAATGCCTCGGTGCCTTTCATCAAGGCCATCGTGGCCCAGCGCAACTATAAGGACGATGAGGAAATTCGTCTGATAGAGGAGAGTGTCGATCTGAGTACGGAGATGCATCTGGCGGCCTATCGCACCGTTCGTCCAGGCATCCATGAGTCGCAGGTGGCCGCTGCCGTCGAGGAGGTGGCCTGCCGGCATGGCAATGCACTGGCCTTCCCGACCATCGCGACCGTACAGGGGCAAGTGCTTCACAACCATGGCTTTATCCACGACCTGAAAGAAGGGGATATCTTCCTGCTTGATGCTGGAGCGGAGACGAAGTCGCACTATGCTGGTGACCTTTCCTCGTCGATGCCCGTCGGGGAACGGTTCACAGAGCGACAGGAAATCATCTATAAGATTCATCTGGCCAGTTTCCAGGCGGCGGTGGATACGCTGAAACTGGGCGTGCCCTTCCGCGATGCCCATATCGCAGCGGCCACGAAGATTGCTGAGGGCATGAAGGAACTCGGACTGATGAAAGGCGATCCTGCCGAGGCAGCGGAGACTGGTGCATACGCTCTCTTCTTCCCTTGTGGCCTGGGGCACATGGTGGGACTGGATGTCCACAATATGGAGAACCTCGGCGAACAGTATGTTGGCTATGCTGAAGGCCAGGTGAAGAGTAAGCAGTTTGGCTTCAAGTCACTGCGCTTCGCCCGTCCACTGGAAGAGGGATTCGTGTTTACCGTCGAGCCCGGCATCTACTTCATCCCCGAACTGATGGACAAGTGGCGGGCGGAGAAACAGTTCACCGACTTCATTAACTATGACAAACTCGATGCCTGGCGTGACTTCACGGGCCTGCGCAATGAACTCAATTATGTAATGACCAAAGACGGTGCCCGTCTGTTGGGAACCATCAAGAAACCCATGACCCTTGAAGAAGTCTATGCCGCCAAGAATTATTAATAAAATTATGAATTATGAATTACAGTATTAAGTATCCTGAAAACGAAGGAGGGATGAATGAGCGCATCAAACGTCTGCGCCAACAGAACTTTGATACCCCAACAACGTTAAGTATCGAGCGGGCGTTGATTGAGACCGCTTTCTATAAAGAGAACTATGGTACCATGCCGATTGCTGTGCTTCGTGCCAAGAACTTCTATGAGATATGTAAGAAGAAGACCATCTATATCGGAGAGGACGAACTGATCGTCGGTGAGCGTGGACCTTTGCCCAAGGCTGTGCCGACCTTCCCCGAACTGACCTGTCACTCCGTAGAGGACCTGCACACCCTGAATGAGCGTGAACTGCAGCGCTACACCATCTCTCAGGAGGATATCGACACATACGAGCGTGAGGTCATTCCTTACTGGAAGGGGAAGACCCAGCGCGAGCGTATCTTCAACCATGTGTCAAAGGAGTGGGAAGAGGCTTACCATGCCGGCGTGTTCACGGAGTTTATGGAGCAGCGTGCCGCTGGTCATACGGCGATGGACGGTAAGATGTATCGTGAGGGATTGCTCGACGTGAAGGTACGTATCGAGAAGAAGATTGCCAGCCTCGACTATATCTACGACCCGGAGGCTACCGATAAACAGCAGGAACTGGAAGCCATGGCTATCTCATGCGACGCCGCCATCCTTTTTGCAGAACGGCATGCTGAACTGGCTGAACAGATGGCTGCCAAGGAACAGAACCCGCAGCGTAAGGCTGAACTGGAGAAGATTGCCGACGTGTGCCACTGGGTGCCTGCCCATGCGCCCCGTGACCTGTGGGAAGCCATACAGATGTACTGGTTCGTGCACCTCGGTACGGTGACGGAACTGAACGGGTGGGACTCCATGAACCCGGGACATATCGACCAGCATCTGTTCCCCTTCTATCAGAAAGGTATCGCCGATGGTACGCTGACCCGCGACAAGGCAAAGGAACTGATCTCCTGCCTGTGGATCAAGTTCAACAACCAGCCTGCTCCTCCAAAGGTGGGAGTGACGGCTCTGGAGTCGGGTACCTACAATGACTTCACTAATATTAATATAGGTGGTGTCGATCGCGACGGCAATAGTGCCACCAACGAACTGTCGTATATGATTCTGGAAATCCAGGAGGAACTGCACGAGTTGCAGCCGGGACTGAGCATCCATATCGCAGAGAATACGCCGGATGATTTCCTGTTGGCTGGTATCAAGGTCATCCGACAGGGGCATGGTTATCCGTCGATCTTTAATCCGGATACATACGTCAAGGAACTGGTGCGCGAGGGCAAGACCTTGGAGGATGCCCGCGAGGGCGGCTGCTCTGGCTGTATTGAAGTGGGTGCCTTCGGTAAAGAGGCCTATCTGCTGACTGGCTATCTGAATACCCCGAAGATCCTTGAGATTACGCTGAACAACGGTATCGACCCCGAAACGGGCAAGAAACTCGGCCTCGAGACGGGCGACCCGCGCCAGTTCAAGACTTTTGAGGAACTCTATGAGGCCTGGCACAAGCAGATGGTGTATTTCGTCAATCTGAAACTCTCCGTCAACAACTACATAGAGCGTATGTTCTCGCTCTATGCTCCTGCCACCTTCCTCAGCCTGTATATCGACGACTGCATCGAGAAGGGCAAGGACTATTATAGTGGCGGTGCCCGTTACAACACGACCTATATCCAGTGTACGGGACTAGGTACGATTACCGACTGCTTTACCACCCTGAAGAAACATGTCTTTGAGGAGGGTAAATATACCATGGACGAGGTACTTCAGGCCTGTGCCAAGAACTGGGAGGGCGAGGAGAAGATGCGCCAGTATATCAGAAACCACACTCCGTTCTTCGGCAATGACGACGAGTATGCTGATACGATTGCCGTCCGCGTCTATGACGATCTGGTGAAGGCCATTGAAGGTCGTCCGAATACCCGTGGCGGTAAGACGCAGTTGAATATGCTCTCCACAACTTGCCATAATTACTTTGGCTCCGTCTGTGGTGCCACGCCTAACGGTCGAATGGCCCATTTTGCCATCAGCGACGGCACGTCGCCAGCCCACGGCTCCGATAGTCACGGTCCGACGGCTGTTATCAAGTCGCTTGGAAAACTCGACCAGACGAAGAGCGGTGGTACGCTGCTCAACGTGCGTTTCGTACCTCAGTTGCTGAAGCGCGAGGAAGACCAGAAGAAACTTGGTTCACTGATCCGTACGTATTTCAAGTTTGGCGGTCATCATATCCAGTTTAATATCGTGGATACGGCAACACTCCATGATGCCCAGAAACATCCTGATGAGTACAAGGACCTGCTGGTGCGCGTGGCTGGCTATTCCGATTATTTCAATGACATGACCGAGCAGTTGCAGAATGAGATCATTGCCCGTACAGAAAACGACGAACTGTAATGGCACTGATATTTGATATCAAGCGTTATGCGATTAATGATGGTCCGGGTATCCGGACCACCATTTTCCTAAAGGGTTGTCCGCTGCACTGTGTGTGGTGCCATAACCCCGAGAGTTGGTCGCCACAGCCCCAGATACTCTACAAGAAGACCAAGTGTATCGGTTGTCGGAGTTGTGTGGAGGTTTGTCCGCAAGAAGCCTTGGAACTAACGCCCGATGGTATCCGCCCCGTCGCACATCCAGGGAAAGGGTGTGTCCTCTGTGGCAAATGCACCGAGGAATGTCCTACCACTGCGTTGGAGATGTGCGGCAGGGAATGGACGATGGAGGACCTGATGGCAGAGATAGAGAAGGAACGTTCAATCATGGAGGACAGCGGTGGCGGTGTGACACTCTGTGGTGGTGAGCCGCTGATGCATCCCGACTATGCGCTGGAGATACTGCGCGAGTTGGCACAGCGTCATTTCCATCGCACGGTAGATACGACCCTTTATGCCTCTCAGGGAACGGTGGAGAAGATTGCTGCCGAATGCGAACTTTTCCTTGTTGATCTGAAATTGATGGATTCTGCCAAGCACCAGCAATATACAGGAGTGCCCAACGAGCGGATCCTCCAGAATATCCGTTGGCTGGCAGAGGCTGGTAAGGACTTCTTCATACGTATTCCGCTCATCGAGGGGGTGAATGCCGATGATGAGAATATGGAAGCGACGGCCCTATTCCTGGCATCTCTTCCGTGGCAGCGTCGTACAGTGAACCTGTTGCCCTACCACGACGTTGGCAAAGACAAGCACCGTCGTATGTGGAGTGCTTATAATCCACAGGGATTCCAGATGGCTGCTCCATCAGAAGAACTCCAACAGCACTGTGCAGCACTGCTGGAGTCTCATGGTCTTCATACGATCATCGGAGGATAGTCTTATTTCCAGATGATATAGTCGGAAAGTTTAATCCACGAGGAATTGTCGGCATAGGTAGTCTGATAGGCGCCTATGCCGAGTTTTTTGCTCTTTACCTCAATGGGTGAGCCAGGCATGTTGTTCCATGTCTTGCCGTCACGGCTGGTACGGGCATAGAGTTGGTTGCCACGCCGCTCGAACTGAAGAATGGGCTCGAAATCGTAGCCTGTGGAGTTAGGAAACTGTGGACGGCCTTCTGGACTGAGGATGGTCAGCATGTTGCCACAATTGTAGAGTGGGAATACGCCCAACTGGAAGAAGGTGCCGTTGTTGTCGGTGATGAGGATTCCCCCGTCGTTATAGCCTTTTACAGCATGATCCTTCAGTCCCTCCATATCGTTGAGGGTAGCCATTATGACAAAGTCGCCTTCTACCTCCTGATAGATGGTGCCACCATGCTGTAGTGGTGCTTCATTAAACAGGGCATCACCGTTGGAGAGGGTAAATGTTTCTTTCTTTTCAAATGACGGTCTCATGCTGGCGGGAAGCGTGAACTTGCTGTCGGGATCTGTCTCCTCGAAGTCGTCATCGCCGAGGGAGGGAATTTTCTCTGTCATATTGCTGGCAGCATAGAGGAGTGACACTTCTTCTGCCGATACAGATAATGGTGCGATGCCGATGGAACTGATATAGCCCCTGAAGTTGTTGGTGCCCATCCCGTCGGCTCCTATGACGATACGGCCTTCAGGGCGTACCATCAGGAAGTTGTTCTGCTCATGGCACAGTTTCCCGTTGCAATAGGCACGTTCTTTCCAGCCATCGAAGGTGATAACCCAGTGCTGCCACTTCCCTTCGCCAGCCTTGATCTCCTGAGGTGCACCACAACTCTCGAAGGAACCATTGTGGTGGATGAGCCCAGTCTCCGGATCTGTGCCTAAGCGCAGTTCTGTAGTGGCCAGGTCGGCATGTGAGGCAGAGAGGGAGGCTACGGTCGAGACAGCCCCCACCTTCGTGCTGAATACCATAGCCGATATTGTGTAGGGCGCATTGTAGCGATAGGTCTCAGGTAAGGGCAGTTCGCTGGTGAGTCTTTGTGTACCATTGAAGAATAGTCCCCACCGTCCGTCCTTCACTCGCACGCGGATGGGCTTGTTGGCCGTGAACTTCATGGATGGCTGCTTATCGCTGCCGAGGAATGAGAGTTCTGTGATGTCGAATGGCTGATGGGCATTGTCGGCGATGGTCTGGGCATCCAGCGTCATGATGGCTGTCTCAAGACTGCGCTTGTCAGCCTCCACGTCTTTCTTGTGCATGCCAGGATAGCCATCATTGCTCTCCACGTCAGTCTGAGGCAGTGGCGGAGCCTGCTGCCATACCTTTACATTCCAGATGGCGGGCATGTGTCCGTTTTTCTGGGTGTCGCAGATACTGATGCGGATATAGCGGGCCTTGGCTGGGTGACTGTCGATCATCGGTGAGCCTTGCATCGTATTGTTGCTACGGTCAGCGTAGCGCGTCCAGTCTTTTCCGTCAGTGGAGATGTCGATCTTATACTGATAGAAGAAGGTGGCATATTCAAACTGTGTCCATACTTCATTGAACTTCGTTGGCTTGCCAAGGTCTATCTGGATCCATTCGTCATGGCATTCGTTACTGTCCCAGTTGCATTTGGCGGCCTTCCAGAGGGTGGCGTTGTTGTCATCCACAGCATATTCCGGTTTGAACCACTCGTCGTAATAACTGGAGGCTGTCACCTTTGCCCCGTAGGCGAGATTGATGTGCTTGTTGTTCTTGAATACCGCTACGTTCTGTGCATTGTGTGTCGGTATAATAGGCAGGATATTTCCATCGGCATCAAACTTCAGTTCGTCAATGCATACCTGACGGTTGAAACCGTGAGCCGACTTAGGATTATTATGGCGGTGATAGACGATATAGTAGCGCCCGTCTTGTTCCAGGATGGAGTGGTGTCCAGGACCGTGGATGGTCTCGTCTTCATTGGTGGTTAGTAGTTCGCCTTTGTAGGTAAAAGGTCCCATCGGTCCGTCGGTGGAGGTGGCATACTGCACGCGGTAGGTGTCGGTATGGCAGGAACCGCTGGAGTAGGTGAAGTAATAGATGCTGCCACGCTTGAATACGAAGGGCGCCTCAAAGATGTCCTTTAGTTCTGTGTTAGGTATCAGGCGCTTTTCCGAGAAGAACGCATCGGCAGCGATGGGAAACGGCTGATGCTCGTTCCACTGGCGGGCATCAGCAGCCAGTTCGTGGGAGAGGGTTGACAGGTTGAAGTTGCCTTCCCTCAGTTTGGCCACGCCACAGCCGAAGCCGTCGAAGATACCCCAGGTGGTGAAGTATAGATATTCGCTGCCGTCATCGTCGCGGAACAGTTGGGGGTCAAGCGTGATGGCGTTGTGCACATAGCGGTCAGGCACCATCACGGCATCGTTCTTGCCGAGGATGTTTTCCCACGGTCCCAGCGGGGAGTCGCTCTCACCGATATTCACGTTGCAGGGTTCACAATAGTAATAGCGGAACTTGCCGTTGGGCTGTTGTACAACGTCGGGTGCCCATACCACCTCTGTCGTGGGCCAGTTCATCACGATATTCTTCCAGTTCACGAAGTCCTTGCTGACCCACACCTGTGCTGGTCCGTAGCCGTTGCCCGTGCCGTCAGTGGTGGCATACAGGTAATACGTGTCGCCGAATTGGCGGATGGTAGGGTCGGCGAAGTAGCCGGGAATGAAGGGGTTCATGTTGCCTGGCGCGTTCCACGGTGTGCCACAGACGGGCGATGGGGTGTATTTGTCTTTCGTGGGTTGTGCTGTTGCCAATGTCGGCAGCATCAATAGTGATAGTAGTACCTTTAGATAGTTCATCGTTTCTCCTTTTTGGCTGCAAACTTACGAAAAAATCCTTAATAATACAATGCTTTTACAAATAATCTTATTATCTTTGCAGGAAAAAATAGTGAATCCTATGGCTAAAACAATTAACGAACGACTTGAAGACCTCCGTGAAGTGATGCGCCGCGAACATCTGTCGGCCTTTATCTTTCCCAGCACTGACCCCCATCAGGGCGAATATATCCCCGACCACTGGAAGGGACGTGAGTTTATCTCTGGTTTCAACGGCTCGGCTGGTACGGCTGTCGTCACGATGACCTCAGCAGCCCTGTGGACAGACTCCCGCTATTTCATCGCGGCTGCCGATCAGTTGAAGGGCACAGAATATCAGTTGATGAAACTGAAGATCGAAGGCACACCCACGATTCCTGAGTGGATTGGGAAAGAGTGTGGCGCTGGCGCCGAGGTGGGCATTGACGGCTGGTGCTCGTCAGCCAATGCCGTCAAGGAACTGGTAGCCGACTTGCGCAAGGAAGGCGGCATCACCGTCCGCACCAACCTCGACCCGCTGAAGCAGATATGGCAGGGGCGTCCAGTCATCCCGGAAAATCCAGTGGAGATATTCCCCATGAGATACGCTGGAGAATCGTCCCGTGACAAGATTGCCCGCATCCGCCAGGCCCTGCGCAAGCGGCATGCCGACGGGATGCTGATGTCGGCTCTCGACGACATTGCATGGACCCTGAACCTGCGTGGCACGGATGTGCACTGCAATCCTGTCTTTGTCTCTTATCTGCTGATCTCCTCGAAGGACGTCACGCTATATGTTAATAAGGTAAAACTGACACCCGAGGTCTCTGCCTATCTGCAGACCGAGGGCATCAGGGTCGAGGAATACGAGCAGGTGAAGAAAGGGTTGAACGACTACTTTGAGTATAATATCCTGCTCGACCCCGACGAGGTGAACTATACGCTCTATGAGGTGGTGAGGAGCAAGGCCAATCCCGCTGTAGGAATCGTCGAGGAGGAGTCGCCCGTGAAGCGGATGAAGACCGTGAAGAACGAGACGGAGATAGCGGGTTTTAGGAATGCGATGCTGAAAGACGGCATCGCGATGACGAAATTCCTCTATTGGCTCTCAGGCTATATCGGGAAACCGGAGATATCAGAATTGACGGAGATATCCATCGACCAGAAACTGACTTCGCTGCGTGCCGAGCAGCCGCTCTACCGCGACATCTCCTTCGACACGATTGCGGGCTATGGCGAGCATGGTGCTATCGTCCATTATGAGGCGACGCCAGAGACCGATATCCCCCTGCAGCCGCGCGGCATGCTGCTGCTCGACAGCGGCGCACAGTATCTCGACGGCACGACAGACATCACGCGCACCATCGCCCTTGGTCCGCTGACGGAGGAAGAGAAGAAAATCTACACCTTGGTGTTGCAAGGCCATATCCAGATAGAACTCTGCAAGTTCCCAAGCGGTTCAAGTGGCACCCAGATCGACATCCTCGCCCGCAAGTATATGTGGCGGGAGGGCCTGAACTACCTGCATGGCACGGGCCACGGCGTGGGTACCTATCTGAATGTCCACGAGGGACCTCACCAGTTCCGTATGGAGTGGAAACCCGCCCCTCTCGTGGCAGGCATGACCATCACCGACGAGCCAGGCATCTACCTCCCAGGCCGTTGTGGTGCCCGCACGGAGAATACCCTACTCATCGTGCCCTACATGGAAACCGAGTTCGGCAAGTTCCTGCAGTTTGACTCGCTTACGCTCTGTCCTATCGATAAGACACCTATCGTCCGCGAGATGCTGCTTCAGGAGGAGATCGACTGGCTCAACCAGTATCATCAGCGCGTCTTCGATACCCTCTCGCCCCATCTGAATCCCGAGGAGGTGGCTTGGCTCCGCGAAGCCTGCGCCCCACTAAACTAATCATGATGAATCTCAAGACTGCTTACTTGAGAAAACCATCAACGACAGCACAACCACTGGTACCATGCTCAGCAGCGCGAGGAGGCTCTTTACGAACGTGAGGAGCCTCTTTAGCAACGTGAGGAGCCTCCTCAGTTCCGCAAAGTGCCTCTCTATGCCGCACCCGACCGTTCACCTGACGAAATCTCTACATGTGCGCATATACGCACGCGTATATATAGAGTGGTCTTACCTACTTTTTATCCCGCACTTCCCGCACTTCTTACACCTAAGAGGAAAAAGTTCAGGTGTCAGAAGTGTCAGAAGTGTGGGATGTTTTTGGCTTAAGACAACTATATATAAATGATAATAATATGTAGTCGAGATGTTGATAATTACAATATTTCCCTCGCTATCCAGGCGCAGGCCTCTGCATCGGCGAGAGCATGATGATGGTTTTCAAGTTCATAACCGCAGAGTCTCGAAATGGTATGGAGTTGGTGATTCTCGGCTTGTGGAAAAGCCTTGCGAGAAGCCACGCAGGTGCAGTAGAACTTGTAATCAGGATAGTCCATCTGGTAACAACGGAAGACTGCCTTCAGGCAACTCTCATCAAAGGCCTTGTTATGTGCCACTAATGGCAAACCTTCAATTAGTGGCTCAATCTGTTTCCAAACTTTCGGGAATACTGGGGCTTCCTCCGTATCTCTGCGAGTCAGACCATGCACCTGTGTGTTCCAATAGTTGTAATAGTTTGGCTCTGGCTGGATCAGGGAGTAGAAGGAATCCACGATCTCGCCATTTCTCACGATAACTACGCCTACGGAGCATACGCTGGTACGCTCGTTGTTGGCAGTTTCAAAATCTATTGCAGCAAAATCTCTCATTTCCATAACTTTGAATTCTGGTGCAAAGATACAAAATCTTCCTTGATTCACTCCCCTTTCACGACAGATTTTAGACCGTTTGGCCGCGTCTGTCGCAAGTTCGTCTGCCTGTCGCTACAACTCGGAGCAAAAAAGGGGAAAAAGTTTGGAGTGGGGCGAAATCCGTCGTACCTTTGCACCAGTTAAACAATTAAACAAGAAATAATAACAATTAAAAATTAAAGAAAGGAAAAAGATTATGGCAAAGACTCCAGTTTCAATGAAGATTGACGGTTACAAGGATCGTGAAGTGATGATGGTAACCTATGAGTTTGATCAGGCAACTGATGTAGAAGGACAGATGGCAGGTATCCCCCGCGGCGGTAAGATCCAGGTTCGCGTGAAGGCCCTGAACGATGGTACCCCCGACCTGCTGGCATGGATGACAGAGCGCAACCTCGGCAAAGATGGTAAGATCGAGTTCTTGGAGACCAAGACGGGCAAGGCTATGAAGGCCATCGAGTTCAAGGGCGGCTACTGCGTGAACTTCGAGGAGAAGTGGGAAGACAAGGCTGGTCACTTCGAGGAGATCACCATCTCTTGCAAGGAGATCGCTATCGGAAGCGTGAAGTTCGAGAACGAGTGGGCGTAAATCAGTTCATAGTTCATAGTTCATAGTTCATAATTAATAATTAATAATTAAAGAAAGAAAGGAAACAAGATATGGCAGAGAATGTAACACCAGTAACTCTTGAGGTTAAGGATTTTGAGGCTCGTGAAGTGATGATGGTTGACTACAAGTTTGATCAGGCAACCGACCGTGAAGGTCAGATCGCAGGTATTCCCCGTGGTGGTCGCATCACCATCCGCGTGAAGGCCATGAACGATGGCAACTCTCAGATGCTGCAGTGGATGCTGGCTCCGAACGATCCTCGCGACTTCACCTGCACGTTCTACAACACGGTGGATGGCAACACGATGAAGCAGTTGAAGGGCACAGGCTGCTATTGCATCCACTACAAGGAGATGTGGGAAGACGGTCAGGAGCACTTCGAGGAGATGGAGATCGTGTGCCAGAAACTCGAGAACGGTCCCGTGGCCTTCGAGAACCCCTGGAAGTAAACTCGACGCGCAGCATCAAGTGAGTGAACAAGTGCGCCTCCTTCACTTAAGCCAAGTGAAGGAGGCCTTTGACTACCTAAATGACTTTTTCTTAATAAAAAAAAGATAAAAACTTGGTAGTTTTGTAAAAAAGTAGTAACTTTGCACCCGCTTTTCGTGGCACCTGTGCCCGAGGCAGTAAGTTTAACATAAAATTTTAAAGCAAAGACAAATGATTATTGTACCAGTAAAAGAAGGCGAGAACATCGAGAAGGCCCTCAAGAAGTTTAAGAGAAAGTTTGAAAAGACAGGTGTGGTGAAAGAACTCCGCCGTCGTCAGCAGTTCGACAAACCTTCTGTGCTTAAGCGCCTTAAGATGGAGCACGCCATTTACGTACAGCAACTCCGCGCGAACGAGGAATAAAAAATATTCCTGAAAATTTGGTAGTTTCGAAAAATTTCCGTAAATTCGTAGCCGAAATAGCATTTGGTGGCGATTTATGATTAACCAGTTTCTAAACTACCTGCGCTATGAGCGGAATACATCTCCGCTGACGGTGCAGACATACGAGGAGAGCCTTCGGGAATTTGAATCGTATATGAGTTTAAGGGATGACGGTCTCTCTTTAAGTCGGGTGGATACCGATTTGATCCGTGACTGGATGGAGGACCTGATGGATAAAGGAAACACTGCGTCAACTATTAATAAGAAGTTGAGCGCTCTGCGTTCCTTTTATCGCTTTGCCCTTAAGCGGAGACTGGTTGATGCTGATCCCGCCCATTGTATTACAGGGCCCAAGAAGTCGAAACCGTTGCCACAGTTCCTTCGCGAGAGCGAGATGGACAATCTGCTCGACACGATGGAGTGGGGGGATAGTTATAATGATGTACGTGCGCGTACCATATTACTGTTATTCTATGAGGCAGGACTGAGACGGTCGGAACTGACGGGATTGAATGATGCTGATATCGATTTCAACACCCGGCAGTTAAAGGTGACTGGCAAGCGCAATAAGCAGCGCATTATCCCGTTCGGCGATGAACTTGCCCAAACCCTGGCCCATTACATGGCTGTTCGCAATGAGCAAGTGGCGCGGATAGAGCCCGATGCCCTCTTCCTCAGTGACAAGGGTGGACGAATGACCGGTAGTCAGGTGTACGTCATCGTGCATAAGTATCTGACGGCTGTCACCAGCCTGAAGAAGAGGTCGCCTCACGTGCTGCGTCACACCTTTGCCACGGCGATGCTGAACAACGGTGCTGGCCTGGAGAGCATCAAGAACCTGCTGGGCCACGAGAGTGTGAGTACGACGGAGATCTATGCTCATACGACGTTTGAACAGTTGAAGCGAATTTATAAAGAGGCTCATCCAAGAGCCTGAACCTTATTAATAACTATTTAAAAATAGGAGGTAACTATGGAGATTAAGATTCAGTCGATTCATTTCGACGCTACCGAGAAGTTACAGGCGTTCATCGAAAAGAAGGTCGCCAAGTTGGAAAAATCTTTTGAGGATATACAGAAAGTAGAGGTGCAGTGTAAACTGGTGAAGCCCGCTACGGCCCAGAACAAGGAAGTGAGCCTGTCTGTGGCTGTTCCTGGAAACACGCTCTTCGTGGAGAAGACGAGTGACACATTTGAGGAAAGTGTTGACCTTTGCGTCGATTCCATGCGGTCTCAACTCCAGAAATTCAAGGAAAAATTGAGGAATAGATAAAAAAAACTTGGAAAAGTTTTGGTAATTCAAAAATAAGTCGTAACTTTGCAGCCGTTTTCCGACAGGTCGTAAATCTGAATCAGAGAGCGGCTGCTTAGAAAAGCCTCTTTAGCTCAGTTGGCCAGAGCACGTGATTTGTAATCTCGGGGTCGTTGGTTCGAATCCGACAAGAGGCTCGGAAAGGCGAAAGCCAATTCAGCCGTAAGGCTCAAGAATCGGGAACGGGGGACGGCTTCCTCCTCAGATCCGAAAGGGTTGAATGAAATGGGTGTTTTCCAGAGTGGCCAAATGGGGCAGACTGTAAATCTGCTGTCTTTCGACTTCGGTGGTTCGAATCCATCAGCACCCACTCTCAAGGGATGTTTCGCGGAAATAGCTCAGTTGATAGAGCACTAGCCTTCCAAGCTGGGGGTCGCGGGTTTGAGCCCCGTTTTCCGCTCTAACTCGCTGTAATAGCTCAGTGGTAGAGCACTTCCTTGGTAAGGAAGAGGTCCTGAGTTCAACTCTCAGTTACAGCTCTCTTGGATGAAGGAGGAAACTGAAAATTCAGAATTATATACAATTTAATAAACAACAAAAATGGCAAAAGAGAATTTTGTGCGCACCAAACCGCACGTAAACATCGGTACTATCGGTCACGTTGACCACGGTAAGACAACTTTGACTGCCGCTATCACACTCGTGCTTTCAAAGCGCGTTGCTGGTAACGAGGGTAAGATTAAGTCATTCGACCAGATTGATAATGCTCCTGAGGAGAAGGAGCGTGGTATCACCATTAACACTGCTCACGTTGAGTATGAGACCGCTAAGCGTCACTACGCTCACGTTGACTGCCCGGGACACGCTGACTATGTGAAGAACATGGTAACT
>DFTH01000017.1:56311-97504 GCA_002379425.1 Prevotella sp. UBA4217
GCTCAGATGGATGGTGCTATCCTTGTTGTTGCTGCTACTGACGGTCCTATGCCTCAGACCCGTGAGCACGTCCTGCTCGCTCGTCAGGTAAACGTTCCCCGTCTGGTTGTGTTCCTGAACAAGTGTGATATGGTTGACGATGAGGAAATGCTGGAACTCGTTGAGATGGAGGTCCGCGAGATTCTGGAGCAGTATGAGTTTGAAGAAGATACTCCTATTATCCGTGGTTCTGCCCTCGGTGCCCTGAATGGTGTTGAGAAGTGGGAAGACAAGGTGATGGAGTTGATGAACACTTGTGATGAGTGGATTCAGGAGCCTCCTCGTGCTACTGACAAGCCCTTCCTGATGCCTGTTGAGGACGTCTTCTCAATCACAGGTCGTGGTACTGTTGCTACTGGTCGTATTGAGACTGGTGTGATCCACGTTGGTGATGAGGTTGAGTTGCTCGGTCTTGGTGAGGACAAGAAGTCTGTTGTTACTGGTGTTGAGATGTTCCGTAAGATCCTGGATGAGGGTCAGGCTGGTGATAACGTTGGTCTGCTGCTCCGTGGTATCGACAAGAACGAGATCAAGCGTGGTATGGTGCTCTGCCATCCCGGACAGATCAAGCCTTTCAAGAAGTTCAAGGCTTCTATCTATGTCCTGAAGAAGGAAGAGGGTGGTCGTCATACTCCATTCGGAAACAAGTATCGTCCCCAGTTCTATCTCCGCACAATGGACTGCACAGGTGAGATCACTCTGCCCGCAGGTGTTGAGATGGTGATGCCTGGTGATAACGTGGAGATCACTGTTGAGTTGATCTACGCTGTTGCTCTGAACCCCGGTCTGCGTTTCGCTATCCGTGAGGGTGGTCGCACCGTTGGTTCTGGTCAGATCACAGAAGTTTACGAGGACTAATATAAGTCTTAAGCCCTCGCAATCGCGGGGGCTTAATTTACGGGAATAGCTCAGTTGGTAGAGCATCGGTCTCCAAAACCGAGGGTCGTGGGTTCGAGTCCTCCTTCCCGTGCTAATTACAAAGAATATGTTGAAGAAGTTTTTCGATTATTGCAAGGCTTGTTACGATGAGTTGGCCCACAAGACAACTTGGCCGACACGTAAGGAGTTGACGCATAGTGCAGTGGTGGTCCTCTCGGCCTCACTGATTATTGCATTGGTCGTATGGGCCATGGATTTTATCTTCAAGTCGTTTATGGGTATGGTTTACCCGGGATAACAGATTAGGACTTCAAAGGATGGCTCAGTCAGGAATGAAATGGTATGTGCTGCGTGCCGTGAGCGGCAAGGAAGGCAAGGTGAAGGAGTATCTGGAGGCCTTGCTGAAGAAGGATGATATGCTCGCAGCCAATGTCGGTCAGATCCTACTTCCGACGGAAAAATATGCACAACTGCGCAATGGCAAGCGTGTGGTGAAGGAGAAACTTTTCCTTCCGGGATATGTGCTTGTTGAGGCTAATCTCCAGGGTGAGGTGGCCCATACGTTGCGTTTTATCCCCAATGTGCTCGGCTTCCTTGGAGGTCTTGACAATCCTTCGCCTGTCCGTCAGGCTGATATCAACAGGATACTCGGTACGGCCGAGGAGACGGTTATCAGGACAGAGGAGCCACTTGTACCTTATATGGTGGATGAAGCCGTGAAGGTGACCGACGGTCCGTTCAGTGGTTTCAGCGGTATCATTGAGGAGGTGAATACCGAGAAGCGGAAGTTGAAGGTCATGGTGAAGATCTTTGGGCGCAAGACCCCATTGGAACTCGCCTATAATCAGGTAGAAAAAGAATAAGGCGTAAGTTACGGTACGTCTATTCTATATATACGGCTGTGGGAGGCTTCCACTCCTGGGGCTTATATACAATCAATAAATAATAAACAGAAATGGCTAAAGAAGTTGCTGGATTAATCAAATTACAGATTAAAGGTGGCGCTGCGAATCCCTCTCCCCCTGTAGGACCTGCACTGGGTTCGAAGGGTATTAATATTATGGGATTCTGCAAAGAGTTCAACGCCAGGACCCAGGATAAGGCAGGTAAGATCATTCCTGTCGTTATCACTTACTACACAGACAAGTCATTCTCTTTCGAACTCAAGACTCCTCCTGCAGCCGTCCAGTTGAAGGAGGCCGCAAAGGTTAAGAGCGGTTCTGCTGAGCCTAACCGTAAGAAGGTCGCATCCGTGACCTGGGATCAGGTTCGTGCTATTGCAGAGGATAAGATGAAGGATTTGAACTGTTTCACAGTGGAGTCAGCCATGAAACTCGTGGCTGGTACTGCTCGTAGTATGGGTATCACTGTAAAAGGGGACTTCCCTGGTAAATAATTTATAACTTCAATTAAGACAATGAGTAAACTGACAAAAAATCAAAAGTTGGTCGCTGAGAAGGTTGAAGCAGGGAAAGCATACTCTTTGAAGGAAGCCGCTGAATTGGTGAAGGAGATTACCACCACCAAGTTTGAGGCTTCGGTTGATATCGATGTACGCTTGGGCGTTGACCCGCGTAAGGCCAACCAGATGGTTCGTGGCGTTGTGTCGCTGCCGAACGGAACTGGTAAGGTCACTCGCGTGCTCGCTCTCTGTACGCCTGATCAGGAGGCTGCTGCAAAGGAAGCAGGCGCCGACTATGTTGGTCTTGATGAGTATATCGACAAGATCAAGGGCGGTTGGACAGATGTTGATGTTATCATCACTATGCCGTCTTGTATGGGTAAGCTTGGTCCCCTCGGCCGTATCCTCGGTCCCCGTGGCCTGATGCCTAACCCAAAGAGCGGTACTGTTACTATGGATGTCGCTAAGGCAGTGAAAGAAGTGAAGCAGGGTAAGATTGACTTTAAGGTTGACAAGGCCGGTATCGTGCATACGTCAATCGGTAAGGTGACCTTCACCGCAGATCAGATATTTGAGAATGCCAAGGAGTTCATCTCCACCATTATCAAACTGAAGCCTGCTGCTGCTAAGGGTACATACATTAAGAGTATCTTCCTCTCAAGTACGATGAGTATGGGTATCAAGGTAGATCCTAAATCAGTTGAATAACTCGTTAAAAGATTAGACAAATGAAAAAGGAAGTAAAAGATACTATCATCGTTGAACTCGGAGAGAAACTGAAGGCATTCCCGCATTTCTATCTGGTAGATATTACCGGACTGGATGCTGCCAAGACCAGTGAACTCCGTCGGAAGTGCTTCAAGAACGAGATCAAACTGCTGGTTGTGAAGAACAAACTTCTGCACAAGGCGTTTGAGGCTTCTGAGATTGACTACACTCCGTTGTATGAGTGCCTGAAAGGCAATACGGCCGTCATGTTCGCACAGACGGCAAATGTACCTGCTAAGTTGATCAAGGAGTACAAGAAGGAAGGAATCCCCGCCCTGAAGGGTGCATACGCAGAGGAGAGTTTCTTCGTTGGTGCTGACAAACTTGATGAACTGGTGGCTATCAAGAGCAAGAACGAACTGATCGCCGACGTTGTGGCTCTGCTGCAGTCTCCGATCAAGAATGTGGTCTCTGGCCTGAATGCTGGTGGCAAGATTCACGGTCTGCTTGACGCTATCGCTGAGCGTAACAAATAAGCGAACGAGTAACATTAACATTAAAAACAATTAAAAATTTAAATAAAATGGCAGATATTAAAGCTATTGCAGAAGAGTTGGTAAACCTTACTGTAAAAGAAGTAAACGAGTTGGCAACAGTCCTGAAGGACGAGTATGGAATTGAGCCTGCTGCTGCAGCCGTTGCTGTGGCTGCTGGTCCCGCAGCCGGTGGTGAGGCCGCTGCTGCTGAGGAGAAGACTTCATTCGACGTGGTTCTGAAGTCTGCTGGTGCTGCTAAACTCCAGGTCGTTAAGGCCGTTAAGGAGGCTTGTGGTCTTGGTCTGAAGGAGGCTAAGGATCTGGTTGACGGTGCTCCCGCTACTATCAAGGAGGGTCTGTCTAAGGACGAGGCTGAGAACCTGAAGAAGACTATCGAGGCCGCTGGTGCCGAGGTTGAACTGAAGTAATCAGTACAACAATACCATTATGGTTGGGGACTCTCCAGTCGAGGGTTCCCGACCATTTTCTGTCTTATACAATAACAATATAATATGGCTTCAAAAGTAATAGACAACAGAGTAAACTTTGGCAGCGTCAAGAATCCGATGCCCTTTCCGGACTTCCTTGATGTGCAATTAAAGTCGTTTAAGGACTTCCTGCAGTTGGACACTCCGCCTGAGGAACGCAAGAATGACGGTCTGTATAAGGTGTTCGCAGAGAACTTCCCTATCACCGATACGCGTAATAATTTCGTTCTTGAGTTCCTGGATTACTATATTGACCCGCCCCGTTATACTATTGACGAGTGTCTGGAGCGTGGTCTTACCTATAGTGTGCCTTTGAAGGCTAAGTTGAAACTGTATTGCACGGATCCGGATCATGAGGATTTCGGTACTGTCATCCAGGATGTGTTCCTGGGACCGATCCCCTACATGACCGCTAATGGAACATTCGTGATCAACGGTGCCGAGCGCGTTGTCGTTTCTCAGTTGCATCGTTCGCCAGGCGTATTCTTTGGACAGAGCGTCCATGCCAATGGCACCTTGCTCTATTCGGCCCGTATCATTCCGTTCAAGGGTTCCTGGATAGAGTTTGCTACTGACATTAACAACGTGATGTATGCCTACATCGACCGTAAGAAGAAGTTGCCTGTTACGACATTGCTTCGTGCCATCGGTTTTGAGACAGATAAGGAAATCCTCCAGATCTTCGACCTCGCCGAAGAGGTGAAGGTGAACAAGGCCGCCTTGAAGAAGGTGATTGGCTCTAAGTTGGCTGCCCGTGTGCTGAAGAGTTGGAACGAGGACTTCGTTGATGAGGATACCGGTGAGGTTGTCTCTATCGAGCGTAATGAAGTGATCATGGAGCGCGAGACGGAGATCACCGACGACAATATGATAGAGATCCTGGAGAGTGGCGCCCAGACCATCCTCGTGCACAAGGACGAGGCTATCGCGCAAGACTATTCCATCATCTTCAACACCTTGCAGAAGGACCCGTCGAACTCCGAGAAGGAGGCCGTGCTGTATATCTATCGTCAGTTGCGTAATGCAGATCCTGCCGATGATGCAAGTGCACGTGAGGTTATCCAGAACCTCTTCTTCTCCGACAAGCGCTATGACCTGGGTGATGTGGGCCGCTACCGCATCAACAAGAAACTGGGTCTGGATACCGATATGGAGGTCCGCGTGCTGACCAAGGAGGATATCATCGAGATTATCAAGTACCTGATCCAGTTGGTGAACTCCAAGGCTGCCGTTGATGATATCGACCACCTGTCGAACCGTCGTGTGCGCACCGTTGGTGAACAACTGTCGAACCAGTTCTCCATCGGTCTGGCCCGTATGAGCCGTACGATTCGTGAGCGCATGAACGTCCGCGACAACGAGGTGTTCACGCCGACTGACCTGATCAACGCGAAGACCATCTCCAGCGTGATCAACTCGTTCTTCGGCACGAACCCACTGTCGCAGTTCATGGACCAGACGAACCCGCTGGCCGAGGTGACGCATAAGCGTCGTCTGTCTGCCCTGGGTCCTGGCGGTCTGTCCCGTGAGCGCGCAGGTTTCGAGGTGCGCGACGTACACTATACGCACTATGGACGCCTTTGCCCGATTGAGAGTCCTGAAGGACCGAACATCGGTCTGATCTCGTCGCTCTGCGTCTATGCAAAGATTAATGAACTTGGCTTCATCCAGACACCGTATCGTAAGGTGGAGAATGGTGTGGCCAATCTGAATAATGACGATATCGTCTATCTGACAGCCGAGGAGGAAGCCGACCATATCATCGGTCAGGGAAATGCTCCGCTGAACGACGACGGTACGTTTATCCGCGACGTGGTGAAGTGCCGTCAGGATGCAGACTTCCCCGTGGTGCCACCTTCAGATGTCGATCTGATGGACGTGTCACCGCAGCAGATTGCCTCTATCGCCGCTTCGCTGATCCCCTTCCTGGAGCACGATGACGCCCACCGTGCACTGATGGGATCTAACATGATGCGTCAGGCAGTGCCCCTGCTCCACAATGAGGCTCCAATCGTGGGTACTGGTCTTGAGAAGCAGGTGTGTGAGGACTCGCGTACGATGGTGACTGCCGAGGGCGACGGTGTCGTTGAGTATGTGGATGCCACGACCATCCGTATCCTCTATGACCGCACAGAGGATGAGGAGTTCGTCAGTTTCGAACCAGCCCTGAAGGAATACCGTATCGCGAAGTTCCGCCGCACGAACCAGAATATGACCATCGACCTGCGTCCTATTTGTGAGAAAGGCCAGCGTGTGAAGAAGGGCGATATCCTGACCGAAGGCTATGCTACCGAAAATGGAGAACTCGCCCTGGGTCGTAACCTGCTCGTGGCCTACATGCCGTGGAAGGGTTACAACTATGAGGATGCCATTGTGCTCAACGAGCGTATCGTTCGTGAGGATATCCTGACTTCCGTCCATGTCGATGAATACTCACTCGACGTACGTGAGACCAAGCGTGGTGTCGAGGAGTTTACGGCAGACATCCCCAATGTCAGTGAGGAGGCTACCAAGGATCTCGATGAGAACGGTGTTATCCGTGTCGGTGCCCGCGTGGAGCCCGGCGATATCCTGATCGGTAAGATATCACCGAAGGGAGAGAGCGATCCCTCGCCCGAGGAGAAACTGCTCCGTGCCATCTTCGGTGACAAGGCCGGCGATGTGAAGGACTCTTCACTGAAGGCCAATCCATCTCTGACGGGTGTCATCATTGACAAGAAGATGTTCCGTCGCGCCATCAAGGACCGTAAGTCTAAGCAGCAGGATAAGATCACCCTTGCCAAGATTGACGAGGAGTATGAGGCAAAGGTCGGCGACCTGAAGGATATCCTGATAGACAAACTGATCGAACTGACGAAGGGCAAGACCTCTCAGGGCGTGAAAGACTATACTGGTGCTGAGATCATCACCAAGGGCAGCAAGTTTACTGCCACTGCCCTCCGCAACTTGGAGTATGGTGATATCCAGATCAGCAACTGGACGAACGATGAGCATAAGAACGAGTTGATTGCCCAGTTGATTATCAACTTTATGAAGAAGTTTAAACTCCTGGATGCAGAACTGAAGCGCAGGAAGTTTGCCATTACGATTGGTGACGAACTGCCCAACGGTATCCTGCAGATGGCTAAGGTCTATGTGGCCAAGAAGCGTAAGATTGGTGTCGGTGACAAACTGGCCGGTCGTCACGGTAACAAGGGTATCGTGTCGAAGGTGGTTCGTCAGGAGGACATGCCGTTCCTCGAGGATGGCCGTCCCGTCGATCTCGTGCTGAACCCGCTGGGTGTGCCTTCACGTATGAACCTTGGTCAGATATTCGAGGCCATCCTTGGCGCCGCCGGCAAGCGGCTCGGCGTGAAGTTTGCCACCCCGATCTTCGATGGTGCGAAACTGGATGATCTGGCAGAGTGGACCGACAAGGCTGGTCTGCCACGTCTCTGCTCTACCCACCTCTATGACGGTGAGACCGGTGAGCGCTTCGACCAGCCTGCCACGGTAGGTATCACCTACTTCCTGAAACTGGGCCACATGGTGGAGGATAAGATGCACGCCCGCTCGATCGGTCCGTACTCTCTGATCACTCAGCAGCCACTCGGTGGTAAGGCACAGTTCGGTGGACAGCGTTTCGGTGAGATGGAAGTCTGGGCCCTGGAGGCCTTCGGCGCCAGCCATGTGCTGCAGGAGATCCTGACCATTAAGTCTGATGATACCGTCGGCCGTTCAAAGGCCTACGAGGCCATCGTCAAGGGTGAGGCCATGCCGACGCCGGGAATTCCTGAGTCACTCAATGTGCTGTTGCACGAGTTGCGCGGTCTCGGTCTGAGCATTACGCTCGATTAAGCGAGTTAAGAATTAAGAATGTAAGAATTAAGAAAGAAATAATATATGGCTTTCAAGAAAGATTCAAAGGTAAAGAGCAATTTTACTAAGATAACCATCGGTCTTGCCTCGCCGGAAGAGATCCTCGAGAGCAGTTTCGGAGAGGTTACCAAGCCTGAGACCATCAACTACCGTACCTACAAGCCCGAGCGCGACGGTCTGTTCTGCGAGCGCATCTTCGGTCCTACCAAGGATTATGAGTGTGCCTGCGGCAAGTACAAGCGCATCCGCTATAAGGGCATCGTCTGCGACCGCTGTGGTGTAGAGGTGACGGAGAAGAAGGTGCGTCGTGAGCGTGCCGGACATATCGAACTGGTGGTGCCTGTGGCACATATCTGGTATTTCCGCAGTCTGCCCAACAAGATCGGTTATCTGCTCGGACTCCCCACGAAGAAGTTGGATGCAATCATCTATTATGAGCGTTATGTCGTTATCCAGCCGGGTGTCATGGCAGGCAGGAAGGATGCTGAGGGAAATGATGCCATCGGCTCTAATGTCTATGATCTGCTCTCCGAGGATGAGTACAATGATATTATGGATAATTATGTCTCTCCAGACAACGACTATCTGGAGGACAGCGATCCCAATAAGTTCGTCGCCAAGATGGGTGCAGAGGCCATCTATGACCTCCTGGTCCGTCTTGACCTCGACTCCCTGTCATACGAGTTGCGCGACCGTGCCAATAGTGACTCGTCGATGCAGCGCAAGAACGAGGCGCTGAAGCGCCTGCAGGTGGTGGAGGCATTCCGCCAGAGTGTGGAGAAGGGCATCAATCGTCCTGAATGGATGATCATGAAGATCATTCCTGTCACCCCGCCGGAACTCCGTCCGCTGGTACCCCTGGATGGTGGCCGTTTCGCTACGTCCGACCTGAACGACCTCTACCGTCGTGTGATTATCCGTAACAACCGTCTGAAGCGCCTGATGGAGATTAAGGCTCCTGAGGTGATTCTCCGCAATGAGAAGCGTATGCTTCAGGAGGCTGTCGATTCACTGTTCGACAACTCCCGTAAGTCGAGTGCCGTGAAGAGTGAGTCGAACCGTCCGCTGAAGTCCCTCTCCGACTCCCTGAAGGGTAAGCAGGGCCGCTTCCGTCAGAACCTGCTCGGTAAGCGTGTTGACTATTCAGCCCGTTCGGTGATCGTCGTCGGTCCTGAGTTGAAGATGGGCGAGTGCGGTCTGCCGAAACTGATGGCCGCCGAACTCTATAAGCCGTTCATCATCCGTAAACTCATCGAGCGCGGCATCGTGAAGACGGTGAAGAGTGCCAAGAAGATTGTCGATCGTCGTGAGCCGGTCATCTGGGATATCCTCGAGAATGTGATGAAGGGTCATCCCGTGCTCCTGAACCGTGCCCCGACACTGCACCGTCTGGGTATCCAGGCTTTCCAGCCGAAACTGATCGAGGGTAAGGCCATCCAGTTGCATCCGTTAGCATGTACGGCCTTCAATGCCGACTTCGACGGTGACCAGATGGCTGTCCACCTCCCCTTGTCCAACGAGGCTATCCTTGAGGCTCAGTTGCTGATGCTCCAGAGCCATAATATCCTGAACCCTGCCAATGGCGCGCCTATCACCGTGCCTTCACAGGACATGGTACTGGGTCTGTACTATATCACGAAGATCCGTCCGGGTGCCAAGGGTGAGGGCCTGACCTTCTATGGTCCTGAAGAGGCCATCATTGCCCATAACGAGGGTAAGTGTGACCTGCATGCCCAGGTGAAGGTGGTGGTTGACGATATCGTTGACGGCAAGCCCGAGCGCCACATGATCGAGACCTCTGTAGGCCGTGTGATCGTCAATGGCATCATCCCGAAGGAGGTAGGCTACGTCAATAAGATCATCTCTAAGAAGAGCCTGCGTGATATCATCGCTGACGTGATCAAGAACGTTGGCTTCGCAGAGGCCTGTGAGTTCCTCGACGGTATCAAGAACCTCGGTTACCGCATGGCTTATCTGGCTGGTCTGTCGTTCAACCTCGACGATATCATCATCCCGAAGGAGAAGGCAGAACTGATCAAGAAGGGTAACGACGAGGTGCGTCAGATCACCGACAACTATAACATGGGCTTCATTACCGACAATGAGCGCTATAACCAGGTCATCGATACCTGGACCCATATTAATAACGATATTGGTAACGTCCTGCTGAAGCAGATGACCGAGGCCGACCAGGGCTTCAATGCTGTGTTCATGATGCTCGACTCTGGAGCCCGTGGTTCTAAGGACCAGATTAAGCAACTTTCAGGTATCCGTGGTCTGATGGCTAAGCCTCAGAAGGCCGGCGCCGAGGGCCGTGGTACGATTGAGAACCCGATTCTGTCGAACTTCAAGGAAGGTATGTCCGTGCTGGAGTACTTTATCTCTACCCACGGTGCCCGTAAGGGTCTGGCCGACACCGCCATGAAGACGGCCGATGCTGGTTATCTGACCCGTCGTCTTGTCGATGTGTCCCACGACGTGATTATCACGGAGGAGGACTGTGGCACCCTGCGCGGTCTGCAGTGCACGGCTCTGAAGAGCGGTGATGAGGTCATCTCCAGTCTGGCAGAGCGTATCCTCGGTCGTGTGTCTGTCCATGATGTCATCAATCCAAAGACTGGTGATGTGATTGTTGAGGCAGGTGAGGAGATTACCGAGCCTATTGCCGAGGCTATTGAGAAGGCTGATATCGAGAGCGTAGAGATTCGCTCCGTGCTCACCTGTGAGTCGAAGAAGGGCGTCTGCATGAAGTGCTATGGCCGCAACCTGGCCACCCGTCGTATGGTGCAGAAGGGTGAGGCCGTCGGTGTGATTGCCGCTCAGGCCATCGGTGAACCGGGTACCCAGTTGACGCTCCGTACGTTCCACGCCGGTGGTGTGGCAGGTAATGCTGCTGCCAACGCCAGCATCGTCTCCAAGTACGACCGTGCTGTGATTGAATTGGAGGAGGTGCGTACCGTGCCGTTTGATGAGGACGGACGTGACTGCGAGATGGTGGTGAGCCGTCTGGGTGAACTCCGTTTCGTGGATCCTAATACGAAGATCGTTCTCTCTACCGTGAACGTGCCTTACGGTTCTTCACTTTATTTCCGCAATGGCGATGAGGTGAGCAGGGGTGATAAGATTGCCCAGTGGGATCCGTTCAATGCCGTCATCGTTACTGAGTATGCCGGAACGCTCAAGTTCAATGATGTCATCGAGGGTGTCACCTTCCGTGCCGAGACCGATGAGACCACCGGTCTGACCGAGAAGATCGTCACCGAGTCCAAGGATAAGTCGAAGGTGCCTACGTGTGATGTCATCGGTGCCGACGGTGAGGTGATAGGAACGTACAACTTCCCTGTGGGTGGTCACGTGGTTGTCGAGGACGGCCAGACCGTCAAGACAGGTGAGACGCTCGTGAAGATTCCGCGTACTGCCGCCAAGGGTGGTGATATCACCGGTGGTCTGCCGCGTGTCACTGAACTCTTCGAGGCCCGCAACCCGTCGAACCCCGCTGTCGTTTCCGAGATCGATGGTGAGGTCACCATGGGTAAGGTGAAGCGTGGTAACCGTGAGATCGTCGTCACCTCCAAGACTGGTGAGCAGCGCCGTTACCTCGTATCCCTGTCGAAGCAGATTCTGGTACAGGAGCACGATGCCGTGCGCGCTGGTACACCGCTCTCCGACGGTGTCATCACGCCTGCCGACATCCTGGCCATCAAGGGTCCCACCGCCGTTCAGGAGTATATCGTGAACGAGGTGCAGGATGTCTATCGCCTGCAGGGTGTGAAGATCAACGACAAGCACTTCGAAATCATCGTGCGCCAGATGATGCGCAAGGTTCAGATCAATGAGCCGGGCGACACGTCGTTCCTTGAGCAGGAGATCGTCGATAAACTCGACTTCGCTGAGGAGAACGACCGTATCTGGGGTAAGAAGGTGGTCACCGATGCCGGTGACTCCGAGAATCTGCAGAAGGGTCAGATCGTGACGGCCCGTAAGTTGCGCGACGAGAACTCGATGCTGAAGCGCCGTGACCTCCGTCTTGTTCAGGTGCGCGATGCCGTGCCTGCTACCTCGACGCAGATCCTGCAGGGTATCACCCGTGCGGCCCTTCAGACGAAGTCGTTCATGTCGGCCGCTTCGTTCCAGGAGACCACGAAGGTGCTCAACGAGGCCGCCATCCGCGGTAAGGTGGATCATCTGGAGGGAATGAAGGAGAACGTGATCTGCGGTCACCTTATTCCTGCCGGTACTGGCCTGCGCGAGTTCGAGAAGATCATCGTGGGCTCCAAGGAGGAGTATGAGCGCATCCAGGCTAACCGCAAGAATGTGCTCGACTTCGCAGAGGAAGCCGTACTCGACGAGAAGTAATTTTCTTTTTCTACAATAGGGAGGGGGCGTTGCCATTATTGGTAGCGCCCCCTCTTTGTTCTGTCAATCCTTCCGAATTTCCGTAAAGTGCTTCTTATTTGTCGAGAATTGTTTGGTGGAATGGAAAACTTGTCGTATCTTTGCACAGACCATGAAGAGAGCATTGACATATAAGTAATTACACTTTTTTGTTTTGGAGTTAATATTTCTTAATTTCTGCAACATTCTTATTACTGAAGTGTTATAAAGATAACGAACGATCAAGTGTGAATGACAGCGAAAGAGTTTCAGTTACGCTTCCTTCCGATGCAGCCGAGCCTTTACCGGCAAGCCCTTGCTATGCTTGGAGTTGAGGCAGATGCGGAAGACGCTGTACAGGAAACCTATCTGAAGGTCTGGAAACAGGCAGGGCGGATAGCCGACATGGAGAACGCTGAAGGTTTTCTTGTACTGACGCTCAGGAACGTATGCTTGAACATGATTCGCTCTCGCAAGGGGATGCTCAACCTCAATCAACACAATATAGATATCGAGGAAAACGATGCGGAAATGCAAAGTCTGATCGAGAGTGAGGATCTCATGACGCTTCGCAGGGCAATCTTCCAATTGCAGCCCAAGGCAAGGAGCATGGTGACAATGTACTACTTCAGTAGTATGAACTCCCATCAGATTGCTGAGGCAACAGGTGAGACTGAGGCCAATGTGCGTTCCATACTCTCAAGGGCAAGAGCACAGTTGCGTAAAATGCTACCCAAGCATCAAAAATAGTAAGAATCTATGACAGAGAAAATGAGACAGATGATTGATCGGTTCTATCTGGGTGAACTCACGATAGACGAAGAGCGGAGGCTAATAGGCCTGCTGCTCTCAGACGACTGTCCCATGGATCTGAGGGTTGAACGTCATGCTCTTATCATGCTGGCCCGGCAAGAGGCGATAGACATGCCTGGAGATCTGGAAAAAAGAGTAGTGGGAGCCATTAAGTCTCATACTTTAAAAATATATTGGTGGTTGTCCGCAGTTGCCGCCTTCTTATTGATAATCGGGATGGGCTATTGGGGCTTTTTGCACAAAGAAATTCAACAGAGCCCTTCAATAAGCGCATCGGAGAATCATGGGGACAAGAATCATGGGGACAGGTCCATGATTCTATACGGAATCAAGCGACCAGTCCCCATGATTCTGAAGACGAAACCGCAACACGCCTTGGTTACAATGTGCGAGCCAGAAGAAGTCACGCCCGCCTCTACGGCAAGTGCCGATACAATTACTCCTTCTGCACTCACAGAGCAGGAACAGCACCAAGTCGTTGAGAGGAAAGCGAAGCCTGCTGAACAGGCATCTCCTATCATCTATCCCTCTGATCTCCACCATCGCAAGCACTTAGGCAGCCGTATGATGGCCCAGGTCTATATGTCGAGCATGATGGCTGGCGGTAAGACGGAGTCATTCAATAACTATTCTTATTCCCTTCATACAGGAGATCCGGAAATAGACACAGTAATAGTAACTAACACACAGAGCCACCATCGCCAACCCGTTCGCTTTGGTGTCTCGTTACGCTATCGGTTTAATGACCGCTGGAGCGTAGAGGGTGGATTATCATATACACGTCTCTCGTCTGACATCACCGTTATAGAAGATGGTTTTTCCACAGTAACAGAGCAACGACTCAACTATATCGGCCTGCCATTGAACGTGAGTTACGATCTATGGAAGAGTCGCTACTTTGGATTATACGTCACCGTAGGTGGCTTGATAGACAAACGGCTCGATGCCAGTCCTTGGCAGTTCTCGCTCAACGGAGGCGCAGGAGCGGAATACAAACTAACCGACTTTTTCAGTCTTTACGCTGAGCCAGGCTTAGGCTATTACTTTAAGGACGGCAGCAGTACACCAACTATCTATCAGGACCATCCCCTGAACTTTAACTTTAGTTTGGGCCTACGTTTCAATGTGAAATGAGCCGTCGGTTAAGATAGAAAACTGCATAAGAAGTCGCTAATGATTTATAAGAAGAATAACGTATTAATCTATTAAAATTACAATTATGAAAAAGGTAACATTATTAACGAGCATGCTATTGACACTTGGATTGTTCAGCGCATGCAGCAGTGATGAAGAGATGAGTGGTAATGGTGGGAGAGAAACTATACTGATACCTACAGATGGTGAGGTTTTGACACCCGTAGAGGATCGTTCAATTGCAGGATATGAAGATCTCTCAAGATTCTTTGCTTCACAAATGCCCATTGGCGCACGTTCCAATAGTTTCTTTGTGAATTCTGATCAGGACGAATTTTCTGCGATCAACAGCCTTACAGAACTCAAGGGCGTCTATAAAGGCACTGAGGAAATCCCCCATATAGATTTTGAGCATTACACACTTGTTCTTGGACAAACGGTTAAACCAGGTGCCTGTTACCCGGTGCTTAGACAGAACTTAGAGTTCCTCAATAATTCGTGCCAACAGAACCTCTATGTCCCGAACCTTGAAGGTAGATATGCGATGAGTGCTCCTATTTATTACTGGGCATTATATCCAAAGTTTAGAACAGAAGGTATTAACACCAACATTATAAAAGAAGGTAGTCTGAAAACAGTTAATCTCTCAGGTCAGTTGCGGTATATTACAAATATTGGATGGTATATCTCATATAGTGTTGTTGGCATGTATGAGAGTAAAGATTATTACATTTTGAATCCTACTGATTTGCCTGCTGAGTGTACAGTTAATAAAGAAGATGGTACAAACATTACCTTATCAGGAGAGTCTTTCGAGAACTATGACGCAATTATGGGACTATATGCAGGAACACAGATATGGCCATCTTCCAGTGATAAATATCTTATTTATATTTCAAATGTTGAAAAAGCAGAATGATCATGAAAAAGTTATTTGTATTTATAGTTTTATCGACTTTATGTGCAAGCAATATGTTTTCCCAAAAAATGCTATATGATGATATCATATGTCCTGATAACGGAGAAAAAGGGAATGCAGCAGTTACTTATTGGAACAAATACAATCTATATTACTGCTTTAAAAACTATGATTGTAATTTATCGTCTTCTCAATGCAGGATTGCTGTTCAAAATGCATTTAATACATGGTCGCAGTATTCATTGTTTTCATTTACAGAAACGAATAATTTGTCTCAGGCTGACATCGAAATAAGTTGGGAAGCAGATAGCCATAGTGGATGTGACCCCTTCTCATCTACTGCTCTAGCACACGCATCAATAGGAAGGTATAACCGAACTCCTCCGGCTTATGTCCATTTTAAAAAAAATATATCTTTCACGATGACTTCGTCTCCATACAATTTGGAGTCTGTTGCATTGCATGAAATTGGTCACGTTTTAGGATTGGCTCATGATTCGAGTCACTCCAATGCTGTAATGAATGATTACTATGGGTACAAATTAGATTTAACAGGCTATGATTTAAGTACTTTCTATAGCCATTACTCATTCCCAGGTTCCCTTACAGGGCCAAATCTGATAACCAACTATGGAGATTATAACATTAATAATTTCCCTTCTGGTTTTACTACATCATGGAGCATCAATGACAGTTATTACAATAATAGTAATTATGTAAAAGGAAATTATTCTGGTTACGGGAATTGCAGAATTTACCGTAACTCCAGTTACGAAATGGCAGATGCCACTCTTACAGCAACTATTAGGAAAGGCAGTATAATAGTTAAAGAATTGACAAAGCCGCATCTATATGCTTATTTGGGATTCAAAGGACACTATACATCGGGAAGCCTATCGGGTGATATCCATTATTCACTGTACTTCAATATTAAGGCAAACACTGCCACTACGGTTACTTCACCGAACTTCTACGGTGCAACGGTAACATACAGCAGCAGTGGTGCGACTCCAACAGCGTGGGGCTTTAATTCTACTAATGGTGTCTTAAACTTTAAGGCTCCTGCAGGCAGTGCTCCTGTCATCATAAACGTGCATGATGTTTGTGGAAACAACTATGTCCTGTATGCAATGCCATCGAGTTATGGCATCAACGTGTCCAACGGAGATAATGACATTACCGTTACGCTGGTTGAGGATGGAGATGCCTCTAAGGACTTTACTCCTGAAGAGTCTTGGACGGTTGAGGTCATCAATGCTGAGACAGGACGGGTGATGGCTACGCAATCCTCAATGAACCGTTCGGAGACGATCTCCACCGCAGGATGGCCAAAGGGCATCTATATCGTCAAGGTGACCATCGGCAAGGAGGAACTGACGGAGAAGGTAATGGTGAAATAGCAAACTCATGACATTGTTAGTAATTGCCCCATGATGAACACATAGTATTAGACTAGTGGAGGGTGCCGCCCTGTGACGGGGTGGTGCCTTTTTTCGTCGTGCTTAAAGACACTGCCCTCAGTGTGCTCCTTCGCGCGCGCAGGCGTAGTAGTTGTCTTAAGCCAAAAACAAGTGTCCCACGTGTCCCATCTGTCCACGAAGGATAGTCACCACCGTGGACAGGTGGAACAGATGGGACACATAAAAAGTGGATAAGACAACTACCACGCACGCGCGCGAAGGCACTTTTCTGGAATAGGAAGGCTGTTTTCTGAAATGAGGAGGCACTTTACGGAACTGAGGAGGCTCCCTACGTTTCTAAAGAGGCTCCTCACGTTCGTAAAGAGCCTCCTAATTTTCGTAAAGTGCCTCTTAATTTCATGATAGTCCTTCAATCTGGCCGTTCTCGATGGTGATGCGTTCGGCCTGTGGACTCTTGGGGAGCCCAGGCATGCGGAGCATGTCACCGGCGATGACCACGATCATCTCGCTGCCACAGTTCAGGATCACGTCGCGTATGCGGATGGTGAAGCCCTCGGGAGAACCGTAGCGCGTAGAGTCTGCGGAGAAGGAGAACTGCGTCTTGGCGATGCATACGGGGTAGTGGGCGATGGCGCCGTCCTCGTCGGTAAACGTGGCGCGCAGTGCCTCAAGTTTCTTCTTTGCCGTCTTGCTGTACTCCACGGCTGAGGCACCATAGATACCCTTGCAGACCTTCTCGATCTTGTCTTCCAGGCAGTCGGCCTCCTTGTAGGTGAAGCGGATGGGAAGCGGCTGCTGCTTGTCGATGGTGTCGATGACGGTCTGTGCCAGTTCGACGGCTCCATCACCGCCCTTGAGGAAGGCCTCGTTGACGGCAAATCCTACACCGAGGTCCTCGCAGTTCTTGCGTACGATGTCTATCTCTTCCTCCAGATCCGTGTCATGGCGGTTGAGCGTCACCACCACAGGCTGTCCGAACCCTTGCATGTTGCGGATGTGGCGGTTCAGGTTCTTCAGTCCTTCTGTCAGTCCTTTGGCGTTTGGCTCCTTGATGTCGGCGAGTGCCACCCCGCCGTGCATCTTCAGGCCCTGAGTGGTGGCCACGATGACGACCAGTCGCGGCTGAAGCCCAGTCTTGCGGCATTTGATGTCGAAGAACTTCTCGGCACCCAGGTCGGCGCCGAAGCCAGCCTCCGTCACCACATAGTCGCTGTAGGTCATCGCCATCTTCGTGGCGAGCACGCTGGAACAGCCGTGGGCGATGTTGGCAAACGGTCCTCCGTGGATGAAGGCGGGCGTGTGCTCAGTGGTCTGCACGAGGTTGGGGTTGAGGGCATCACGCAACAGGACCGTGATCGCGCCGGCCACGCCGAGGTCCTTGACCTTGAACAGTCTGCCGTCGGCGGTGATGCCCAGCACGATGTTCTCGATGCGGCGCTGAAGGTCGGCCTCGCTGGTGGCGAGACAGAGGATGGCCATCAGTTCCGAGGCAGGTGTGATGTCGAAGCCTGTCTCGGAGACCACTCCGTCGCCGCGGAGCCCCGTCACCACATTGCGCAAGGCACGGTCGTTGACGTCGAGCACCCGCTTCCAGAAGATCTCCCTCAGCGAGAAGCCATCTTTGCGGTATTGGTAGAGGTAATTGTCGAGGAGGGCGCTGATGGTGTTATGGGCCGAGGTCACGGCGTGGAAGTCGCCCGTGAAGTGCAGGTTGATCTTCTCCATGGGCAGCACCTGGGCATAGCCGCCACCGGCAGCACCGCCCTTCATGCCGAAGCAGGGGCCGAGGGAGGGCTCGCGCAGCGCTACGGTCGCCTTCTTCCCGATCTTGTTCAGTCCCAGGGCCAGTCCGATGCTGACAGTGGTCTTGCCGATGCCCGCCTTCGTCGGACTGATGGCCGTCACCAGGATCAGCCGGCTCTCCCTGACCTTCTTCTCGTCGATGAGCGACACCGGCACCTTGGCCATGTATCTCCCGTATGGTTCAATACTCTCAGCGTCGATACCCAACAGGGATGCGATCTCGCCGATAGGCTTCAACTCGCATTCCCTCGCAATCTGTATGTCTGTCTTCATTGTCTGTAATGCTTGGCTTTAGTTATTCGTCTGCAAAGATAGCGATTTCTCCCCAATCTGCAAAATCTGTCTCTTATCTTTTGTGGTTTTCCAAATATTTTCGTACTTTTGTACCCTGATTTCACCTTAATTATATTGGATATGAGCGAGAACGAGAAGAATCAGGGATTGCAGATTGAGTTACCACAGCAGGTGGCTCAGGGAGAGTATGCCAACTTTGCCATCATCACCCATGGCAGCAGTGACTTCGTCGTGGATTTTGCGCGGGTGCTGCCTGGTGTGCCTAAGGCGCAGGTGTGTAGTAGGGTTATCCTGGCACCGGAACATGCCAAGCGGCTGTTGGGCGCCCTTCAGGAGAACATCATGCGATACGAAAAAGAGTACGGTCCGATTAGGATTCCAAACCAAGAACCCCGCACGATAGCCCCGTTTGACCTGTCAAAAGGGGAGGCTTAGAAAGCAAACAGATATTAATTATCGCAAAAAGTGTTATACTTTGTTAAATCAAAATAAGTATAGCACTTTTTCTTCTTTTTATATTAGGTGAAATCGAAAAATAGTTGTACCTTTGCAGCCCGAAACGCCCTTGTGCACTGTTGGCAGGGTGTGTAACGTGCTGAATATAAACAAAATAACATATATAAATTAATAAAAGTAAAAAGTATTATGCCTACAATTTCACAATTGGTAAGAAAAGGCAGAAAGGTGATTGTTGACAAGTCGAAGTCACCCGCGTTGGACAATTGTCCCCAGCGTCGTGGTGTCTGCGTGCGTGTCTATACGACAACCCCGAAGAAGCCTAATTCGGCTATGCGTAAGGTAGCCCGTGTGCGTTTGACCAACCAGAAGGAGGTCAACAGTTACATTCCCGGAGAGGGTCACAACCTGCAGGAGCACTCTATCGTGCTGGTGCGTGGTGGTCGTGTGAAGGACCTTCCCGGTGTACGTTATCACATCGTTCGCGGTACGCTGGATACCGCCGGTGTCGCCAATCGCCTGCAGCGTCGTTCCAAGTACGGTGCCAAGCGTCCTAAGGCTAAGAAGTAAACTAACCGGAGAAGGTTAGATAGCCGCTAAGAAAACAGAAATCAAAATCCGTTTTGCTGGAGAAATGTTATAAAGGTTGAGTAAATGTCCAAGCGAAGGACGTTGAAGAACAAGTAAGAACAGCCCCCACGCAGAATTTAATCATTTAAAAACGAAAAATGAGAAAAGCAAAACCCAAGAAGCGCGTGATCCTGCCGGATCCCGTCTTCAACGACCAGAAGGTGTCTAAGTTTGTGAACCACCTGATGTACGACGGAAAGAAGTCGAAGTCGTATGAGATTTTCTACAATGCACTGGAGACCGTGAAGGCCAAGATGCAGAACGAGGAGAAGTCTGCCCTGGAGATCTGGAAGCAGGCCCTCGACAACATTACTCCCCAGGTGGAGGTGAAGAGCCGCCGTATCGGTGGTGCCACCTTCCAGGTGCCTACCGAGATCCGTCCCGACCGTAAGGAGAGCGTGTCGATGAAGAACATGATCTCTTTCGCCCGCAAGCGCAGTGGCAAGTCGATGGCTGACAAACTCGCCGCTGAGATCATGGATGCCTTCAACAACCAGGGTGGTGCCTTCAAGCGTAAGGAAGATATGCACCGTATGGCCGAGGCAAACCGCGCATTTGCACACTTCAGATTCTAAGAGAGGTGTTATAAGGTAAACAAAAGATTAAATAAGGATAAGCGAAAAATGGCAAATCGCGATTTACATTTGACAAGAAACATCGGTATTATGGCTCACATCGATGCCGGTAAGACAACGACCTCTGAGCGTATCCTGTTCTATACGGGTAAGACGCACAAGATCGGTGAGGTGCACGATGGAGCAGCAACGATGGACTGGATGGCCCAGGAGCAGGAGCGTGGTATCACCATTACCTCTGCTGCAACAACCTGTAACTGGACATGGAACAACAATACGTACAAGATTAACCTGATTGACACTCCGGGACACGTCGATTTCACCGCTGAGGTGGAGCGCTCATTGCGCGTGCTCGACGGAGCCGTGGCTACCTACTCTGCAGCCGATGGCGTACAGCCTCAGTCTGAGACCGTATGGCGCCAGGCCGACAAGTACAACGTGCCACGTATCGGCTATGTGAACAAGATGGACCGCTCTGGTGCCGACTTCTTTGAGACGGTACAGCAGATGAAGGACATCCTGGGTGCCAACCCCGTAGTGATCCAGGTGCCTATCGGTGCTGAGGAGAACTTCAAGGGTCTGGTCGATCTCATCAAGATGAAGGCTATCCTGTGGCACGACGAGACCATGGGTGCCGAATACGATGTTGAGGAAATCCCCGCTGACCTTAAGGCTGAGTGCGACGAGTGGCGTAATAAGTTGCTCGAGGCCGCTGCAGAATACGACGAGGCCCTGATGGAGAAATACTTCGATGATCCAGAGTCCATCACGGAGGCTGAGATTATCGCCGCTATCCGCAAGGGAACTATCTCCATGCAGTGCACCCCGATGCTCCTTGGCTCTTCCTATAAGAACAAGGGCGTGCAGCCACTGCTCGACTATGTCTGCGCATTCCTGCCCGCTCCTGTCGATGTGGAGGTGATCAAGGGTACGAACCCCAATACCGATGAGGAGGAGGATCGTGAGCCTTCTGAGACCGCTCCTACATCAGCCCTGGCCTTCAAGATCGCTACCGATCCATACATGGGCCGTCTGGTGTTCTTCCGCGTCTATTCTGGTAAGATCACCGCAGGCAGTTATGTGTTCAACCCCCGTTCCGGTAAGAAGGAGCGCATCAGCCGCCTGTTCCAGATGAACTCTAACAAGGAGATTCCCATGGAGTCGATCGATGCCGGTGATATCGGTGCAGGTGTAGGCTTCAAGGATATCCGTACCGGTGATACTCTCTGCGACGAGAACGCACCGATCGTGCTGGAGTCGATGACCTTCCCCGACACGGTGATCTCTATCGCCGTGGAGCCGAAGTCACAGGCTGATATAGCCAAACTCGACAACGGACTGGCTAAGTTGGCAGAGGAAGACCCGACGTTCACCGTCCGTACCGACGAGCAGAGCGGTCAGACGATCATCTCAGGTATGGGTGAACTTCACCTCGATATCATCATCGACCGTCTGAAGCGCGAGTTCAAGGTGGAGTGTAACCAGGGTAAGCCTCAGGTGAACTATAAGGAGGCCATTACGAAGACCGTGGAGATCGACGAGACCTATAAGAAGCAGTCGGGTGGTCGTGGTAAGTACGCCAAGATGCTCGTGCGGGTAGGTCCTGTGGATGAGGACTACGACGTGAAGACCAATGGCGGCCTGCAGTTCGTCAACGAGGTGAAGGGTGGTAACATTCCTAAGGAGTTCATCCCCTCTATCCAGAAGGGCTTTGAGACTGCCATGAAGAATGGTATCCTCGGTGGCTACCCCGTCGATTCCCTGAAGGTGGTTGTGGTAGATGGTGGTTTCCACCCCGTTGACTCCGACCAACTCTCGTTCGAGATCGCTGCCCAGATGGCCTACAAGGAGGCATGTGCCAAGGCTAAGCCCGTGCTGATGGAGCCCATCATGAAACTCGAGGTGGTGACACCTGAGGAGAACATGGGTGACGTGATCGGCGACCTGAACAAGCGCCGCGGTCAGGTGGAAGGCATGGAGGAGGCCCGCAGTGGTGCCCGTGTCGTCAAGGCCATGGTGCCCCTGTCGGAGATGTTCGGTTACGTGACCGCCCTCCGTACTATCACTTCCGGTCGTGCCACCAGTTCTATGGAGTACGATCACCATGCTCCGCTCAGCAGTTCTATTGCAAAGGCTGTGCTGGAGGAGGTGAAGGGACGTGCCGACCTCGTATAAAAAGATAAAAAGGGAGGGCCGCTGAGCAAATGACTCTTTAGCGGCTCCCCAACATTAAAAATAGTATTATTAATTAAGAATTAAGAACAATGAGTCAGAAGATTCGTATCAAACTGAAGAGTTACGACCACAAGTTGGTTGACAAGTCAGCAGAGAAGATCGTGAAGGCAGTAAAGGCCACAGGTGCTATCATCAGCGGTCCTATTCCCCTTCCCACACACAAGCGTATCTACACCGTGAACCGTTCTACCTTCGTCAACAAGAAGGCACGCGAGCAGTTCCAACTGTCAGACTACAAGCGTCTGATAGACATCTACAGTTCAACGGCCAAGACCGTCGATGCCCTGATGAAACTCGAACTTCCCAGCGGTGTTGAGGTGGAGATCAAAGTATAGAGTAAAGCATACTATTATACGACGTTACGGCGCATCTGGTTATCAGATGCGCCTTTTTGCTAAAAAAACAAAAGAAATATTTGGTAGGAACCAAATAATTGCCTAACTTTGCACTGAAAAAGAAAGACATTTTAACGAAAATGAATAAAAAAGTATATATCCTGCTTGTAAATCTGCTCTTCTGTTGCACATTCGCTGTTGCACAGGCTGTGCAGAAGAGTGAACTCCAGCAGCGTGCCGAGGCTGCCGATAAGGAAGGTACCGTCGCCACTGCCCGTTATATGTATATCCGCGCCTTCGAGGACTATGTGGGAAAAGGACAAATGAAGCAGGCCGTGGATTGCGGTCTGAAGGCTACGGGGCTCTATTATAAGAAGGATAGTTACTGGAAGGAGGCCTTTGACCTGCTCCGCCGTATCGATGACAATATCAATGCCAGTCAGCAGGTGTCAACAAGTGACAAGGCGGCCTTGCACTATGAGGTTACTAAGGAGCGCCTGCAGATGTATATGAAGATGAGGAAGAGCACCAGTGCCCTTGACCAGTTGAGCATCATGGAGTCGCAGGTCAGTACCTCGGGGGATGAGAACCTGAAAAACGACCTGCTCTACAACAAGGCCATCTATTATTATACCTTCGGGCTGAATGCCCAGGGCGATGCTGTGTTCAAGGAGATGGCAGGCAAACTGACCGCCTCGAAGGAATATGACAAGGTGGATCAGGCTTATCAGACGCTCATCGCCAACGGCCGCAGGAGCAATAGCGCCAATCTGGTGGCACAGTCCTATAAGAGTTATGTGGCATGGAAGGACTCCGTCAATGCCATCAAGAGTGCTGATGAGATTGCCGCACTGAAAAAGCGCATCTCCGAGAATGAGGCATCGATCTCCGAGAAAGACAGTTCGCTGACCTCGCGGATGGCCATCATCATCGGCCTTTGTGTGCTGGCTGCCGCCCTGGCTGCTGCTCTTGCCGTGGGCGCGATCGTGCTGATGCGCTTTATCCTGCTGACGCGCAAGCAAAAGAATACGATCAAGATGGCCAACGAGAATAATGCCCTGAAGGCTAAGTTCATCAGTAATATCTCCGCCCAGTTGGATCCGACACTGCAGAAACTCGACGACCGCCTGCCAGAAGTGAAGGCCTTGCAGGATTTCTCCAGTCATATCCAGATGTTGTCAAGGTTGGAGAATGAGGATACCAGTGCCATAGAACTGGAGGATACGCTTCTGCCCCCATTCTGTGAGGGACTGATGGACCAGATCCGTAATAAGGTGAAGAATGAAGTTACCCTGACAGTGAATGCTCCAAAGATGAGTGCCAAGATTAATAAGGAATACGTGTCGCATATCCTCATCCATCTGTTGGAGAACGCCGCAGAATATACTCCTGAGGGCGGTACCATCTGGCTGGATTACAAGAAGCGCGGTGCCCATGTGCATCAGTTCCTGGTTTCCAATACTGGGGAGGGGATGCCCGAAGAGAAGCAGGAGGATGTCTTCAAGCCGTTCGTGGAAATCCGCGACCTTACCACTGGTGATGGCCTTGGTTTGCCCATCTGTCGGCAGATGGCCCTGAACATGAATGGTGAACTCAGTGTTGACCCGAACTTCACCAAGGGTACTCGTTTCGTTCTGGATCTTCATGCCTGACAAGGGAGGAAGGTCGCTCAGGGTGGTCTTTTATGGCTTAATTAGATAATTAGGTCATAAAAAATCTTAAAAATGTTTGGTGGGAAGTAAAATTATTCGTACCTTTGCACCCGCAAAAGTGCGTATTGCGCTGGCTTGTATGCTAACAATACCCTGATAAAGAGCGACTTAGCCTTCAAAAATGAAGCAGTTGAAGTTCCTTTTTAAGTGGGTTTGTATGCGTCAGTAGGCGGATGACACTTAAAAAGGAACAAATTTTATATATTACACATTATTAATTTTAAACTGAAATGCCAGGATTAATTGGAAGAAAAATCGGAATGACATCCGTTTTCAGTGCCGACGGTAAGAATGTACCGTGCACTGTTATCGAAGCTGGTCCTTGTGTTGTTACTCAGGTTAAGTCTGTAGAGAAGGATGGCTACAAGGCCGTTCAACTCGCCTTCGGTGAGAAGAAGGAGAAGAACACCACCAAAGCCATGATGGGTATCTTCAAGAAGGCTAACACGACACCCAAGGCCCACTTGGCCGAGTTCAAGTTTGACGAGGAGATGAACCTCGGTGACACCGTCACAGTGGATATCTTCGAGGGATCGGAGTTCGTTGACGTTGTCGGTACATCGAAGGGTAAGGGATTCCAGGGCGTTGTGAAGCGTCACGGTTTCGGTGGCGTCGGCCAGAGCACTCACGGTCAGGATGACCGTCTGCGCAAGCCCGGTTCTATCGGTGCTTGTTCTTACCCCGCTAAGGTGTTCAAAGGAATGCGAATGGGCGGCCAGATGGGAGGTGACAGGGTGACAACCCAGAACCTCAAAGTGTTAAAGGTAATACCGGAGCACAACCTGATTCTTGTGAAGGGTAGTTGCGCAGGTTATAATGGTTCAACTGTATTAATCAACAAGTAAGATGGAAGTTAGCGTATTGAATATCAAAGGTCAGGAGACCGGTAGAAAGGTATCATTGGACGAGGCTATCTTCGGCATTGAACCTAATGACCATGTTATTTATCTGGCTGTAAAGCAGTATCTGGCTAACCAGCGCCAAGGTACGGCTAAGTCAAAGGAGAGAAGTGAAATGTCCGGCTCTACGCGTAAACTCGGCCGTCAGAAAGGCGGTGGTGGCGCACGTCATGGTGACATCAATTCTCCGCTGCTGCGTGGTGGTGGCCGCGTGTTCGGTCCGAAGCCCCGCGACTATAGTTTCAAACTGAATAAGAAGGTGAAGACTCTTGCCCGTAAGTCTGCCCTGTCATACAAGGCTCAGGAGAATGCAATCGTCGTAGTGGAGGATTTCTCCATGGAGGCTCCGAAGACTAAAGAGTTCGTAAACATCGCAAAGAATCTCAAGGTCGATGGTAAGAAGTCGCTCTTCGTTTTGTCAGGAACGAATAATAACGTATATCTGTCGGCTCGCAATCTGCAGAAGGCAGAGGTCATGGAGGCTTCAAAACTCAATACCTACAAGGTCCTGAATGCTGACGTCCTCGTGATTTCTGAGAAATCTCTGGAGACAATCGGCGGTATCTTAAATAAGTAAAGGAGGCAAAAGGATATGGCATTTATCATAAAACCCCTGGTCACTGAGAAGATGACCAAGATTACAGACAAGTCTTCAGTGGCTAAGTCTTATGTTATCAAGAAGGATAAGAAGGACCGCAAGGGCAATGTCCGTGTGGCTGCAGGTACGACTGTGAACCTTCCTGTGCAGCAGAAGTATGGCTTCATCGTAAAGCCTGAGGCCAACAAACTTGAGATTAAAAGAGAGGTCGAGAACCTGTACAATGTGACGGTGCTCGACGTGAACACGTGTCGTTATGCTGGAAAGCGCAGTTCTCGCTATACAAAGGCTGGTCTCATCAAAGGACAGAAGAACGCGTTCAAGAAGGCAATCGTTACTCTGAAGGAGGGCGACTCAATCGATTTTTATAGCAATATTCAATAAAAAATGGCAGTACGTAAATTAAAACCCGTAACTCCGGGTCAAAGACACAAGGTTATTGGCACGTTCGAGGATATTACTGCATCCGTGCCAGAGAAGTCTCTCGTTTACGGTAAGCGCTCTACCGGCGGTCGAAACAACACCGGTAAGATGACTGTCCGCTATATGGGCGGTGGTCACAAGAGGAAGTATCGTCTGATCGACTTCAAGCGAGAGAAGGATGGTGTTCCAGCGGTAGTGAAGACAATCGAATACGATCCGAACCGTTCGGCTCGTATAGCATTGCTTTTCTACGCTGATGGTGAAAAACGTTACATTATTGCTCCTAATGGACTGCAGGTTGGTGCAACTCTGATGTCAGGAGCGGATGCAGTGCCCGAGGTGGGTAATGCACTCCCGCTGGCTAACATTCCAGTCGGTACGGTCATCCACAACATTGAGATGCGTCCCGGCCAGGGTGCCAAACTCGTTCGTTCGGCTGGTAATTTTGCTCAGTTGACTTCTCGTGAGGGCAGTTATTGCGTGATCAAACTTCCCTCAGGTGAGACTCGTCAGATTCTCTCTGCTTGTAAGGCTACTGTCGGTAGTGTAGGTAACTCAGACCATGCTCTTGAGCAGTCTGGTAAGGCCGGCCGCTCTCGTTGGCTGGGTCGCCGCCCGCACAACCGTGGTGTCGTGATGAACCCGCATGATCACCCGATGGGTGGTGGTGAAGGACGTCAGTCTGGTGGACACCCACGTTCACGCACTGGTCTGTATGCAAAGGGCCTGAAGACACGTGCACCGAAGAAACTTTCAAACAAGTATATCATTGAAAGAGCAAACAAGAAGTAATCACGAAGTTAACAAAGAGAAGTAAATTATGAGTCGTTCATTAAAGAAAGGTCCGTACATCAACGTATCACTCGAGAAGAAGATTCTCGCCATGAATGAGAGTGGTAAGAAGAATGTCGTAAAGACATGGGCCAGAGCATCAATGATCTCCCCGGACTTCGTGGGACACACTGTTGCAGTTCATAATGGTAACAAATTTATCCCTGTCTATGTTACAGAGAACATGGTCGGCCACAAACTCGGTGAGTTCGCACCCACCCGTCGCTTTGGCGGACATGCTGGTAACAAGAAGTAATCCCAGGGTAAATTGAAAATTGAAAATTGAAAAATTGAAAAGTTAAAATGGGAGCAAGAAAACATATTAAGGCTGAAGAAAGAAAAGCAGCACTTAAGACACAGTATTTTGCCAAGCTGAAAGGCTGCCCCTCATCACCTCGCAAGATGCGCTATGTCGTCGATATGATCCGCGGCATGGAAGTGAATCGCGCTTTGGGTGTGCTTAGATTCTCTAAGAAGGCTGCCGCAGCAGATGTAGAGAAACTCCTCCGCTCGGCTATCGCTAACTGGGAAGCCAAGAATGACCGCAAGGCAGAGGACGGTGAACTTTATGTGGCCCGCGTATTCGTTGACGAGGGTGTTACAATGAAGAGAATGAGACCTGCACCTCAGGGCCGCGGCTATCGTATCCGCAAGCGTTCTAACCACGTGACCCTGTTCGTTGACGCTAAAACTAATGACGTAAAAGAATAAGTATGGGACAGAAAGTTAATCCAATAAGCAACCGTCTTGGTATCGTAAGAGGTTGGGATTCAAATTGGTTCGGAGGCAAGGACTTCGGAGATAACCTGGTAGAGGATCAGAAAATCCGCAAGTACCTCAACGAGCGTCTGGCAAAGGCCAGCGTTTCGAAGATAGTCATCGAGCGTACACTGAAACTGGTCACCATCACGGTTTGCACGGCTCGCCCGGGTATCGTCATTGGTAAGGGTGGTCAGGATGTTGACAAACTGAAGGAGGAACTGAAGAAACTCTATGATAAGGAAATCCAGATTAATATCTTCGAGGTGAAGCGCCCGGAACTTGATGCTACGATTGTTGCCAACAACATCGCCCGTCAGGTAGAAGGCAAGATCGCTTACCGTCGTGCCATCAAGATGGCCATCCAGAACACGATGCGTGCTGGAGCAGAGGGTATTAAGGTACAGATTTCCGGTCGTCTGAACGGAGCAGAGATCGCCCGTAGTGAGATGCTCAAGGAAGGACGTACTCCGTTGCATACCTATCGTGCTGACATTGACTATTGTCATGCTGAGGCCCTGACGAAGGTCGGTCTGCTGGGCATTAAGGTCTGGATATGCCGTGGTGAGATCTACGGTGACGTTGATCTGGCACCTAACTTCGCTCAGGAGAAGGCTGGTGGCCGTGCTAATGCTGGTGGTCGTGACAGAAAGTTCCGTAATAAGAAGAAGTAATAATCGTAAAAAGTAGAAACTTATTATGTTACAGCCTAAAAGAGTAAAATATAGAAGACCTCAGGATGGACGTGGAAACAAAGGTAACGCCCACAGAGGTACAACACTGGCTTTCGGCTCGTTCGGCATCAAGACTATGGATGCCAAGTGGATCGACAGCCGTCAGATTGAGGCAGCCCGTGTTGCCATCAACCGTTATATGAACCGTGAAGGCCAGGTATGGATTCGCATCTTCCCTGACAAACCTATCACTCGCAAGCCTGCTGACGTGCGAATGGGTAAAGGTAAGGGTGATCCCGCAGGATGGGTTGCACCTGTTACACCAGGCCGTATCCTCTTTGAAGTAGAAGGTGTACCTTTCGATGTCGCTAAGGAGGCACTCCGCCTCGGCGCTCAGAAGTTGCCCGTGAAGACAAAGTTTGTTGTGAGACGTGATTACGATAAAAACGCTTAGTAGAGTATGAAGATCAAGGAAGTAAGAGAACTCGAGACCAAAGATTTGGCAGAGCGCATTGAGGCAGAGGTTGCTAAATACAACCAGATGAAGTTGAACCACGCTATCACTCCTCTTGAGAACCCATCTCAGATTAAGGCCGTTCGTCGTGATATCGCACGTATGAAAACAGAACTTCATCAGAGAGAACTTAACAAATAACAATGGTCCAGATGGAAACAAGAAATTTAAGAAAGACAAGACAGGGTGTCGTTATCAGCAACAAGATGGATAAAACCATTGTTATTGCCGCTAAGTTCAAGGAGAAGCACCCTATTTATGGTAAGTTTGTCCAGAAGACAAAGAAGTATCACGCGCACGACGAGAAGAACGAGTGCAATGTAGGTGATACCGTGCTCATTATGGAAACCCGTCCTCTGTCAAAGACAAAGAGATGGAGATTAGTTCAAATCGTAGAAAAAGCTAAGTAATTATGATACAGACAGAATCAAGACTTACAGTTGCTGACAACAGCGGTGCACGCGAGGCTCTCTGCATCCGTGTATTGGGCGGCACGAAGCGTCGTTATGCCAGCGTAGGTGATATTATTGTCGTCTCTATCCAGAACGCGATCCCTACAAGTGACGTAAAGAAGGGTGCAGTATCTAAGGCTTTGGTTGTTCGCACAAAGAAGGAAATCCGTCGTGCAGATGGTTCATACATCCGTTTCGACGATAATGCCTGTGTACTGTTGAACAATGCTGGTGAGTTGCGCGGTAGCCGTATCTTCGGCCCCGTAGCCCGTGAACTCCGTGCTGTAAACATGAAAGTCGTTTCTTTGGCACCTGAGGTACTTTAATATTAAAATTGATACAAGAAATGGCAAAGTTCAATATTAAGAAAAACGATACAGTCATCGTCCTGACCGGTGAGGATAAGGGCAAGACTGGTAAGGTGCTGAAGGTCCTGACCGACAAGCAGCGTGCCCTTGTTGAAGGTGTTAACATGGTCAACAAGAGCGCTAAGCCAAGTGCGAAGAACCCTCAGGGCGGTTTTGTGAAGATGGAGGCTCCTATTCACATCTCGAATATTAGTTTGATTGATCCGAAGAGTGGCAAGGCTACCCGTATCGCTATCAAGCGTGAAGGCAAGAAGGTCACCCGTATCGCTAAAAAATCAGGGGAGGAGATTAAGTAATGGCAAATACAGCACAGTTAAAGACAGAGTACAAGGAGAAGATTGCTCCTGCTCTGAAGAAGCAGTTCAACTATACTTCAACGATGCAGATCCCCGTCCTGAAGAAGATTGTCGTCAATCAGGGCTTGGGTGATGCCACACAGGACAAGAAGATCATTGAGGTGGCCATCAACGAGATTACCGCTATTTGTGGTCAGAAAGCCGTGGCAACCTATTCCAAGAAGGATATCGCCAACTTCAAACTGCGTAAGAAGATGCCTATCGGCGTGATGGTTACCCTGCGCCGTGAGCGTATGTATGAGTTCCTGGAGAAACTCGTCCGTATCGCCCTGCCCCGTATCCGTGACTTCAAGGGTATTGAGAGCAAGTTCGACGGACGTGGTAACTACACACTGGGTATCCAGGAGCAGATTATCTTCCCGGAGATTAATATCGATTCAGTCGATCGCATTCAGGGTATGAACATCACCTTTGTAACATCAGCCCAGACTGATGAGGAGGGATTTGCACTGCTGAAGGCTTTCGGTCTTCCTTTCAAGAACGCTAAAAACGATTAAGAGATATGGCAAAAGAATCAATGAAAGCCCGCGAGGTGAAGCGCGCCAAACTCGTAGCCCGCTATGCAGAGAAGCGTGCCGCCCTGAAGAAGGTGATTGCAACGACCGATGATCCTGCCGAGGCATACGAGGCAGCCCGTAAGTTGCAGAGCATTCCCAAGAACGCCAACCCCATCCGTCTGCACAACCGCTGCAAGATTACGGGTCGTCCAAAGGGATATATGCGCCAGTTCGGTCTCTCCCGTATCCAGTTCCGTGAGATGGCATCAAGCGGTCTGATCCCGGGTGTGAAGAAAGCCAGTTGGTAACTCATTCCGAAGAAGAGATTTTCAATTATTTAATATTGTCGGGGTAGTCCCGATTAATTAAAACTTATTTTTTATGACAGATCCAATAGCAGATTATCTGACCAGACTCAGAAACGCCATCATGGCACATCATCGTGTCGTAGAGGTGCCTGCGTCTAACTTGAAGAAAGAGATCACCAAGATCCTCTTCGAGAAGGGTTACATCCTGAACTACAAGTTCGTCGAGGATGGTCCTCAGGGTACAATCAAGGTGGCCCTGAAGTATGACCCCGCCACTCGTGAAAATGCCATTAAGTGCCTGAAGCGAGTTTCTACACCAGGTCTTCGCCAATATACTGGCTACAAAGACATGCCGAGAGTAATTAACGGACTGGGAATTGCAATCCTTTCCACGTCTAAAGGTGTAATGACAGACAAAGAGGCTGCTGCCCTGAAGATTGGCGGCGAGGTGCTTTGCTATGTATATTAATTGGAGGATAGTATATGTCAAGAATAGGAAAATTGCCAATTAGTATCCCCGCAGGTGTTACAGTTGCTCAGGACAAGGACGGTGTGGTAACCGTTAAGGGTCCCAAGGGAGAACTTTCACAGAAGGTTGACCCCTCTATCAAGGTGAAGATTGAGGATGGTCACATTACATTCGAGATTGATGAGAACAGCCCTGTGAATATTAAGCAGAAGCAGGCTTTCCACGGTCTCTATCGTGCGCTTGTCAACAATATGGTTGTCGGTGTGAGTGAAGGTTACAAGAAGGAGATGGAACTCGTAGGTGTTGGTTACCGTGTTTCTAATCAGGGTAACATCATTGAGTTCGCACTCGGCTATACCCATCCGATATTCATCCAACTTCCTAAGGAGGTTAAGGTTGAGACCAAGATGGAGCGTAACCAGAATCCGCAGATTATCCTGGAGTCGTGTGACAAGGCTCTGCTCGGTCTGATTTGCGCTAAAATTCGTTCTTTCCGTATGCCTGAACCTTATAAAGGAAAGGGTATTCTGTTTAAGGGTGAGGTTATCCGTCGTAAGTCGGGTAAGTCGGCATCAGCAAAGTAATTAAGAATTAAGAATTAAGAATTAAGAATTCAAGATTATGACAACTAAGAAAGTAGAAAGACGAATTAAGATTAAATATAGAATTCGCAAGAGCGTGTTCGGTACTGCCGAGCGCCCCCGTCTGAGTGTGTTCCGCAGCAACAAGCAGATCTATGCTCAGGTGATTAATGATTTGGAAGGTAAAACACTTGCATCAGCATCATCTCTGGGTCTGGAGGCTATGCCGAAGATCCAGCAGGCTGAGAAGGTTGGTGAACTGCTGGCCCAGAAGGCTCAGGAGGCAGGCGTAAAGGCTGTTGTCTTCGACCGTAACGGTTATCTGTATCACGGCCGCGTGAAGTCTCTCGCTGATGCAGCACGTAAAGGTGGACTTAATTTCTAAACGATTATGGCAATGAACAAAGTTAAAGTAAATAGTGACGTAGAGTTGAAAGACAGACTGGTTGCCATCAACCGTGTGACGAAGGTAACCAAGGGCGGTCGCACCTTTACATTCGCAGCCATCGTGGTCGTCGGCGACGGCAATGGTATCATTGGCTGGGGTCTTGGTAAGGCAGGTGAAGTTACTGCTGCCATCGCCAAGGGTGTGGAGGCCGCCAAGAAGAATCTGGTGAAGGTTCCCGTGTTGAAGGGTACTATCCCTCACGAGATGGAGGCTCGCTACGGCGGTGCCCAGGTATTCCTGAAGCCGGCTGCTGCCGGTACTGGCCTGGTGGCTGGTGGTGCTATGCGTGCCGTACTTGAGAGTGTAGGTGTCAAGGATGTGCTTGCCAAGTCAAAGGGCTCTTCTAACCCTCATAACTTGGTTAAGGCCACCATCGTGGCACTGAGCCAGATGCGTGATGCCTTCACTGTGGCTGGTACACGCGGAATCAGTATGCAGAAAGTGTTTAACGGATAAGGAGATAAGACTATGGCAACAATAAAGATTAAGCAGATTAAGAGCAAGATCGGTTATCCGGTAGATCAGAAGCGTACGCTTCAGGCCCTTGGCCTTCATAAGATCTCCCAGGTTGTTGAGGTGGAGGACAATCCTTCTATCCGTGGTATGATCCGTAAGGTTCATCACCTGGTGACCGTCGTTGAGTAATTAACAATTTAAAGAAGAATCGATTATGAAACTGAATAATTTAAAGCCGGCAGAAGGTTCTACCCATTCACGTCGTCGTATTGGTCGCGGACCAGGTTCTGGTCTGGGCGGTACTTCTACTCGTGGACACAAGGGAGCCAAGGCCCGTTCTGGTTATAAGAAGAAGATTGGTTTCGAAGGTGGTCAGATGCCACTCCAGCGTCGTGTGCCGAAGGGTGGCTTCAAGAACATCAACCACAAGGAGTACTTCGCAGTGAACCTCTCAACCCTTCAGAGACTTGCTGAGGAGAAGGGTCTTGCCAAGATCGGAATAGCAGAATTTGTGGCAGCAGGCCTTACCAATGGCAAGGAACTGGTCAAGATCCTTGGCAAAGGTGAACTGAAGGCCAAGGTCGATGTAGAGGCTAATGCCTTCTCAAAGACTGCTGAAGAGGCTATTAAGGCAGTAGGTGGTAACGCAACAAAAATCTAGACAATACAATGAAGAAGTTAATAGAGACACTGAAGAACATCTGGAAGATTGAGGACTTGCGTCAGCGCATCCTTATCACGCTTCTGTTTGTGGCGATCTATCGTTTTGGCTCTTTCGTGGTACTTCCTGGTATCAATCCGGCCATGCTTGACCAACTGCAGTCCCAGACTGCCGGGGGTCTGATGTCGCTGCTCGATATGTTCTCCGGTGGTGCATTCTCCAACGCATCTATCTTTGCGCTTGGAATCATGCCTTACATCTCTGCTTCTATCGTAATGCAACTCCTTGCAGTCGCCGTACCATACGTGCAGAAGATGCAGCGTGAGGGTGAGAGCGGCCGTAAGAAGATCAGCATGTACACCCGTTGGCTGACAGTGGCTATCCTGCTGTTCCAGGCACCGGGTTACTTGATGAACCTGAAGATGCAGGCCGGAGCAGCCTTGGCAACGGGGATCTCTTGGTCTGTGTTCATGGTTCCGGCTGTCATCATTCTCTCCGCAGGTAGTATGTTCATTCTGTGGTTGGGTGAGCGCATTACGGATAAGGGCATAGGAAATGGTATCTCCCTGATCATTATGATCGGTATCATAGCACGTCTGCCTCAGGCATTCATCCAGGAGGTAAGTTCACGCTTCACCGCCATCACTGGAGGTGGACTTGTGATGTTCCTCGTCGAGATCATCATTCTCTATGCAGTTGTTTGCGCATCTATCCTTTTGGTGCAGGGCGTCCGCAAGGTGCCCGTGCAGTATGCCAAGCGTCTTGTAGGAAATAAGCAGGTGGGCGGTGCCCGTCAGTATATCCCCCTGAAACTGTTCGCAGCCAATGTGATGCCTATCATCTTTGCTCAGGCTCTGATGTTCATCCCGTTGACGATCGTCCAGTATTCGGCTCCCGAGAATGCCAGTTGGTTCGTACGTACGATGCTCGATCATCACAGTTGGACCTACAATATCGTTTTCGCCTTGCTGATCATCGCATTTACCTATTTCTATACGGCAATTACGCTCAACCCGACACAGATGGCTGAGGACATGAAGCGCAACAACGGCTTCATCCCTGGCGTTAAGCCTGGTAAGGATACGGCAGAGTACATTGACACCGTGATGTCACGCATCACCTTGCCTGGTTCGCTGTTCATCGCCTTTATCGCAGTCATGCCGGCATTGGCAAGCCTGTTGAATGTACAAGATGCGTTTTCTCAGTTCTTCGGTGGAACATCACTGCTGATTCTTGTAGGTGTAGTGCTTGACACACTCGCACAGATAGAGAGTCACCTGTTGATGCGCCATTATGATGGTCTGCTCAGTTCTGGTCGTATTCACGGCCGCGGTATGGCTGCATACTAATCTTCTATGAAGATATTCCTGAAGACCGAAGACGAGATTGAACTGATGCGCCAGGCGAACCAACTTGTTGGTCATACGCTTGGTGAATTGGCAAAACATATCAAGCCTGGCATAACGACCCTCCAGTTGGACAAGATAGCCGATGAGTTCATCAGAGACCATGGTGCTGTCCCCACGTTCAAAGGGTTCCCCAATCCATATGGAGGGCCGTTTCCTGCCAGTATCTGCACGTCGGTTAACGACGTTGTCGTGCATGGCGTACCCAACGCCGAGACAGTCTTGAAGGAGGGTGACATTATCTCCATCGATTGTGGAACGCTCCTGAACGGTTTCAATGGTGACTCCTGTTACACGTTCTGTGTCGGGGAGGTATCCGACGAGGTGAAACGGCTGTTGAAGACTACCAAGGAGTCGCTGTATCTCGGTATCGAGAACGCGGTTGCCGGGCATCATCTGGGCGACATCAGCAGTGCTGTACAGGACCATTGCGAGGCACAGGGATACGGTGTAGTGCGCGAGTTGACAGGTCATGGCATAGGTCGCGAGATGCACGAGGATCCGCAGGTGCCTAATTACGGTCGTCGTGGGAATGGTGTGATGCTGAAGGCCAGCATGTGTATCGCCATCGAACCCATGATCACCATGGGTGACCGTGCTATCTGGCTCGACGAGGATCGTTGGACGATCCGCACGCGTGACGGGAAACCGGCAGCGCATTTCGAGCATACGATAGCCATCCGCAGGGGTAAGGCAGAGATACTGTCTTCGTTCGAGGAAGCAGAGAGAGTAGAAGGAGTATTATATTAAATTGTATGGCAAAGCAATCCGCTATTGAACAGGACGGAACGATTCTCGAGAGTCTCTCGAATGCGATGTTCCGTGTAGAACTGGAAAATGGAGTTCAGATTATTGCGCATATCTCAGGCAAGATGAGAATGCACTACATCAAAATCCTCCCTGGCGATAAAGTCAAGGTAGAGATGAGTCCTTATGACCTGACGAAAGGTCGGATAGTATTCAGATACAAATAAACAATAGGAACAAATATGAAGACAAGAGCATCATTAAAGAAGCGCACCCCAGATTGCAAGATTGTACGCCGCAAGGGTCGTCTGTTCGTTATCAACAAGAAGAACCCCAAGTACAAGATGCGTCAGGGCTAATGTTAAATAAGCGTAAAAGATGCGGAGGTTTGAGAAAATCTTCGTACCTTTGCATGCTTTTTAGCAGAATTTCGAAATTTATAGTTTTTTAATTTATCTTTTTTACAATGGCAATAAGAATTGTTGGAGTAGATTTGCCCCAGAATAAGCGTGGCGAAATCGCATTGACCTATATCTATGGTATTGGTCGAAGTAGTTCAGCAAAGATATTGGACAAGGCAGGTGTCAGCCGTGACCTGAAGGTCAGTGAGTGGAGTGACGACCAGGCAGCCAAGATCCGTGAAATCATCGGTGCTGAATTCAAGGTAGAAGGTGATCTCCGCAGTGAGATCCAGTTGAACATCAAGCGACTGATGGATATTGGTTGCTATCGTGGCGTACGTCACCGTAATGGTCTTCCCGTTCGCGGTCAGAGCACCAAGAATAATGCTCGTACCCGTAAGGGAAAGAAGAAGACTGTTGCCAACAAGAAGAAGGCTACGAAGTAATTCTACATTAAACATTAACATTTAAAGATTAAGAAGAATTATGGCAAAGAAGACAGTCACTTCCAAGAAGAGAAACGTGAGGGTAAATGCCATCGGCCAACTCCACGTTCACAGTTCTTTCAATAATATCATTGTGTCCCTGGCAAACGATGAGGGACAGGTTATCTCATGGTCATCCGCTGGTAAGATGGGTTTCCGTGGCTCTAAGAAGAATACCCCGTATGCTGCCCAGATGGCGGCTGAAGATTGTGCCAAGGTGGCTTACGATCTGGGTCTGCGCAAGGTGAAGGCCTACGTGAAGGGTCCCGGCAATGGTCGTGAATCCGCTATCCGTGCCATCCATGGCGCAGGTATTGAGGTAATGGAGATCGTCGATGTTACGCCGCTGCCGCATAACGGCTGCCGCCCCCCGAAGCGTCGTCGCGTCTAAAAAATTGAAAAATTGAATTTTAACAGGAAGTTGTTTGAGTGAAGGAAGACTTCAATTCTTCCATCTTTCAATTCTTCCATTTTTAAAAAAGATTATGGCAAGATATTTAGGACCGAAATCAAAAGTTGCCCGCCGATTTGGAGAAGCCATTTTCGGACCGGACAAAGTTTTGTCCCGTAGGAACTTCCCCCCGGGACAGCATGGCAATAACCGTCGTCGCAAGATGTCGGAGTATGCAGTCATGCTGGCAGAGAAGCAGAAGGCAAAGTACACATACGGTGTACTTGAGCGCCAGTTCCGTAACATGTTTGAGAAGGCCGCAAAGGCCGACGGTATCACCGGTGAGGTGCTCCTCCAGTTGCTGGAGAGCCGACTCGACAACGTCGTGTTCCGTCTGGGTATTGCTCCTACCCGCGCTGCTGCGCGTCAACTCGTGGGCCACAAGCACATCACGGTTGATGGTCAGGTAGTTAATATCCCTTCTTATAGTGTGAAACCCGGTCAGGTCATCGCCGTTCGTGAGAAGTCAAAGTCTCTCGAGGTGATTGAGGCTGCCCTTGCTGGATTTAATCACAGCAAGTACCCCTGGATCGAGTGGGATGAGAACGCCAAGGCTGGCAAGTTCCTGCACAAGCCCGAGCGTGCCGACATTCCCGAGAACATTAAGGAACAGTTAATCGTTGAGTTGTACTCTAAGAACTAAAATCATTAAAATTAATGGCGATATTAGCATTTCAAAAACCCGATAAAGTCGTAATGTTGGAGGCCAACGACAAGTTCGGCAAGTTCGAATTTCGTCCGTTGGAGCCTGGCTTCGGTGTCACCATCGGTAACGCCCTGCGCCGCATTCTTCTTTCATCATTGGAGGGCTATGCTATCAATACCATCCGTATCGCTGGTGTCGAGCATGAGTTCTCTTCTGTGCCTGGTGTTAAGGAAGACGTGACCAACATGATCTTGAACCTGAAGCAAGTTCGGTTCAAGCAAGTAGTAGAAGAATTCGAGAACGAGAAAGTCAGTATCACGGTCGAGAATTCTACCGAATTCAAAGCCGCTGACATCGGCAAGTATCTGACTGGATTTGAGGTGCTGAATCCCGATTTGGTGATTTGTCATTTAGATTCCAAGGCATCGATGCAGATTGATCTTACAATCAACAAAGGTCGCGGATATGTACCCGCTGATGAGAATCGCGAATTCTGCACCGACGTGAATGTAATTGCAATCGACTCTATTTACACACCTATCCGCAATGTCAAGTACAGCGTAGAGCCCTATCGTGTCGAGCAGAAGACCGACTACGACAAACTCGTGCTGGAGGTGACGACGGACGGTTCCATCCACCCGAAGGATGCCCTGAAGGAGGCCGCCAAGATCCTCATCTATCACTTCATGCTCTTCTCCGACGAGAAGATCACCCTCGAGAACAACGATACAGAGGGTAACCAGGAGTTCGACGAGGAGATCCTGCACATGCGCCAGTTGCTCAAGACCCGTCTTGTTGACATGAACCTCTCCGTTCGTGCCCTCAACTGCCTCAAGGCAGCCGACGTGGAGACGCTTGGCGACCTGGTACAGTACAACAAGACCGACCTCCTGAAGTTCCGCAACTTCGGTAAGAAATCGCTCACTGAGCTTGATGATTTGCTCGAGAGTCTGAATCTGTCGTTTGGAACCGACATTACCAAGTATAAACTTGATAAAGAATAAGCAAAAATGAGACATAATAAGAAATTCAACCATCTCGGTCGTACTGCATCTCACCGCAGTGCCATGCTTGCAAACATGGCCATCTCGCTGATCATGCACAAAAGAATCACTACGACCGTCGCAAAGGCTAAGGCCCTGAAGAAGTATGTGGAGCCCCTGCTCACCAAAGCAAAGGATGACTCTACCAACTCTCGCCGTGTAGTGTTCAGTTATCTGCAGAACAAGGAAGCCATCAAGGAACTCTTCGGAGAGGTATCCCAGAAGATTGGTGACCGTCCCGGTGGATATACCCGTATCATCAAACTCGGTACCCGTCAGGGCGACGCAGCCCAGGTGTGCTTTATCGAACTGGTCGATTTCGATCCCGAAATGGCTAAGGACACCAAGAAGAAGAGCACCCGTCGTTCTCGCAGCAAGAAGGCTGCTGATGCCCCCAAGGCTGAGGCTGCTGCACCTGCTGAGGAGGCTAAGGCCCCTGAGGCTCCTGCTGCTGAGGCTCCTGCTGCTGCCGAAGAGGCAAAGGCTGAGTAATCAGAATAGCAACGATACACCTATAGGAAGAGGCCCGCATCCATCTCGGATGCGGGCTTTTCTTGTGTGTTATGTGTCTTTGAGGCATAAGTATATAGGTTATGGAGTGTAAGTATATGACTTTTTATCGGGTAATAGGATTTCCCCTACCAAAATTTCGGGATTTTCCCCTTGGTAGTCTTTGGCGAAATGCTTACCTTTGCAGCGTGAACATTAAAATGGCAATGGACATGAAGAAAATGTTGGTTATATCAGTGAGTTCCCTGTTGCTGCTCTCGAGTTGCGGCACATACACTGGGACGGGTGCGTATGCAGGTGGCATGTTTGGTTCGATTATCGGTTCAGCCATTGGTGGCATCACCGGTGGTCCGAGGGGGAGCGATATCGGTACGCTGATCGGCATTGCCGGTGGTGCTGCCGTGGGCGCTGCCGTAGGATCTGCGGCTGACCAGGCGCAGCAGCAGCGTTACGAAGACTATCGGGCTAACCGTCAGCAGCGCGCGGTGGAGTCCCGTCAGCAGTCTGACTATCAGCAGGACTATGGTGAGTCCAGTGGCGGTGACGACCGTCTCTATGGCTTCGACGAGAATTTCAACACGCCGAGGAGCAGTGCCAGTGAACTGGCGGTTGCCGACATCGAGATCCGCAACCCGAGGCTCGTGGATGCCAGCCGTAACGGCGAACTCAGTAGGGGAGAGGAGGCACGCATGGTGTTCGAGGTCTTCAACAGGTCTTCCAAGCCTGCCTACGGCGTTCTGCCTACGGTGATGGAGGTGACGGGCAACAAGCATATCCGCGTCTCGGAGAACGTACTGGTGGAGAGCATCATGCCTGGCAAGGGCATCCGCTATACGGCAGTCATCAAGGCCGACAACCGTCTGAAGGACGGTGAGGCGATATTCCGCATCGGGGTGATGCAGCGCAATAGGGACATACCGTCTCAGGCACGTGAGTTCCGCATCAAGACAAACAAGCGATAGGGGTTATCCTCTATCGCTTGTTTGTTGTAGTTAAGGCTTTTTCCGCGATTCAAGTAAAGTTGAAAAATTTTGGAAAGTCTTTTTTCTAAGGTTTTTCTAATTAATTATGTTTTTTCTTCTAACTTTGCACCCATGAAAGTAGTACGTTTGCTCCCCCACGTCCGTGGTACATCACCCAGGATGACTATGTCCTCACTCTGCCGAGTTTCGAGGATGACTTCACCCTTGAACTGCGTGATGACTCTGGCACGGTGGTCTATTCCACCTATGTCTCCGCAGGAACAACTAAGGGAATTTATATCCTGAACGGCAAGAAGGTAGTAGTGAAATAGCAAAGTAACTTTTTCCTGTATTTGTTTGGCGGAATGGAAAACTTGTCGTATCTTTGCAGTCGGATAGGCCATCGAGGGCCCGTCCGCCTGCAATATTGTTTAACCCTCTAAATTTAATGATTATGAAACATGAGGAAGAAAAAGTGAAAGGAGAAAAGGCGATGGAAGTGGAAATCAGCGAGCGTTACATCAACCCGTACACAGACTTTGGGTTCAAGAAGTTGTTCGGCACTGAACTGAACAAGGACTTGCTGATCAGTTTCCTCAACGCCCTGTTCAAAGACAAGTTGGAAATCACCGACCTG
>DFTH01000009.1 GCA_002379425.1 Prevotella sp. UBA4217
CTCTTTACGAAAATGAGAAGGCTCTTTACGAACGTGAGGAGCCTCCTCAGTTCCGTAAAGTGCCTTCTCAATTTGTTCCCAGGCCTTGGGAATTCAGATATGCCACTTACGGCATCATGCACCAGCAGTCCAGACGGACATCTCCCTGTGTCTCGTCGAAACAGATATACAGATCATGGACGCCAGAGGCATGGCTCACCTTGGAGGCAAAGGACTTGTAACTGTCCACCGCCCCCGTACTGGTGATGACCACCTTGCTGATGACATCGCCCTTGTCGCTGTCGAGGCGCAGCGTGACGGTGGCCTTACCCGTGGCGGCCGCGGTGATGGCAAACTCCCTGGCACCCTGGCCGAAATCGACGCCCCGCAGACGGATATACTCGCCATCGTCGAGGTCGTAGATATACATATTCCTCTTTCCCGTGGATTCGGGCATGTCGGCCACGACGCCCGTATTGGGGATGCCCATCTTCGCACTTCTCAGGCCATAGCCCCAGGCCATGGTCTCTGCCTCCACGCGCTGATAAGGATTCAGCCAGTGGAGTTGCTTCATCGGTTCCTGGTCGAGCCAGTAGGGAATCTCCTTGATAGTGCCGTCGGGCAGGTACTCGATCTCCTGTGCCGAGACGGAGCGGCGCTCGCTGTGCTCGAAGGTCTCCAGGTGCATCAGGTCGTAGTTCTGCCCGAAGACGTAGGAGTGACCCTTGTAGTCGCAGATGCCGGGGTGGTTGCCACGGTTGCGCTCCGTGGGACGCATGATGTAGTTCTTCCACTCCCATGGTCCCGCAGGACTGTCGCTCATGGCATAGCCCAGAGCCTCGGGACAGCAGGTGGTGGCATAACCGAGATAATAATGACCGTTACGCTTATAGATCCAGGGACCTTCCTGATAATGCTTCACAGCCCAGTCAGACTTCTGCTCCTCGGGTATCCTGATGTTTATCTTGGCACCTTCTTCGCCGACAGGGCGCATCACGCCATCCTTCGGGTTGAGCACATGGATGTCACCACTCGTGGAGATCATGTCCTCGTTGAGTTTCACGTAATAGGCGTGCGGGTTTCCCCAATACATCCAGGCCTGTCCATCGTCATCGACGAACACGGAGGGGTCGATGTCGTCCCAATGCTCCTTCTGCCATACGAGCGGCTCGCCCAGCGGATCCTTGAAGGGTCCGTAGGGAGAGTCGGCCACGAGCACGCCGATGCCATGGCCGTGCAGTGGTGCGTAGAGGTAGTACTTGCCATGGCGCTCGACGGTCTGGATGGCCCAGCCGCCATTGTCGCGGCTACGCCACTTGAAGTCCTGGAGCGAGGCCACGGCCCCATGCTCCGTCCAGTTCACCATGTCGGTGGTGCTCCAGAGGAGCCAGTCGTACATGAAGAAGCCGGCCGAACTGCGCTCGTTGGGGTCTGGGATATCCTCGAAGTGGGCATCGTGGGAGGTATAGAGGAAGAGGGTGTCGCCCACCACCAGCGGGGAGGGGTCGGCAGTATATTTGGTCTGGAAGAGCGGCATGTTCACCTTGGTGATGCTCTCCCGGGCTACCTGTGCCTGGCCCATGGCCGTAGCGGCACACAACAGGACTGTCGGTATCAGTCTCTTGGCTATTCGTCTGTCGTTCATAATGGTTTCTAACTATTCGTTTGGGGGACAAAGTCCGGACTTTCACAAGCCCGGACTTCTCTAAACAATGTAAAGTTCTAAAATTGCCTGGCGTGGCCAGACAATATCATTGACCGCTCAGTCCGTTGGCAAAGCCAGCGTACGTATGCTTGCGGTAATAGTTCTGATCCCAGAGGCCTACAGGCTGGTTGGCACGCCAGCCACTGTTTGCCGGGCTGTCGGTGGCACACCACTGGCAGATGCCCCACTGCTGGGCGGTAGGAATAATCTCCAGATACTTCTGTATGATCCATGTGTAGAACTCTGCCATGGCATGGTGCTGCTCCTCCGTGACGTCGGCCGTCTTGACCTCCTTGCCGTCCTCATCGACGAGACCCATGTCCAACTCAGAGATACGCACGAGTTTACCCGTCTCTGCCATGAGTTTGAACGAGTTCTCGATGGCGTTCTTCTTGCTCTCCTGCGTCTGAGGATTCATGTAGTAGGAGATATGCATCTGCGAGCCGATGCCGTCGATCTTCGTCACGCCGTCAGCCTCCCAGCGCTCAATCCACTTGATGAGGCTCTTCAACTTGCCGTTCTGGTCCCAGTCGCTCTCCAGGTTATAGTCGTTGACGAAGAGTTTCAGGTCGCTGCCACCATACTGGCGGGCCAGGCGGACGGCGGTGCGCACGTAGTCGAGGTCGCCCAGGTAGTCCTGCCAGAAGAAGTCGTTCTCGCCACCATCGCTGGCATGCTGCAGGGCATAGACCCCATCCTTGTCAGGGTTGCCACCCGAGATGGCCTCGTTGACGACATCCCATGCCTTGACGAGCACCTCTGAGCCGTCTTCGCTCTTACAGGCATCCATCATGCCGCTGATCCAGCGCTCCATCGCCCAGGTGAGGGTATCCTTCTTCTCCTCGTCGGTCAGTGCAATCTTGCCATTGCTGCTTTCCTGCTTGATAGATACGATGTAGTGGTCCACGATCCTGGAGGGCACCACGTCGCCGCGCGACTCCTTCGTCGCGAAGTTGGCCGTGCCGTTAGGATCATCGCAACTGCCGTTGGAGATCAGTTCCACGCCATTGACCTTGAAACTGATGTCATCGAAGTAATAGGTGTTGGCACCTGCAAAGTCGTTCAGGTTGAAGGCGATGGAATGTCCGCCGGCAGCCTCAGCGGCAAAGGTACCGCTCTTCTGGTAGGTGGTCCACTCCGTGGTGAAACTGACGGTGCCGATACCATCCCAGTGGAGGTAACTGCCTGGATTGGCATGGATCTGAGTGCCATTAGAGGCATCAACATCAGCACGTACGTTCATCGACACTTCCCACGTGTCACCGGCATTGAAGGTGGCATCGGTGACGATCCAGAACTGGGTATCCCAGGCTGCATCGACCATCTCATCGGCGACGACCTGGATACAGGTACGATCGACACGCTGCTCGATGGTCTGAGAGCCACCGCTCTCTACTTCCTTCTTGACGATGATCTTATCGACGATGGTCGAGGGGCCAATAGTGCCGCGCTGCTCCTTCGACACGTAGTTGGCGGTGCCGTTAGGATCATCACAGTTATTGTTGGTAACCATTTCCACGCCATTGACCTTGAAACTGATCTCGTCAAAATAGTAGGTATTGGCACTTGCAAAGTCGTTCAGGTTGAAGGCGATGGAATGACCGCCCGCAGCCTCAGCAGCGAAGGTACCGGTCTTAGTGTACGTCGTCCACTCCGTGGTGAAGTTCACGGTACCGATGGCATCCCAGTGCAGATAACTGCCCGGGTCGGCATGAACCTGGGAGCCGGCTGATGCCTCCACGTCGGCACGCACCTTCATGGATACCTCCCAGGTGTCACCGGCATTGAAGGTGGCATCCGTCAATATCCAGAACTGGGTATCCCAGGCCGCATCGACCATGTCGCCAGCGACGACTCGGATACAGGTGGCCTCCTCTTCGGTCTCCACGACGGTCTTCGCACCAGGGACATAATTAGGATCCACCTTGTCGGCCAACAGGCTGTTGAGCCACTTGGAGGGCTGCTGGGCATGCCAGGCCAGGGTATGGCCATAGACGTTCATGCCAGCCTTTGCCGCCGTATTCACGAACGACTCCACCGTACCAAAGTTCATAGCGCCATTGTCATCGACGCAGGAGGCCATCTTCATGGCATTCCCGGCGACGACCTCCGTAAAGTTGGCGTTGCTCACCACGTATGACACCCCTTGGTTGGCATAGTCGGCCGCATCAGTACCCACGCCCAACTTAAAGTTGGGATACTTCGAGTAGTCGATATACTCCTTCAGGGCCTTGTAGTCGGTCAGATAGGCATACTTCTCTGACATCTCAGGCCGTCCTACCTCAAAGTTCCTGTCGAACTCATCGGCACACGAAGCCATCAGCATGGCTCCGAGTGCGAGTATGATATATTGCTTCTTCATTGTCACCAGTTTTACGTATTACTTGATATAATATGGTGTATATTCGTCGCTGGGCTTGACCCCACTGCGCTGCCACACCATCTTCTCGGTGGTTGACCAGGAATGACCGTCGCCGAAGTCAACAGAATAGTTCAGTTCCATTCCGTCGCGGTCGCGGTCGCCCCAGGCCTTCTTCTCAGTGTTGTCACCCCAGGTACCTGAGCCGCTTGCCGTCACCCCTTCCGTCAGGGAAGAGATGGTGCAGTTTTCTCCGTTGAAGGTCAGGAGCAGGTCGGCACTATAGATCTGGTCGCCTTCCTGATAGGAGACGGTATAGGAGCAACTATTGAGCGACACGGTCTTGATCTCCACCGTCTGGGCATGCTCGATGTCCTCGGTCGAGGTGGTATGATGCGTCAGCCACCAGCCAGAATACTTGTTCTGGAACTTCACGCAGTACAGCACATAGTCCATGGGCTTGACATCCCAGTCGGCCGTGTTGGTACGCGGGCCCGTGGCTCCTTCGTTGAGTGTACCCGTCAGGATCTTTCCGAAGCCGCTCTGACTGGTCATGACGAGAGGGATGACATACGTTGCCTTGACGGCATCCGGGTCGTCGAAGAAGGCATCCGTCAGTTGCACTTCCGTGACACCATTCATCGTACCGTTGAAGGACAGGTTGGTCGTCGAGAGTTGATAATAACTGCTGGGCATGACCTGTACGGGAACCAGGCCATTCTCGTCGAAGTAGAGGTTATCGACCAGGCTCTCGTCAACCGCCACCTGTACGGAAGCATTGATGCCATTATAGGAACCGCCGAAGGTAGCCATGATCGCACACTTATGCGCGTGGTCGTTAGTGAGGTCGATAGAAGGCTCGTCGTCACCCAGCACGATGGTACGCGTGGGATACTGATAGGGGAAATAGACCGTTGTACCGCCTTCATAGTCGGGGAAGTCGATATCGCCGTTCTTACAGGAGAACAGACTGCACACGAGTCCGACACCGCAGGCCAACTTCAATATATTACTTTTCATAATCATTTTCTCGTTTTAGTTTTACATTGTTCATTATTTACTTCCAGCCGTCATTCTGCAGCAGTTCGCTCCATTTGTGGATTTCCGTGTATGGGATAGGACCATAGATCATATAGTCCTGATAGTTACGGCTCTCGACATCCACATAGTCATACTTTGTGACACCATCCTGAGTAGTGATGTTCACGCCACGGGCAGTCTCGTTGAGGCTGAGATTCCAACGGCGCAGGTCCCAGAAACGGTGATTCTCGAAGCAGAGTTCCAGACGGCGCTCGTTGCGGATGAGTTCACGCATTTTCTCCTGACTCTGTGCGCACTCCTCCAGATAGGGGTCGTTGGCACCGCCGACGCCGGCACGCTTGCGAATGGCCTTGATCACGTCGTAAGCAGAGAAATTGGCACCTCCCACATTCGCCTTCGGTCCCTGGGCCTCGTTGGCGGCCTCCGCATAGTCGAGGAATATCTCCGTATAGCGGATACGGGCACCGAAGTGACGCCTGTCGGTGGCCGGGTTCAGGTTGACATCACTGCGCAACAGTTTGCGGAGGTAGTAGCCTGTCACCGTCGAACTACCGTTCTCGCGGTTGATGCCGTCGAGCGTCTCGGTATTGTCGGAAGCGGTGTTGATGACCGTGTTCTTATTACCCTGCGTCTCCCCGTTGACGAGGATGTAGGTCTTCAGGCGCGGGTCACGGTTCTCGTAAGGATTGTTGGCATCATAGCCGGAACTGGGATGGCTGATAGGATAGCCGTTGGCCATTGGGAAGGCATCCACCAGGTTCTGGGTGGGATTCACACGGCCATGCCCGTCCAGCGAGGGAGGATAGTTGTTCTCCTCGAGGCTGTGACTGTCGCCGACGACACCACGCCAGCAGATCTCTGCGGGGTCGGGGTTATCGAAGGCAAAGGCCTGGATCATCTCAGTATCCTCAAACCAGCGCCATCCATTGGGATCCATGCCTGCCAGGCCACCGGCATTACGCAGGCTGGCGGCAGCATACTGGGCTGCCTGCTCGTATGTTCCTGCATTGGCGGAAGCGTAGGCGGGAGAAGCGGCGAAGAGGGCTACCTGAGCCTTGAAGGCGGCGATCATACGACCGTCGATCTTACCGCGCTGCAGTTTACCGAAGGCACGGTTGTACTGATCAGAGGTACCACCCATCTGGGCATACTTTGCCGGCACGGCACCATCGTTGACATCACCATACTCCTCGGGCAAATACTTCAATGCCTCATCAAAGTCGGACATGATCTGGTCGATACACTCCTTGAAGGTGTTACGGGGCAGGTTGAAGTTAGAGGCAGCATCCTCGGAAGTGAGATGGATGGGTACGCCCATCAGATTGCCGTTCACCTTACCGCAATGCGCACGCAACAGGTAGAAGAAGTGCAGTCCACGCAGGGCGTATGCATTGCCCTTGTAGTTATCGTTATGCATGGCATTCAAGGCCTCTGAAGAATAGTCCCAGGGCACCTGGTCGGCATTCTCAAGGAACAGGTTCAGGTACTGGATGGCATGATAACGGGTATCCCACTGGTTGATCGGGTTGTTCTGCGATGTCCAGTAGGTTCCGTTGGTCATCCGCTTATAATTGTTTTCTATGTCGTTGGATACGGCATCATCGGTAGCCACGTCTGTTGTAGGACTCTCGTCGTAAGGCAGCACCAGGTTGGCATTGTCCATGATACCACGGGCAAAGCCTGGGTCACTGAACATCAACGAGATGTCCTGGTTGTTCTCCAATGCGGGCTCGAACAAGTCATCACAAGCAGTCAGCGCTGTCGTGGCTACACCGAGAAGAATAATATTCTTTAGTTTCATAATCTTCATTATTTCTATTTTTCAACTTTTCAATCAGAAGGCTACCTTAGCACCAATGTTATAGAAGCGCGACTGCGGTGCACTGCCGGTATTCAACTCCAGCAGTTTGCGCTCCTTGGCGATTGTCAGCAGGCTGTTGCCACTCACATAGACAGAGAGACCCTTGACGATACCATTGCCGATGATCGACTTCGGGAACTCATAGTTCAACTGGACCTTTGCCAGATCGAACCTTGAGGTAGAGTACAGCCAGAAACTCGAGGTGGTGAAATTGTTGGCACCACTCTGGGTGGTCAGGCGAGGATAAGTGGCAGTGGCCGCAGTGGATTCCGTCCATCGTCCACGGACCACAGAAGAGTACTTATCGTTACCTGAGATCCACCAGTAGTTGTCCTCACTGCCATTCTTCTGTCCCTTGATGCCCTGGCCGCCGAAGCCGCCCACGCCAAGGATGAACAGTGAGAAATTCTTGTACTTGAAGGTGAGGTTGACACCGATGGTCGTTGGAGCACCATACCAGCCGCCCTTGCCCAGATCAACCTGGTCTTTGCTGTCGATGATACCATCACCATTCTGATCCTTGTATCTCAGGTCGCCCGGCCTGACGGTACCGCCAAGACCCGGCTGCGGCAGCGACTCGTTCAGTTTTCCGTCGGCATCGAAGTCTGATGGCTGGAAGAATCCGAGACATTCATAGCCCCATACCGTATCAAGCGGCTTACCCTCACGATACTGATAGAGGTCCTGATAGTTGTTATCATCCCGCTTGGCGGCTTCTGTGGTGTAGTAAGTCAGGTTAGCACCACCTTCAAAGCCGAAGTCGCCAAAGTTCTTCTTGTACCTCACGGCCAGGTCGAAGCCACTGCGGTTATCCTTGTTGTAGTTCAGGTAGGACAGGAACGACGACTCCGGATAATAGACCCTGAAGTAACTGGGCAACTGGTTGGTGGCAGTGATGATGCCGCCGTCCATCTGGCTCTTGAAGAAAGAGGCGTCGATACTCAGTGAGCGGTTGAGCAACTGTGCGCTGACTGAAGCGGAGATCTCCTTGCGCTTGATATAGCCCAGGTCATCGTTACCGCCTCGCTTGGACTGGTTAAGAGAGAAGCCCGTCAGACCGTTCCAGTCGAACCAGCCACCCTCCTGATAGGAGCCGAGGTACATATAGAAATTCTCGATGTCGAGATCAGAGTTCAGGCTGCTGGCACTGACGCTGACCTTCAGGTCATCGAAGATACTACCCTCCATGAATGACTCACGTGCGATGTTCCATCCAATGGTTGCTGAGGGAGAGAAACCGGCACGCCTGCCCTCCGGCAACTTGGCTGACCAAGGTGTGGCAAGGCCGAACTCTGCATAGTACTTCTTAGCGTAATTATAAGAGAGGTCAAGGCCTAAGTTGGCATTGCTGATCTTATGATACTCACCCGAGTTGGTGCGCTGGAAGCCATTAGCCAGAATCATGGCACTGACATTATGGACATCAGAGAAAGTACGGTTGTAGTCAAAATGGGCATTGAAGGTAATCACCTGGTTGTCGGTGGAGCCTCCGATGTTCTGAACACCAGACTTCTTATCCACCGTCTCATGGTTGTTGAGCGAGAGGATCAGGTCCGGACCATTGTAATTACTCCATGTCGGCTCGAAGGTAGCATAGTCGTTGTTGTAGGAGGTGGAATAAGACGTCGCATAGTCAACGCCCACCATGGCATGGAAACTCAGACCTTTCAGGACGGAGCCCAGGTCGGCATTCACACCAGCATCAAACTGGAACTGGCGACTTGTCCATGTACTCTTACCTGCTGCATAATAGTCGGCAAAGATATTCGTACGGTCTTCGGCGGCAGAGCCTGCACCAAGGAACATGCCATCGAAGATGTTATTGGTCGATGACAGGGCATTCCGAGGCTGCTCAGCGTTCGGATCGACGTAAGACACGGGAATCAGCGGACTCACGCGGTTGGGGCGCCAGACCGTGGCCATCTGCCAGTAGTCGGCCGTATTGTCGCCGATCTTCTGATTGGAGACGGCAGACTTCTGGTTGTAGAATGTCGCATTGGCATTCACGAAGGCAGTGATAAACTGGTTGATACGGATATCAACGTTACCACGCACGTTAAAGCGGTCGGTATAGTTGTCCTTGGCCTCACCGAAGTTCAGGAAGTCGCCCTGACGATAATAACTGATGTTAGAGTAGAACTTGGCGCGCTGGTTGCCTCCCTCGATCTCGACAGTCGCATCCGTGCGGTTATACGCCTTCTTGATATAGTCGGAAGAGTAGAAGTCCACATCGGGATAGCGATAGGGATTCTGGCGACTGGCATAGTTATATATCTGGTCGTCGGTATAGAGAGGCGAGAGACCATCGTTGACACGGGCCTCATTATACAGAGACATATACTCAGCGGAACTGAGATATTCGGGGAACGACTTAGCCACGTTCCAGCCCGTGTTGACGCGTGCCGTTACACTCAGCCCGTCGTTGACACGGCCACGCTTGGTCGTAATCAGGACAGCACCCTTGACAGCGCGGCTACCATAGAGCACCACGGCCTGTGCCCCCTTCAGGAAAGTAATCTCCTCGATTTCCGAAGGCAACACGTTGTTGGCATCGCGGGGCACACCGTCGATCAACACCAGTTGATCGGTGAAGCCCCACATACCTGCGCCGTTGTATCCTGCTACATAGCCCTGCATGTTGTCAAGGCTATAGGTATTGTAGTTCTTATCCATCAAACTCCTGTAGTTCAGGCTAGAGACGCCTCCCATGATGTCTTCCTTGGCCACCTTGCGGAAAGCCACACTGACCTGGGAAGAGTCTGCTGAGTCGATCTGTGCCATTGCCGACAGCGAAACCGTCAGGCAGAGAGACATGGATACTAATTTTATATTTCTGGTAATCATAACTTCTAATTTCTAATTCCTAATTTCTAATATAAAGAATTACCATCCTGGATTCTGCGAAAACTCAGAATAGAGATACACTTCCTTTTCCTTCAGTGGCAGCAGGTAATGCTTGGTCTGCAGATTGCGCTCGACGATGACCGTCTCGTCCCATCCTGTCACCTCTGCATAACGAGGATCCTTATTGGCATAATCATAATCACCTACACGCTTGAACTCCTGACGGGTCTTGATGTTATAGGGATACTCCGTGAGAAGCAGCCAGCGCTGCAGGTCCTGCCAGCGGAAGCCCTCGAAGGCCAGTTCACAGGCACGCTCACGGCGCACCTCGTCAATGAATCTCTTCTGGTCGGAAACGAATCTGGCTGCCACAGGACCAGCACCGACACGACTGCGGATGACATTCACGGCATCCTCGGCAGACAGCGTGCAACCATTGCCCTTGAACGATGCGCCAGAGGCAGCAGCACCAGCCTCAGCATAGAGGAGATAGATGTCGGCCACACGCATGTAAGGCAGATAGGTCATCAGCGCACCGCCCCAGTTATACATACCGTCATACTTGTTGCACTGGTGGGGCACCAACTTCTGACAGAAATAGCCCGTACGGCTACCATCGGCACTACGTGCCGGGTTACCTGTAGGAACCATGTTGCCACCCGTGAACAGTTCCAGATACTGGTACTGCTTATCGACGGCATCAGGGGAACCCAGGATGAACTTGAAGCCATCAAACATGATGTCGTGATAGAAACGCGGGTCGCGGTTGGCAAACGGGTGGGTCTTGTCGAAGCCAGACTCCGGGTTCAGGCTACCGTCGGCCAGATAGATAGGCTCACCGTTAGCCATTCCGTAGGCGTAATTGACATAGTTGGCTGTCGGCATGTGGATGATAGCATCGTGCTCTACCAGGTTGTTCACCTTTGGTCCCCAGAGTTTCACGAAGTTCCAGTTAGAGCCATTCACCTCAGTGGAAGGACCGCGCATGATCACCTCGGAGACGCCTGGCATCTTCCAACTCTGACCTGTCGTGCGGAAGATATCCGAATAGTTATTGCTGGAGCCCTTGGCTGCGATATGGTCATATATGCCATAGCCCGGACGATTCTTGTCATCATCCTCAGCGAAGTCGTAATCAGCCAGTTTATAAGGCGTCGCACCGCTCTGGATATGCGTCAGGGCCTCTCCGAGAGCATCGGCAGCCTTGCGGGCCAACTCTGCATCATACTTATAGGTATCGCCATTTCTGGAAGCGCCCATCTCTGCGCCCACCACATTCAGCGGAGAGGCAGCCCAGAGAAGCACCTTGCCCATATATCCAAGTGCACAGACCTTCGTGATGCGGAGGTCGTTCTTACCAAGAGTCTTCTTACCGATAGTAGTTTCGTCCCAGTTGTCGGGCAGGAGATCGGCGGCGGCACGATAGTCGGCGGCACACTTTTCTGCACACTCCCTAAATGACAGGCGGGGCAGGTTAAACTGCTCGTTAGGATCGAGCACCGTATCTATATAGGGCAGGCCACCCCACCACTCCATCTGCTGGTGGTGCCACCAGGCACGGAAGAAGAGCAACTGTCCCTTAATGAAGTTCTTCTCCTCACGGGTAGCGTCAACCATCTTGTCGATGTTCTCCAGGCCGATATTTGCCTTGCGGATACAGTACCAGGCATGGTAGGCCAGTGAGTGGTCGAACTTGTTGGTGGACGTCGGGTTGCTGCCAGGACGGTTAAGCCAACTCTGCTGTCCTCCCTTGTCCTGCTCGTCATACCAGTGACGGTAGTCGCCCAGGTCAAAGTGGGCCGTCACGTGCGTATCGCCACCACCCGTATTCATAATCTCATCCTCACCCCAGTTGAAGGAAGTACACCAGTAACAGGACTCCTTGTTGGGGATACAGTTGTAAATCTCCTCGACGAACCCCTGGAAGTTGGTGAAGTTCTTGAAGGCTTCTTCCTCTCCCACGGTAGAGTCGGGCTCCTTGTCAAGATAGTCTGTGCAGGATGTCATCCCCCACGTGAGCGACAAGGCTCCCATACCTATTAATATATATTGATTTAACTTTTTCATTGTTTCTGCCTTTTAAAGATTGAATTTGATACCGAAGTTGATACGCTTCATGGTAGGATAGGCACCATTGGCTGCATTACCGTTGGCGGCAAAGTTCGACTCACGGTCGTCTGGCATGCGGGTCCACAGCCAGAGGTTGTTACCACTGACATAGACCTTCAGGCTGTTCAGGCCGATCTTCCTGATCCAAGGCTGAGTGAAGGTATAGCCGACTTCCACGTTCTTCAGTCGGATAAACGAGCCGTCGCAGAGATACTGAGTACCATGATAAAGCGGGTTATTACCCAATTTCGCATTGAAGCGAGGAGTCACGATATCGGCATTATGAGGATCAGTGCTCCACCAGGTACCCTGGTCATAGACGTTGGCCACCATGACATCAGCGAAACTGATCATGGTCACGTCGCGGGTCACATTGGTCACACCATAGAACTGAGCGAAGAAGTTAATGCCCTTCCACTCCCAGCCGATAGAGGCATTATAAGTGTTCTGAGGCGATGTGGGATGACCGTAAGGCACATAGTCTTTTACGTTGTCGATCTTACCATCACCGTTAAAGTCAACGATATAGTAGTCACCCACCAACTTCAGGCCGTCGTTGGAATCGAGTTTCGGTGAGCCATAGACTGCATCGTAACTCTGCATCATGCCCTGGTCGATGAAGGAGTGGGTCTGCCCGATGGCATAGCCCTCTTCCTTACGGTAGGCCGGGAGCAGGGGAGCGTCGTCCTTCACGTCAATCTTGTTCTCGGCATGGGTCATGCTCATGTTAGCCCAGAACCGCATCTTATTGGCAAGCACCTTATTGAAGCGGACCTCGATCTCATAGCCATGGGTCGTCACTTCACCGAGGTTAGAGATGGGAGGAGTCTGTCCGAAGTAGGATGGCACGGAGCGCTGTGAACCAGGCACCAGGATATCCGTACGCTTGTCGCGGAATATCTCCACAGAACCGGCCAGCAGACCGCCTAAGAAGCCATAGTCGATACCGAAGTTGAGTTTCTTCACCTTCTCCCAGTGCACGTCGGCATTACCTACCGACGACTCGCGATACCAGGAATAGGGCGAGGCGCCCTGATTCACATCCATGGCGGTATTACCACCGAACGACCACTGGTTCATATACATGAAGCGTGCGTTCTGCACGTTGTCGTCACCGATCTCACCGTATGATGCACGGATCTTCAGCATATCGATGATGTTCTTCTCGCGGAGATATTTCATGAAGGGCTCTTCGCTGACCATCCAGCCGATAGCACCTGAATTGAAGAAGGCGAAACGGTTGTCCTTTGAGAACTTCTCCGAACCGTTGTAGGCACCGTTGTATTCAAAGAAATACTTACCGCCGTAGGCATACGTGGCACGGAAGACCCAGTCTTCACGGTAGTTCGGGATCATGGAGCCCCAGGCAGTCTCCTGACGGGCAAACACACCCATGGCAGTAACGTCATGCTTGCCGAAGGTGCGGGCCCAGTTCAACTGCACCTGATAGTTCAGGTTACGGGTCGTCGCACGATTATCCACGCTACCGCCGTTGGTTGACCAACCATTGTTCTGGGGAACATAGTCCCAGCGGTCGTATGCCTCGTAAGACTCTCTATATACGACATCGCCCGTCTCCGGATTGATCCACTTCACCTGCGGATTATTATACAGGTCGTTGATACCACGACGGGACTCTTCAAACACATTGTCCCAGGCAATCATACCGCGGAGGGCCAGACCCTTGGTGATGAAGTCAAGTTTCTGTTCGAGCACGAAGTCGGTGTTAATACGTGTGGTGGTCCTGGTCTCTGTTCCACCAAGGGCAAGACTCTGCGCACCGTTATCGACATTTGTAGAACCGGGCAGGAAGCCCCATGCGCCATCGCTATACTTAGGCAGGAACACGTCTGGCGAGATATTGTAGATACCATTCCAGCGCTGCGACTCCTGCCAGGCACTCCATCCGTCCTGGTTCCATGGCGACTGGCGCTTACCGTTGGATCCTGAGATATTCACCTTGAAAACCGTTGTCTTCGTAATACTAAAGTCAAGGTTGGAGCGCACGCTCACACGGTTATAATTATATCCGGTATCATATTTACGTCCGTTACCGAAGTCTTTGTAAAGGTCACCTTCCTTCACGAAATCGACACCAGCGAAGTATTTCACGAATTTCGTACCACCAGAGACATTCAGGTTGGCATTATACGACATGGTATAGTTCTCAAACAATGCATCACGCCAGTTCACATTCGGATAGCGCTCCACCAGCAGGTTGCCAAACTCATCCCTGGCAGTAGGATCCTGGTTGCGGTAGTTCTCGATGAAACTCACGGGCTTCACGTAGGCGAAACTCTCCGGATAGAGGTTCAACTCGTGCTCGATGGCAGTATTGCGGGCCATCAAGGCGTTGTACGAGTCGAACTTCTCAGGAATCTTGGAAGGCATCTTCATGATGGCATCGGCCTTAACGTTAATCTGTGCCTTGCCTTCCTGACCGCGCTTGGTGGTAATCAGAATTACGCCATTGGCACCCTTCACACCATAGACGGCTGTGGCAGAAGCATCCTTGAGGACAGAGATGGTGGCCACGGACTGCATATCGACACTGCTCATCGGGCGCTCGATACCATCCACCAGCACCAGCGGTGCAGAGTTGTTCCACGAAGAAGTACCACGGATGATGATCTGCGGCTCCTCCTCGCCAGGCATACCTGAGGATGACATCGTCACCACACCGGGCAGGTTACCCGTCAGGGCCGAGCCTATATCGGAAATACCTGCGGCCCGCTCCAGCACCTCACCAGTGGTCTGGGTAATAGCACCCACCACAGAGGCTTTCTTCTGCTGACCGAAACCCACGACGACCACTTCCGTCAACTGAGTGTTGTCCGTCAGCGTCACGTTGAACTGGCGCTGCTTGCCAACCCTCATCTCCCGGGTATTCATTCCCACGTAAGACACGACAATCGTCGATGACTCAGACGGAACATTCAGAGAGAAGTTTCCATCGAAATCCGTCACCGTACCCAACGCCGTGTTTCCCTTCACCACGACAGAAGCACCAATGAGCGCCTCACCGTTTGAATCGACAACTGTTCCCTTAATGGAAACACCCCCCCCCTTGTGCCCACATCGTGGAACAGAGCAGGAGAGCCAGCAACGACATCGCCACGCGGCGTAGCCGGGCCATTGTAGGGAAAACAGTCGCATTCACAAAGTTAGTTAACTGTTTCATTTTTACTGATTTTGATTCATATTTGTTTGTTAGTTTTCTAAAGGGGAATATCGCTTAGAACTTTACGAGTGCAAAGGTATATATTATTTACAATATGCGCGAAAATAATTTGTTACATAGAGTTTGCGAAACCGCCTGAACGCCGCAGAATGTTACCCCGAATAAACTGTTTGTTACATATAATTAAAAGAAAGTTTACCTCGACAGCCACGCCACACATTACCCGAACACATCGCGCCTCCTGCCCGAGCATCCTCGATTCAGAGGAAGGAAAAACCCAAACCAGAGTAAGACAATTCAGATGATACGATACGGAAATTATCTGCTACATCTGATAAAAGGAGGAAACACATATTTTCGTAACTTTGCATCCGATTGATCATTCTAACTAAATAACAATAATGAAGAAGTTACTTTTAATCATCCTATCGGGCATCATTGCATCATCAGTGAATGCCCAGGAACCTGACCCAAACTTTTACATCTACCTCTGTTTCGGACAGTCCAACATGGAGGGTGCCGCCCGGCCCGAGGCACAGGACATTGCCAGCCCTGGCCCGAGATTCCTACTGATGCCCGCCGTCGATGACCCGCAGCGCGGCCGCAAGATGGGCGAATGGTGCGAGGCCTCTGCCCCACTCTGTCGTCCCAACACTGGTCTGACCCCCGCCGACTGGTTCGGACGGACGATGATCAAGACCCTGCCGGAAAACATCAGGGTAGGCGTCATCCACGTTGCCATTGGCGGTATTGACATCAAAGGCTTCCTGTCCGACAGCATTGACAGTTACGTCAAGCGTGCGCCAGGCTGGATGAAGCCGATGCTCGCTGCCTACGGCAACAACCCCTACGAGCGTCTCGTCACCCTGGCCAAAAAGGCCCAAAAGGACGGTGTCATCAAAGGAGTGCTCATGCACCAGGGAGAGACAAACACCGGCGACCCGAAATGGGCTGGCATGGTGCAGCAGGTATATGACAACCTGCTTGGCGACCTCCAACTGAAGCCCGAGGAAGTACCCATCCTCGTCGGTGAAGTGGTACAGGCCAACGGTGAGGGCGTCTGCATCAAATGCAACGAGCAGATCAATGACCTGCCCAAGACACTCCATACCGCACAGGTCATCTCATCCACAGGTTGTACTAACGGACCAGACAAACTGCACTTCGACGCTGCCGGCTACCGCGAACTCGGCACCCGCTATGGCGAGAGGATGCTTGAACTGCTGGGCTATCAGGTGAAGAAGCCTTTCGACGTGCCCGCCGATGCCTTCATCGCAGAGACAACCGTTCCAGGTAATGAATTCCCTAAGATTGACAAGGAGGGGCGCGCCTACTTCCGACTGAATGCCCCCGATGCCCACGGTGTGATCCTCGACATCTGTAACAAGAAATACGACATGCGCCGCGACGAGAACGGTATCTGGTGCGCCGTCACCGACCCGCTGGTCGCTGGATTCCACTACTATTTCATGAATATCGGCGGCGTGAACTTCATCGATCCTGCCACGGAGACCTTCTTCGGCTGCAACCGCGAGGCGGGAGGCATCGAGATTCCCGAGGGTCCTGAGGGCGACTACTACCGTCCACAACAGGGCATTGCCCACGGACAGGTGCGCTCCATCTACTATTTTGCAGAATCCTCCAAGGAGTGGCGGCACGCCATGGTCTATACCCCTGCAGAGTATGAACTGAAGGCCAACGCCAAGAAGCGCTACCCCGTGCTCTATCTGCAGCATGGCATGGGTGAGGATGAGACGGGATGGTCGAAGCAAGGCCATATACAGCACATCATGGACAATGCCATCGCCTCGGGTGAGGCCGTGCCGATGATCGTCGTCATGGAGAGCGGCGACATCAAGGCTCCGTTCCGCGGTGGCGACAACCGACAGGGATTCAGCGAGTACGGCAACTCGTTCTACAAGGTCATGATCAACGACTTAATATCAACTATAGACTCGAAGTTCCGTACCCTCACAGACCGAGACCATCGTGCCATGGCCGGTCTGTCGTGGGGCGGACATCAGACCTTCGACATCGTACTGAATAACATGGACAAGTTCTCCTACATGGGAACCTTCAGCGGTGCCATCTTCGGTCTGGACGTGAAGACCGCCTACAACGGTGTGTTCACCAATGCCGAGAAGTTCAACAAACAGATCCACTACCTCTTCATGATGAGTGGCACGGAGGGCATGGACAAGATGTTCGGCACGGAGAAACTCGTCAACGCCCTGAAGGCCTTAGGCATCAACGCAGAGTACTACGAATCGACAGGTACCGACCATGAGTGGCTCACCTGGCGTCGCGGCCTGAAGCAGTTCATCCCGCACTTATTCAAATAGACATCACATTATTATTTATATAAGAAAAAACAATTAGAATATGAAAAAGTATTTCTTAACTTTAACGCTGTTGGCTGCTGCCTGTACAACAGCATTTGCACAATGGGGACGCCCTGTGGATTACGCGGAAGGCCCTGGTCTGAAAGATGCCTACAAGGACTATTTCACGATCGGTGTTGCCGTCAACCAGACCAACGTATCCGACCCTGCGCAGATTGAGGTCATCAAGAAGCAGTTCAACAGCGTGACGGCCGAGAACGACTGGAAGCCCGGTGAGATTCATCCGAAGGAGGGCGTGTGGAATTTTGAGAAGGCCGATAAGATTGCGAACTTCTGCCGCGAGAACGGTATCAAGATGCGTGGTCACTGCCTCTGCTGGCATTCACAATTTGCCGACTGGATGTTTACCGACAAGAAGGGTAAAGAGGTAAAGAAAGAGGTCTTCTATGCTCGTCTGCGTGACCATATCCACACAGTGGTCAACCGCTATAAGGACGTGGTGTATGCCTGGGACGTGGTTAACGAGGCTATTGCCGACGACAACATGATGTTCCGACCAGGTGCGAGCCCCTATCGCCAGAGCCGCCATTTCAAACTCTGTGGTGACGAGTTTATCGCAAAGGCCTTTGAATTCGCCCGTGAGGCCGATCCGACAGGCGTACTGATTTACAACGACTACAGTACTGTCGATCCGGGCAAGCGCGAGCGCATCTATAATATGGTAAAGAAGATGAAGGACGCTGGCGTGCCCATCGACGGCATCGGCATGCAGGGCCACTACAACATCTACTTCCCTGATGAGGAACAACTTGACAAGGCCATCAGCCGCTTCAGTGAACTGGTGAAGCACATCCACATCACAGAACTCGACCTTCGCACGAATATGGAGAGTGGCGGCCAACTGATGTTCTCGCGTGGCGAGGCCAAGCCGCAGGCTTCCTACATTGCAAATATTCAGGAAGACCAGTACAACCGTATCTTCAAGATCTTCCGCAAGCACAAGGATGTCATCGACAACGTGACTTTCTGGAACCTCAGCGACAAGGACTCCTGGCTCGGTGTGAACAACCATCCGCTGCCGTTCGACGAGAACTTCAAGGCCAAGCGTTCCCTCGCCGTGATCCGTGACTTTAATGCTGCTGCCGACAACTACATCCCGAAGGATGACTGGGTGCCCAACCCAATGAACCAGCCTGGTCAGGAGTATCCACAGGTGAACTCAGAGGGCTTCGCCCGCTTCCGCGTAGAGGCTCCCGATGCCAAGTCTGTCATTGTTACGCTCGGTCTCGGCGGACGTGGCGGTACCGTACTGCGCAAGAATAAGGAAGGCGTATGGGTAGGAACCACTGAAGGTCCGATGGATCCCGGTTTCCACTACTACCACCTGATTATCGACGGAGGTGTGTTCAACGATCCCGGCACACACAACTACTTCGGCTCCTGCCGCTGGGAAAGCGGTATAGAGATTCCCGCCCCCGATCAGGACTTCTACGCCTGGCGCAAGGATATCCCCCACGGCAATATCCAGCAGGTGAACTTCTGGTCAGAGAGCACAGGCAAGATGCAGACCGCCAACGTCTATCTGCCATACGGCTACGGCAAAGTGGTCAAGGGCAAGCAGGAGCGCTACCCAGTGCTCTACCTGCAGCACGGCTGGGGTGAGAACGAGACGAGTTGGCCCGTACAAGGCAAGGCCGGCATCATCATGGACAACCTGATTGCCGACGGCAAGATCAAGCCCTTCATCATCGTGATGGCCTACGGCCTGACCAACGACTTCAAGTTTGGCACCATCGGCAAGTTCACTGCTGAGGAGTTCGAGAAGGTGCTCATCGACGAACTCATGCCCGTCATCGACAAGCAGTTCCTCACCAAGCCCGACAAGTGGAACCGTGCCCTGGCAGGTCTCTCGATGGGAGGCATGGAGACGAAACTCATCACCCTGCGCCGTCCCGAGGTGTTCGGCTACTGGGGTCTGCTCAGCGGTGGCCAGTATGCCCCCGACGAGATCAAGGATCCGAAGGTCGTGAAGTACATCTTTGAAGGTTGTGGCTCAAAGGAGAATCCTGACGGTATCAACCAGAGTGTCAAGGCTTTAAAGGATGCTGGCTATAACGCAGAGGGGCTCATTTCAGAAGGCACAGCCCATGAGTTTCTGACCTGGCGGCGCTGCCTCTATCAGATGGCCCAGAGCCTCTTCCGCTAAGTTTTTGTAACATTTAATTTGATTTTTTACTAATTTTTGGTGCTTGAAACAAAAAGGAAAGTAAATGTAACATATTAGCAAGTGTGTTTCAAATATTTATCGTATCTTTGCACCAGAATCAGAAATTAGTTTGAAAATTGTTTTAGTTATATTAGTAGTTAGTAGTTTTTCCTTCTCTGGGGCATGGGATAGCGATTCCTGCCCCAGAGTTCTTTTTATTTAACAAGGTATGAAACGTATTATTACTTCTATCCTACTCAGTACGATGACAGTACTGACCATCCAGGGCCAGGCACATAGGCTCTGGTACGACAAGCCAGCCAGTCAATGGCTGGAAGCCCTTCCTATCGGCAACTCACATTTAGGAGCAATGGTGTATGGGGGGACCAGCACTGAGGAGATCCAACTGAATGAAGAGACCTTCTGGAGTGGTTCGCCTCATAACAACAACAGTCCGGAAGCCAAGGCGCATCTACAGGAGGTCCGCGACTCTGTCTTTGCGGGCAAGGAAAAGGCGGCCCATAGAATCATCGACCAGTTCTTCTTCAAGGGACCACACGGAATGCGGTTTCTTCCATTAGGTAGTCTGAAACTCACTTTCCGGAATCATGGCGAAGTAAGGGATTACCACCGCAGCCTGGACCTATCCACAGCGATGGCCACTACCCAATACCGCATGGGGGATGTTACCTATGAGCGCACCTGCTTTGCCTCCCAGGCCGACAATGCCATCATTGTCCACCTGAAGGCCAACCAGACAGGCGCACTCTCCTTCAGTATCGCCTTCGACAGTCCCTTACCTGATACGTGTCATGTGGAAAGCCACCAACTTGCAGCCCTCGTACAGAATGTGGAACAGGAAGGCATCCCCGGTGGTCTTCAGGCAGAATGCCGTGTCAGCATCACGACGGATGGCGAGGTCACCGATGGCGAACAGAGCATGAGGGTTAGGAACGCCACGAGTGCCACGCTCTACATCACAGCCGCCACCAACTTTGTCAACTATCATGACATCAGTGGCAATCCTACGAGGAAGAACATACAAGTTCTGGCATCTGTTACAGGAAAGGGCCTCACGCGACTTGTCAATGACCATCTGGAGAAGTACCAGAAGCAATACAACCGCGTCAGTCTCTCACTTCCACAGAACGGGAATGAGAAACTGCCCACTGACCAGCGCCTCGCCGCCTTCGACGGCAGTGACCTCGACATGGTATCACTGATGATGCAGTATGGTCGCTACCTGCTCATCTCCTCTTCCCAGCCCGGAGGACAGCCAGCCAACCTACAGGGTGTCTGGAACGATAAGTTGAATGCTCCCTGGGACTCCAAGTACACGATTAACATCAATACGGAGATGAACTACTGGCCTGCCCTTGTCGGCAATCTTGCTGAGACACAGCAGCCACTCTTCGACATGATCAGGGATCTGAGCGAGACAGGCGCCATCACGGCCCGTGAGATGTACGGCTGCGACGGATGGATGGCCCATCACAATACCGACCTCTGGCGCATCGCCGGTCCCGTCGATGGAACGCCCTGGGGTATGTTCCCCACTGGCGGCGCCTGGCTCACAACCCATATCTGGCAACATTACCTCTACACAGGCGACACAAAGTTCCTGGCCGACAACTTCGACATCATGAAGGGAGCCGCCGACTTCCTGATTGACTATATGCGGCCCTACCCCGCCTCGGGAGAAGTGAAGCAGGCGGCCGGATGGCTGGTCACCGTACCCACAGTATCGCCCGAACATGGACCAGTAGGTAAGGAGACCACCGTCACCGCCGGTTCCACCATGGACAACCAGATCGTCTTCGACGTGCTCACTGCTACCATCCAGGCTGCGGAGATTCTCGGCAGGGTCAGCGGCCACTGCTTCGACAATCCGAAGGGTGCCTGCAACGTACAGAAACTCAAAGGACTCTGTCAGCAACTTCCTCCCATGCAGATCGGCCGCCATGGACAGTTACAGGAGTGGCTCATCGACGGTGATGACCCGACAGACGAGCACCGCCATATCTCCCACCTCTACGGCCTCTACCCGTCGGCCCAGATATCTCCCTTCCGACATCCCGACCTGTTTACCGCCGCATCCAACACGCTGAAGCAGCGTGGCGACATGGCTACTGGCTGGAGCCTCGGCTGGAAGATCAACTTCTGGGCACGCATGCTCGATGGCAACCATGCCTTCCAGATCATCAAGAATATGCTCCACCTGTTGCCTGCGGAGGACTTCGAGACGATCAAGGCCCACCCCGACGGCCGCACCTATCCCAATCTCTTCGATGCCCACCCGCCATTCCAGATCGATGGTAACTTTGGCTGTGCAGCAGGAATCTGCGAGATGCTCCTGCAGAGCCACGACGGTGCCGTCCATCTGCTGCCAGCCCTCCCCGATTCTTGGCAGGAGGGTGAGGTTAGGGGCCTACAGGCCCGTGGCGCCTTCACGGTGGATATCAGTTGGAAGGAAGGCAGACTGCAGAAGGCCGCCATCACCTCACGGATTGGTGGCACGCTACGCCTCCGTTCATACGTTCCCCTGTCTGGTGAGGGTCTGAAGGAGGCTGCCGGTGACTGTCCGAACCCGCTGCTGACACCTGCTGCCATCAAGCAGCCTCTACAATCCAAGGAACTGAAGCAATTCACATTATTACCCGTCCCCACAGTCTATGAATACGATATCGAGACACAACCGGGACAGACCATCCAAGTTCATATTAACTAACACCAATACATTATGCTACACCCAAAGTTTAAAAAGACCAACTATCTGAGTCTGCTATTTACCCTGTCCCTGTGCTGTGCTGGTACGACCATGTCGGCACAGACCTTACCCTATCAGAATCCTGAGTTGAGCGCCCAGGAGCGTGCTAAGGATCTCTGTAGTCGTCTGACCCTTGAGGAGAAGGCCATGCTGATGCTCGACGAGAGTCCAGCCATCCCGCGCCTTGGCATCAAGAAGTTCTTCTGGTGGAGCGAGGCACTCCACGGTGCCGCCAACATGGGTAATGTCACCGTGTTCCCAGAGCCCATCGCCATGGCCTCATCATGGAACCCTTCTTTATTATATAAGGTGTTCGATGCCGCCAGTACGGAATTCCGCGCCCAGTACAATGAGCGCATGTACCGTGGTTCAGGCCAGGATGAGAAGTTCCACAGTCTTTCGGTGTGGACGCCCAATGTCAACATCTTCCGTGATCCCCGCTGGGGACGCGGTCAGGAGACCTACGGTGAGGACCCCTATCTGACAAGTGTCATGGGCACGCAGGTGGTGCGTGGCCTGCAAGGTCCTGAAGATGCCAAATACCGCAAACTCTGGGCCTGTGCCAAGCACTATGCCGTCCATAGCGGTCCGGAATATACCCGTCACACAGCCAACCTCACCGACGTGTCCCCCCGTGACTTCTGGGAGACCTACATGCCGGCCTTCAAGACCCTCGTCGAAGATGCTAAGGTACGCGAGGTCATGTGTGCCTACCAGCGCCTTGACGACGACCCCTGTTGCGGCTCCAACCGTTTGCTCCAGCAAATCCTGCGCGACGAGTGGGGCTTCCAGTACCTCGTGGTGAGCGACTGCGGTGCCGTCAGTGATTTCCATGTAAACCACAAGTCGTCTTCCGATGCCGTCCATGGCTCGGCTAAGGCTGTCATCGCCGGCACCGACGTCGAGTGCGGATTCGACTATGCCTATAAGAGCATTCCCGAGGCCGTCCGCAGAGGACTGTTGACCGAGGCAGAGGTCGATAAGCACGTACTCCGCCTGCTTGAAGGTCGCTTCGACCTCGGTGAGATGGATGATCCCTCGCTCGTGGAGTGGTCGAAGATCCCCTACTCCGCCATGGACAGCAAGGAGCACAGGCAGATTGCCCTTGACATGGCACGCCAGACCCTCGTACTGCTTCAGAACAATGGAGGCGTGCTGCCACTGAGGAAAAATGCAGAAAAGATTGCGGTGATTGGTCCCAATGCCGACGACAAGCCCATGATGTGGGGTAACTACAACGGCACGCCCAACCACACTATCAGTATCCTCGACGGAATCAAAGGTAAACAGAAGAAACTCGCCTATTTCCCTGGCTGTGACCTCACTTACGACAAGGTGATGGACTGCCTGATGGCTTCTCAGTGCGCCATCGGAGGCAAGAAGGGCCTGCGCGGCACCTTCTGGAACAACACCGAGATGGATGGCAAGCCCGTCACCACACAGTACTATACCACTCCGCTGGCAGTCACCACGGCTGGCATGCACAACTTTGCCCCTGGCGTAAAGATAGAGGACTTCTCCGCCAAGTACGAGACGGTCTTCACGCCTAAAGAGTCGGGCGAGTACGTTGTCAACGTAGAGGGCTGCGGACACTTTGAACTCTATATCAACGGCGAGAAGAAGTTCGTGGAGCACACCTGGCGCACCACCCCCGTCCGCACGGCCATCCAGGCAGAGAAGGGCAAGACCTATAATATAGAGGTACGTTTCCAGTTCGTCAAGACCTGGGGCGCCAACATGAAGATCAACATAGCCAAGGAACTGCCCATCGACTACCAGAAGGCCATCGCCCAACTGGATGGCATCGACAAGGTCATCTTCTGCGGTGGTATCTCTGCCGCCCTTGAAGGCGAGGAAATGCCTGTGAATATCGATGGATTCAAAGGCGGTGACCGCACGAGCATCGAACTGCCCAAGGTACAGCGCGACTTCCTTAAGGCACTGAAGGCTGCCGGCAAGACCGTCATCTTCGTCTGCTGTTCTGGTTCCGCCATCGCTCTCGAACCCGAGACCCAGAGTTGCGATGCCATCCTACAGGTATGGTATGCAGGTCAGGAGGGTGGCACGGCTATTGCCGACGCACTCTTCGGCGACTATAACCCCAGTGGCAAACTGCCCGTCACGTTCTACAAGAACGACAGCCAGTTGCCCGACTATGAAGATTATTCCATGAAGGGTCGCACCTATCGCTATTTCAACGATGCCCTCTTCCCCTTTGGCTTTGGTCTGAGTTACACCACGTTTGAGGTCGGCGAAGCCACCATGCAGGGTAAGGAGAGCATCACCATTCCAGTGACCAACACTGGGCGTCGCGACGGTACGGAGATCGTCCAGATCTACATCCGCGACCTTTCCGACAAAGAAGGTCCGCTGAAGTCGCTCCGCGGTTTCCAGCGCGTCGATGTCAAGGCCGGGCAGACCGCCACTGCCACCATTGCCCTCGACAAGAAGAGTTTTGAGTTCTGGGATGCTGAGACCAATACCATGAGAATCAAACCTGGTCAGTATGAGATTCTCTACGGTACCAGTTCGCTGGACAAAGACCTGAAGAAAATCACTGTAGAACTTTAATAACAACAATAATCCCCGCCAATTGGCGGGGATTATTGTTTAATAAATGCGGAAGTTCCACTTCGAGTTATCGCTCAAGAAGTCGTACTTGGCAAGTGTCGGTGTAGAGTCGCCTGCTGAGTAGAGGCAGATGGTAGTATTGACGCCCTCCTGGCCGGGGATAGCCTTCGGCATGATGCGGTAGGTACCGTCGGTAAGTTGTTCGATGCGCCAGAGTTGCTCGTCGGCACCTGTAAAGGCAGGAACAGTGGTCACCTCGCAGTCGGCCGTAGCAGCCAAGGCACGGTCCGTACCCTCGATGGTAATCTTAAAGTACGGATTGCTGAGATAGCCGCCTGCCTCGTTGACCGGCGTAATGGTCCAGCGCTGGTGAGGACGGTACATATAGTCGCCGATACGAGCGGGGATGTTACCCTCAGGCCAGTTGCCCTTCACCTCATCCAGTGTCTGGTTAGCGATGGGCTTGGCAGGCTCCTGCATCTGGTTACGGTTGAACCACCCCTGACGCTCCTGCTGCATACGGACGAAATCGACGGCGAGTTCGAGGGCATAGCCGCGGCGCTCGCTCAAGATGGCCAGATTACCACCCTTGAAGTTATCGCCAGCCACAGGCCAGCCGTTCTTCCACACCAGTGGACGGATGGCGAGCGTGGAACGGCCACTGAGTTCAAAGTCAGCCTCCCAGTGGAACGACATCACCTCTACGCCCTCGTCGATGATATAGCGCCCGAAGTGGCCGGCACCACAGGCACGCTCCTCAGCGGCAATCACCATCTTACCGCCACCGTGGAACATATCGCGGCCTACATTATCGAGATATGGACCTTCGACACTCTTGGAACGTCCCACCACGATATTATAGGTAGAGTTCACACCGTCGCAGCAGGTGCCATGCGTACCGAGCAGGTAGTACCAGCCGTCGCGGTACATCAGGTCGGAGGCCTCACAGTCGATGGCGATATCCTTCTCCTTATTGCCCTTCACACGGAAGCCCGTCTTGGGGTCCAGTTCGATGAGGCGGATCGTTCCGAAGTAAGTACCATAGGATACCCACAGACGACCAGTCGTAGGATCCAGCAGCAGACCTGGGTCGATGGCATCCTGATCCTCCATACCGTCGGAATAGCACACCTCCACAGCCTCACTCCACTTGAAGTCGGGCGACTTCGGATCGAGGGTCTTGTTCCACATGGTGAGGATACGGCCTGCATGACCACCGCCAAGGCCACCACCTGTGGCACCATAGATGCAGAGGTAACGGTCGCCAATCTTCAGCACATCGGGGGCAGCCCCGCCACCAGGACGGTCGGCGCCGCTGTTCCAACTCCAGCCGTCGGCAGAGATCAGGCCACCGCCACCGGTGCCGAAGGTATAATACTTACCCTCGCACTCGGCAATGGTCGAGGGGTCGTGGATATAGGGTGCGCCTATCTGGGCCGCCACACGGCATAATGAGAAATGAGAAATGAGAAATGACAAAATAATCAGGGTTCTCTTATATGTCTTGGTCATCATAATTACTAATTCCTAATGCTTAATTATTAACTATTCTATAATTCTTTACAGGGTTACCTTGCTCATCGAGGAAGCGCACGCAGAAGTCGCTCATGCCCGGACCATTGATGATGGCACCGCGCAGGATGTTACGGCCTTTCTTCAGCGTCAGGCGGGGCGACATGGCATCGTCCTTCACCATACGCCGGTCACCAGAGAGCAACAGAGCCTCTTCTCCATTCAGCCACCACATAGAGGCAGAGTTGGAGCCGACGGCCAGGCGCACATTCTCGATATCCTCGTCGCAGTCGATGATGGTGACGGCCCAGAAGAGCACGCCATAGACCTGCTGTCCCCATTTCTCGGCAAAGCGGAAAAGTTTCACGTTGAAGTTCTCACTGTCGAGGGCATGCCAGGTGAGCGTCTGACTGACGGTCTTCACCTCGGGCTTGGCAGGTGCCTGGGCACCACGGCCGAAGCCTGCGGGAGCCTGTTCCTGCTTGAAGACAGCCTTTACCTTCTGACCGTCCTTCGGCACGATGGTCTGCTGCCCCTTGAAATACTCGCGGGCAAAGTGCTCGCGCAGATAGGAGTCGGTGAAGACGGTGTTACCGCTGTTGGGCTTGTCGATGGGTTCCAGCAGGAGCCAGCGGCGGATGAATCCCTCGTCGTCGGGCTGGGCCGACGGTGTGGTAACAGCCGAGAAGTACTTGGGACGGTTCTTGAACTGGATCCAATCTACGCTGACGGGCGCATTGCCCTCCACGGTGATGACCAGGTCTGTCACGCCCTTCGGGGTGAACTCCAGCGCAGCAGTATTCGTGAGCCACTGGTTGCTGAAGTCGCGACGGAACATGGCAGGCATGCCAGCGGGCTGTTCGGGCTTCACGGTCATGTCGATCTTGGCAAGGATCTTGCCATTGGGAGCCTTCTCCCTAATATAGAAAGAGGTATTGTCGGCAGCCTTGGCAGAGATCACCAGATAGCCATCGGTCAGGCAACTGAAATCAATGTCATTGTACTTCAGCCAGCCCTTGGCAGGAATCGTGGCCATATAACTACGGAAGGTATTGACAGTGTCGATCAGTTCATCCGTCACGCCATCGCTGGCAGCACTGTAACGGTCGATCTCTATCTTCTCCGTGGCCTGGTTGATACCCACGCCACGCAGGGTCTGCTTCACCTCCTGGATCGTTCCATCAGGATTGAAGTACAACTTCTCGATGCAGGCCGAACGGCGCTTGTCGTCGCGCGGTGAGAAATAGTTATGATGATAGAACAGATACCACTGGCCTTTATAGTTCACGATGCTGTGGTGGTTCGTCCAACAGCCGTTTGGCTGCTCGGCCATGATCAGGCCCTTGTATTCATACGGTCCCATGGGGTTCTTGCTCATCGCATACGCGAGTACCTCTGTGTTCTCCCTCACGTATGGATAGGTCAGGTAATAGTTGCCATTATACTCGAAGGCGAATGGACCTTCGGCCTGTCGGTTGGGCAGGTCCTTGAGGCAGTTGACACCATACATCTCAAACTCACGGTCGCCCCACTTGACGGTCTCCTTCGGCGTATCGTCAGCGAGTTCCTTCATGTTGTCCTTGAGTTTGGCGCAGCGCCCTGTCCCCCAGAAGATGTAGGCATTGCCGTCGGAGGCCAGGAGCACGCAGGGATCGATGCCGCCGATGCCCTTGATATTCTCTGGCTCAGGAACGAACGGCCCCTCCGGACTGTCTGCGATGGCCACGCCGATGCCAAAGCCCCTGCCATCCTTTGGAGCAGACGGGAAGTAGAAATAGTACTTACCATTCCTATAGACACAGTCGGGTGCCCACATGGAATAGGAGTCTGGTCTCACCCAGGGCACTTTATTCTGGGTGACGATCACGCCGTGGTCGGTCCAGTCGGTGAGATTCTCAGAAGAGAACACATGGTAATCCTCCATGCAGAACCAGTCCTGCCTTTGTCCCTCAGGCGGGAAGATGTCGTGCGATGGATAGAGATACACCTTGCCATTAAACACGCGGGCTGTCGGATCAGCCGTGAACTGGTCGCGGATGATCGGATTCTGTGCCGACGCTAACAGTGGCACAGCCAGGAAAAGAGTTAATACAATCTTTTTCATCAAGTTGGTTTTTTTGTAAATGAATAGTTGTCTATTATTGGTTCTTAAACTACCGGCTGAGTTTCTGAACATATTTCACGGGCTCGCCGTCGCCCTTGAGAACATCGGCAAAATCCTGTGGCTTGATGGTGACTGGCCCACGCATGAACTCCGGGATGTTATAACTCTTCATGAGTTGACGGTGATAGTCAGGATCGGCACAGGGTAATTCTAAGGGCCTTGCAACTGCTCCCTTTTCATTGATATGGCCGATAAAAGGACGTGTATAACTACCATCGTTCCTACGGCTACTAAACACCACCCAGCGACCATTAGAAGACCACGAGTGATAACTCTCAGTATCTCCTGAGTTAAATCCGAAAACTGGGCGTGCCTTTTTTTCCTGTAAGTCGATCAGCCAGAGGTCTGCATCGTGATGCCAGATGTGGAACACACCATACTTTGCCAGGGTAAACATCAGGAATCGGCCGTCGGGTGAGATGCGAGGGAGGGTGGCACTCATACCTATAGAATCTGCATCAAACACCAACTCTTTGGGACCAAACTGCATCGTGGCAGGATCAAAACTCTTGCGATAGAGATTATATTTGATGTCGTTAGTGCGTTTGACAACCTCATATCTCTTGCTTTGTGTCGTGTCGGGATACTCAAAATGGGCACTGCAGTAATAGAGCGTCTTGCCGTCAGGGGTCCAATAGGGATAACACTCGAATTCGTTGGGATCGTTCTCTATATTCGTGACCTCATTCTTCGCTACATCATACGCTATCAGATCGCTTTCGGTGTCATAGACCTCAATCTTATTGGGATCGGAGATGTGGAATATCTGACGCGTTGTATTCGTGGAATAGACAATCAGCGGCAATTCAGGATGCCAGGCAGGATAGACACCGGCCGACAGGATCGAGTCGTTCTTCATGTTGATCTTCCTGATCTTTCCATCATACGCAATCACTGTACCACCGAAATTCTGACGGGCGTGGAACTGCATCCTTTCGGGATTATACTGCTGGTAACTGTGGCAGTTGATACACTGTCCGTTTGGACCGTCCGAACAGAGCATATTATCGTAAATCACGCGTTCGTCGTAGTTCTCCAGACAACGCTGGTTGATGGTCAACTCCTCATATAAGACGTACGACGGATGGATCATGCGGTAACTGATATAGGGGTCGATGGAGTCGGGTGACACATGGATAACATAGGGCCTGTAGCGTGTCCACTGTCCTTCCTTACAAGCGTATGTCTCCACTTTGATGGCCTTACCTTTAGCAGCGGCTGTCAGTTTTTTCCATTCGTCGATGGGTGGCAGCGACTGTTTTCCACGGCAGATGATTTCCTCCTCACCGAAGGAATAGCGTACGGCCATCTCCTCACATGAGTCATACATCTCAAAAGTCAGTGGGGCGATATTCACTGGAATAGTCACATCATTATAGACTGGATAGGTATGCGGGAAAGCATTGGATTCTGTAAACTCTGTCGGCAGTTGTTTGTTTCTGCTGCATGAGCAGACCAGTATTATGAGCACTATGGCAGAAAGAAGATGCTTCATATATCAAAACTATTTTTTATCTTGCAAGAAATTATAGTAGAAATAATAGGTATTCTCAAAGAAGGGGTGGAGGGCTACACGGGCAATATCCACAGGCTGGCCTCTGTACTGGGCTGACTGGCTTATAAAGGCATTGTAAGATCTTTTTACAGGTTCATCGACGGGAAGTTGTGCAGGATTAGGCCCTTTTCCCATCATGCCAAAGAAATAGGCGGCTTCCTGGAAAATGCGGGGCATACGCTGACCTTTGTGTAATTGGGCATAACGGTTAAAACGGGCCCAAAACAGTCCTGGGTTCCCCTTTAAGAGTGCGGCCAGTACGGCCTGCTCCTGGAAATAGGGATCGTTGGAGTCTTGATAGGCGAGTACGTTCATTATATATTTCTCTGGGTTGCCTTCATCAAGACCTAATGCGTTCTTAAAATGTAACATGTGAGCAATGGGACCCATCTCTGGATCTCTGGCTATCTGCTTCGGGTTGTCAAGCAGTACTTGCATGCTGTCAGCCCACTCGCTGTAATACATCGTATGACGAAGTTTGTCGAGCACCTTTTGGGCTGCTGCTCTTTCGCGACTGAGGATGGAGCAACGCACCAGGTATTGCAGTGATTCCACCTCCCAACCAAACTCGACCCCGTCCTCCATACACTTGCGGTGACAGTCGTTCAGCAGACCATACTGATAGAAAACTGTTCTTTTGAAGGCCGTGTTCAGGATTTCGTAGGGGACATCAGGATCACCCTTGATTCTGCCCCAGGGGTAATCGAACATCTCATCTGTCTGGCGACCTAGCCTAGAAAGGGCAATGTTGCGCATCATGATAATCGAGCGGCTGGGCTCTGTTTCCTGTTTCTTGGCTTCATTCACCACTCCCTCCCAGTCAGCCTGCTCGATACAGTGCTGTATCACGAGTTCGTGGTGGAAATTCTCGCCCTTATACCACCAGTGCCAGACACTGGCGATGAGAACCACCACTACCACACCCTGCAGGCACCATCTGTAAACTGGCTTTTGGAATAGGGCGGGCCGTGATGCCTGATAGAAGAGAGCCGCCAGCAGGAAAAACACCCCTAATATATAATAAGGTAAATAATAGCCTGTAGAAGACTTCATGGCGTGCGAGATAGGCAATGGTGTCGTCCAAAGATCGTTAAAATAAGTCTGATAATACACATATCTGTAACAAATCAACGGAACGGCGATGACTGCAAGCAAGGCAACGCAGGTCTGTATGGCGCTCTGTGAACGGTTGCTGTTGAGGCGCCAGGCCCAGATGCCCATCAACAGGACGGCAGCCAGGGCATAGATGCCAAACAGCGGATAGCCGATGGCTGTCGCTGCGACAATCCATACGATGCGGAGCCACAGTTTCTGTGGCATCGCGCGGAAAGCCCATAGCATGGCAACGGCAGCCGTGGTGCCAATGGTAGGCACGAAGAAATAGCCGCGCAGTTTCATGAAATAGTGCCAGTAGCCTAAGTCCATGTTGGCTATGAGCAGGAGGGCTACCGGGATCAATGACAGGACGGCCCAACTGTCAGCGATACGGAAAGCACGCTTGACGACCCACATCAGCAGCAGCCACCAAAGGCATAGGATCAGCACGCCCAGCCACGGATGAAAGAAAAACTGAGTGAAGTAGCAACTGATATAGGAGAGGAAACCTCCAGGCACCAGCATCTGTTCACGAAAGAAGAGTGAGGTATCTAAGAACAGGTTACACTGCTGGATCTTCCAAAGAAGATCCGCCTCGAACGAGAGCAGTGCAATGGCTATCAGCAACAGGGCTCCTAACCACGGTAAGAAGGGTAGCAATCGTTTCATTGGTTTGTAAATGCAAAAACAGTTTTACTTTTCTGTTGCAAATATACAATTTATTTTTCAATTAGAGGAAAAATAACGTAAAACGTTTAACTCCCGTCCATTGGATTTGCCCCCAAATGTTACACCTGGTAAATAATTTGCAACTTTTGGGGCAAAAAATTTCTGTTTTCAAAAGAAAACCGTATCTTTGCACCTGCTATCTGATGTAGCATTACTAATAATAACTAAATCATTTAAATTTCAGGCTTATGAAGAAAATTTTTACGCTTGTTGCAATGGCCTTGATGGCTGTTGGTGCAAATGCCCAGTCGGTA
>DFTH01000007.1 GCA_002379425.1 Prevotella sp. UBA4217
CTTGTTTTTGGCTTAAGACAACTACTACGCCTGCTCACGCGAAGGAGCACACGGAGGGCAGTATCTTTAAGCACGACGAAAAAGGCACCACCCCGTCACGGGGCGGCACTCTCCATTCGTCTACTATTTCACCATTACCTTCTTGCCGTTCTTGATATAAACTCCCTTGGCAGGTGCTTGTTTCAACCTGCGACCTTGGAGGTCGTAGATACTGTCATCAGTCGTTTCCTTCCTTACTGCGCTTACATTTAGGGTTTCTGCCGCCTCCACACCATCCTCTATTGCAAGAATCAGTGGGAATTGCCGCCAGTATGGTGCCGCTTTGTACTGTTCAATGCTCTCACGCGGGACTAAAAGAAAAAGCCCTGGATAATAATCATCTTTTAATATGTCTTTCTCTTCATATCTATTAAAACCATCCGAAAATATCTCGTCGTTTGGAACTACTTTGGGGGGAGTCTTTGCATGACAAATAAGATATCTCCAACCATCCCCATTTTCAAAAAAGGAGAAGGCATCTATTTCCGATAATGTGGATGGAAGTGTGATGGAGTGTGTATCTGGCCCAAATAAGAAAGTACCCAAAAGACTTGTTATGCCTTCTGGTACTACGAAGTCCTGTATTCCAGAGACCGCTAAGAACTGAGCATAGGCAAAAATGCCAATACCCAGTTGTTGTATGTTACTAGGGAATTCAAAACCAGTAGTTGTATGAAAGTCCTTGAACGCCCAATCTTCTATACATACTACGGACTCAGGTATATATAGATGCTCATCACCCATCCAAGTATAACCGAAAGCACCTTGTCCTATGGTTGTCACATAGTCTGGAATGACGGATGATGAACATCCCTGGATGAGTTTACGGCTGGATGTCTCAAGGATGCAATTACCCTCGCTATAATAGACCTCATTATCTTGGTCAACAGTCAGTTTTTTTATTTTCTGAGTTTTCCCCTCATAATAATTCCTGTATCCACTATTTGAAGCAAATATCGGAGCCGTAATCTTATTAACCCTGGCTGGTATGTGCAATTCTTCAAGGGAGATACAAAAACCAAAAGCGCAAGCATCAATCTGGCGCAACGTCTGGGGGAGTGACACTGACTTCAGTTTGGGGCAGTGGTGAAAAGCGCTAGAACCTAATCGTGTCACGATCCATTCCCTGCCATCAGCATTATAGATAGTATCTGTAATCACATAACTCTCCAGGTTATGATATATATCATCACCACCGTCTCCATCTAGAAGATGATCTACCGTAGCCTCGTTCCCCTCTAGCAAGAACTCTACGCCAGTTTCCATGTCTCTTGCACCAGTAAGGTTTGAATTTGTCCTTACTAACAGTCGTGTCGCCCCAGCCATTATGGGCAATAAGGCCATGAGTATCAACAGCCGTTTTTTCATTCTTTCTAATATCTACTATAACCAGTACTGAGAATACCCCGTACAATTACTGATTGTATTATTCTCCTTTACTACCGAATTAATGTTATCCCCTAAAGTACATATTTCCAATTGTTATGTCAATTAATCCAGAGTGAACTTTTACAGTATCAAAAGAATTTATAATAGGATTAGCGTTATATTCTGATACAGAAGGATTGATTCCTGAAAGGGCAAACCCATTAGCAGATATCATATGTATCTGTGCGAGTAATAATATTAGTTACTATCATAATTATTTGAATTATATTTTGCAAATATAGAAAAAATAAATGAATTAAGAAAATAAAGGATACTTTTTTAGATAAACGTTTTATAAATTAATGTATCCCCTATAATAATAGGTGGCGGAGAAGGGTATGAGGCGGAGTTCATATTCGCCTGAGAGCGTAGAGGGAAGAACAACCGTAGTTGTTCCTGCGGAGACATAGGTGGAATAGACCACCGTGCAGTCTTCATCACGCAATTCAAGGGTTAGGTCATCCTCGAAGGCAGGCAATGTGAGGACATAGTCATCCTGAGTGATGTACCACGGGCGAGGAGGAGCATAGGTTGGTCTAGAACTTGCTGATCCATCATTAACAACATGCATAGGAATCTGCACTGAAGCGCTAAGAGAAGAAACGCTCCCTACAATCAGAAGTGACACTGCAATCATGACCTTCTTCATTACTTTAAAAACTTCTTTTTTCATCTTGTTATTACTTTATGAAATGATCAATTTGGTGCAAATATAGAAAATACAAATGAAACTAAAGGTGTTTTAAAACCAGAAAACACCTTTAAAAAGTTGTGAAAATGTAATTATAAGGAAACTTTCTTGAACTGGACGCGCTCAAGTAGTTAGAGACAAGCGATGAGGGCCTTGATGAAGCGATGCACCTCCTGATCTGTCAGCGACGGGTACATCGGCAGGGAGAAGATCTCCTTGGCGGCAGCCTCTGTCTCTGGCAGGTCGCCGGCTTTCCAACCTAAGTACTCGTAGGCTTTCATCGTATGGATGGGCCACGGGTAACTGATGTTCACATGGATATTGTTCTCATGCAGTCTTCTGATGATTTCATCGCGGTTGGGATGGCGCACCACGTAGAGGTAATAGGCATGGCGGCCGTAGGATGCCTCTTCGGGAAGGATCAGTCCGCTGCCAGCCAGTCTTTCCTGGTACATGGCGGCAATCTCCCGCCGACGACTGATGTACCGTTCTATCTTAGGTAGTTTGGTCAGCAGGATGGCTGCCTGGATCTCATCAAGCCGTGAGTTGTAGCCATGTTCCATGGCATAGTAGGTCTTCTCTGCCCCGTAGAAGCGCAGCCGGCGAAGCCGTCTGGCTATCTCTTCGTCGTTGGTGTTGATCATACCGCCGTCGCCGTAGGCACCGAGGATCTTCGTGGGGTAGAAAGAGGTGGTGGAGATGTCGCCCATGCTACCGGCCTTCCTGCCCTTGTATTCGGCACCATGTGCTTGGGCACAGTCTTCCACGACAGACAGGCGATGCTTCCGGGCGATGTCAAGCAGAGGATCCATATCGACGCACTGGCCATAGAGATGGACGGGCAGGATGGCTTTGGTACGGGGGGTGATGGCAGCCTCTACCTTCGTCACGTCCATCAGGTAGGTGTTGGGGTCGATATCAACGAACACGGGTGTCGCTCCTGCCGTGACGATGGCCGACACCGTGGGGATGGCCGTATTCGACACGGTGATGACCTCATCACCGTCGCTGATGCCCAAGGCACGCAGGGCCAGGGTGATGGCATTCGTGCCATTGTCACAGCCCACACCGTATTTCACACCGATATAGTCACTGTAGGCTTGTTCAAAATCCCTGCCTTTCTGGCCGAGGATCAGCGTTCCCGACTCAAACACCTCCGTAACGGCTTTCAGGAGTTCCTCTTTGGTCGCTTCGTACTCCTTCAGGTAGCCCCAAACATTGATTTTCTCCATCTTATCTTATAATCTAACTGTTGTATATCTTGCTCGCCAGTCTTGTCTTATACCACCAGGTCTGTATCATGCCACGCATGGCCAGATAGACGATCATGGCCAGCCATAGTGCATGGTTCCCCCAAAGGCTTCTTGTCGCCTCATAGACTCCGAAGAACACCAGGGCTGATAATAGTGACGCGACCAGCATCCCCCGAGTGGCAGTGATGCCGATGAACACACCGTCCCAGATGAATGCCAACGTGCTTGCTGCGGGAATGAGCCATATCCACCAGACATAGTGGCTGGTTGTCTCCAGTACCTGCGACTCGTCTGTCAGGATACTGGCAATCCACTGGCCGCCGATACTATAGATGAGCGTGAATACCAGAGCCACGCCTGTTGCCCAGGCGAATAGCCGTCGGAGAATCTCGCGGAAGGCTGTGCCGTTGCCGGCCCCGTAGCACCGTCCCCCCAGGGCCTCACCGGCGTATGCAAAACCGTCCATGAAGTATGAGAAGAACAGGTAGAGTTGCATCAGCACGGTGTTGACGGATAGGACGACGGCTCCATGACGGGCGCCCGCCGAGGTGAAGTAGAGGTTGACTGCCACCAGGCACAGCGTGCGCAAGAAGATGTCGCGGTTCACGTTGAAGAACTGTCCCATGGCCTCACGCACGAAGGTGCCTGTCAGTGCCAGGTACTTATATAACCGCCGATAGAGTCTCAGTCCGCCGAGTGCCATGATGAGTCCGGCATACTGGGCGATGACAGTCCCCGTCGCTACACCCTCGATCTTCATGCCGAAGCCATAGACAAGGGTCAGCGAGGCCAGGATGTTCACCACGTTCTGCATGATGCTGACGAACATCGGGATACGGGTGTTCTGCATCCCGATATACCAACCCGTGAGACAGAACAGGCCGAGGGAAGCCGGGGCTCCCCAGATGACGATATAGTAATAGGTCAGGGCGACAAGCCGAACGTCAGGTGTGGGACTGATCAGCCAGAACATCAGCCTGCATAACGGCTCCTGGCAGATGATCAGTAGCGATGCAATACCTAAGGCTATCCCCACTGAGCGCACCAGATGGCGGGTGACTTCCGTCAGGTCGCGCCGCCCTAAGGCCTGTGAGGTCAGTCCGCTGGCACCCATCCTCAGGAAACCGAAGAGCCAATAGACCAGGTTGAAGATCATTGAGCCAACTGCCACTGCACCGATATAGACGGCACTGCCCATGTGCCCCACGATGGCTACGTCGATCATCCCGAGTAGCGGCACGGTGATGTTCGACACGATGGAGGGCAGGGCTATCTGCAGGATCTGACGGTCACGTTGGTTCATGAGATGTTTCATAAATGTGCTGCAAAGGTAGGCTAAATATCTGAAAGCAGCAAAATAATCCCGTAAAAAGAGTCTCTTCATGCCCTAAAAATACCGTTTGCGCAAATTGAAGAAAAGTAAACGCGGAAAACCTTGCTCCGTACGATTTTGTTTTGTATCTTTGCCATCGAAATACATTTGATAGTATGAAGATTGGCGTAGATTTAGGTGGGACAAACGTTCGAGTGGGACTTGTTGACTGGGACTGCTTGGTCAGGAAGTTGGTTGCGCCTTGTCCCAAGGGTGAAGAGCAGGAGGTGGTGGATGTACTGCTTTCGCTGATTGGAGAACTGATGGCCGGCGAGGTGACTACGATAGGAGTGGGTGTACCCTCCGTCGTGGATCGCGACAAGGGCATCGTCTATAACGTAGCCAATATTCCCTCATGGAAAGAGGTGCATCTGAGGCGGATACTGGAGGATGCATTCCACAGGCAGGTGTTTCTTAATAACGATGCCAACTGCTTTGCCCTTGGGGAGTATCTCTTCGGTGAGGGGCGTAACCATGACAGTATGGTTGGCCTGACCATCGGCACAGGCATTGGTGCAGGACTGGTACTTGATGGCCGGCTCTATAACGGGCGTAATACGGGGGCTGGCGAGATTGGCGCCCTTCCCTTCCGTGATACTGACTATGAGCACTATTGTGCCAGCCAGTTCTTTACTGCCCACTATCAGGTCACGGCCCATGAACTGGAAGTAAGTGCCCGGCAGGGAGACGGACAGGCCCTGCGGATATGGCAGGAGTTTGGCGACAACTTAGGTTGTCTGATGCAGGCAGTCCTTTATGCCTACGATCCTGAACTCGTCGTGCTTGGCGGGGGGATCACGGCGGCCTTCCCTTTCTTTGAGGAGGCCATGCGCCAACGGCTATCACAATTCCCTTGGCAGGAATCGGTGAGGCACCTTCATATCGTACCCTCAACACTTCAGGATGCAGCCCTCCTTGGCGCTGCCATGTTAAACGGATAAAATGATTGTTATGAGACAGATAGCAAAGAGAACCGTCTTTTCGACATTGTTATGTATGTGTATGTCGGTGGCGCTTGCCCAGACCGTCGAACTCGGTGATGGATGGCAGTGCAAGTCGTCGGCAGAGGATAAATGGTATGAGACAAAGGTGCCGGCCACAGTGATGGGCGTCCTTGTCAGCAATGGGGAGTATCCTGACTTGCTGGTAGGCGACAATTATAAGAGGTTGGATAATAGCCGCTTCCTCGTACCCTGGCTCTTTAAGAAGGAGTTCAGGCTGGAAAGCCTGGGTGCCGACGAGCATGTCAGGCTGATCTTCGAAGGACTCGGCTATAGTGCCAATATCTATCTGAATGATCAGTTGGTAGCATCGCGCGATACGGTGAAGGGTCCGTTCAGGACCTTTGCCGTCGATGTGACGGGTGTCGCTCGTGAGGAGAATGTATTGGTGGTAGAGACATTCAAGTGTGAGCCCGGTGGCTATAATATCGGATTCGTCGATTGGAATCCCAGACCGCTTGACGAGAGCATGGGCATCGTCAGGCCTGTCAAGGTACAGCGCAGTGGTGCTGTGGTCATCGAGTCGCCAAGAGTCTGTACGCAGGTGAACCTCCATACGCTGAAGGAGGCGTGGGTGAAGGTTGAGGCACAGTTGCGCAATCTGAGCAGTCATGAAGTGGAAGGCCGTCTGGTATGTATGTTTGAGGGTGAGCGTGTGGCGATTCCTGTGACGTTGCCGGCAGGTCAGGCCAGAACCCTCCGTTTGGATGATCAGGATCTGAGGGCACTGTATGTCGTGAACCCTCGTCTTTGGTGGTGCTATACGATGGGCAGCCCTGAACTCTATGCTTTGTCGCTCTCCTTCGAGAGTGGGGGGGAGGTGTCAGATGCCAGAGATGTCAGGTTCGGTATCCGCGAAGTGGGTAGTTTCATCACGAACGACGGTTATCGTGCCTTTACCCTTAACGGCAGGCGTATCCAACTGTTAGGGGCAGGGTGGACGGATGATATCTTCTTGCGCGATGATTCGGTCTCATACGACCGTCAGTTGGAACTGGTGAAGCAGATGAACCTGAACATGGTGCGCTTAGAGGGATTCTGGGGAACTTCTCAGGCGCTTTACGACCTGTGTGATGAGAAGGGTATCTTGTTGCTTGCCGGATGGAGTTGTTTCTGGGAATGGGACAGTTATCTGGGCAAGCCCTGTGACAATCGTTATGGTGGTGTCCTCACGGATGAGGATGCTGCGCTGATAGCACAGGAGTACGACGACCAGTTGCGCTACCTTCGCAACCATCCGTCGATCATCGCGTGGTTTGTTGGCAGCGACAAACTTCCTATCCCGCAGTTGGAGGCGCATTACCAGTGGGCACAGAAGACGATCGACGACCGTCCCTATATCACCTCTGCCAAGCAGATGGAGAGTGACCTCTCTGGTACGTCGGGTACGAAGATGGCCGGGCCATACGAGTATGTCGCCCCTGTCTATTGGTATTCCAAGGAAGCGCCTGGCGGTGCCTTTGGCTTCAATACGGAGACAGGCATTGGTGCCCAGTTGCCCGTGAAGGAGTCCTTACGTCAGATGCTCGGTGACAGACTGTGGCCGTTGGACGAGGTGTGGGACTATCATTGCACCTTTGCCGCTGAGGCATTTAATAAACTTGACATCCTGAAGGAGACGGTTACCCAGCGCTATGGTGAGGCTGCGAACATCGATGATTTCCTGAGGAAAGCCAATATGGTGAACTATGATGGTACGCGTGCCATGTTCGAGGCTTTCCGGTATAACAATCCGAGGGCCACGGGACTTGTCCAGTGGATGCTGAACAGCGCCCGCCCCAGTCTCTATTGGCAACTCTACGACCATTACCTGCGTCCTAATGCCGCCTTCTATAGTGTCAGGAAAGCCTGTCAGCCAGTCCAGTTGATTTATAACTACCTGACCCATGAGGTGAAGGCCGTCAACGGCACACTCGTTCCTGTGAGGATAAAGGCCACGATGGCTGTCTATGGTGTCAGTGGGCAGTTGCTGGATAGACAGGAGACAGTGGTTGAGATACCTGCCATGGGCAGTGTGGCAGCGTTCCCGCCGGTATCACTGACAGAGGACAATGGCTATCTCTTCCTGTCTGGTATAGATGACGGTCAGGTGATTGCCGAGAACGAATATGCCCTTGCGGCTTCAGAGGATATCTTCGAGTGGGAGAAGTCTGACTGGACAGGTACGCCCATGAAGAAGCATGCCGACTTGACCGCCATTGGCAGCCAGTCTCCTGTAAGGTGCAAGGTCGCCGTGAAGATGGTGGGCAATATGGAGGCAGAACTGAACATCAGCAATCCCTCCGAGCGTGTGGCCTACCTGCTGCGTGTCGTTCTCAGGGACAGGAAAGGTCAGGTGATCGATGGGGTGACGTTCAGTGATAACTACATCACCATTGCTCCTGGCGGTACGAAGACTATCCGCTGCCGGTTGCCACGTGAGACGAGATTCACCACGGATATCCTTGCCTATTAAATAGTCGCGTATGGTCAAACTCATCTTGATGACAGATTTCACGGAGAAGTACGCCAACAGTCTGCTGAAGGGAATTCTGGCGTATTCCCACCAGACAGAGCCGTGGGTTGTCTGCCGGATGCCGCCATCGTTCCGTAAGACGAACGGCATCGAAGGTGTCGTCGAGTGGGCCATACAGTGGCAGGCTGATGCGATTATAGCCCAGTTTGAACCGCAGGATGAGGTGTCGCTCTTCAGGAAGAAAGGTATCATTGCCATCGCCCAAGACTACAAGCAGCGGTTCAGTGACATACCCAATATCACTGGCGACTATATCGCGGCAGGACGGAAAGTGGCGGAGTTCTTCTATATCAAGGGCTATTCCGACTTCGCGTATTACGGCTACGAGAATGTGGTGTGGAGCGATGAGCGTGGACAGGGGTTCAGGGAGGGATTGATGGAGAATGGTGTTGATGCCATTCATATCCATGAGTTCAGGAAACAGAGTCTTGACGACCTGTGGTATTATGAGAGTCAACCCCTGAAGGAGTGGCTGGCCGCTCTGCCCAAGCCGGTGGCCGTCTTTGCCTGCGACGACACAAGGGCCAATAAGATTATCGAACTCTGCAGCACCATGTCTCTGCGGGTTCCCATTGATGTGGCAGTCATTGGTGTCGATAATGATGACATCATCTGTCAGTTGTCCTGCCCAGAATTGTCGAGCATGTCGCTTGACGTGGAAAAGGCTGGTTACGAGACTGCGGAACTGATCATGCGGATGAGGGAGGATAAGAGACAGAAGCCATACGATATCATCGTACACGACACGGGTATTGTGGAACGGACTTCAACCGATTTCTTTGCCACACGCAACCCGAATGTGCTGAAAGCCCTATCGTATATTCACATGAATATCTCGCATCCGATGAGTGTGAGTGACGTGGTGGAGCAAGTACCTGTGTCGCGACGCTTGTTGGAACAGGAGTTCCGTGAGGAGACCAGTACCTCTATCTATGAATATATCTCCAGGCTGCGCATGAACAAACTTGCCCAGTTGCTGCTCACTGTCGATGAGCCCATTGAGGCACTGGCCATGCGGATCGGGCTTACCGACTCGAAGAACCTCTCCCGCCAGTTTAAGGCATATAAAGGTATGACACCGTTAGAATATAAAAAACGCTATAGGATATGAAAACAATTAGATTATTCCTTTCAGTCTGGATGCTGGGCACCAGTCTGACGTCCGTCTTCTCACAAGGCGTAGCCGATTATCAGGTAGTCCCCCTTCCCGATCAAGTCTGCTTGCAGAAGGGCAAGCCTTTCGTGCTGGACAAGTCAACCGTCATTTCTGCTGATGCTTCTCTTAGTAGGGAAGCCCGTTTCTTGCAGGACTATGTGGAGGAGGACACGGGCATCCGTCCACAGTTGGGGGCTGGTAGCAAGCAGAATACGATGACCCTGAGGCTTGACAAGTCTATCCCCTCGGCAGAGGGCTATCGTGTGACCGTCAACCAAAGGGGTGTCACCATCAGCGGTGCCACGGCGGCTGGCATTTTTTATGGTGTCCAGTTGCTGAGGAAGGCCCTGCCTTGTGACACGGTCTATGAGAGCGTGAGCCTGCCTGCCGTAGAGATTGCCGACAGTCCGCGTTTTGGCTACCGGGGGATGCATCTCGACGTGTGCCGCCATTTCTTCGGTATCGACTTCGTGAAAGAGTATATCGACTTGTTGGCGCTGCACAACATGAATATCCTGCACTTCCATCTGACCGACGACCAAGGCTGGCGCATGGAGATTAGGAAATACCCGAAACTGACGGAGGTGGGAGCCTGGCGCTCCGGGACCGTCATGGGCTGCAACTCTGATGTCGATGACCACCTGCCATACGGTGGCTATTTCACCCAGGAGCAGTTGCGCGAGATCGTCGGCTATGCTGCCGAGCGCCATGTCACCGTGATTCCGGAGATTGAGATGCCCGGACACATGCTGGCCGCCTTGGCCGCCTATCCAGAGTACGGCTGTACGGGTGGTCCCTACGAGGTGGGGCACAAGTGGGGCATCTATTCCGACATCCTCTGTGCAGGCAAGGAAGAGACCTTTACGTTCCTGGAGGGTATTCTCGACGAGGTGATGGCTGTCTTCCCCTCTAAGTATATCCATATCGGTGGCGACGAGGCTCCCAAGAGCAAATGGGAAAAGTGTGAACGCTGTCAGAAGCGTATCCGGGAGGAGGGTATCAAAGCCACGGACAGCCAGTCGGCGGAAAACCTGCTGCAAGGCTATTTCACCCGTCGCATCAATGCTTACCTCAGGCAGCATGGCAGGACCCTGATCGGCTGGGATGAGATTGCCGAATGTGGTATCGACACGACGGCCACGGTGATGTCATGGCGAGGAACGGAGCCTGGCATCCAGGCTGCCAAGGCTGGGCACGACGTGATCATGGTGCCTACCACCCATTGCTACTTTGACTATCATCAGACAGAGAACACCTATTTTGAACCCAAACTGATTGGTGGCTACGTACCGATGGAGAAGGTCTATGGCCTTGAACCAGTGGAGAAGGGTGCCAGTGAGGAGGCTGCCCGCCATATTCTGGGGGTGCAGGCCAACCTCTGGACGGAGTATATCCCTGTAAGGCAACTGGCAGAGTATCAGGTACTGCCACGTATGGCAGCCTTGGCAGAGGTGCAGTGGCTGAAGCCCGAGAAGAAAGACTATCAGCAGTTCCACCAGCGGCTCGACAAGTTGGCACAACTGTACTCTAAGTATGGGCTGACATACGCCCTGCACAGTTGGCCGGAGAAATATAATAAGGAGAGATCCGTATTCTAAACACTAAAACGATAACGCTATGAACTTGAATCTGACTGCTACGATCCAAATGCCCGACCATCGCCTGCGCCGGGAAGTGGTGAGCCTGTGTCGTGCCACAGGTAAGCCTATTCTGAAACTATCTACCAAGGACTATCTGGAACATGACATGGGACATTGGGTAGAGGAGTTCGGCTCTGCCGGACTGGTCAATATAGAGGTGTTCAATGAACTGCAGCACACCATCACGGGATGGCCTGGGGGTAAGCCCGGTGCCGACGACACCTATCGTCCGGAGCGCGCTCTGCCTTATCCTAAGCGTGTCGTCGTGTTCTCCCCGCATCCGGATGATGACGTGATCTCCATGGGCGGTACCATCCGGCGGCTGATGCAACAGGGACACGATGTCCATATTGCCTACGAGACCAGTGGCGATATCGCCGTCGGTGACGAGGAGGTGTCGCGCTTCATGCATTTCATCAATGGCTTCAATAAGATCTTCGCCAATGGCTCAGATGAGGTCATCAAGCATAGTTACCAGAGTGTGAAGGCTTTCCTGAAAAGCAAGCAGCAGGGTGGCCTCGACAATGCCACGGTGCTGCGGCTGAAAGGACTGATCCGTCGTGGCGAGGCCCGTCTGGCCTGTGCCTACAACGGTATCAACAGCGACCATATCCATTTCCTCGACCTGCCGTTCTATGAGTCGGGGAGGATAGAGAAACTGCCGATGTCGGAGCGCGACGTCATTCCCATCCAGCAGTTGCTGTCTGAGATCAGGCCCCATCAGATCTATGTGGCTGCCGACCTTGCCGATCCTCATGGCACCCATAAGAAGTGTACCGATGCCGTGCTGGCGGCTATCGACGAGGAGAAAAGACGGGTTGAGGCGCTCCGCCCGGACCAGCAGGAAGAGGGCGAATCATGGCTGAAGGACTGTCGCGTATGGATGTATCGTGGTGCCTGGGCGGAGTGGGACGTGGCTGACATTGAGATGTGCGTGCCGATGAGTCCGGAGGAACTGCGCGAGAAGCGTAATGCCATCCTGCGCCACCAGAGCCAGATGGAGAGCGCACCGTTCCTGGGCAACGACGAACGGCTGTTCTGGCAGCGCGCCGAGGACCGCAACCGTGCCACGGCTAAGGTCTATGACGATCTCGGTATGGCTTGTTACGAGGCCATGGAGGCTTTCGTGGAGTATAAGTTCCAGTGATTTAGGACCTAAGCATCATTTTTTCGATTCGGATAGTGCAGATTACGCAGATTTTTACTAACTTTGCAGCCAAAAATCGAAGAATATGAATATTGAGGCATTGATTAGCAAGGCAGCAGGCGAGGCCGTGAAGGCGCTCTATGGCATGGACGCCACGGAGAAGATGCTGCAGTTGCAGAAGACGAGAAGTGAGTTTGAGGGTAACCTGACTTTGGTTGTTTTCCCCTTTGTAAAGGCTGCCAAGAAGAGTCCTGAGCAGACAGCCCAGGAGATAGGCGAATATCTGCAGCAGAACTGTACGGCTGTGGAGAAGTTCAACGTGGTGAAGGGCTTCCTGAACCTGAGCATCGGCAACGGGGCATGGCTTGAACTCCTGAAGGCCATCGATGCCGACGAGCATTTCGGCATGAAACAGGCCACGGAGGATTCACCCCTCGTGATGATCGAATATTCATCGCCCAATACCAACAAGCCCCTGCACCTCGGACATGTGCGTAACAACCTCCTCGGCTGGTCGCTGGCACAGATCATGGAGGCTAACGGCAACAAGGTGGTGAAGACCAACATCGTGAACGACCGCGGTATCCACATCTGCAAGTCGATGCTCGCCTGGCTGAAGTACGGCAACGGTGAGACACCCGAGTCATCAGGCAAGAAAGGCGACCATCTCATCGGCGATTATTACGTGGCCTTCGACAAGCATTATAGGGAAGAGGTCAAGCAACTGGTGGCTCAGGGCATGGACGAGGAGAAGGCCAAGCAGGAGGCTCCGCTCATCAAGGAGGCCCACGAGATGCTGGTGAAATGGGAACAGGGCGACCCGGAGGTGCGCGCCCTGTGGGAGAAGATGAACAACTGGGTGTACGCTGGCTTCGATGAAACCTACAAGAAGATGGGCGTCTCCTTCGATAAGATCTATTATGAGAGCCAGACCTACCTCAAGGGCAAGGCCAAGGTGGAGGAGGGGCTCGCCAAGGGACTCTTCGAGCGCCACGACGACGGCTCCGTATGGGCCGACCTCACCAACGAGGGACTCGACCAGAAACTGCTGCTCCGCTCCGATGGAACCAGTGTCTATATGACCCAGGACATCGGTACGGCCGAGATGCGCTTCCAGGACTATCCCATCGATAAGATGATCTACGTGGTGGGCAATGAGCAGAACTACCACTTCCAGGTGCTCTCCATCCTGCTCGACCGCCTCGGCTTCAAGTGGGGTAAGGAACTGACCCACTTCTCCTACGGTATGGTGGAACTGCCCAACGGCAAGATGAAGTCGCGCGAGGGGACCGTCGTCGATGCCGACGACCTGATGGCGCTGATGGTCGAAGATGCCTATAAGACCTCGATGGAACTGGGGAAATTCGATGATATGACGGAAGAAGAGCGCCGTGAGATTGCCCGCATCGTGGGTATGGGCGCCCTGAAGTACTTTATCCTGAAGGTTGACGCCCGCAAGAACATGCTCTTCAATCCCGAGGAAAGTATCGATTTCAACGGCAATACCGGTCCCTTTATCCAATATACATACGCCCGTATCCGCTCGATTCTCCGCAAGGCTGCCAGTCAGTCTAGTATCACTAGTATGTCTAGTGAGTCTAGCCAGCCTAGTATCACCAGCAAGGAGATCGAACTCATCCAGAAGATGAACGAATTTGGCGCTGCCGTCGAACAGGCTGGCAAGGACTACTCGCCCTCAGGCATCGCCAACTACTGCTACGAACTGACGAAGGTGTTCAACCAGTTCTACCACGACTACTCCATCCTCAACGAGCCCGACGAGCAGAAGAAGGCCGTGCGCCTGATGCTGGCCAGGAACGTTGCCAAGATCATCAAGAGTGGCATGGGCCTGCTGGGCATCGAGGTACCGGAGAGGATGTAAGGATTGAAGGATTGAAGAGTTGAAGGATTTAAATCCCCCGACATATCGCCATGACACGGTGTTGCCCTTGCCACCAGAGGTGAGGGCAGACGCATGGGCTGTGGATGCGGCTTGTTCAGGGAATCCTGGACCGATGGAGTATCAGGCGATAGACCTACAGACGGGCTATCGTGTATTCCATTACGGTCCCGTCCATGGCACTAATAACATAGGTGAGTTCCTCGCCATCGTTCACGCCCTGGCGCTCTGCTGGCAGCAGGGACTGCACGACAAGACCATCTATAGCGATTCCTACAATGCCATCCTCTGGGTGCAGAAGCGCAAGTGCAAGACCAAACTGGAGCGCAACCCCAAGACGGAACCGCTCTTCCAGATCATTGCCCGAGCAGAAAACTGGCTACAGACCCACAACTACCGCAACCCCATCATCAAGTGGGAGACGCAGAAGTGGGGGGAGGTGCCAGCCGACTTCGGACGCAAGAAATAATTAATCAGATGATACGGCGATAGCGTACAATCGTGTTGCAGCCGTCATGATGAGTACTGACGACTTCTGCATTCGCAGGTAACTGTGGAGCGCGGGTGCCGTCAGTTACTGTTTTCTGGAGGTTGGTCTCCACGCGGATCTCGTCCCACAGGCCTTGTTGGATGAACGATGCCAGGGTCTTGGTGCCACCCTCGACGATGAGCGACTGAATGCCGTGGGCATGGAGACTGTCGAGGTTCAGCGGATGGGCATGGTCGATGACGAGGCGCTTGGGGTCCGGGCCTGTCCACTCTCGTACAGTCAGTTGCGGATGGTCGCGCTCTTCCGTGACGCGTCCTACGAGGATAGCATCCTCCTCGGCACGGAGTTTATGGGAGAGCATCTTCGTAAAGGCGCTGGAAATCTGCATGGGCATGTAGTTGTCGTCGATAAAGCCATTGGCCGTCTGCGCCCATTTCAGAATGATAAAGGGCCGCTTCTCGCGATGGAATGTGAAGAAACGGCGATTCAGTTCCTTGCACTCCTTCTCAAGAACACCAACCTCGACCTCAATACCTGCCTCACGGAGTTTACGGATACCCCGACCTTGCACTTCTGCAAATTCATCAATACAACCCACGACAACTCGACGCACCCCTTTCTTAATGATCAAATCAGCACAAGGAGGTGTCTTACCATAATGCGAACAAGGCTCCAGAGAGACGTAGATGGTAGATTCGGGCAATAAAACCTCATCCTCTGCACTTACAGAAGCAAAAGCATTCACCTCGGCATGCCCCTCACCGCAGCGTACATGATAACCTTCGCCAATGATACGGTCATCAGCACTCACAATCACTGCTCCCACCATCGGGTTGGGCTTCGCATTCTGCCGCCCGTTCTTAGCCAACTGGATACAGCGGCGCATGTATTTCTCGTCCTCAGTCATAAAATGGTTCTATAATGTGCAAAGATACGAATTAAATCTGAAAGTGCCAAGGAATTGACGCGGAAAGTGTAAACAGATATCTCAGTCATTTCGCATCAGCCGCGCCTGGCTTTCGCAAAAAATAGTTAGAAATTTGCAGATTCCAGATTAAATTCGTAACTTTGCAGCCGTTCAAGTACTTTTTTATTAACTCTTAAATTCAAAGTATTATGCAAAAGCAGTGTAAAACAAAGAAAGGAGACCGCAAAATGGATTCTGGCCGCTACATCAACCCCTACACCGACTTCGGCTTCAAGAAGTTGTTCGGTACCGAGATGAACAAGGATTTGCTCATCAGTTTCCTGAATGCGCTGTTCAACGGGCGGAAGCAGGAGATTTTGGATGTTCAGTATCTGAATGCAGAGAATCTCGGTGAAGGCTACGGTGACCGCCGCGCAGTGTTCGATGTGTACTGCATGTCGAGCGACGGCAGCCGTTTCATCGTTGAGATGCAGAAGGCTGAGCAGGAGTATTTCAAGGACCGTAGCATCTATTACTCTACCTTCGCCATCCGTGAGCAGGCGATGAAGGGTAAGGAGTGGAACTACCATCTGGATGATGTCTATACCGTGGGGGTGTTGAACTTTGTGTTTCCCAACGGGGAGTATGCCTCCGACAGTCTGTGCCACGAGATTAAACTGAAGGATGTCGAGGACAATCATGTGTTTTACGACAAATTGACGTTTCTGTATCTTGAGATGCCGAAGTTTACTAAGACTGAGGACGAACTGGAGACGATGTTCGACAAGTGGATGTTCGTGCTGCACAATCTTGGTCGTCTGCTCGATCGTCCGAAGGCCTTGCAGGATCGTGTGTTCCAGAAACTTTTTGATCAGGCTGAGATAGCCCGCTACTCCGAGTCAGAGCGTCGTCAGTACTTTGAGAGCCAGAAGGAATATTGGGACTACTATAGTACCATGCAGACTGCTCTGAACAAGGGCTTAGCCCAGGGGCTTGCCAAAGGACTTGCCAAAGGACTTGCAAAAGGACGTGCCGAAGGTAAGGCGGAAGCAATCCGCGAGAATGCCAGGCGGATGAAAACTGACGGGCTGTCCGTAGAACAAATAGCAAAATATACGGGACTAACCTTAGACGAGATAGATTCCCTATAAATATAAAGATGAGAAGGGACATCTGGAAGCGACTGACTCCACTCTATGATGCTGGCGAGGCGAAAGCCATCGTCCGCTGGGTGCTCGACGTGAGGTACGGCCTGACGATGGCGGACATTCTGTGCGGCAAGGTAGAGGAGTTCTCCGAAGCCGATCAGACAGAACTTGAGGCCATGATGGCAAGACTCGCCGAGGGGGAGCCTGTACAGTATGTCCTGGGCGTGGCCGACTTCTGTGGAAGGCAGTTCCGTGTGGCTCCAGGAGTGCTCATCCCCCGTCCGGAGACGGCCGAACTCTGCCAGTGGGTGATAGCCGGCCTCACACCACTGCCGTCTCCGTGTGAGATCCTGGATATCGGCACGGGCAGCGGCTGCATCGCTGTGACGTTGGCAGCGGAGATGCCTGCAGCGCAGGTCACGGCCTGGGATATTTCAGAGGAGGCCCTTCTGATTGCCCAAGAGAATGCCAAAACCCTAGGTGCGGACATCGCCTTCGAGAAGAGAGACATCCTGGATACCTCTCTTCCCACTTCCCAAACATGGGATGTCATCGTGAGCAATCCGCCCTATATTATGCCCTCTGAGCGCGATGGAATGGAGGAAAACGTGCTCGGTCATGAGCCGGGCCTGGCCCTCTTTGCCCCGGCGGATAACCCTATCCTTTTCTACCAGCGCATCGGCGACTATGCCGTCCATAGCCTGAAGTCAGGAGGCTGTCTCTACTTTGAACTCAACCCGCTGACGGCAGATGATGTCGCGGATGACCTGCGGCAGAGAGGATTCAAGGACATAGAGATCCGTCAGGACCAGTATGGCAAGAACAGATTCCTTAAGGCTATGAAGATATGAAAAAAGAAATGACCGAACAAGAGGCCTACCTGCAACTGGCAGCACTCTGTGCGCAGGCAGAACACTGTCAGCGGGAGATGCGTGAGAAGATGCGCCGTTGGGAACTCGATGAAACCGTGCAGAATCGTGTCCTTGACCGTCTTGTCAGGGAACGGTTCGTCGATGACGAGCGCTATGCTCGTGCCTTCGTAAAGGATAAGATCCGATACAACAAGTGGGGCCGTCGGAAGGTCCAGCAGGCTCTCTGGCAGAAGGGCATCGACAGTGAAATACAGCGGAAAGTACTCGATGAAATCGATGAAAAGGAGTATCTTGACATCCTTCGTCCGCTCCTGAGACAGAAACGTAAGTCCATCAAGGCACAGAATGACTATGAACTGAACCAGAAACTGCTCCGCTTTGCCCTCGGGCGAGGCTATACGTTTGATATCATCCGCCAGTGCATTGATGTGGATGAAGAGCCTGACTATACCGATGAAACCGATTAGTTTCTGGCGCCGACTGCTCGACTTGATCTCCCCACGGCTCTGTGTCGTCTGCGGCCATCGCCTGACTGTCACAGAAGAGGCTGTCTGTATGAAGTGCAATTTGCATCTGCCCCGCACCAACTACCATCTTCATGCTTACGAGAATGAGATGGCACGACTGTTCTGGGGCCAGATTCCCGTTGAGCGCGCCGCCGCCTTCTTCTATTATGAGGCCCACGCTGAGACAGCCAACGTGCTCTATGAACTGAAATACAAGAATCATCCCGAGATTGGCGAGGTGCTTGGCAGGATGTTCGCCCGGGAGATCAGAACTGCGGAATTCTTCGATGGAATCGACGGAATCGTGCCTGTACCGCTGGCCAGGAAGCGCTTGCGCCAGCGCGGCTATAACCAGAGTATGGAGATAGCGCGTGGGGTCAGCGAGGTAACAGGGCTGCCGGTCTATGGCAAGGTTGTCAGGAGGAACGTCTTTGAGGGCAGTCAGACGAGCAAAGGCCGCTGGGAAAGGAATGAGAATGTCGAGAAGGTATTTGAACTGATCGACGGAGCCTCTATCCGCAACAGTCACCTGCTGATCATCGACGACGTGGTGACCACGGGAGCCACCGTCATCGCCTGTGCCAAGGAACTCATCAAGGCAGGCGATGTGAAGATCAGCATCCTTGCCCTCGGTTTTGCAAAATCTTAGTAATTCATGCGGTTGTTACCAGAATATTTCGTATCTTTGCAGCCAAATCTTTATAACATTATGGATATCAAGAATCAATTTGCCAAGAAACTGATGGAGATTGAGGCCATCAAGTTGCAGCCCAACGAGCCCTTCACATGGGCCTCGGGCTGGAAGTCACCGATCTATACTGACAACCGCAAGACACTGTCGTTCCCCAGTCTCCGCTCGTTTGTGAAGTTAGAACTCTGTCATGCCATCCAGGAAAACTTCCCTGAGGCTGAGGCCGTGGCAGGTGTGGCTACGGGTGCCATCGCCCAGGGCGCACTGGTGGCCGACCAACTTGGTCTGCCCTACAGTTACGTGCGCCCGAAGCCGAAGGACCACGGCATGGGCAACCAGGTGGAGGGCGAGATCAAGAAGGGTGCCAAGGTGGTGGTCGTCGAGGATCTGATCTCCACAGGCGGCAGCAGTCTGAAGGCCGTCGCTGCCCTGCGTGCCTACGGCGTGGAGGTGATAGGCATGGTGGCCTCGTTCACCTACGGCTTCCCCGTGGCAGAGCAGGCCTTCGAGGAGGCTGGCGTGAAACTGATCACCCTGAGCAACTATGAGGCCGTGATCGAGGAGGCTGCCAAGACGGGCTATATCAAGGAAGAGGACAAGGCGGTGCTCGCCGAGTGGCGCAAGAGTCCGGAGACGTGGGGATAGTAATTCTTTGCAGCGGACGACAGGACCTAAAGACTTAGCGCACTAAATAAGGAGAGTAAAAGTCCTTCAGTCCTGTAGTCCGTTGCCAAGCGATAAACAAAGGAAATGAATGATGGGACTATTCGGAAGTGAATCGAAATTCGAGAGCAGCGTGAAGCACGTACCCTATTCTCAGCAGGCTGTCTATGACAATATCAGCGACCTGAGGAATCTGGAGAAGGTGCGCGACCGCGTGCCAGAGGACAAGGTGAACGACTTTACCTTCGACCAGGACACCGTGAGCCTCAATGTGGCTCCTGTGGGCGAACTGAAACTCCGCATCTGCGACCGTGAGGAGCCGAAGTGTGTGAAGTTCGAGACGGTGCAGTCGCCTGTGCCCTTCAACGTGTGGATTCAGGTGCTCCCTGTGGATGAGAACAATGCCAAGATGAAAGTGACGGTGAAGGCCGAACTGAATCCGTTTATCAAGAGTATGGTGGAGAAGCCCTTGCAGGAGGGTGTCGAGAAGATCGCCGATGCCCTCGCACAAGTACACTATGTCTAAGTGAAGAGTGAAGAATGAAGAGTGAAGAATCTGCTGCCGCCAGATGATTAACTATAGGAGAGAGGGAGGTCCACTGCATACTAAAAGTTATGCTTTTGCCGTACGAATTGTGAATATGTTCTTGCATTTTACGGACAGTGACTGGAAGTTACAAACTGTCTATAAGCAGATACTACGTTCGGGAACCTCCATCTCTGCCAATGTCCATGAATCGGAATTTGCGCAAAGCCCTTCAGACTTTATTTCGAAACTTCACATAGCATTGAAAGAAGCCAACGAGACGATGAACTGGCTAAATCTGTTGCACGATACTCAGGTCTTGGATGACAAAGGATTCGAGAGCATGGCAGCAGATTGCAGTGAAGTCATAGCACTACTTGTGTCATCGATTAAAACAACGAAGAAGAATAACCAATTAAAATGAGTGGACTCTGAGGTTTGAAGGACCGCGGTAGCAAATTCTTCACTCTTCACTCTTCACTCTTCACTTAAAGAACATGAAACTTTGGGAAAAGAACTTTGAGATCAACAAGGAGATAGAGCGGTTCACCGTGGGCCGTGACCGTGAGATGGACCTCTATCTGGCGAAGTACGACGTGCTGGGCTCCATGGCCCACATCACCATGCTCCAGAGCATCGGCCTGCTGGAGAAGGATGAGTTGGCGCAGTTGCTGGCCGAACTGAAGCATATCTACCAGTTGGCCGAGCGCGGTGAGTTCGTCATCGAGGACGATGTGGAGGATGTGCACTCACAGGTGGAGATGCTGCTCACGCGCAAACTGGGCGACATGGGCAAGAAGATACACTCGGGCCGCTCGCGCAACGACCAGGTGCTGGTCGATCTGAAACTCTTCACGCGCCACGAACTGATGGAGATCGCCCATGAGGTGAAGAGCCTCTTCGATGAACTCATCCAGAAGAGCAATCAGTATAAGGACGTGCTCATGCCAGGCTACACGCATCTGCAGATTGCCATGCCCTCGAGTTTCGGCCTCTGGTTCGGGGCCTACGCCGAGAGCCTCTGCGACGATATGCTCTTCTTGCAGGCTGCCTATAAGATGACCAACCGCAACCCGCTCGGCTCGGCTGCCGGCTATGGCTCGTCGTTCCCCCTGAACCGCACGATGACCACCGAACTGCTCGGCTTCGACTCGATGGACTATAACGTGGTCTATGCCCAGATGGGGCGCGGCAAGATGGAGCGCAACGTGGGCTTCGCCATCGCCACCATCGCCGGCACGCTCGCCAAACTGGCCTTCGACGCCTGCCTGTTCAACTCGCAGAACTTCTCCTTTGTCAAGTTGCCGAAGGAGTGCACCACGGGCTCCTCGATCATGCCGCACAAGAAGAACCCCGACGTGTTCGAACTCATCCGTGCCAAGTCGAACAAACTGCAGAGCCTGCCGCAGCAGGTGACGCTCATCATGAACAACCTGCCCGTGGGCTACTTCCGCGACCTGCAGATCATCAAGGAGGTCTTTTTACCCGCCTTCGGCGAACTGAAGGACTGTCTGGAGATGGCTGCCTACATCATCAACAAGATAGAGGTCAACGAGCATATCCTCGACAACCCGATGTACGACCCGATGTTCTCCGTCGAGGAGGTGAACCGCCTGGCGGCCAGCGGCATGCCGTTCCGCGATGCCTACAAGAAGGTGGGCCTCGACATCGAGGCGGGCCAGTTCCATGCCGACAAGGAGATCCACCACACCCACGAAGGCTCCATCGGCAACCTCTGCAACGACCAGATAGGGGCGCTCATGCAGCACACCCTTGACGGCTTCCACTTCGAGCGTATGACGGAGGCCGAAAAAGCCCTGCTGGCATGAGACGGATACTGACGGGCCTGCTCTGTGCGCTGCTGATGGCCTGTACGGCCGACGACAGCATCAGCCGCGCCTATCGCTGTACCTTTATCTTCGATACGACGCTCCATCCCCTGCCTTGTCAGTTGACGGGCATCCTGGGGAACAGCGGCCATTTCTCCAAGGTGCAGACCTACGTCGCTGCCGACGGCATCCGCCACCTGAAGACTACCCGCAACTACGATGGTGCCACGGAGGATGTCGCCCTCACCACCGCCAGGGAGAGCCAGATCAGTTTCTCTCTCGGGGCTGGCGACTGTATCATCATCGGCACCAACAGTTACGACAATATACTCGTGGCCTACGACGGCCAGTGCCCCAACTGTCTGGCTGACTACAATGGCACCAGTTATCCCCTCACCTGGCAGAACAACGGCCAGCAACTGCACTGTGCCAAGTGCGACCGTTCCTACGATGTCAATAACGGGGTGGTGGCCAATGGACCATCCGGGAGGAAGGAACTCCTTCGCTATATGGCAGCCTTCGACGGCAGTGTCCTCCGCGCCTGGAACTGACGTGTGTCTCGCATCGGACGCAACAGCAATTTCCATGTGAAGACCTACGAGTCGATGGGGGCCATCGGTGCTACTGGCGACCCGAAGAATGCCGGTGTTACGGGCTGTATTAAGCACTTCCCTGGTCACGGCGACACGAAGGCTGACACGCACTTCGGCTATGCCAGTTCACAGAAGACGTGGGAGGAGATGCTCTCGTGCGAGATGGTGACCTTCAAGGCGGGCATCCAGTGGGGCTGCCAACTCATTATGACGGCTCACATCGGTACGCCCAACGTGACGGGCTCTAACATTCCTGCCACGATGTCATCGGTCATCCTGCAAGACAAACTGCGCCGTGAACTGGGCTATCAGAATCTCATCATCGCCGACGCGATGGAGATGGGAGCCATCACCCAGCAGTACACCAATGGCGAGGCTGCCGTGGGCTGTATCAAGGCCGGTGTTGACATCGTGCTCGGCCCGCAGGTGTTCACGGAGGCTTTCGACGCGGTGGTCAAGGCTGTGGAAGTCGGTGAAATCACAGAGCAACGCATTGACGAGAGCGTGCGTCGCATTCTGAAGCTGAAGCAGAGCATCAGGAAATAGGCAGCCCCCAGACCCCGTGTTCTTGACAACGCTAACAAGGGGACGTTTTTTTTAATTTTCTTGCATACACTGCATACACTAAGGTATAAACAGTTGGCTGTCAGGCGTTTACTTAGTGTATGCAACTTTATTTGGTGTATGCAACTCTCTTACCAGGTACTGCCCCCCTGATCTCGGGTTTTGTCCCAGGCCCTGGGACGTTTGTAGAGTTGCCCTTTTGGTTTCCCATGCAGCCCTTTGGCTTCGAAGAGTGGCTCCGTAGATTCGTCCCAGGGCTTGGGACGTTTCCTTTGAGGCTCTTCTCCGTTGCTGTAGGTCTTGGCCAGTTGCTGTATCATCTCTTTACCTGCGTAGTTTCGGCTTTTGGTTTGTTGCATACACTAAATAAATTTGCATACACCGAATAAGTCGCTGAAAAACAGTTTATTATGGCTTAGTGTATGCAGTGTATGCAATAAAATCTTTAAGTTTTTGAAAAGATCAGGAGGATGAGATCAGAGGGACTTGGCACTATGGGACTGACCTTGATGTGATAACTACAGAAAAAGCAGGAAAAGATTTGGAAATTACGTAAATAGTTCGTACCTTTGCAGCGAAACAGTTAATTGTATGTTTAGTATCAAGGACATATCCGAATATATCGTGTTACTCATTGCAGCCTTCGCCAGTCACTACAATATGACCGATGCTGAGGCCTACCGCTACCTGAGCCGCTACGGAGCCATCAAGGTGGCGCACGACTTCTACGACGTGATGCACACCCAGCCGATGGACGACATGGTGCAGAGCATGAGTACCTATTGCCACAGGAAAGGAGGTGAGTTATGCTGAAACTCTACCACGGCTCCACGACGGACATCGACCGTATCGACCTGCAGAAATCGCGTCCGAACAAGGATTTTGGTCGAGGCTTCTATCTCTCAGCCGACCAGCAACAGGCGTGGCGCATGGGCGAGTTCAAGGCGCTTACCGAGGGTGGTACACCTGTCCTGAACACTTATCTCTTCGACGAGCAGGTGCTTACATCTGGTGAGTTGCGTGTACTCACTTTCGAGGGCTATACCCGCGAATGGGCCGACTTCATCTTTCTCAACCGCAATAATCGCAGTATTGACTCCGCCCACGACTACGACATTGTCTATGGGCCGATAGCCAACGACCGCGTGGGTGTGCAGATCGGCAAATACGAGGCTGGCGACATCACCCTTGACCAGTTTCTCCAAAATCTGAAATATATGAAGGGTATCACCTTCCAGTACTACTTCGGCACCGAGCGTGCCATTTCAAAACTCTCGAAGATATGACTGAGCCAAACGTTACACCGCAGGAATTCAAGCGCCTGAAAGAGCAGGTCACCGCCCGCATGATTCAGATCCTCACCGAGGAGCAAGGCCATACCTTGGAAGAGGCCATCGATCGAGTATATACCTCGCCCATCTACGAAAAACTGTCCGACGCAAAGACCGGTCTCTTCTTCCAGTCACCCCGCTATATATTGTCCTATCTCAAATAGTCATGGGGTACTTCGGGCTTCCCGCCCATACCAAATCGTTCGCGCCGTGCTGGCGTACAATATGTAAAAAGGACACAAAAGAACCTAGGTTACACGGTGCCAAGCACCGTGTGACCCTGTGACTGACCTTGATGTGATAACTACAGAAAAAGCAGGAAAAGATTTGGAAGTTACGTAAATAGTTCGTATCTTTGCATCCGATTTTAAGCAAGAGACGAAAATGAAACTATTCGATGTATATCCACTCTTCGACGTGAACATCGTCAGGGGCAAAGGTTGTAAAGTATGGGATGACAAGGGGCAGGAATACCTCGACCTCTATGGCGGACATGCCGTGATCAGCATCGGGCATTCGCATCCGCACTATATAGAAAAAGTGACGGAGCAGGTAAGCAGACTGGGATTCTACTCCAATTCCGTCGTCAACAAGTTGCAGGTGGAACTGGCAGAGCGCCTTGGCAGGATCTGTGGCTACGACGACTACCAGTTGTTCCTGATCAACTCGGGTGCCGAGGCTAACGAGAATGCCCTGAAACTCGCCTCGTTTACCAATGGCCGCACCCGTGTGCTCAGTGCCGAGAAGGCATTCCACGGCCGTACCTCCCTGGCTGTCGAGGTGACCAACAACCCCAAGATTATCGCTCCGATCAACGATAACGGTCATGTGACCTATCTGCCATTGAACGACCTGCCCGCCTGGGAGGCCGAACTGGCCAAGGGCGACGTCTGTGCCGTGATCCTGGAGTGCATCCAGGGCGTGGGCGGCATCAAACTCGCTACGGAGGCGTTCGCGCAGGGGCTGGCTGCCGCCTGTAAGAAGTACGGCGCCATCCTGATCTGCGACGAGATACAGTGCGGCTACGGACGGAGCGGCAAGTTCTTCGCCCACCAGTGGCTGGGCATCCGTCCTGACATCATCACCGTGGCCAAGGGCATCGCCAACGGCTTCCCGATGGGTGGTGTGCTGATCTCGCCAGAGTTCAAGCCCGTCTATGGACAACTTGGTACGACCTTCGGTGGCAATCACCTGGCCTGTGCCGCAGCCCTGGCCGTGCTCGACGTGTTCGAGGAGGAGCATCTGGTGGAGAACGCCCATGAGGTAGGCGAGTACCTTATTGGAGCATTGAAGGATCTGAGGACGGAAGAATTGAAGTCGAAGGGCAGCAGCCACATCACCGACGTGCGTGGCCGCGGTCTGATGATCGGCATCGACCTGGACATTCCCCATAAGGACGTGCGACAGCCGCTGATCTTTCAGGAGCACTGTTTCACGGGCTGTGCAGGGACGAACATCCTGCGCCTCCTGCCGCCACTCTGTCTGTCGAAGGCAGAGGCCGACCTATTCATCGAAAAACTAAAGAAGACATTATGAAGATAGCAGTAATCGGAGCAGGTGCCATGGGCGGCACCACCGTAGAGGGACTCATCAAGAGCGACTATTTCAAGAACGAGGATATCACCGTCAGTGATCCCAACCCGGAGGCCCTCAAGAAGTTTGCCAAGACAGGTGTCAAGACGACGCAGGAGAACCTGAAGGCCGCCAAAGATGCCGACATCGTGTGCGTGGTGGTGAAGCCCTGGCTGGTGGAGACGGTGCTCAGGGGAATCAAGAGTGTGCTGAACCCCCAGAGACAGTTGCTCATCGTGGTGGCCGCCGGTGTCTCGTCGGACAGCATCAAGAAGTGGCTGAGCCTGAACTGCCCCCCGTTGTTCCTCGTCATCCCGAATATTGCCATCGCCCAACTGGAGTCGATGACCTTCATCGCCCCCATCAACGCCTCGGAGAAGCAGACGCAGACAGTCGTCGATATCTACAATAAGATGGGCGACACGCTGCTCACCGACGAGAAGCACCTGGCAGCAGGCACGACACTGGCCTCCTGTGGCATCGCATACGCTATGCGCTATATCCGTGCTGCCTCGGAGGGTGGCGTGGAACTTGGCTTCAAGGCCAACGATGCCCAGAAGATCGTGATGCAGACCCTGAAGGGAGCCGTTGAACTGTTGGCCGCTACCGGTCTGCATCCGGAGGCTGCCATCGACCTGGTGACCACGCCAGAAGGCGTGTCTATCAAGGGACTCAACGAGATGGAGCGGGCCGGATTCACGTCGGCCGTCATCCGTGGGCTGAAGGCCGGTCTGAAATAACTGAAAGATATTTTAAACTACTAAACACCAATAATTATGAACAACGCTATTATCTCTTTCCCTACGCCAGCCAACGAGCCGGTGAAGGCTTATCTGGCAGGATCGCCAGAACGTGTCGCACTTGAAAAGGAACTGGAGCGCCAGAGTAATCTGGTGGTTGACATCCCCATCATCATCGGTGGTAAGGAGATCCGTACGGGTGACACCGGCAAGGTGACTTGTCCGCATGACCACAACCACGTGCTCGCCACTTATCACAAGGTGGGCAAGAAGGAGGTGGAGATGGCTGTCGAGGCTGCCATGGAGGCTTGGAAAGAATGGAGCCGCACCCCGTGGACCACACGTGCCGCCATCGTGATGAAGATGGCTGAACTGCTGGCCACGAAGTACCGTCCCATCATGAATGCCGCCTGTATGCTGGGCCAGAGCAAGAACATCTACCAGGCAGAGATCGACTCCGCCTGTGAGACCATCGACTTCTTCCGCTACAACGTGCACTATGCCTCGAAGATCTACCAGATGCAGCCGAAGGATGGTAACGGTCAACTGAACCATACGGAGTATCGTCCGCTGGAGGGCTTTGTGCTCGCCGTGACACCGTTCAACTTCACGTCGATCGCCTCCAACCTCTGCATGACACCAGTGCTGATGGGTAATGTCGCCCTGTGGAAACCCTCTACCACGGCCTTGCTCTCCAACTACTATCTGATGCAACTCTACAAGGAGGCAGGACTGCCCGACGGCGTGGTGAACTTCCTGCCCGGCAGCGGTGCTCTCATCGGTGAGGTCGCTACCCAGTCGAAATACTTTGCAGGCATCCACTTCACAGGCTCTACGGCTACATTCAAGAGCCTCTGGCAGCAGGCCTGCTCAAACCTCGACAAGTATATCTCCTATCCGCGACTCGTGGGTGAGACAGGCGGTAAGGACTTTATCTTCGTGCACCCCTCTGCCGACAAGAAGGCCGTGGCTACAGCCGCCTTCTGCGGTGCCTTCGAGTTCCAGGGACAGAAGTGCTCCGCCGCCAGTCGTATGTATATCCCGAAGAGCCTGTGGCCCGACGTGCTGGAGGACATCAAGAAGATGTGTGCAGAGGTGAAGATGGGCGACGTGAAGGATCCCTCGAACTTCATCAATGCCGTCATCGACGAGGCCTCGTTCGACAAGTGCAAGAGTTATATCGACTATGCCGAGCAGGCTGCTGATGCCAAGATCGTGGTCGGCGGCAAGTGCGACAAGTCGAAGGGATGGTTCGTGGAGCCCACAGTCATTGAGACGACCAACCCCAACTTCAAGTCGATGGAAGAGGAGATCTTCGGCCCGATCATCACGGTCTATCCGTATGACGACGACAAGGTGGAGGAGACTGTGAAACTCTGCGACGAGACTTCCCCCTACGGACTGACGGGTGCCGTCTTTGGACAGGACCGCATGGCTGTGGAGAAGATTACGGAACAACTCAGTTATGCTGCCGGCAACTTCTATATCAACGACAAGCCGACAGGTGCCGTGGTGGGTATGCAGCCCTTCGGAGGCGCACGTGCCAGTGGTACGAACGACAAGGCTGGTGGCGAGTTCAACCTGATCCGCTGGATCATCCCGCGCGTCGTCAAGGAGACGCTCGTCTCACCGACAGACTACAGATATACCTATCTTAAATAAACAGGAAAGAGGCTCGCAATGACCGAGCCTCTTTTTATTGGTGTCTAAGTTGTATGGGGGTCATGCATCCGACAATGCCGCACTCCTGAAGATCCGGATGCAGAAAGCCTGGAACGATGTGGAGGAGTCCTACCAACAGTCGTGCGACAAATATGCCGACGCATACGCCGGCTACCAGAATAAGTTGCTTGAGTACCGTCAGGCAGTAGGACAATAGCCTCCTGACAGGTTCTGACATGATGAAGCACCAAAAAAAATAGTCATTTTCTTTGGTGTTTCGTTGTTTTTCAGTAATTTTGCAACCAAAAATTAAACATAAACTATTATGGATGAACAACTGAAGCAAATTGGTGAGCGCCTGAAGGGGCTTCGCGACGTGCTGGATCTGTCGGCACAGGAGGTGGCCGACACCGTCGGCATCACGCTCGACAAGTATGAGAAAATTGAGGCTGGAGAAGTGGATATTACCATCTCCAATCTGATGAAGATAGCCCACAAGTACGGTATTTCCGCTGAGGAACTGATGTTTGCCGAGGCCCCACACATGAAGTCGTACTTCGTGGTGCGCAAGGGACAGGGTATGTCGGTGGAGCGCACGAAAGCCTACAAATATCAGAGTCTTGTGAGCGGTTTCGTGAACCACAAGGCCGATGTCTTCATCGTAACGGTAGAACCCAAGCCGGGAGCCCGTACCATCTATAAGAACACCCATGCAGGCCAGGAGTTCAACCTCGTACTCGAAGGCAAGATGGAACTGTATATCGGTGGCAAGACCATCATCCTGGAGGAAGGCGACTCCATCTATTTCGACTCCACCAAGCCCCACGGCATGCTGGCTGTTGGTGACAAGGCCGTAAAATTCTTAGCATTCACAGTAGAATAAGACTAGACTATGGTAGAAAGATTTTTAAAGCAGACGCATTTCGAGTCTGTAGAGGATTACAACAAGAACCTGGAGTTCATCATCCCTGAGAACTTCAACTTCGCCTACGACGTGATGGATGCGTGGGCAGAGGAGGCCCCTGAGAAACTGGCTATCCTCTGGACAAACGACCAGGGAGAGGAGATACGCACCACTTTCGGTGAACTGAAGGGGCAGACCGACCAGGCCGCCTCCTATCTGATGTCCCTGGGCATCGGCAAGAACGATCCTGTGATGCTTATCCTGAAGCGCCGCTATGAGTGGTGGGTGGTGATGCTGGCACTCTGCAAGATTGGTGCCGTGGTGATTCCTGCCACCCACATGCTCACGAAGAAAGATATCATCTATCGCAACAACCGTGCCTCCGTGAAGGCGATCATCTGCGTCGATGACAACTACGTCACTGAGCAGATCGGTCAGGCCGTGCCAGAGAGTCCGACACTGAAGACAGTGATTGTTGTAGGTGATGCTAGTCATACTAGGGAGACTAGTCATACTAGGGATACTCTTTACCACGACTGGCAGTCGGAATGGAAGCAGGCCCCGAAGTTCGTGAGACCGGCATTTGTCAACAGCAATGACGACACGATGATCATGTACTTCACCAGTGGTACCAGTGGTGAGCCGAAGATGGTGGCCCATGACTATCTCTATGCCATGGGGCACTTGACTACAGGCGTGTTCTGGCACAATCTGCACCCAGGCAGTCTGCACCTCACCGTGGCTGACACAGGCTGGGGCAAGGCTGTGTGGGGTAAGTTCTACGGACAGTGGTTCGCTGGTGCAACGGTATTTGTGTTCGACCACGAGAAGTTCAATGCCGATACGCTGTTGCGGCAGATGGAGAAGTACCATGTGACGAGTTTCTGTGCGCCTCCGACAATCTACCGCTTTATGATACGTGAGGATCTGTCGAAGTATGATCTCTCTTCTCTCGAATACTGCTGTACGGCAGGCGAGGCCCTGAACCCCGCCGTCTTCGACAAGTTCTACGAGAAGACGGGCATCAAGATGATGGAAGGCTTCGGACAGACGGAGACCACGATGACCCTTGGCACCTTCCCCTGGATGCAGCCGAAACCGGGATCGATGGGTATCCCCAACGCTCAGTACGACATCGACCTCGTACGTCCTGACGGTTCCTCGTGCGAGGATGGTGAGAAGGGAGAGATCGTCGTCCGTGTGGGCGATAAGAAGCCTGTCGGTCTGTTCAAGGGCTACTACCGCGACGAGGAGAAGACCCGCGAGGCCTGGCACGACGGACTCTACCATACGGGCGACATGGCCTGGCGCGACGAAGACGGCTACTACTGGTTTGAGGGCCGTATCGACGACGTGATCAAGTCCAGCGGCTACCGCATCGGCCCGTTTGAGGTGGAGTCGGCCCTGATGACCCATCCTGCCGTCGTGGAGTGCGCCATCACCGGTGTGCCCGACGATATCCGTGGCATGGTGGTGAAGGCTACCGTCGTGCTCGGCAAGGAGTGGAAGGACAAGGCTGGCGACGATCTCATCAAGGAACTGCAGCAGCACGTCAAGAAAGTGACGGCTCCTTATAAGTATCCGCGTATCGTGGAGTTCGTCGATGAACTGCCGAAGACCATCAGCGGCAAGATCCGCCGTGTGGAAATACGCAATCAGGATAAAGTGAAAAGTGAAAAGTAACGAAATTGCCACTGCCGTGAAGAAGAGGATTGTTGTAAAGGTCGGATCGAATGTACTGACGAGGAAGGATGGTAAACTCGACGTGACCCGCATGTCGTCGCTGGTCGATCAGATCGCCTGGCTGCGCCGGCATGACTACGAGGTGATCCTCGTCTCCTCGGGTGCCGTCGCCTGTGGCCGACGGGAACTGACGGTCGATCACTCCCTCGACTCCGTGGAGCAGCGACAACTTTTCTCGGCTGTCGGACAGGTGAAACTCATAGGGCTCTACTATGACCTCTTCCGTGAGTTCGGCATCCATGTGGGACAGGTGCTCACGATGAAGGAGAACTTCGACCCGGGGGAGCAGTATCGCAACCAGCAGGCCTGCATGAAGGTGATGCTGGAGAATGATGTGCTGCCCATCGTCAATGAGAACGACACGGTGAGTGTCACCGAGTTGATGTTCACTGATAACGATGAACTGTCTGGCCTGATAGCACAGATGATGGAGGCCGAGACGCTTATCCTGCTGTCGAACATCGACGGTATCTTCACCACCCATCCCGATGATCCTCATGCAGAACTCATCCGCGAGGTGGCTCCCGGGCGTGACCTCAGCGAGTATATCCGGCCGGAGAAGAGTGCCTTCGGGCGTGGCGGCATGCACTCGAAATACACCACGGCCAGCAAAGTGTCCAGGGGAGGCATCCGCGTGATCATTGCCAATGGAGAGCGTGAGAACATCCTCACCGACCTGGTGGAGCGGCCACAGGAGACCCCACATACGGAGTTCTTAATATAGCAGCGGACCACAGGACAAATAATAAATAAGAACATGCAACTGAAAGATACTTTTGAAAGCGTCAAGAAGGCCAGCAAGAGCCTTGCCCTGTTGAGCGACGGGCAACGGAACGAGATTCTGAATGCCGTGGCAGATGCCATCATTGCCAGTCAGGAGCGCATCCTGAAGGCCAACGGCCAGGACTTGGCCAAGATGGATAAGTCTAATCCTCTCTACGACCGGCTGCAACTGACGGGGAGCCGGCTGGAGGGTATCGCCGCCGATATGCGCAATGTGGCCACGCTGCCCTCGCCGCTCGGACATGTCACCAAGCAGAAGACACTGCCCAACGGGCTACGGCTCTGCCGCGTCTCCGTACCTTTCGGGGTTATTGGCATGATCTACGAGGCTCGTCCTAACGTCACCTTCGATGTGTTCTCCCTCTGCTTCAAGAGTGGTAACGCCTGTGTGCTGAAAGGCGGCAAGGATGCCGACTGTTCCAACCGTGAGGAGGTGGCCCTCATCCACGAGGTACTGGAAAAGTATTCTTCACTCTTCAATCTTCACTCTTCACTTAAAGATGTCGTGGCCCTCTTGCCTGCCACCCATGAGGCTACGGGCGAGATGCTGAATGCCGTGGGCTATATCGACCTCTGCATCCCCCGAGGCGGACGGCGGCTCATCGACTTCGTCCGTGATACAGCCCGCGTACCTGTCATCGAGACGGGGGCCGGTGTGGTGAATACCTACTTCGACAAGGACGGCAACCTGGAGATGGGAAAGGCCATCATCAACAATGCCAAGACGCGCCGCGTGTCAGTCTGCAATGCCCTCGACTGCCTGCTGGTTCATCAGGATCGACTAGCCGACCTAGGAGAACTAGTAGAACTAGTACGGCTATCCCACGTTATCATCTATGCCGACGATCAGGCCTATGTAGCCCTCGAAGGCAAATACCCCTATCTGGAGCATGCCACGGAAGAGAGTTTCGGCACGGAGTTCATGGACTATAAGATGGCCATCAAGACCGTCGGCTCACTCGATGAGGCCCTGGCGCATATCGACAAGAACGGCTCCGGCCACAGTGAGGCCATCATCACGGACGATGAAGCCACTGCCCGAAAGTTCCAGACCCATGTCGATGCAGCCTGCGTCTATTGGAACGCTCCCACCTCCTTTACCGACGGTGCCCAGTTCGGCCTCGGAGCCGAGATAGGCATATCGACGCAGAAACTGGGTCCACGCGGTCCCATGGCCCTGGAGGAGATTTGTACATACAAGTGGCTCATCGAGGGCGAGGGACAGATCAGATCATAATATGAATCACCAGTAGATGATACCAAGAAGACATGCCTTCATCACCCTGATCCTTTGGGTATTCACCGTGCTCCTGACTGTCTCGTGCCATCATGGCTCCAAGAGCCGCAGACTGACTGTAGAGCAACTGGACTATAATGATTCGCTGGTCTATGCCGCCATGGACAGTGACTATAACTATGCATTGCTCATCGTGGATAGCCTGGAAGATGTCCGTGCCCTCTATGACACGAAGATCAACTTCTACCGGGCGCAGATCCATTATAAGTTGGGACAGCAACTGAGTGCCGAACTCTATTATAAGAAGGCACTGGCCACCAAAGAACTGCTGCGCGAGCGTCCGTCGCTGTGGTACTTCGCCTACGACCAACTCTCGACCATTCTTACCATCAAGGGCGACCAGCAAGGTTCCCTTGCCACTGCCACAGAGGGCTATGCCGTCGCCAAGGATGATGATACAGAAGCCGGTCAGGAGTGGAAGGCCATCCTCCTGCATGACATCGGCTATTGCCAGATGCAACTGGGACGTGTCGAGGAGGCGGAGAAGAACTTCACCCATGCCTATAACACCCTGAAGCGGCTGGCTTCGCAGACAGGGAAGTACGACCATATCTACTCTTGGGCTCGGGTGGCTTACAATATCATGGATGCCTATACCACTACCGAGAACTTTGAGAAAGGAGAGAAGTGGGTGGTTGCTGCCGAAGAGGCCATCAACCGACTGGTAGAATCCCCCGACTGTCCGAAGCGGACGGCAGAAGAATACATCGGTAGTCTGAATACTCATAGGGCCATCGTGCTCGTCAAGACTGGTCAGCGCAAAGAGGCAGACAAGATCTACAAGGAGTTCTTGAAGTCCGACTACTCCAAGTCCAACATCGGCATCGTCGATAATGCCGAGTACCTGGAGATCGCAGAGCGATGGAACGACCTGGCCGACTTGTCGCCCAAACTCGACTCCCTGGCCATCTCGTGGGCCATGCCAAAGTCCATGTATTACCTGAAAAACTATCTCGTGCGGTTCTTCAATGCCTACCAGAAATCAGGACGGAAGGACCAGGCACTTCGTATAGCACAACGCATGGCAGAGTCGGTGGACTCCATCGGTGAATACGAGCGGAAACATAATGCTGCCGAACTGGCGATCATCTATGAGACACAGGAGAAAGAGGCCAAGATCGCAGAACAGGCAAGCCTGCTGGCGCAGCAGCGCATCCTGGTCGTGCTCATCGCACTGGCACTCCTGCTGCTGTTCTTTGCCTTCTTTGCCTACCATAAGAACAAGAATGCCAAGCAACTGACGGCGATGAACGAGGAACTGAAGCGCAAGAACGAGGAACTCACCGTGGCCAATGCCCGTGCAGAGGAATCCTCTCGCATGAAGGCCGACTTCATCCAGCAGATCTCCCACGAGATACGTACCCCCCTGAACATCCTGAATGGGTTCACACAGGTCATCACTGACCAGGATAGCGAGCAGTTGAGCGCAGACGAGAAGAAAGATATCCAGCACCGTATATCGGAGAACTCCCACCGCATCACGGACCTCGTGAATAAGATGCTGGAACTGTCGGAGGCCTCCAGCCAGACCGTCATCCAGCGCACAGACCATGTCGTCGTGGGTGAGATTGCCACGCAGGCGGTCGAAGACTCCTCCATCTGTCAGGCCGTGCATATCCACTTTGAACAACTGTTCGAGCGCGTGCCGGCCACCGTCCCGTTGGTGACCAATCGCCGCTATGCCATCCGCGCCCTGACGCTCCTGCTCGATAATGCCCAGAAGTTCACACAGAAGGGCACCGTCAGACTGATCGTCAGGCGGCAGCCTGAGGCGATGGCTTTCGTCGTCGAGGATACAGGTATCGGCATCCCTGCCGACCAGGCGGAACATGTCTTCGAGGAGTTCGTACAACTTGATGAGTACTACGACGGTACGGGTATCGGACTGGCCGTTGCCCGTAGTATTGCCCGTCGTCTGGGCGGTGACATCACTCTCGACACCACCTATACAGGCGGGGCCCGATTTGTCATGACGCTACCGGTAGAGGGTTGAAGAATTGAAGAATTGAAGGATTGAAGAATTGAAGAATTGAAGGATTGAAAAATTGAAGGATATGAAGAGTTTTATTAATGTGGAGGATATCGGCGACCTCCGTCAAGCACTCGCCGAAGCACAGGAGATTAAGAACGACCGCTATAAGTATCAGCATCTGGGCAAGAACAAGACCCTGATGATGATCTTCTTCAATAACTCCCTCCGTACCCGTCTCTCCACCCAGAAGGCTGCCATGAACCTGGGCATGAACGTCATCGTGCTCGACGTGAATGCCGGTGCCTGGAAACTGGAGACGGAGCGCGGTGTCATCATGGATGGCGACAAGAGTGAGCATCTGCTTGAGGCCATCCCTGTGATGGGGTGCTACTGCGACCTGATCGGCGTACGCTCTTTCGCAGGACTTACCGACCGCGAATATGACTATGCCGAAACGGTGCTCCAGCAGTTCATCAGATACTCTGGTCGCCCAGTGTTTGCCATGGAGACGGCCACCGTCCATCCCCTTCAGGCCTTTGCCGACCTCATCACTATCGAGGAGCATAAGGTAGTGGAGCGCCCGAAGGTCGTGCTCACCTGGGCACCCCACTGTCGTGCCTTGCCACAGGCCGTGCCCAACTCGTTTGCCCAGTGGATGAATGCTGCCCCGGATGTGGATCTCGTCATCACCCATCCAGAGGGCTATGAACTCGATCCTAAGTTCGTGGGCAACGCCCGTGTGGAGTATGATCAGAAGAAAGCCTTCGAGGGTGCCGACTTCATCTACGCCAAGAACTGGTCGAACCCTGGTGTAACCAATCCTGCCGACTATGGTAAGATCACCTCGAAGGACATGTCGTGGACGGTTGATACCGAGCACATGTCGTGGACGAACAACGGTAAGTTCATGCACTGCCTGCCCGTGCGACGCAACCTCATCGTGACGGATGACGTCATCGAGTCGGCTAATTCCCTCGTCATACCAGAGGCCGCCAACCGCGAGATATCCTGTTCCGTTGTCATCAAGCGCATGCTTGAGGCTCTGTAGATTCGCGCGCACCACGGACGGGCTCACACCGGATATGGCGCATAGAATGGTTAAAAGGTTAAAATAATTGGAAAATGTTTGGCAGTTCCAAGAATTAGCACTATCTTTGCATCCGCAATGGGCGAAAGCCCTTGCAGTGAGGCAGCCGCAATGGTGGAATTGGTAGACACGAGGGACTTAAAATCCCTTGACCCGAAACGGTCGTGCGGGTTCGAGTCCCGCTCGCGGCACTAATACTATAACACGAAGCAGAAATAATACTTAGCATATATGCACATAAAGAACTATCTCCTACTGTCTGCCGCATCTCTGATGCTTCTTTCCTCGTGCTCCAAACTCGGGGCGCTCTCAGCAGACAACTTCACTGTGACCCCCAACCCGCTGGAGACCCAGGCAGGGACCGTACCTGCAACCATCAATGGACACTTCCCTGAGAAGTACATGAAAAGGAAGGCCGTGGTGACCATCATCCCGGAATTGCGCTACTCGAACGGGCAGGTGGTGCAGGGCAATACTGCTACCTTCCAGGGAGAGAACGTGGCGGGCAACGACCAGACGATATCCTACCGCGTGGGCGGCAACTATACGATGAAGACCAACTTCGCATACGCCGGTGACAACAAGGCGGAGATGTTCCTGACCTTCAACGCCCGCCTAGGGTCGAAGCAGGTCGCCATACCAGAGGTGAAGGTTGCCGACGGTATCATCGCCACCTCGGAACTCTATAAGCGGACGATTACCACGGCCAGCGCAGCCCTGTCGCCCGATGCCTACCAGCGCATCACGAAGAAAAAGCAGGAGGCCAATATCAAGTTCCTTATCCAGCAGGCCAACCTCCGCAAGAGCGAACTGAAGAACAACTCTGTGCAGGAGTTCGTGAAGATGCTGAAGAAGATCAACGACGACCGCGAAGGTCTGAACCTCGACAATGTGGAAGTATCGGCCTACGCCTCGCCCGACGGTGGCTTCACCATCAACGACAAGTTGGCCAACCAGCGCCAGCAGGTGTCGGAGCAGTACGTGAACCAGGAGTTGAAGAAGATTAAGATGAGCGCCCCCGTGGATGCCAAATATACCGCCCAGGACTGGGAGGGTTTCCAGGAACTCGTGCAGGCCAGCAATATCCAGGACAAGGACATCATCCTGCGCGTGCTGTCGATGTATAAGGACCCGCAGGAGCGCGAGCAGCAGATCAAGAATATCTCGGCCGCCTTCCGCGAACTGGCTGACGGCATACTGCCCCAGTTGCGCCGTTCGCGACTGACCATCAACTACGAAACCATCGGCCGCAGCGACGAGCAGATCCTCGAACAGTTGAAGGGCGACGCCACCAAACTGAGCATTGAGGAGATCCTCTATGGTGCTGCCCTGAAGGAGAACCCCAAGGAGGCAGAGGAAATCTATCAGTTGGCCACGAAGATATACCCCAACGATGCCCGTGCCTACAACAATATCGCTACCATCGAATATGCCAAGGGCAACTATGACGCTGCCAAGGACTATATCCAGAAGGCACAGCGCGTGAACGCCAGTCTGCCGGAGGCCGCTGCCAATCTCGGCATGCTCGCCCTGAAGAATGGCGACGTCAAGACGGCAGAACAGTATATCGCCAGTGCCACGGGTGCCAACGGACTGGCTGAGGTGCTGGGCAACCTGAACCTTGCCAAAGGCAACTATGCCCAGGCCGAGCAGGACTTTGCTGAGACCTATTCCAACAGTGCAGCCCTGGCCCAGATCATGAACAAGAACTATGCCTCGGCTGACATCACGCTGAAATACGTGAAGAACCCCGATGCCACGACGGACTACCTGAAGGCCATCCTCTATGCCCGCATGGGCAACAAGGCCGGTGCGGCAGAGGCGCTGCGCAATGCCATCAGCAAGGACAGTTCGTATGGCAAGTATGCTGCCAACGACCTGGAGTTGTCGAAGATCGGTAAGTGATAAGAGAAGGAGCGAAAGGTGATGAGCAAGAGCCTTGCCGACAGACTGCTGTGCGGGTGGCGGATGACCATTCTGCCCCTGTTGCCGGTGCTGTGCCTTTCGCTCCTCGTCTGTTCCTGCGAAGGTCGTCGCGACACATTCCTGCTGGAAGGCACCTTCAAGGGCTTCAATCAGGGAGAACTGTATATCTATGGCTTTGACGGCTCCCGACAGATGGATACCGTCGCCGTGGTGAAAGGACAGTTCCGCTACGAGATACCACTGGAAGATTCCACCACCTTTGTCTTGGTGTTCCCCAACTACTCTGAACTGGCTGTCTTCGGCACGAAGGGAGCATCTGTCAGGCTGGAGGGTGACGCTACCCACCTGAGAGAGACCAAGATAGAAGGTCTGAAGGAGAACGAGGAGATGACAGCCTTCCGCCAGGAGACCAGTAGGCAGACACCGCCAGAGATGGCCAAGTCGGTGGCGGCATTCATCAGCGAGCATCCCTCCTCACCGTTTGCCCTCTACCTGATGAGGAAATACTTCATCCAGTCGCCGCAGCCCGACTACCAGAAAGCCATAGACGCCGCAACGGCCATCCATAAGGCCAATCCCGCCATCCCAGGGATGGGCGACCTGATACGCCGGATGAAAGGGCTCAAAGCCCTGAAGGTCGGTGACAGACTGCCAGCATTCACTGCTACCGACATCAAAGGGCAGACGGTGAGGTCGGCAGACCTGAATGCCAAGGTGAACGTGATTTCCGTCTGGGCCAGTTGGAACTATGAGAGCATTGGCTTGCAGCGTCGGCTGACTACCGCCAGTGAGAAATACAAGGATGACCTGAAGATTGTCAGCGTCTGTCTGGATGCCGATGTGAAGACCTGCCGGCGGAAGGTGGAGCGCGACTCCGTGAAATGGAGTACCATCTGTGATGGTAGGGTGTGGGAAACACCCGTCTTGTCCGTCACGGGGCTGTCATACGTGCCAGACAATATCGTGACCGACAGCCAGGGTAAGATCATCGCCCACTCGCTCAACGCCGGCGACCTGTCGAAGAAACTTGAGGAACTGTTGCCCGAGTCGCCCTGAGACAGTCAGTCAGCCTAAGTCGAAACAAAGAAAAACAAACAAAAACCACTGATACTATGTTAGTAAAGACTTTTTGCGCTGAGGTCATGGGCCTGGAAGCCACGACCGTGACCATCGAGGTAAACCTGACAAGGGGTATGTTGTTCCACCTGTCGGGATTGGCAGATACGGCTGTCAAGGAGAGTTATGACCGTATCCGTGCAGCCATTAGTAACATCGGTCTGAAACCGCCCACGGCAGACATCACCATCAATCTCAGTCCCGCCGACATACGGAAGGAGGGCAGTGGCTATGACCTGCCTCTGGCCATCGGCATCCTTGCCGCCCACGGCAAGGTCAGCGACAGTATGCTCGGCGAGTATATGATGATGGGCGAACTGGGCCTCGACGGCAAACTCAAGCACGTCAGCGGACTACTATCAGTCGCCATCCGGGCGCGTAAGGAGAAGTTCAAGGGACTATTGGTACCGAAGGAGAATGTGCGTGAGGCGGCAGTGGTGAACAATCTGGAGGTCTATGGAATGGACAACCTTGTAGATGTCATCGGGTTCCTGAATGGCTGCGACAACTATGAGCCCACGACCGTGGATACCCGAAAGGAGTTCTACGAGCAGCAGTACAGTTATGACCTCGACTTTGCCGACGTGAAAGGGCAGGAGAGCGTGAAGCGCGCACTGGAGGTGGCTGCCGCAGGCGGACATAACCTCATCATGATAGGTCCGCCAGGCAGCGGGAAGTCGATGATGGCCAAGCGCCTGCCCAGTATCCTGCCACCACTATCCCTGGCAGAGAGCCTGGAGACCACACAGATCCACTCCGTGGCAGGCAAACTCACCAGTGGCACGTCGCTGATCTCGCAGCGTCCCTTTCGCAGTCCTCATCATACCGTCTCTCAGGTGGCTCTGACGGGTGGCACTAATAAGCCCCGTCCCGGGGAGGTGTCTCTGGCCCACAACGGCGTACTCTTCCTTGACGAACTGACAGAGTTCAGCAAGAGTACCCTTGAAGTGCTGCGCCAGCCGCTCGAAGACCGCAGAATCACCATCAGCCGTGCGAAATACACGGTGGAATACCCGTGCTCCTTCATGTTCGTGGCCTCGATGAATCCCTGTCCTTGCGGGTACTATGGTGATCTGACACATCAGTGTACCTGTACCCCCGGTCAGATCAGCCGCTATCTTTCCAAGATCAGCGGTCCCCTGCTTGACCGTATCGATATCCACTGCGAGATACAGGCTGTGCCTTTCGCCCAACTGTCTCAGATGCAGTCGGGCGAACCTTCGGCAGTCATCCGCGAGCGTGTCATCGCTGCCCGCAAGATACAGGAGGAGCGGTTAAAGTCGTTCAAAGGCATCCACTGCAATGCCATGATGACGGAGCGTATGCTCCACGAGTTTGCTGAGCCTGATGGTGACAGCCTCGACATGCTCCGTATGGCCATGGAACGTCTGAAACTCTCTGCCCGTGCCTACAGCCGCATCCTGAAGGTGGCGCGCACCATCGCCGACCTGGCCGGCTCGGAAAAGGTGGCATCCCAACACATTGCTGAGGCCATCGGTTATCGCAACCTCGACAGAGGCGACTGGGCGGAGCGAGGAATATAATCCAGCGGATTATTTGGGCTGCTCCACGCTGCGGATGCAACTCAGTGCGTTGAGCGTGCGGGGATAGCCGATGAAGGGGAGGTTGCTGGAGATGACGGCAATGAGCATATCCTTGTCGTTGCCCACGTGATAGTTGCCGGCGATGTGGCCTTTCAACTGCGGCTCGCAACCGCCTTGGGCGGCAAGGAAGCAGAAGGTAATCAGTTCGCGCATCTTCAGATCCAACCCCGTGTGGGTGTAGTAGTCGCCGAAGCAGTTGTCGGCCAGCCAGTGGTTGATATGGCGGCTGTCCTCGGGGCCCGACTTCCAGAAATCGCGCATCGAGTCGCCAAAACAACCGACCTGTGCCTCGGTGCCGGCCTCGCGGCGGTTCTGCATCGTGGTGGTCTGCTGAGAGGCCAACGGCAGGGCGATGCCTCGGGCGGTCAACACCTCATTCGTGGCCGAGAGGAACGGACGGACGCGCCCCATGCCTAAGTAGGCGGTAGCCTGATAGACGATTTCCTTTACCTCAACAGGGGTTACACCCTTGTCGAGTGCCTCGGGCAGCAGGTCGCGGTATGCGTCGATGCCCTGACAGCCTAAGAGCGTGGCCAGATAGCAGATATAACGGGTATGGTCGTCGAGCCGCGTCTTCACCTGCTCCACCACCTCGCCGTAGGCAAAGGCCTCGAAGCGCTGCATATACTCCGCATCGGTCTGACTGAGCATCGCACCGCTGGCGGGCAACTTGTCGTAATCGGCATCCGAGACCGGCTCCAGCCACTCGTTAGAGGCACCTTCCTCTACCTTCGTCATATACGTCAGGTGCTGCATCCATGAGTCCTTGGCTGCACCGTGCCAGTGCTTGGCTTCGGCAGGGATGGCCACGACCACACCTGGGCGCAGTACTACAGGTTCCTTACCCTCCTCGACATACCAGCCGTAGCCGGCTACGCAGACGAGCACCTGCACCGACTTGTGGTGGATGTGCCAGTTGTTGCGGCAGCGCGGCTCGAAGGTGACGTTCACCAGACCGTTCTCGCCGCCGAGCGGAGCCAGATAACTGTTACCGATGAAATACTGGGCATAGGCGCTATTCAGTTCGCCTTTTGGCCATACATTAAAATCGACATTCTCTTTCATATTCTCTTGTGCTTGAATGTTCGCCACTGCCAGGAGCAGGGCGACGATGGTTGTAATAATTCTCATTGTCTTATCTGAAATAGTTGTTGGGCATTCTTCCATAGGATCATCTCCCGATACGGCGCGAGGTCGGCCTCCGTCGAGAGATACTGCTTCATGCGCCCGAGGCTCTGGGTGAGCACCTGCGGTGCCACGTAGGGATAGTCGGAGCCGTAGAGCAGATGGTCGGGCGTGGTGATGCTGAGCAGGATGCGGATCACCTCGGGCGAGTGAGCGCCGGCCAAGTCGTAGTAGAGGGCGGCAAGATTGGCGTCGTAGTCTATCTCACCCACCATCCCGTTCTTCTGCATCACCGCCGTCAGCGACTTCATGCGCGGCACGGCTAATGGCAGGTAGGCACCGCAGTGGGGCACCACCACTTTGACGTTCGGATAGCGGGCCAGCACGTTGCGGCTGATCATGTTTGCCACGGCACGGGTGGTCTCCGAGAGATACTCTTGCATGGCGAGCGGTGTCTGCTGCATCACCTGACGGTTCACCGGCTCCGGCCTGTGGGGATGCAGGATGATGACGGTCCTCCGCTCGTTGAGCACGGCGAAGAGCGTGTCGAGTTCAGGTGCACCGAGATATTGCCCCCCGACGTTCGTGGCTAACTTGATGCCGTCAGCCTTCAGCGTGTCGAGTGCATAGACGGCCTCGCGGATGGCTGCGCCGATATCGGGCAGGGGCAGGGCGGCGCAGAATAGGAATCGTCCGGCGTGCGCCTGCTTCAGTCGGGCGGCGGCCTCGTTGGTGCTCCTTACTACTTCAGCGGATGTCGGTTGTGGAGCGGCCAACGTCAGCACCGACGTCTGCACGCTCGCCTCGTCCATCCATCGCAGATGCGCCGCGGCGTCATACTTCGGCAGGGGGAATCCCTCGTCGAGGAGTCGCCCCTCACCTTCGAGGGCCGACAGGAACTCTGTGGTGATGATATGGCTGTGCACATCTATCACGCCCTGAGCCAAAGAGAGGAAAGGCAAAAAAGATATCATTAACCCCATCATCTTCAGTCTTTACCTTTTTACCTTTTCACCCCTTACTCCATCGAATGCTCCCAGCCGCCACGGGTGTCGATGCCGGTAGCATCAGCGAGTTGTTCCAGGCGGGCCACCTCCTCGGCGGTCAGCACAATCTTGGCGGCCTCGGCAGCCTCGATGACGTGGCGCTCCTTCGTGGCTCCGATGATGGGCATCGTGCCCTTGGCGATAGCCCAGGCGATGCCGATCTGCGAGCATGAGGCACCGTATTTCTCGCCGATGGCCTTCATCTCGTTCGTCAGCGCTTCCAGTTGCGGCAGCACGGGGTTGTACTTCTGGCCGCGGTCGCTCTCTGCGGGCAGCGGGTTCTCCTTATTGTATTTACCGGAGAGGGCGCCCTGTTCCAGTACCATGTAGGCCCAGAACTCGATGCCGTTCTCCTTGCAGTAGTCGAGTACGCCGCCCTTTTCCGACGAACGATAGAGCAGGGAGAAGTGGTTCTGCACGGCAGAAACCTTGAAGCCTGCCTCGGCCAGTATCTCGTTGGCCCGCTGAATCTCCTTGATGTTATGGTTTGACACGCCCACGCGCTTCACCTTGCCCGACTTGAGCAGGGGGATCAGTCCTGGTGTCCAGCGCTCCACGTCCATCGGGTTGTGGATCCAGTAAATGTCGATGTAGTCGCAACCCATGCGTTCGATGGAGGCATCGGCCATCTTCTCGACATTATTTTCATAGAACTCAGCGATCTGCGGGGTAAACTTGGTTGAAATCTGCACCTGCTCACGCTTGTAGTCCTTAGCCAAAGAGCCGAGTATCTTTTCCGATTCGCCCATGCCGTAGGCCGTTGCCGTGTCCCACAGGCTCAGTCCTGCCTTCATCGCCGCATCGAATACGGGCTTCAGGTTCTCCACGTCGGTCTTGCTGCCGAATACCTTGTCTCCTCCGAATGCTCCTGCGCCCCAGGCCCAGGTGCCTAATGCAATCTTTGCCATAATCTTCAATTTTTACCTTTTCAATTCTTCAACTTTCTGGCTGCAAAGATACGGCAATTCCGTGACAGGGTGGCTACACGATTTACTGATAAAACAACCAAAATTACGGAATATTTAAAAATAAAGTATTATCTTTGCCAGCGAAATGGAAAGGATACTACGCGTTCATAACGTCAATGACTATGCACGGTACATCGGTGCACCGGAGTTGCACCCCCTCGTCTCGGTCATCCACTACGACGAGTTGGAACACTGCCGCCACTCGCTCAACAACTATGATGTCTATGCCATGTTCATCGGCGACGAGGAACTGGAAGACCTGTCGTACGGTCAACTGCAGTATGACCTGCACCGCCATGCGCTGATGTGCGTTGCCCCCGGTCAGATAGGGGGTAAGACCGATACGGGTGAGGAGATACATACCAAGGGCTGGGCACTGCTCTTCGATACCGACCTGCTGCGCGGCACCGAGTTGGGGCGCCGCATGGGAGACTATACCTATTTCACCTATAACGTCAGCGAGGCCCTTCTGATGAATGACGAGCAACGGCTGAGCATCGTCGGCCTGCTCGAACAGATTCGTCAGGAACTGCGACGAGAGGAAGATGCACACACGCTGCGTATTGTCACCTCACAGGTAGAACAGATACTGGAACTCATAGCCCGTTACTATGCCCAGCAACTCTCCACCTCAGCCCGATCTACCAACTCCGACCTGCTGTCCCGCTTCGAGCATCTGCTTCATGATTACTATGCCAACGGGCTCCAGCATAAGTTTGGACTTCCTACCGTAAGATTCTGTGCCCAGCAACTGTTCCTTTCCCCCAACTACTTTGGCGATCTTATTCGCGAACTGACGGGCGACTCTGCCACCTCCTATATCCGCCGCTTCTTGATGCAGCGAGCCCAGCAGTTCCTTATCAGTGGAGCCACCATTACAGAGACCTCTGAACAACTTGGCTTTGAATATCCTCAGCATTTCACTCGCCAGTTCAAGAAATACTTCGGCATGACACCTTCTGAGTATATCTATAGTCGGCCACAGAAGATACCCTGATAGGACGGCGTTCGAGCTCGTCGGAAGTCAATTTCAGCCGCACGCTGTAGTAGGGATAGCGTGTCTGTGTCTGACGGAGCGCCTCCTGCATGAGCGTCAGTTCTATCGCATCCTGCATCCTGACCGTTAAGCGGCAGGTGTTGGGATGTTCGCGGTCTGTCCAATACAGGAACATCCGTTCCGTGATAATCGGTCTTTTCATCGTCTTATGTCTTCGTTAATACCACGTATATCCATGCTCTTTGCAATAGTCAATGGCGGGCTGGAATCCCTGGAAGGTTGCCTTGTGAATCCACTTCAGCCCCTTGCGCTCATCCTTGGGAACACCCGTGCCTGTCATCAGGAACCAGCCTGTGGCAAACTGTGCCTGGGCATCGCCACCATTAGCCGCTAACTCGTACCAGAATACACATTCCTCTAAGTTCTTCTCCACACCATCACCATTCCAATAGGCAGCACCAACATTCTTCTGACTGAGTATATGCCCTTGAAAGGCAGCCTCGCGATACCAGAGGAAAGCCTTGTGATGATCCTGTTCTGTGCCGTTGCCCAGATAATAAGCATTGGCCACATTGACCTGCGACTGCATATCACCCTTGTCTGCGGCTTTCATGTACCACTCAAAGGCCAGTTCCGCATCCTGCTCCACGCCCTTGCCGTGATAAAAACACTCACCTACATTGAAGCATCCATAGACATCGCCCTGCTCTGCAGCCTTCATATACCATTCGAAGGCCATTTCCAGATTGACCTTTACGCCAGTGCCACGCTCATAGCAGACCCCGAGGTTGTTCATCGCCTTGGTGTCACCCTCGTAAGCCTTTTCACGGTACGAGTCTGCCTTATTACGCTCCTTTGGCATCGTTTAGTCTGTTAAATTGGAATTTGTTTGGTTGCATAAAAACCTAATGCTACTGTTATAATGCCTAATCCCAAACTTCCTAATGCATATAACGTGAAGAGTATGTAATTATCGGCTTGTAGCAGAGTCAGTCCTTCTTTTGAGAATGTTGAGAATGTGGTAAATCCACCACAAAAACCAACCATAAGGAACAGAGAGAAAGATGGAGATAAGTTCTGGAAACGGCTCGTGACTCCCCATAGGAATCCAATGAGAAGACATCCTGCAACATTAACCGCAAATGTTCCCCATGGGAAGCCATTGTGTGCTTGACTCATGAAAAGTGATATCAGGTATCGGCAGATTCCACCAATACCACTACCTATTCCAACAATGACGATATCTTTAATCATCTGTTAAACTTCTATTTATCTGTCTCTATTATTTAATTTTGTTCTTTTTCTGTAAAAAGCGAATATATTCAAATGGCAAAATTAGTCAATTCTGATAAGATCCTGTGAATATTGCGGAGTTTCCACGAAAAAATTCACAATTTTTGAGTAACTTTGTGCCTGATTTTAGGATGATTTATGAATAAGGTTAAGGTTGTTGGTTATGAGTTGTCAGAAACGGTACCTTCTTTTTGTGAGAAGTACGTAACGGTGTTGACTGGCGTGGAAAAGCGATCTGAACAAACTTACGAAAAGCTTTTGAAGAAGAAAAAGGATGGTATCAAGTTTACCGAAAACGAACGCAAATGGTTTCACAAACTGGATAAGTGGGCCAAGATTCGAAATGGATCCCCTCTTTGGGAACGGAATAAGCATGGTGAAGTCGTGCGAGCCAAATATGAACTGATATGTTCACATACGGCACGA